>NZ_JACKZA010000047.1 GCF_015100155.1 Acidithiobacillus sp. HP-2 | reverse complement strand
TTCCAATACCTGCACGAACAATCCTTGCTGTTCGCCCAGAAAACGGCGACGGAAGGTGGCCAGGGTATCGTGATCCGGATGGCTACCGGCCGCGAGGTAACGGAAAGCCACGGAATCATAGGTGGCTTGTTCCAGTTTACGGCTGGAAAAGACCCCGTTGGCATAGCCGTAGACCAGAATCGCCAGGAGGGTGGCCGGGTGATAGGCCTTATGGCCACGACCCGCATATTGTTGGACCAGCAGCGAGAGATCGAGCTGATCAATGACTTCCACGATAAATCGCGCCAGGTGCCCTTCCGGAAGCCAGTCGTCCATGGAGGGGGGCAGAAGATAATCGGTCTTGCGGTCAGCATCGAGGAAGTGGGCCATAAAATCACTCATCACATTGAATCATAAGTAATTATACGATAATTTTAGGCAAAATGAAAGTCCGACAAGCTGCTAGGATCTCGAAGTAACGCAGAAGGCTCAGTACCTCGGCAATGCCGAAATACGCTTTGCAACCAAGCAGGCTTTCTCCAAGCTCAACCGCAATCTTTCCTTTGCCTTCAATTTCCTGTCCAGTAATGCCTGCGTTCAAGGCTTTCAAAAATCGACGCGTAAAGCAAGCCAAGCGAGCGGCCTCAAGAAAAGTCGATTGACTCGGGATATTGGTTTTGCTTACTATCCCTAAGATAGTAAGCAAAGGCCGTACCAAGCTGCTGTTTATAATGACATCCTTATTGTGAAGGGTAACGTCTGCGGGACGCCCGATTGTGGATTGAACCCGCCCAGGAAGGAGCAACATGAACAAACGAATAATCGCTATCGCCACTGCGGTGGTGCTAGGGAGCAGTCCTATGGCTTGGGCAGATAGCCAAACCATAGGGCTGCCACAAAGTGACTTACAGGGCGCAGCATCGGTTGGGACCTCTTCAGATTCCAGCGTAAGCAACCACCCCGGCAATGACAGTCTTGCGGCGACACTGCAGCAATTCGAGGCGGCGGGGGCCTTTGGCGACCAGACCGGATCAGGTAACGTCTGGACAAACATTGACCAGGGTCTGCGCCTCAGTGACGTGTCTCGGGTTGAAGTCGATAAATGGCGCACCTGGTTTTTGCAGCATCAGGGCAAACTCGAAGAAATTCTCGGCAATTCGCGTCCTTTCCTCTATTACGTAGTCAACGCCGTTTCTCAACGCGGCCTGCCCATGGAACTGGCTCTACTGCCTGCCATTGAGAGCGGCTACAATCCTAAAGCCTATTCTCCTGCCGCCGCCGCAGGGCTCTGGCAGTTTGTGCCCGGAACCGCGCGGAGTTTTGGATTGCAAAATACGCGTTACGGGGATCCCCGCCTGAGTCTGACGGCTTCGACCAACGCCGCCCTGGATTACCTGTCTTATTTATACAATTATTTTGGTGGAAACTGGCTCCTGGCGATTGCTGCCTACAATGCCGGACAGGGTACGGTTTCCGCCGCTATCCAGCAAAACGTGGCAGCCGGCCAACCTACCGATTTCTGGGATCTGAATCTGTCTCTTATACACATCTCCGAGCCCACG
>NZ_JACKZA010000044.1 GCF_015100155.1 Acidithiobacillus sp. HP-2 | reverse complement strand
GCTTTGGCTCAAGAACGATTGCAACCTCAAAATGAAGCAGAAAGAAAAGCTGCAGGAATTGCTCAAAGACCAGAACCTCAAGACGGCGCAGGCCTACCAGTTCCGCCTGACCTTTCAGGACATCTTCACGATCAAGAATCGCCACCAGGGGGCTACCCTCTTGAAAGCCTGGTTGGAAAACGCCAGAACCAGCGATCTGCCGCCTATCGTCAGGGTCGCCTACACCATCATGAATCACTGGGATGGCGTGCTCCGATGGTTCGAGAGCCAGATCACCAATGGAATTCTGGAAGGTTTCAACAGCCTCATTCAATCCGCCAAGGCCAAGGCTCGGGGTTACCGCACGCACAAGAACTTTATCAACATGGCCTACCTGATCCTGGGCAAGCTGGATCTCAGGCTACCCACTTGAAATGACGAGGAACCGATAAAGATGCCTATCAAATCGCTTATTATGGACTCGTTCGTGCTGCTGAGCGATTTGATTCAACACTAGGCTCTTTTCCTTCCTACGCAAAATTTTGGATTAAGTGGTCTTTTCAGGAGGCGGGAATTGCTTCTACCCTTGTTTTTGTTCCAACAAGAAAATCCAAAGCAATGTGTGCTGCATTTCACGATGAAAATCCGGGCAGGGAAGTCCCTTACATACCATTTGAAGTGGTTAGCATTGAGGACATTGAAGAAAGCTCTGATTTTCTAATTTGCGAGGATATCGGGCCGGAAAGTTGGGCTATATATAATGACGTCTGGGACCTCATCGTGAAGACCTTGGCGAGCATGCCAGAAACCCAGAGCAACACTTTGATTTTATTGTATGGTCTGGATGGGAAACCACCGGCCACAAGGCAAGAGTGTGCTGCCATACTCAATGTGCATAGGAATACCATCAAAGAATATCATGAGCGGGGCTTGGCTGCTTTAAAAGCGGTTTTTGTGGGAGATAACTTGGCTTAGAACACAATGCGCTTTCCACAGGTTGTTTTTTTTCATTTCTAAGCTAGATAGCTTTGTGCATGATGGGGAGAGATTTGATGGCAACAGCACTAGGAAAAAAAGCGGCGGTGAAAGAGGCGAAGACCTACGACTTCGTCTGGGAAGCCACCCTGCCCGGCAGCAAGGACAAGAAAAAAGGCGAAATGAACGCTGCCAGTGTAAATGTGGTGCGGGTTTCCCTGCGCAAGCAGGGTCTGGTACCGGTCACTATCCGCAAGATCCCCCAACCGTTGTTCGGCGAAAAAGGTGTCAAGGAAGCCCAACTGGTGGTGATGGTCCGCCAGCTTTCCACCATGATCAACGCCGGGGTGCCTTTGGTACAGGCCTTTGAACTGCTGATTACCGCCACCCAGGGTGCGCCCATGAAAAAACTCCTTAAGGGCATCCTCAAGCATCTCAAGGAAGGCGAGCCTCTTTCGCAATCCATGGCCCACTACCCCAAGTATTTTGATCGGCTGTTTGTGTCCCTGATTGCTGCCGGTGAACAGGGCGGTATTCTTGACACCATTTTGCTGCGTCTGGCCGAATATCGCGAAAAAACCCTGGCCCTCAACAAAAAGGTGGTTCCTCGTCATTTCAAGTGGGTAGCCTGAGATCCAGCTTGCCCAGGATCAGGTAGGCCATGTTGATAAAGTTCTTGTGCGTGCGGTAACCCCGAGCCTTGGCCTTGGCGGATTGAATGAGGCTGTTGAAACCTTCCAGAATTCCATTGGTGATCTGGCTCTCGAACCATCGGAGCACGCCATCCCAGTGATTCATGATGGTGTAGGCGACCCTGACGATAGGCGGCAGATCGCTGGTTCTGGCGTTTTCCAACCAGGCTTTCAAGAGGGTAGCCCCCTGGTGGCGATTCTTGATCGTGAAGATGTCCTGAAAGG
>NZ_JACKZA010000048.1 GCF_015100155.1 Acidithiobacillus sp. HP-2 | reverse complement strand
GACCCAGAGCGGTCATGATCTCGCGCTCCGGCAGATGCCCATTACGCACGACCGCCTGACGCCCATCAACCATCCGCACCGTCGCAAATTCTTCCAGCAATACCGCCACCTCTGCCTCTATGGCCTGCTCAATCAGAGAGCGTGCCGCGCGTCGAAGTATCCCTTCAATGCCCAGACCCAACTCTCCCATCCCACCTGCTATTACGGTATTCTTTTCCACGGCGTACTCCTTATGTTGCTCTTTGAGTCGGAAACCCTTTGTAGCAACAGTACGCCACCTCATTCAAGCCAGTTGTAACGCGCCCGTACACCACTTTCGAGCATAGCTCTTGGCGTAAGCAGGCGATAGCGAGTGGGACGATGAGTGCAGTGACCAAGAAGACGGCAGAGTGTTGGTCTGCCGAGTCCAAGTTGGCAGCGGTGGTGGAAACAGCCCTGCTGTCAGCGGTGGAGTTGAGCGCATATTGCCGGGAGAAAGGGCTGTATCCAGACCAGGTAAAAGGGTGGAAACATGCCTGTATCGTTGGGCAGCAGACCGCCACCCAACAGAAACAGACAGCGGGTGCGCAAGGTCGTGCAGACCAGAAACGGATTCGTGAGTTGGAGCGAGAACTGCGTCGCAAAGACAAGGCCTTAGCCGAGGCGGCTGCGCTGCTGATCTTGCGAAAAAAATTGAACGCCCTCTGGGGGGACGACATCGGGGAAGATTAACCCCGGTCCTGGAGCGGCAACAATTGATCGCCTGGATACAGGAAGCGGCTGACAGTGGTGCGCGCCGGTCGCGGGCCAGCACAGAAGCGGGCTTATCATTACGTACCGTCCAGCGATGGACAGAGGAGCAGGGAATGGTGAAGGCGGATGCCCGCACGACGGTGGAACGACCGGCACCCAGCAACAAGCTGAGTGAAGCCGAGGTGCAGGAAGTGCTGGACGCCTGTCATCGTCCGGATGCCGCACACCTGCCACCCACCCAGATTGTGCCACGGCTGGCGGATGCGGGGGTTTATCTGGCATCAGAGTCCACTTTCTACCGGATCCTCAAGGCCGAAGGTATGAACGCACGACGGGGTCGTGCGCACCCGCCCCGCAAAGGGAAGTTACCCACCACCCATACGGCCACCGCAGCCAATACCGTCTGGTCTTGGGATATCACGTACTGTACGCCCAGCCAGCGTAGCCCGCCCTTTTGGGGGTAAAGCTGCTTGAGCATGTTTGGAATGCAGAGCCCAATGTGTTTGTTACTGTAATCACTGGGTCTGCCCTTTCTCTGCTGTGAGAGGAAGTGAGCCGAAGCGGCGGTGACTTGCCGACACTGGCAAGGTGACGAAGTC
>NZ_JACKZA010000045.1 GCF_015100155.1 Acidithiobacillus sp. HP-2 | reverse complement strand
GTCCTGCGCTTTAGGCACCGGACCCGGCGCCTAAAGCGCAGGACCAGATCAATCTCACCGATGAAGAATCCCGCATSGTCTCAGGCGGTGGCTTTGAACAAACCTATAATGCCCAAGCCGCCGTGGATGACCAGACAATGCTGGTGGTAGCCACCGGAGTCAGCCAGGCCCCCAATGACAAGGAACAGGTCATCCCCATGTTGGAAACCCTCCAGGCACAAACAGCGCAACTGGGGCCCATAGAAGCGCTGGTGTCCGATACGGGTTACTGCAGCGAAAAGAATGTGGAGGCCTGCGAAGCGCTGGGGATTACCCCATTCATTGCCGTGGCCCGAGAAGAACACCATCCCGACTGGCGGCAACGGCATACAGAACCGGAAGACCTCCCTGAAAATGCAACCCGCATGCAGGCGATGATACATCGTCTGAAAACGCAGGCAGGCCGAAGCGTTTACCGTCTGCGCAAACAAACGGTAGAACCGGTCTTCGGGATTATCAAATCGGTGATAGGATTCCGGCAGTTCTCCTTGCGCGGCCTGCGTCAGGTTCAAGGAGAATGGAGTCTGGTCTGCCTGGCGTGGAACATAAAACGCATGGCCGTATTGCGTCTGTAGGGCAGGAAAATGCAGATAAACCGCAAAAAACAGGGCAATAATGACCGAAAAAGACTCAAAATGAGCGATTTCAAAAAATTCGGGGCGAAATCTGGCAGTAGTCCGAAGTTAAAACCGACGGGCTGCTAGCGGTCTAAGATGACTGCCTGTAGTGGTCTTGTGGAAAGGGTCATGAATATTAACGTCTCAGAATTCAAAGCCAGCTTTTTGAAACTGATTGACGAAGTCGCTACAACGCATGAGCCTTTGGTCATCGGCAAGCGCGGCAAACCCTTGGTCAAATTGGTTCCTATCGTCGATGAAACGCCAAAAAGCATGTTTGGTTATATGAAGGGCACCGTCACGATCCATGGAGATATCCTCGCCCCGCTGGACGAGCTGTGGTCAGCGGAAAATGGCGATGGAGATGATCTCTACTCCGGCTTGCGACCCGGCGGCGGCAAAAAATGAGCGATGCTTTACGCTTGATATGCACGCCTGGGTCTGGTACGCAGAAGGCACCAAGGAGCAATTACCATCTGCCGTACTGGCTGCCATTGAGGTCTGCGTCTGGTCACGGCTGACCGCAAAATCAGAGGGTACGGTAAGGTCGGCAACGCTCAAATACTGGCCATCTGACATAGAGGAGAAGCACTTAAAAACCTTTTGTCTGGACCCCTCCGGCCCCTGGGCCTGTTTCACCCGGCCGGATATGAGGAGGATGCCCATGTCCGAACTCCACTTTATCGTTGAAGAAGCTCCAGAAGGTGGCTTCATAGCCCGCGCTGTTGGTATGGATATTTTTACCGAGGCTGATGACCTGCCCGCTTTACATGCTCAGGTTGCGTATTCCGGGGCATCGTGGGCACCCATTACGATTGATCGTGGGCACTTTTGTGGATTTTCCGGAATCGGTGCCCACGATGGCGGAATCACTGCCCACGATACTGGAACGGTGTCCAGGTTTCCCCTTGGCGAAAAGAAAACATTCTGGTCATTCATTGGCTTAAACAGCATCCTTGGCTCTTTTTACAGGAGATCAAGGATGCCCACACCGAGGATGACCATGAAGGCAATTCAAGAAGTAATCCGTTTACATGCTGCAGGCCTCAGCCAGCGGCAAATTGCGCAGGCCTGCCGTCTTTCTAAGGGAGCGGTTGGCAAATATTTGCAGAAGGCCGAAC
>NZ_JACKZA010000046.1 GCF_015100155.1 Acidithiobacillus sp. HP-2 | reverse complement strand
CGTGGGCTCGGAGATGTGTATAAGAGACAGGGTCTGGATACAGCCCTTTCTCCCGGCAATATGCGCTCAACTCCACCTCGGACAGCAGTGCCGTTTCCACCACCGCTGCCAACTTGGACTCGGCAGACCAACACTCTGCGGTCTTCTTGGTCACTGCACTCATCGTCCCACTCGCTATCGCCTGCTTACGCCAATGGTACAGCGTCACATCAGAAATCCCTTCCTGTTTGGCCAGTTCTGGCACAGATAAACTGGTGGGCGGTAACATCTTCTGCAATACAGCGGCCTTACGTTCTGCTGAATAACTCTTCATCTCGATAATCCACTTTCCGCCCCCACCCTACACCTGACTCCATTTCAGAGAGGCGACAACTACCCTGACACCGGGGGATTTGGAGCGCCCCGAAATAGGGGTCAGCAACCATCACCGACGACCTAGCTCTTCCGACTTGCTCGCGCAAGAACGAAGATGCTTCATTACGCTGGGTACCATCAAACCATGTCTGCTTGTACTGCTTGGCAGCGGCCCTTCGGATACGGCGCTGCTCCGCCTCGACCACTCTGGCGTTCGCATTGTCGGATTGTCTTTCACCGACCTCAATCGGTATTTCATGCGCATATTCGGTCACCTCGTAGTTGTCGGTTGAGCTATGAGGCGACTCTGTCTGCGGAACTTGGACCCTTACTCTACGACCTGCCACACCAAGCGATAGATTCACTGAGCGAATGAATGGACGTGGCTGTTGGTAAGCAATGACCCCCTGTATGGGGTGTGAGATGACATAGCCTGTTTGATCAAACGGTAAGGCACTTTCGATAGTAACCAAGCCCTCAGCTGGGACATCGACAGTTTCAAACCGTGATAGGAGATTTGATCGGCGCTCAAGAACCGTCAGTTTCAGGTCATAGAGACTTTGACCTGGACGGGGCACCAACCGGTAGACGAGGCACTCGTCCGCATCATTGCTCTTTGCAGGAACCATGGAGTGCTGGACGCGGCGCAGGACGGGATCGGGAACAACAAGAGCCAGGCCACCGAGATATTCGGTGTAGTCCAAGAGGTCAAGATGCAGGCGGCGCTTCAAGAAGCTGATGGCCGAGCCATCAGCGATGACAGCTTCGAAGCCTGTGTTGTCGCCAAAACGGCGGTGAATACGTGGAGCTCCGGGTCCGCGAAATGGCGCAGGATCACCCGGCCCACCTGCATTCGAGAACAGATCGGTGCCTAGCGGGACACCAAGGGAGGGCCACAGCGGATTGTCCTCAAAGGATGTTTTCGAGAGGGGAACGCCGTCTCTGTTACTATCGTATTCGGTTGAATCAGTCGGAAAAGGTGTTGTAATGTCATTCGCTCCAGCTCCGCGATACCAGTCTATGGCATCACTTGCACTAAGGAATCATAAATAAACTACATGGACTTTTTGTTTGGTGAGATGACGTAATTCCATTCCCCATGGAAGTTATCGCGATCAATTTGGATGGTAGCGAATTCAGCGTCAGTGACTTTGATACCCTTGGGGTAGGGTGTAGGATCAATGGCGGCGTACACTTTCAAGCCTTTGCTGGTGGTTGTAGCCGCGATCAAATTGACAATGACTTCGTGACTCACCAAAGGTCGCCCCCGCCAATTCATGCTGATATAGGAAAACAGACGGTGCTCGATTTTGTTCCATTTGCTGGTGCCCGGAGGAAAGTGGCACACCCGAATCGGCAGATTGAGTTCATCGGCAAGCCCTTGTAATTCCAGCTTCCAGAGGC
>NZ_JACKZA010000042.1 GCF_015100155.1 Acidithiobacillus sp. HP-2 | reverse complement strand
GGATCTGGGTGCGTGACTTCATCGCCTGGTACAACCATGAGCATCGTCACAGCCGCATTCGCTTCGTCACCCCCGCCCAGCGCCATCGGGGCGAGGATCATGCACTGCTGACGAGGCGCCATGACCTCTATGAGGCGGCCAAGGCGAGAAACCCAGCGCGCTGGTCAGGCCACACACGCAATTGGACACCCGTCGGTGCGGTAGATCTGAACCCGCAGCGGCAGGATAAAAAGGTTACTTAAAAAATGGGGGACGCGACAACTACCTTGACAGACGCCGTCGGAGTACTTCCCAAATATATATTTCCTGTGCAGCCCGATCGGCGCGCAGAACCGGGCTCGTCCAACAAACGGTTCAGATCGTGGCTTCGCACGATCTAACCTTATTCGTTAGGCCGTATTAGGCGCACCTTGCTATTTGGCATACAACAACCGATACACACCGTCAATTGACGGTGGGCCATAAGTCACAACGCCGACAGGCACCGCGTAGTTGATGGCTTCGAGAACCTTACCTGTCCACACGGGGCTAAAGCCGCTGCAAAGCTCAATAAGTTGAATGCCTTCGGCGACCATTTCTTGCGCAACGGCTGGGCCTTGACTCGCATTTTTTACGCCAACCACTTTCATGGAAAACCGTTCCGTGCCTTGATGCTGAACGAAGTCGTCCCCGACGACGATAAAGCCGAACTTTGTAAGTGCCATAAAAACTCCAATGAAAAATGAACAATGCTTCCGTTTCGCCTAACGCCAGCGGTGAGGCGCCGGGTGAAGCGCGCGAGCGCTTTACCCGGTCGCTCTCGACCGCCTTGTTAGCGCCTCTTCGTGCCTCGCCCACCAACCATCAATGATTTCCGACATCTCGGGTTTGAAGGCGGCGATGTAATCGCTTGCTATGCCCTTAGCACCCGTTGCGTGCGGTAGGGCGACGACAGCAAGCTCTTCATACTGCTGAAAGCCGAAACGGAATCGCCTGCGGCGCTTTCCGTTGCAGTAAACGTCTTTCTGAAGCCATTGAATCTCACCTTTACGGGCACCGAAGATTGTCTCCACCTTCGTACTGAGTGCTGGCGAGGTGAACGCCCACAGTAGTTCCTTGCCGAAGAAGAATATGATGCCGGGTTTCAAGGCTGAGCATGTCTCCAAGAATGACTCGTGATCCTCGATGCACGCGCGCTGAGTGTTCATGCCATGCACATTGTTTGAACAGGTCTGTAGCCAGTTGGTCTGGATGATCGATCGCTCAAATTGACCCGCTATCCGCTTACTCCGCGCCAACTCGTACCCCCAAAGCTCGAACCAAGAAACAATCCTGTTTCTGAAGGGGTAGTCGTTGACCTCGCTGTCAGAGAAGAACGACTTATGCGAGTCCGATCGGTCTATTCCCGCCGCGTCCTGACGTTCGTCATCTTTGCTGTAGCCGTGGTTGATGCCGCAAAGCAGAAGCCCGCCTTCTCTGTTCTCCTCAAAAATCAGCGTATGAATTGGCAGTTCTTCCATCTTCTCTCCGGCACGCTAACGTAGAGCTAACCGGCGCTGCGCGGCTTTATCGTGCAGCGTCCAGCGACCGAATGGAGCGAGTTTGATCGCCATGTTAGCCACCGAAGGCTCCCAGTGCTACAAAATCACCTTCGAAATGTCCGGCATCAGCCCCCTCTTGCATGAGTACTGAAGAGACAGTGATTCGAGCGCGCCCCTTTCGCTGAAGCATACGCGTAAATGTTTTCCAGGCTTCGGCAGATGGTGCTGTTGCCCTGGCCGAAAAACTTCCAGTGACTGCTTTCTCGTAGCTCATGGTATTGCGTTGAATAACGAGGGTGCACTTGAAATCCGATGCAGTGAGTTTCGTATGGAGAAGCGTCCACGCCGAAAGGATTGTCAGCGCCGAGGCGCTACCGCCAAATACCGCTTCTCGGTGATTGATGTTTGGTGCCAGTGGAGCACCGAGGACGACTTGCTCTGGCGTTGCATCGAGGACAGAAACTTGCATAGCCAGTGACAGAGGGATGTGCTCGTGGAGGTAGGTTTCGAGTTCGCGTAGGTTCACAGCATTCGCTCTTAAGGTGGCTAATGTATGAGCAACCGGCCTGCGCGGCTTTTTGCGCAGGCACGATTGACTGCCGGGTTAGCAGGCAAACGGCTAAGCATCGATTTTGACTCTTAGCATTCTCGCGTCGGAGGCGATGAGGTCGTAGCGATCGACGAAGGAGTGAATCTTCTCTCTATCTTCGCCGTAGGTTTCGCACCACTTACCGCAAGCCTGTCCAATCGCATAGATAAGCTTCTGAAGATTGTAATACCCTGCTCTAGTTTCATCAAACGCCACCCCTGGGGGTATTTCTCCGACATAGGGAATTAGCCTCCTTGTTCTTCCTGAAAGCACTTTCCTTGAGTCCAAATTGCTCATGTGAAGAAGGGAGTTTCGATGTTCCCATAACTCATCTGCCGTTATGCCAAGGGCAGATAGGTCGGCGTACCTGTTGAGCCACTTCACGAAAGCGTTTTCGTCAGGAATATCTCCATACTCGACAAATGCAATGGAATCGATTGCGATAGCCAATAGTTTTGCGGCAGACACATAGTGTTGGTTCTGAAACAGGATACGGACAGGCTGAAAGAAATCCGCATTGAGAAGGCCCGTAAAATCGAAACCTCCTTCAGTAAAGAAAGTGCCAAAGTAATCGACGGACATATATGCCTGCTAACGATAAATTAACAGGCGCTTAAAAGTGGCGCGACGAAGGAGCACCGCTTTTAAGCGTCCTGTTGAATGCCAAGTTAGCCCTGTGAGCTACTCTGCTGTGCAACAAGGGCATCGAAATCATAAAGTTTTATGGCGATCGGGAAAGGTAGATCGGAAAGTCGACTCTCGGCCAACTGCTTAACTTCGTTAGCGTCGCTGTCGTTGACGAGCGCCAAAATGAAAGAGAAATTACGGCGCTGTTCCTCACTGAGGGACTGAAACAGGGCTTCGAGGCTGCGCCGGAGTGGTTGCCACATGCTCATATTCATTGGTACCGATCGACGGGACTTGAAGTATTTTACCTCTATTGCTGTTAATGCTCCGCCTCGTCTAGCAATGCCGTCAAAATGAAAGCGCGACTGTCCAAACTCTATCTTCATCTCTCTATCTATGGGCACTCCAAGTTCCTTCTCTAGAGACTCTAGAGCGAGTTTTTCGGCAAGTCGCACGTCACGCACTCGCCTCTCTGAAATTTGAGCTACGATTAAATCCATTTGGTTCCGTTGTGAGCGCGTAGTAGCACTGTCAAATTCAAGAAGGACTGCCTCGACGTTGTTTATCCATTGTTCAATTGACGGAGGCGGATTAGGTGTTGTGTCTGAATTGTTTTGCCGGGAGGGTTGTTCAATGTCCTGATTTTGAATTTGTGATGAATATGATTCAGCCACTTCCCCCAGCACAACTGCGTTGGCTTCCTTTTCTTTGTATTCAAGAACCTCACTGTAAGTTGATTTCTTGAGGATGTTTACAAAATTGTCTTCGTCCCTGAAGTCGGATGGAACATATAACACACGGTGATTTAAATTTAGGGTGAGGAAAAATAGAGTGATCAAAGCAAACGGAAACAGCATCAGAAACCATATGTATAACGCTTGGTTATCTGGTGCTATGAGTGGCAAGACTGCTGTGCCACTAATCTCAGCAATTCCAGCAAAGATGGCTATTATAGTAAGTGGATTCTTGACTGATGTGAGCTTGTTATCCAATGAATTACCTCAGTATGGTCTAACGCCAGCGTTCAGCGGGCGCCGCGTTTTCGCGGCGATCCACTGGAACGCTTTGTTGGGCGCCGACTTCCGCGAGAACGCCAGCTATGAACCGGCGTCTGTCAAGGTAGTTGTCGCGTCCCCCATTTTTTAAGTAACCTTTTTATCCTGCCGCTGCGGGTTCAGATCTACCGCACCGACGGGTGTCCAATTGCGTGTGTGGCCTGACCAGCGCGCTGGGTTTCTCGCCTTGGCCGCCTCATAGAGGTCATGGCGCCTCGTCAGCAGTGCATGATCCTCGCCCCGATGGCGCTGGGCGGGGGTGACGAAGCGAATGCGGCTGTGACGATGCTCATGGTTGTACCAGGCGATGAAGTCACGCACCCAGATCCGGGCAGCTTCAAGGCTTGCAAAGCCGCTTTCCGGCCACTGTGGGCAGTATTTCAGCGTCCGGAACAGCGACTCTGAATACGGGTTGTCATTGCTGACCCGTGGTCGGCCACGGGTCAGCAA
>NZ_JACKZA010000043.1 GCF_015100155.1 Acidithiobacillus sp. HP-2 | reverse complement strand
CCTGACGCCCATCAACCATCCGCACCGTCGCAAATTCTTCCAGCAATACCGCCACCTCTGCCTCTATGGCCTGCTCAATCAGAGAGCGTGCCGCGCGTCGAAGTATCCCTTCAATGCCCAGACCCAACTCTCCCATCCCACCTGCTATTACGGTATTCTTTTCCACGGCGTACTCCTTATGTTGCTCTTTGAGTCGGAAACCCTTTGTAGCAACAGTACGCCACCTCATTCAAGCCAGTTGTAACGCGCCCGTACACCACTTTCGAGCATAGCTCAAGGGGGCAGCGTGGAACCTGAGATTTTGACCGGGCTTTCCTGGCCATTCATCGGGGGAAATGCACCACTGCTCGAGGAATTTTGCTGAGGAAGGCATTGAAGCCTTCTCAGCTAATGCAATCAAGCCGCAGGCCACGAACTGACACCAAGGTTCCCAGGTTTCAGCATCCGGTGCAGGTTCCGGGCTCCAAATATCCGCAGGCATCTCGACTATGAGAGCATCGAAAAGAGCGTCCTCTATGAAGCCCTGCGAAGCGGCATCAGTGGGATGCGGAAGCGGGTTAGCCGATACTGCAGTAATGGCGGTGCGGACGAGCCAGTTTCCCCAACGCGTCATGCATCCAACGGCATCCGCGCGCGGCGCGATGGTCTTTGCAACCTCGGCGGCTAACCGCTTGATACCGTCGGTCACTTCGGAAACTTGGCTCGGGGCGGGCTCACGGCCGAGCCCGAACTGGAACTGATCTCGCGCGATCCCTAGCAGGAGCGGCAGGATCAGGGAACCGTTCCATTCTGCCTGCTCACTAAAGGCTGCTGGTGCCACCGATACCACGGCCTTCCAGCGTTCAAACCGCCACGACGCTCCGCACCACATAAGGGCATGCGCTACCGGATCGGGGTAATCGTAGAGGGCGAGAAGCCGGACAAACTCGGTCGTATCGATCTCGGCAACGATTGACAGGATATGGTCATCGTCTTGACTAACCGTATGGAAGCTATGCTCGAAGCCCCCACGCCAAAGAGCTGCGAGCTGAGGATGCTTTTGCCAGTGCTCCCTCAAATTTCCGCCAACCTCCTTATCGCGCTGGATGGCGCGGCGTCCCGGGTTTTTAGCAGCTACTTCGACGACGCTGCAGGCGACCACGAAGAACTGGTCTCGGAACGCAGCTTCAGTGGTGGCGGCAGCAATAACAACTTGGGGCAGGAAGGTTCCGAGCGGGGCAGAATGCCAGGCCAAAGACCAAAGATACTCCCACATCTCGCGTGTGGGCATCTTTCGGAGTGCCTTGACGCAGGCTAGAGCCAGCACAACCTGGCGCACGTTTTCATCATAGTCGCCAAACGCGTCCGGTTGGTCGATGTTCGTAGACAGGTTAGTGAGTTTTTCCTGTGGATCTGCCTTTTCGTTGAAGGCGTCGACTATGGCATGAACCAGAGCTTCGAATGAGTTGCACCCTTCCACCTCACGGAGAAGGTCCGTAGGGATGTCTGCAAGACATTGCGGAGCAAGGGCTGGGTTGCTTAGCCGCCGCCGTCGCTCTTGCGGCCACTCAACCATGAAAGCCTCCGCGTTGAACATCGTCATCGCCATCCCAGGCGTCTTTAAAGAAGCGTACCGCGTCGTGTGTCTCAGCATTCCAGCCACGTGTAGCTGCATTTACGAGGCTGTGGAGTCCTCCAACCGTGGCCCCAAAGTGCCAGAGCTCGTCGTCGATAATAGCGAAGCGGTCATGCACGTAGGGAAACCTTCTGCCGAGAGAAAACCTGATCTCAATCCTCGCCGCGCCAGCGCGGCGAGGATTGTGTTGGTTTATGGTCGCAACATGCTCATTGAATAGCTTTTGTATCGCATCCTGCTCAGCCGGATCTTCGTGTGAGTTGGTCAGGACCCTGATGTCGTTGGCAACCAAAATGTCGGGAAGCCAAAAGAGGATTTGATCGTACCGACTCTGCAGGGATTGGCCTTCCTGCGGCTTGAAGAGAAAATCGTCGAGGATGAGTATGCGATCCTGGGCCATCCAGGCTGCCTCGACAAACGCGGTGAGGACTTCAGCTGGACGCGCAGCCCGCCGGGCCTTGATAGCAGGCAAGCTAGGAAACGCGCAGGAATCTGAACTTCTGCTGTCATCACCGTAGCCAGGGAATGTTGGCCAGAGAATTTGTGGCTCCGGATAGGGGCGTGTGACAGGCGCGGTCACGTTGACAGGACGTGGAGGGGCCAATGCCACAGGTCAGGTTCCTCCCGAAGGTGAGGCTGGTGCTGGCTGGCGCTGCGAAGCATATGCTTCAAATGGCAGCGCCAGTTTTGCCATTGCCCTCAACCTTGCGAGGATCGGCTCACTGTCCGGTACACTAAGAATAAGCGAGGCGCGCTCTCCAAGCGCGTTGAGCGAATTACCGAGAAA
The DNA here is from genome assembly GCF_015100155.1 of Acidithiobacillus sp. HP-2. Taxonomy (GTDB): domain Bacteria; phylum Pseudomonadota; class Gammaproteobacteria; order Acidithiobacillales; family Acidithiobacillaceae; genus Acidithiobacillus. The sequence continues at coordinate 630 of NZ_JACKZA010000043.1, read as the reverse complement.
CAGAACCTCGTCATCGATTACCAAGAACCGGTCATGAAGCGGTGGAGATTTCCCGCTCAAAACCAAAGTCGTGACACTTTTCATTCCTCGTGCACTGAGCGTCGCAAGCGCGCTAGCGAAACTCGTTAGTCTTTCGTCCTCAGCCACTGTACTGGTGGAGTTCTTGACTGACTCCTGAGCGCCATCCTGCCGCACGCGGCAGTCGTCGGCGTGCGTGCTCTCGAAGGCGAGCTTGGACGTGAGGATAGTGAAGTCGATCTGTGTGCGCGGAACCGCATGTAAAAACTGTACAATTTCGGCGTCTGTCAAGGTAGTTGTCGCGTCCCCCATTTTTTAAGTAACCTTTTTATCCTGCCGCTGCGGGTTCAGATCTACCGCACCGACGGGTGTCCAATTGCGTGTGTGGCCTGACCAGCGCGCTGGGTTTCTCGCCTTGGCCGCCTCATAGAGGTCATGGCGCCTCGTCAGCAGTGCATGATCCTCGCCCCGATGGCGCTGGGCGGGGGTGACGAAGCGAATGCGGCTGTGACGATGCTCATGGTTGTACCAGGCGATGAAGTCACGCACCCAGATCCGGGCAGCTTCAAGGCTTGCAAAGCCGCTTTCCGGCCACTGTGGGCAGTATTTCAG
>NZ_JACKZA010000040.1 GCF_015100155.1 Acidithiobacillus sp. HP-2 | reverse complement strand
GCTTCATGCTGGAAGAAATCCATGTGCCGCCAGGTATGGTCACGGGTATCATGTACCGGACACTCCTCACCACAGACGGAGCAAGCAAAGCGACTACCTTTGGGAAAGTTGATGTGCAGATCCAGGCGTTTCTCCTCCACCGTGAAAGTCACATGATCCACCAACCACGGCGGAACCAATCCTAACGCGAGAGAAAACAGCTCTTCAGGGACCATCAGCTAACTCCTATTCAGGGCACGACCGCTCCACAGCATTCTACCCCCTACCCACTCAATCTGACGAAGAGCCTTTATTTTATTCTTTCAGCTTTGAATATATGAACTTGTGTTATGTTTGCATAGCAACTAAGGTATGAAGGTGTACATAATAATCTAGCTGAGAGAATGAGCAGGTATTCCCTAAATTACCGGACAGGCCATTGCAACATGAACCACAGCATGCCATTTCATCTTAAGCATCCTAGAATGTCTCATCTCATATTGGCTTGCCTTCTTTCCCCGGAATGCATCCTGACTGCTACCATAATTATTGTTATTCTGCACTCTGTAGGGTTTTTCCATGTCTGGTGAGAAGATTGTCCCCATCCCTAGCCAGCCGGCCCAATCATCACCGGGCAGCTTTTCCATGCTTCAAGAGAGAAATAACCATTATCAACCAGTAGCAAGGCCGAATATTCTTGTTTTATACCAACCCATCATTGATTTAAAAAAAGGAAAAGTCGTTCGTGTCGAAGCCTTGGTGCGCTTCGAGGCTGATGATCAACTCATTTCACCAGACAAGGTATTGCCTTATCTACAACCAGAAGAAATAATCCAAATCAATTTTGCCGTTCTGAAACAGGCAGCTCATGATTTGAGCCTGTGGCAGAAACAAGGACTGAATTTTAAAGTCAGCGTAAATGTGGAAATATTTCAACTGGAAAACCCAGAATTTGCACAATCTGTTTTACGCATTTTGGATCGGGAGAACATCGCCCCGCAACATATCGCCCTCGAAATTCTCGAAGGCAGTAACCTGGAAATTTCAGGCCAGATGATCGACCAGATCAATATGCTCCGACAAAAAAATATGACTTTTTCTCTGGACGATGTTGGATCAGCCTATTCCGGACTGGCACGTATAAAAAATCTGCCCATAGATACTCTGAAACTCGATGGCATATTTGTTCGCGACCTATACCGGAAACCCCAGGATCTCAACTTCATCCAAGCGCTTTCTGCACTGAGTCGCTCCCTGGGGAAAAGCCTCATCGTTGAAGGCGTGGAAGATGCCACCATCTTGAACGCATTGCGTAGGCTTGACGTTACCCTGATCCAGGGCTATGTATTTTCCAGGCCAATCACTGCACAAGAAATCCCTCAATTTATCTGCAATCTACAAATCCCGTCATACCAAAACATCCTGAAACCCAACGACTGGATTGGAGCTTATGCAGAAATTCTTCACGAGCGGGAACGACTGACGGCCATGATTCGTCATGCACCCGATATGCTGGATCGTCAAAACATTAAAAAACTGCCTAATAAAATCATTGAACCTTGCGTATTGATGTCTCCCAAAACATATCATCTTTATTGTCAACAAATGGCACTTATATCTCAGGCTGCGGCGTATCCAGATAATTTATTCAACGATGACACCATTGAACGCATAGAACAGGGATACCGAATTCTGCTAATGGAAATCGAAAAACAGATCTACGAGGCGAACCATGATCAGCTTAGAATTAAATAAAATTCCTGAGGAACTGTATCAGTGCCTCGTCAAAAATGCGGAATTACATCAGCGCAGTTTAAATTCCGAAATCCTGGATTGCCTGGCCATACAGATGTTTCAATCGAACATCAAAAACAGGAGCAATCAGGTCAGCATCAGAAATCTCCTCAGCGCAGAAGAGTTAAAGGCACTGCTTTCGACTGAAGATGATCGCTAGACGAGCCGAATCATATGTATTTTAACGATGATAGTTCCATCAAATTCATGTACGTCAACAACCTTCGCGCAGTGATGATGGGTCTGCTGCGGTCTTATGCAGATGCACAATATAACCAGCCAGAACAAATCGCGTACATACAAAAACACAGAAGAAATCTGCAGGATCTGCAGGAATTTTTCCCGACACATGAGGTATTTTTAACCGATCGACTGACCCCAATCTGGAATGAAGCCGTAAGCGATCTCTGTCGTGAATCAAAAAGCCTGACACCCCTTGCGCACCTGATCAATCAGCCATGGGAGCTCGCAGTTATTCTTTCTTCATGGATACCTTCCTGGTGCCTTGTTCAGCAGGTTCTTGGCCGGCCCCTTGCCTTTGGCCAGCAACTTTCCAATGAAGAAGCACAGCTTAGAGACATCATTGAAGCAGATCCGGAACATGCTCAGGCATTTTGTAACCTTGCGGTGCTTTATCTTAATGACGGCAAACTCGATGATTCTCAAAAACTCTTTGAAAAATCTCTCACTCTCGCCCCCAATGCGCCTGATACCCTATTGAATTATGCTGTACTCCTCAGCCAGAACGGAGATTTTCGGACTGCAGAAGAACTGCTGCGTCGGGCTCTAAGCATACAGCCAGATTACGTTGTCGCCTGGTCCAATCTGGGCTACGTACTCAGCGAACTCGAACGCTTTGATGAAGCAGAGCAGGCATTACGCCAGGCTTTAACCATCAATCCAGACTACCCGGTAGCATTGCTCAACATTACCGTACCATTACAAAAACGTGGTGCATTTGCGGAATCTGAAAAACTGCTTCGCCATCTCCTGACCCTGGAACCAGGACATATTGATGCTGCCTTGAATCTGTTCGTTTGCCTGTTCAGTCAGCGACGCGGTACCGATGCTGAAAACGTACTCCGTCAGATCATATCCAATCAGCCTGATTGTGCAGAAGCCATGAGCAAGCTTGGAATTTATCTTTTTCAGCAGGACAATTTTACCGAAGCGGAAGAATGGCTCAAAAAAGCCTACGAAATATCTGGAGAATCCCCCGAGTCTGCATTTGATTTGTCCACTTTCCTGCTGCTTCGTGGTCACTACCGTGAAGGCTTCAGGCTTTATGAAAGCCGTTTCAGGGTAAAATACAACAACAATCCTCAACGCTTCGCCCAAACGGCATGGGATGGCAGCGGCCTGGACGGAAAAACCATTCTCGTTCATGCCGAACAGGGATTTGGTGACATACTCCAGTGTGCCCGCTATCTGCCCCTTATCCGGCAGCGTGGTGGACGGGTTATTCTGGAAACCCGCTCTGAATTATACCGCCTGTTTGCCCAATCCAAATTGGCCGACTTATTGTTCATTGAGGGTGATCCGCTTCCTGAATTTGATACCTACATTCCTTTCATGAGCCTGCCTCATGTGTTCAGAACAGATGTAGACAGCATCCCGCAAAATATGCCCTATCTCTCTGTAGGCAGTGAACTGGATACTGAATGGGGAAAACATATTTCGGAAATTTCCGGTTTTCGGGTCGGTTTGGTCTGGGCTGGCAACCCTCTCCACAAAAACGATGATGCCCGTTCGATCTCTTTAGAACAATTGACGCCGCTTGGCTCGCTGCCAGGAGTCCAAATCATTTCGCTACAGAAAGGCTCTGGCGAAGCTCAGATACCACATAGCCCCTTTCCAATGTACGCCCTCGGTGACCGCATTCAGGATTTTGCAGATACAGCGGCCATCCTCAATCATCTTGATCTTTTGGTTTGCGTGGACACATCGATTGCACATCTTGCAGGAGCAATGAATGTCAGGACCTGCCTTCTGCTCGCTAAATCTCCTGACTGGCGTTGGCTGCTTGATCGCAGCGACAGCCCCTGGTATCCAAGCCTGCGCTTATTTCGCCAGCAGCAATCCGAATCATGGGAAAGCGTCATTGATGAAGTTGCACAATACATATTGAAGTTTATGCAACAACCGCCACATTGAACTTGGAGTGGTGAATAATGTCCCGTCCTTCCGACGACCTGCCCCCCAACTCTAACCTGCTGCAAAGGATCTTGGCGCGCCTGTTTCAGAACATCAACAAACCCGATCCTCATTCCCGTCTCGCCCAATATTTCGCCCTTAACAAGGCGGTTGGACAGTTGATTGCGCATACCAATCTGGAATCTGCCCTGCTGGAATCCCTGTGTACACTGGCCGTACAAAACACCTCAGTCGCCTTGGCCTGGGGTCTGCCATTTCGAAGACGACGGCAGCTTAAGCACCCTGGCCGATGCGGGAGACACGGCCTATCTGGACAGTTTTGTGGAACGGCAAATGGGCCTACCTGCCGATGAAGGTCCCCTGCTTCGGGTTTGGCGCGAGCAGTCTCCCCTCTTTAATGAACCTTTTACATCTGGCGCTCTGCGCCATGTCTGGCTACAAAACATCCGCCCTTACCAATTAAGCTCCATAGCCATACTCCCCATCCACCGTGATCATAAACCCTGGGCCTTGCTGGTCCTGTATGACCGGGATCCGCAAGCTTTTCCGCGCGACTGCCAGATAGTTCTGGAAAGCATTGCCCGCCAGGTCAGTGAAGCGTTGGAAGACTGGGTGAATATCCTCCGGGAACGTAAGCAGCGCGAACAGCAGATGTTGCTGGGAGCCACTCTGGGGGCAGCCGATGAAGGCGTCATGCTGATCGATGCCCACCATCGGGTGCTCTATGCGAACCCCAGTTTTACCCGCATGACCGGATACACCCTGGCGGAAATTGCCCAACAGGGACTGCATCAATTACTGGGTCCCCTGACTGAAACTGCGGTACTCCCGAGAATCGACGCAGCACTGAGTAGTGACGGATTTTTCAATGAAATCATTCTTGGTTATCGTCGTGATGGGCAGACATTCTGGAATCAACTGAACATCATCCCCACCCATAATTACATAGAAAAAACGACCCATTACCTATGTATTCAGCGCGTCGTAGCAGACGGCTAATCCTTCTTCCTGGCGATGATCAGCTTGAGATCAAAGCTACTCCCGTACCTTTTGTTACATTAGCGTGTATAAATAGTGAGACGTGAGCCCGGCTGAATGTCGCTGGCAGAGGCCAGGTGGTTCCATTGGATGAGCGACTTGGGTTGCACATGGTACTGCTGGGCAATTTGCCAGAGTGTGTCGCCTTTGCGAACAATATAAGTCGCTGCGCGCGGCTGGGTGGCGGCGCGTTCCTGGCGGGCACTGATAGCCGCTACGGCGGTTTCCGAAGGGATATTCAGGACCTGACCCGGATGAATGACGGATTGCTCGGTCAGGTGGTTCGCATGGGCAATAGCGGTGATACCGACACCGGCCCGCTGCGCGATTTGCCAGAGACTTTCGCCGGGGCGCACCGTCAGCTGTCGGCGTGCTGCCGTATAAACGGGAGTGGCATGACCCTGTCTCTTATACACATCTCCGAGCCCACG
>NZ_JACKZA010000041.1 GCF_015100155.1 Acidithiobacillus sp. HP-2 | reverse complement strand
GTGATGAGATGGTCTCGCGTCTGGCCACGTTGGCGACCGATGCCATGTGCCTGCTCGACCGGGCAACGCGAACCGGGGTCATGGACCGTTTGCTCGCCGTCGCTGAAAAAATGGATCAGGATCATATCCTCACCGATTTCCTGCACTGCCTCAGTGGTGCCACTGAGGAGGCCGCCAGCGCCCCCGCGCCCAAGGGGGGAATCACCGGACTCTGGGACATGATGAAAAAACCGGAAACCCAGCAAACCATCCAGTTCCTCATGCTTGTCGGCAAACATTTCCGTTCCTGCCGACTCAGACACTGATCATGAGGTAACTTTTTACCGTTTTAAAGTGTTCTACTCGCCCCGCTTGCAGCCCCTGATGTTCAGGGGCTTTTTTTAATCAAGCGTAAGCGTTAGCTAGAAATAGGTGTATAGGCAAAGCAATATCCATGTGGGCTGATTTTGCCTGCAACCACTTTACAGGTACCATCGACGCTGGCAGAGGCTCCCGGTACAAAATGCGCGCAATTACTGCACATATCCTTGCCACTGGGATGATCCTGATAACTGACAGAACTTTTGCTTTGCAAACCACCTGCTGTACCAGCATTGGCCATGGATGAAAACACCAAAGGAGCCACTGCGGCTGCTGCGGCTATTTTACCCGTTGATTTCAACCAGTCACGACGATTCATAGATTTCATAGTATGTTCTCCAAAATGATGAATGAGGCGCCTATAAAGAGCCCACTCACTTATACGTAATCTGCGCCGTAATGGATGCACGCAACAGATAATTGATCCCCATTATGTATTCAGATTTGGATAATCAACTGCGTAACGTGTAAATATTATTGAATACCGGCTTCATCCCGATCAAATCTCCGGGAAATACCACCTTCCGTACCCCCACCAAGGGTATGGATAAAGTACTCAACTCCGCTGAGACCAGATTGATCTGTATTTGCAAAAAGGCCTTATAAACAAACTCGGAACAATATAATGCCCGATCATCCTGCAAGTCATAACTATCATCAAAAGGAATACGCAGCTTCACCTGCATATGACACCAGTGAAACAAATTTTCACACTGTGGTTCTACCAAGCCAATCGGTATATAGCCAACCTTTACAGCTCGTTCCGGCGCATAAAAATCGTCCAGGTTACCCATGTGCACCCCACCTCGGGTGCGTTCCGTAGACGGTATGCTTTCAAATAAAGCACCGCCTACCAAAACCCCGACATGGGTCCAGGGACCGCGATTTTTGAGGCGCACCAGGCGTGCCTCTACCCCCAGCCCTTCGCGCAACAGTATATACGCCGTCAGTCCACACTCACGAACCATTTCCCGTCCCTGCGTACCAGTTGCAACGTCGTATTCCGAGGGCTTCCTTTCTCAGGAATCAGGCTGATAATCACCGTGGCATGTTCAACACCATCTACCGTAGTTCGTTGGTTTTTGACTATTTTGGCCTCCTTCAAACCACCTTCAGCTTGCAGGCGCTGATAAGTAGCCATCACATATCCATTCACTTTCGCCTCTTCGAGCCGCAGTGCATAGGGTTGTGCAGGATTTTGCACTTCAGGTCCCCAATAAACCAGTTCGTCTACTTTCTGAATGTCCCCTTTCGCCATACCGTGCACAAAATGCATAGCCGTATTCTCTGGCCCCGAACCCGAAAAAAGACCACAGGCTGAGATTCCCACTGTTAATCCTGCCACTGTGATTGTTTTTAGTATACTTCGCACACAAATTCTCCTTCATTAAAAGTGATCCAAAGAAAAACAGGCAATACCCTAAGCAGCATCGCCTGTTGATCATGACGTCTGACTAGTGATTCATCAAGTCAGTTATTGCACAGTTTTACGTACCTTGATACTGGAATTGATTTCCACGCGCTGATTCAGGAAACGTCCCTGTGGCGTCGCATTGCTGGCGACTGGATCCAGATAGGAATGTCCCTTCGTCACAATCCGTGAAGCTGCTACACCATGCGCCTCCAGATAACCGGCAACGCTTCGCGCACGTTGCTCAGAGAGTTTTTGATTGTAAGAAAAACTGCCTGTCTTACTGCAGTAACCATTTACATCCAGAACAGCAGCTGAATGTTTGTGGGCAAAATCAGCTACCTGGTCCAGCACGGCAATATCATGGCTGATCAGTTTGGAAGAATTGGTCTGGAAATTAATCCCGGTAATGGTAATAGGTTTACTCTCCAGAATTGTATGTTGCACCGGTGCAATAGGTGCCACTGCTGCGGGTTTTGCTGCCGGAGCCGCTGGTACGGCCGGGGGAATCCCGGGAGAACAGGCAAAAGGGTTGGTTCCGCAGCCGGCAGCGGCCAGAACCACTGCCACAGCCAGTGTTTGCTTGTATATTTTTTTCATATTACGTCTCCTTAGTAGCTGATTTTTTGGGCAGATGCATTCATCTGTCTACAATTTTAACCATCAAATCCAATGACAAAATAGGCCCCATCCAGGATGGAGCCTGAAGTTCCCGATTTTGCTAGCGGGAGGAGGAGACTGCATACAACGTTTTACTTCGTGACCCTGTTCAGCCCAATGGGCCGTTAGCGGTAACGATTTGCGGTTCCATGGAAGCCAGAATGGCAATCAGGTAATTCTGTGCCGCCATGGGAATCTTTCGGGTTTGCATCGCATCCATCATATCCTGAGCCAGATAATTGAAGGCTGCCGTTGTTACACCCATTCCTTCATGGGCTTTTCGCATGCTCAGCCCGGTGTACTTGCAGGGACCACCCACCGCCATGCACACCTGCTGCACCAATTCGTACTTCAGGTGAGGAATATTGGTATGTGCAAAGTAGTAATTGATATGCGGATCTGCAGCCACATTACCCACAAACGTATTGATCAACGCCGTAATACCGGCCTTGCCGCCGTACTGGGCATAGTAATCCTGAGCGGATGCCGTCGAAATCCCCATCATGGCAACAGCCGTAAACCCTGCCGCCAGAGCGACGCCCTTGGCTACTGCCGAAAGACGGGAAGAGGTTCGTATAAATGACATGGTAAACTCCTCTTAAAATTGTGATCAGAAGCTGCTGGTCAGAGACAGATACAACCCGTTCTGGCTTTTCATGGTAGCGATGGTACCCAGATCCACATAGGCTGCTGTCAGAGAAAGCTGCTTGTAGGGGAACCAAGCGATGTACACGTCTTTCCAGGCACTCGTTTTGGAGACAGCGTCGGCAAGTGGGGCAAGCGGGGATGACTTCGATGCTATCAACTGATTCTGCGGCATATCCCGATATTCAGCACCCAACACGACCTGGCGGTTCAGAAATACCCCTACCGAGGCCGCTGGCAAGACTTTATAACCCATGCCATCTGCACCACCGAAGCCCAACAAACCTTGCTGATTGGCATTAGTGACATCAATGTTCACATCTGCCAGGGTGGTCAGACCGAATATCCCATTGAGCCATACCTTTGTGGCAGAAAGATAATAACTGACGCCGTTGCGCGCCACATGCAGCGTAGTAGCCAGATTTTTCGGCATCTCGTTGTGATGCAAGTCCACACCAACAGATACTTCCGGCTCCCACCAGTTCTGGTCATACACCACATTACCAAACAGCCTGGCCTTAATCCCAACAATGTCCTGGTTCAATTCATAGCTGTTGCCAAAAAAAGCGGGCGTGGCTGATGACGTGAGACCTGCTTTGTCAAGAATGGCCGAGGCTGGTGCAGCACGCTGAGCAGCAGTTTCACCTCCGCCGTAGGCAAAATCATTGATCTCTCCATCCAAAGTTCCGCCGGTGTTCCCCAACCCAAAACTCTGGCGGGCAAAAGAAAGCTCAATACGGTTGAAGAGTCCGACCGATGCGCCATAGGCGTCCATATTGTAGTTGTTCAGCAATACGTGCGAATAAAAAGCGGTCGCGCCAATTTGCTGGTTGGTGCCATAGCCCGAAATCACTGCCCAGGGGTTGATACCACCACCAGCGGCACCGTCTATCGCCGTTACTGCTCCTGTACCCAAAATGCGGCCCTGGCCAAACAGGCTGGCAGCCCCGATCGCCGCATTGGCGGTCAGCGGCGCCATCGCACCCAATGCACAAGCAATTGCAACGGCCAATCCTTTACCTTTCATCGATTTGACGACGTTCATATTCAATTTATTCATAACCTCCTCCTAACAAAGGACTTCAGATTTTTGCTAACACAGCTGATTGCCAGCAACCCATCAAAAGCAATAACCATGCCACTGAATAAATCCTTAATATTATCACCGCGAGTGATTCGGATTTAAATTTATTGGTAACAAGGCAATTAACGGATAAATTATATTCTTAATTATTTAACAATATGTTATACAAATATTTAAATCATTTTTTGTTACTTATTATTATGTTTTATTTTACATATAAACATATTGTAACTTTTTTAGTTACGCTCAATAATGTACGCAATAAAGCTAAATATTGATGATTAATCCATGATATGTCATACAGATTTTCATGACACGTCATGACGTGTCATGACGCATTGATTTGTCTGGCATACATAATTAATAATTATTTAATATCCTGCCATTATATTGAATATTTTAAAAAAAGCGTGATCACCATGAAACTAAATCCAGCATACAATTCAGACATACACCCCTGGCACCAAATTTGCTGACATTTAACCACTTCACCATTTGCAACTCGTTTGGAGACACAATGTCAGGCATGTACATCATTTGTTTAAGCGGCGAGCGCGAGAAGTTGCAATTTGCCGCCATGGCGGCGTCCGTAGCGGCGGTATCCGGAACCGACGTCCATATTTTTCTGTCGATGAACGCCTTCCCCTACTTTGTGAAGGGCCATAGCAAGGAGGCGCCCGCTGAAGGCAAGCTGGGAGAAGTCATGGCCGAACGTAAGGTGCCTCCCTTCTACCAGATCTTCGAGCAGGCAGTGGAACTGGGC
>NZ_JACKZA010000005.1 GCF_015100155.1 Acidithiobacillus sp. HP-2 | reverse complement strand
AGCCTGTTCTCCGGATCCTTGAGCTCTTTGAGACCCGCCATGATGGACCCCCGCGCGACTCCGGTAGCCTCACTCACCCGCTTGACACCGCCATGACCCAGCACCTTCGCTTCTACTGCCGCATATAGCCGTCTCTGCCGCTCATCCAGTATCCCTTCGAGCGCTTGGTGTCGAGCGGCTATCAGTGCGTCTGCTTCCATGCCGCAAGACTATACCCGCTATATAGTGAGTACAAGTTATTTATTTATGAATACTAAGTACCGTCCGCTTGAAGAAAACCTTGCCATTTCTACCAGTAAGCTTGTGACAGTCAAGCTTTCGAGCGCTGTGCGGGCGTGGACGATCCCTTGTAAGAAGGGAGACCGAGCCAAAAAGCAACCGAGCCTTTGATGCCGAGGCCGGAAAAAAAGTCGCAAGTCTAACGACGGCCCAATCGAATGCACTAGCGAATTCGCCTTCCCGAGCATCAGTCATTAAGCTTCCGTTAAATAGTTCGCGTTCAATCCGCCACCTGCCTTATCCTTGCTGGGTATGTTGCGCGTGATGAGCACATTGATGTTGTGCAAGTTGTTACCACCTCCGTTTCAACCCACACTTGTGGCTGACGCCTAAGATCAAGCGTAGTGTTAGTGCCTGGTCATAGCCGGAAATGGCAATAGACTATAGTAACGTGGACTAGGCACTCACTCCAATCCAACCATGGATCCTTCTGAAATCGGTCACCTTCAGCCTCTCTATTCCAACCTTCGTCACTTTCGGCACTAGGTATGCTGACCTCAAAAGCCGCTAGTTTCCAGCAAAAAGGCACATAGCCGTTTTTTTGGGGGACGACCTCTGGATCGGTCTACCCCTTCCGAAGCGCATGCCGCGCAGCTTCGGCCAAAAAGCCTGAACGACTGGACCCTCTGGTTCTTGCCGCCTCGTCAATACGGCGAATCAGATTACGCGGCAGAGTGATGTTCACTTTCTCTGTCTTACCTTCCACGCGAGAAGCATCCACGTCCACGACCGCCCAGACGCCGCCCGCGTAGTTCGGGTCGGCTTGATAGTCGGCCAGCGAATGCTGTTCCGGGAGAGGCGTACCCTCTTCGCCCATACCTTCTAGGTGCAGACCTATGGCTTCGCGGATACTGTCGAGCGCCTCGTCTAGCGTTTCGCCCACAGAAAAGCAGCCCGGCAATCCGGGCACGGTGACGCCATAGCGCTGCCCGTCATCGGTATGGAGTACGACGGGGAATTTCATGATGACCTCCAGCCAGCTTGCCTTTCGATATTAAGCAGAGTACCCACGGGAATATCCTTAGTCGGGATGTTTGACCGTCACCAGCCCAATTCTATCAGGATGCTTGAACTGATGATGCGAACCGCGAACGCGCACCAGCACCCAACCATCGGCTTCCAGTCTTTTGATGATGGCTCTGCTATCCATGATTTGATTATAACCACCGATAACCACTCGTCAATCAGTTCCGCAATCGTTGCAAGACCCAACCACCAGAGCCTTTGCTCTCCTCTCCCCTGCTCTACTCTTTCCAATCACCCGTCACCACTACAAAAACCACCGTTTTCGAGAGTCTTCAGATGGCGGTAATTGCTGTACCATAAATCAAAAGGTTGCAATTCCCGAAAACCGTTCTCAAAAAACTGCTATAGTTTCCAGCCATAGTGACAAGTTTTGAGGGCATAAAGGTCACCCCCCCTTAATGACCGGTTCAACTGCAAATCCAGTCATTCGCAAGTGCGTTTTTCCCTATTCCACTTTCACCCTGGCCAGTTCCTTCCATTGGGTTGTGTAAGCAGGAGATTTATTCCCGCGTTTCATCTCCCAGCTTCGCGTTTCTTGTAAACCAGCAACACCTGGCTGTAGAACGTTGCGGCCAAATCGCGCATTGATCTGATCCAGCGTGGCCATTAGCTGATTGGCGCGCTTTTTGGCCTCCATATCTCCGAATAAATCCGCTTGGACGGATTGAGCCGAACTGATCTCCAGAAGATGAACCCCTGCCTTGGCGTAGGCAAATCCTTCTCGATACATCTGAGTCAAAGCCAATTTGCCAGCATGCAGGAAAATTCGCGTATCCTGACTTGCTTGGCTGAGCACTACGGTTCGGGCTGCCTGGTATTGCGGCAGGTGGTTCTGGAAGGGATTGGTGCGGATATAGACACGTAACGCTGCAGCCACGGAATTCTGACGCCGTAGCTTGCTAGTCGCTCTGACAATGTACAGGCTGATGGCTTCACCTAGTTCTTCTATCGTTTTGACGGGTCTCCCAAACGAACGAGAAGATTGAATTTCCTGTTTGGGTGGAGCCACTTCTTCCATGGCGATGCAGGACTCACCGCGCAGTTCTCGAATCATTCTTTCCATCAAGATGCTAAAACGCTGACGCATTGGTCTGGGGTCTGCATTCTGCAGATCCCAGACGGTCAGTATGCCTATATCTTGAAGTCGCTTACCCCACTGACGACCAATGCCCCAAACTTCTGTAACGGGTAACTGCTGTAATATTTTGGCCTGTTTCTGTTCGGGTATCTCCTCCCAGACACAGACCCCTGCGTATTTGGGCTGCTTTTTCGCCAGATGATTGGCCAGTTTGGCTAGGGTCTTGGTTGGGGCTATTCCAACCCCTACGGGTAAACCCAGCCATTGCCGGATGCGCTGGCGGGCAGTTTGGCCTATTTGGCGGCATTGTTCAGGCGCAAATCCTTGCAAATCCAGAAAGCACTCATCGATGCTATATACCTCCTGGATAGGGCTAAAGTCCGACAGGATCGTCATCATGCGCTGGCTCATGTCGGCATAGAGCGTGTAATTGCTCGACAGAGCGATGATGCCTTCCTTTTGGGCCAGCTTCTTTATCTGGAACCAGGGTACTCCCATGGCAATCCCTAAGGCTTTCACTTCAGCAGAACGGGCGACCACACAGCCATCGTTATTGGACAGCACAACTACTGGTTTCCCTTCCAGATCAGGGCGAAAAACCCGTTCGCAGGAAACGTAGAAGTTATTGGCATCGATCAGTACGATAGGCATGATTTTTTAGACGCTGTGCAGCACACGCGTGACTACACCCCAGATGCAAAGTTCTTCGCCTTCTTTGAGTACAATCACCGGAAAATCGGGGTTTTCTGCCAACAAATGGACGCTTTCTCCAACACGACGTAAGCGTTTGACCGTGAGTTCACCGTTGATGGCTGCCACCACGATTTTGCCATCGCTGGGGGTAATGGCTCGATCCACGATGATTTCATCGCCATCAAATATGCCTACGTCCCGCATGGACCATCCCGATACGCGGAGAATGAAGGTTGCTTCCTTGTGCTGGATGAGATGCGTATTCAGATCAATCTGTTTTTCCACGTAGTCATCTGCAGGAGAGGGAAAGCCTGCGGCAATTCTGGAGATCATCAGTGGGAAAAAGGTGCGGCGAAACGATCCACGCAAGGCTTGTGGTGCTGTAGCCGTCAACTCCCGATTCGTTCCGCTTGGAAATACGTTTGTCGGATTATGCATTGAGGCAATCCAGAAACCTGTTTGGCGTTTGATATTTCACAGGTAGCTCTGCCAGATCATGGGTCGGTCGAGAAACTCCGATAGGATATACATCACCGATACCCAGTAATGGGGTCCAGTGAACGGGAGCGTATGCGGTAGATGGATGCCCCAGCCAATCGGCCAGCAGCCAGGCAAGAATGATTGCTGGCATGGATCTCAGCATCTTCAAGCGGTTGAGGGAAAAGCTTTTGTGGATGGTGCGCATCGGATACCTCTCATCAGTGCTTACTATAAATTTATATAGTATTCATCCAGAGCGGTGCAAGTCCATTGCCTGTGTGTTTTCTTGGCACCTGCAACGTAATGAATTGTACTCAAGACAGGCTAACATCCCCTCGTATCTAAAATTAAAACGGAGTTATTATCATTTTCTAATATACCAATGAACTTCAACGTTATTGTTTTCAGCACGTTGCTCACAAAAAACAACAAGCGAAACTTATTAATCAATAATTATTTTTTATATAATGATTATATGGACAACAGCCCTCCAACCCCCCTTCCAAGGATCATATAATTAATTAATGGAAATATTTTTTATTTGATACCTCTTGTTCACCTCATGCAGACCCCTTCTTCACCCATAAAAAGTAAAAATAACTCCATAATCATATTAAATACCTCTTGCAGACCGCTTGTAGACCTCATCTTCCCGCATGCCGCATGCCGCAGACGTGCGTCCATGAATAGCCACACGCTTGCGATGGACTCCAAACCCCAGATGTTGGAGTTACATCCAGCGACTTCAAAGAAACGGGGTTGCTGTGTATTGGGCATCCAGTAAATCCATGAGCACTTTATCCTCTGCGTCCAATGGCTTTTCGGGTCGCTGCGCGTAAACCGTGGCTCGGGCCACTCCAGCCAGGCGACACTGCCTTTGAATAGAGATCGACAGATTCGGTACGATCCACGTCCACTGCGTCTCTACCGTTACATTCCGGACTTTTTTTCAGCCAATCCAGTTCGACTTTCAATCGCCCGATTTCACTGTAGAAATGCCCCGGGTGGCTGTGCGCATCAATGGGCTGTGGGCCACGCTTGCCATCAAATAAAGTACCCACCTGCTCCAGAATAGCCTTCTTCCATTGCCCGACTTGCGTCGGGTGTACCCCACAAACTCCTAGGCAATTTCGTTGATGGTTTTCAGGCCCCGGATCGCCTCTAATCCAACCTTGCCCTTAAAGGCCGCTTCGTACGCTTTCCGCTTTGTGCGCTCATCGTCTCCTCCTGATCAGACAACAAGCTTAAACTACCGCCTCAAATCTGGGGTCCACTATAGCACGAAACCATAAGCTCTTCTTTGCGCGAAACCTGCACCCATTTTTATTTTATTAATGCCTTCAATTTCAAATTATTAGGCTTTTCTACAGCCTGAGAATATCTGGTATAAATCAGTCCTATTAATCTCTAAATACTATAGCAAAAAACGTGAATATGATCTATTAGAGATCAAAAAATAGTTGATCTCTAGATCCTATATGTAGAGACAAAATTGCGATTTTTGTAATCACCGCCAAAATCACAGTCTGAGATATTCCGAAGGCAGGTTCGCAGGATTAGGGACAATCTTTCCAGATGAATGAGGAGTAACAGGGGCTACCTAAGGATAGACTTAAGGCGAGCATCAACGACACCGGGGGACACAAGGAAAGACAAGCAATATAGGCCAAGCAAAAGGGTCCATGCAGTCACCCTTGAACACCAAAGTTTCGAACGATAACAAGGGAACCATGGTCATCACAGGGCGCGCTGAAAAACATCGGCAATAGACTGGCGATAAAGCCCTTGGATTGAATCAAGGGACTAAAGTGATAGCCCGCGAACCACATGTAACATGAAAACTTACGGTTCGCACCCTAATTATAAAGGTTACGATAGGCCAGCATAAGAAAGTAAGGGAGGATGGAATCGCACCTTTGGGCTGATAGTGTTGACATCCAGTGGTCCTCCCCCTCACAGTCCAGCAGAGGGATGTTCTACTCGTGATATGATAAAAAGGACGCAGTGAATGGCTTCTGGCATTATAATCCTTCATGCCGCTGTCCGGATACCCTACAAACAACGGTAATCTATGGAAAACGTCTTCAATTTTCGTGAACAACTCATAGAAGAATATAGTACCTTTTCCCGCAGTTTCGCGCGTATTGACGCCGCAGACATCCGCGAAACGGTGCAGCGTGAATATGACCGGGGCCGCTACTGGCCGGACCCTCTCATCCAGATCAACCCCAACTATAAGCGCGGGCATACCGTCCAGGAACTGGTCAGAGAAGGTCTTCTGCACCGGGACTGCGCCGAAATTTTCCAGGTGGACAAAGCGGAAGGTCGGCCACAGCCCCTTCAGCTTTACATCCATCAAGAGCAAGCGCTGGCCAAAGGCCAACAGCGACAAAGCTATGTGGTCACGACGGGGACAGGCTCCGGTAAATCCCTCTCCTTCTTCGTCCCGGTCATCGACCGGATACTGAAGGAAAAGGAGGCGGAAGAGGAAAACACGCCTGCACGCACCCGTGCCATCGTCATCTATCCCATGAACGCGCTTGCCAACAGCCAATTGGAAGAACTCCACAAATTCCTGTACGGTTATGCCGCCGACCAGCAGCCCTTTACCGTCGCCCGGTACACTGGACAAGAATCCTCTGCTGAACGCCAAAACATAGCGGACAACCCGCCTGATATTCTCCTCACCAACTTCATGATGCTGGAACTCATCCTCACCCGTTTTGATGAGGACGACCGCCGCGTCGTCGAACATTGCCATGGGCTGGAGTTTCTGATTCTTGATGAGCTGCACACCTATCGAGGGCGTCAGGGCGCTGACGTGGCGCTGTTGGTGCGCCGTCTGCGTGAACGCCTGCAGGCCCAGCACCTCGTGTGCATAGGCACTTCCGCCACCATGTCCAGCATGGACGCCCAGGCAGATCGCAACAACACCGTAGCCACCGTGGCCAGCAAGCTTTTTGGCACACGGATATCAGGGCATGACGTGATTGGTGAAACACTGGAACGGGTGACGGACCCCCTCAAGGACGTCGTCGCCATTCAAGCCACATTGCCTGCTGCCATCCGCCGGGAACACCATGCCTGGAACGATTTCCCCGCTTTTCAGGCAGATCCTCTGGCCATTTGGGTGGAACTGAATCTGGGTATCGAACTGCGTGAAAACGAACCCCCGCGCCCCGCACAACCCATGAATGTCAAAACGGCCAGTGAAAAACTGGCGGCAGACAGCGGCTGTTCCGTGGAAGAGAGCCGTAGCGCATTGCAGCGCTTCCTGCTGGCCGCCCATGAGATCCACACGCCCCAGGGACGCCCCCCTTTCGCCTTCAAACTGCATCAGTTCATCAGCGGCCCCGGCAAGGTGCTCACTACATTGTTGGAAGCCCCCGGTACCCGCTACGTCACCCTCGACGCCCAGCGCTTCGCCCCCGGTCGGCAAACGGAAGGGGTGGAACTCTATCCGGCGCATTTTTGCCGGGACTGCGGTCAGGAATACCACCCGATCTGGCATGCCAAAAATGATTCAGCAGGCTATCGGCCCCGCGAAATTGACGACATCACCACCGACGACAATGAAGATACCGCCTATGGCTTTCTTTGCCCGATCCGCGACGATCAGCAATACCAAGGTCACCTGGAGGATCTGCCAGAAAGCTGGCTGGATTTCACCCGTGACGAGGTGAAGGTCCGGCAAAACTACAAAAAGGCGATCCCGAAACCGGTGCGCGTCAATGCCCAGGGACAGGAAGGGCGTGGGGAGCGTTACTGGCTCATCCCCGGCAAATTCCGCTTTTGCCTCAAATGCGGTCAGGTCCATGAGGCCCACGGCAAGGACATTAACCGCCTCGCCAGTCTTTCCGGTGAGGGCCGCTCCTCGGCCACCACCATGCTCACCCTCAGCGCCCTCCGTTTGCTCTTCAGTGCTCCTGAGCCTTTGGCCGGTCGCGCCGACCCGCGCAAGCTGCTGGGGTTTACGGACAACCGGCAGGACGCCGCTTTACAGGCGGGACACTTCAACGACTTCATTTTTTTGCTGACGCTGCGGTCCGGTCTCATCGGCGCACTGCAAAATGGCAGCGGCCTGCTCAACGAGGAACAACTGGCCGATGCCGTATTCAAAGCCCTGGGATTTGACCAGATCAATGAGGCCACGCTGGTCGAATATCTGCGCAACCCCAAACTCATGGGCTTGGCACGGCAGGAAGCGCAAAGAACACTGCGCTTCGTCATCGGTTACCGGCTGCTCCGCGATCTGCGCCGGGGCTGGCGGTTCAACAATCCCAATCTCGATCAGCTCGGCCTGATCGACATCCGTTATCGCGGATTGGACGAATTCAGCGCCGCAGATAGCCTCTTTGCTCAGAACACCAAGCTGTCCGCTCTCAGTGGACCGCATCGCGCGGCGCTCTGTCAGATGGTCTTTGACATGATGCGTCGTAGCCTCTGCCTGGAAAGCCGTTATCTGGATGCTGTCGAACAGGACAAGGCCCGAAACAGTGCCTTCACCACCCTCAATGACCGCTGGGCGTTCGCCGCCGACGAATCACTGGAAACGGCGAAATCTTTGATTTTTGGCAAGCGACCGGAGCATAAGGGGAAAGCCCGCACCGACCACCTGATCAGCGGCGGACCACGTTCCCGGCTGCTCCGTCGGGTCAAAAATGCCACTTTCTGGAAAGACAGCGCCTGGGCCGGTCAGGTAGCCCAGTGGAAAGACACCGAATTGGCCGCGCTGATCGAAGCGATGCTCCAGGCCGCCAACCTCTATGGTTATGTGCAGAAGCATCCCGTGGAAAACCATCTGGTGGGCTGGCGACTGAACGCGGGTGCTCTCGACTGGTGCCTGACGGCCGACGAGGCGGACACCGACAAGCGCCAGTCCAATGCCTTTTTCCGCCAGCTTTATCTCAACATCGCCAATCTCCTGCGTCAGCCGGAACACCCGCTCTTCGCCTTCGAGGCGCAGGAGCATACCGCGCAAGTGGATTCCGCACGCCGCCAGTTGCTGGAACAGCGCTTCCGCTACACCGAAAAAGACCGCCACGACTGGGCCAGCAATCCCGCCCATGAGGCGCCGCTGGAGCGCTTACCGGTCATGTTCTGCTCCCCCACCATGGAACTGGGCGTCGATATTTCGGCCCTCAATACGGTGTATCTGCGCAATGTGCCGCCCACCCCCGCCAATTATGCCCAGCGCAGCGGTCGTGCCGGCCGCTCTGGCCAGCAGGCGCTGGTCATCACCTACTGCGCCGCCCAGAGCCCCCACGATCAGTGGTTTTTCCACCATGCCAACGAGATGGTTCATGGCGTTGTCAAGTCGCCCACCCTTGATCTGGCCAATCGCGACCTGGTGGAGAGCCATCTGCATGCGGTCTGGCTGGCCTGCGCGGAAATAGACCTCCCTTCCGGCATCAACGAACTGCTGGATCTCGACCTGCAGGACAAACCACTGAAACCGCATTATCAGGACTGCCTCGGCAACATCACCGTTCAAGACCGCGCTCAGGAGAGCGCCGCGCGGGTCATCGACCAACTCCACGATGAGTTACAGGACAGCGACTGGTTCTCCCCGGATTATGTGCAAAAAGTCATCGCCACGGCGCCCCAGCGTTTCTCCGGGGCGTTACAGCGCTGGCGGGATCTCTTTAATTCGACTCGCACGCAGATGAACTTGGCCGATCAGATCGTCAAGAGCCACACCGCTTCCCACGGCGAGCGACAGAATGCCCAGCGCCGCTATGGGGACGCCGCCCGGCAATATGCGGTCCTGCTCAAAACGGGTAACACCCAGAACGCTGACTTCTACACCTATCGTTACCTGGCCAGCCAAGGCTTTCTGCCTGGCTACAACTTCCCGCGTCTACCCCTGATGGCCTGGATTCCTGCCACTGGCGGCAACACGATGAGTGGGAGGGAGGACGAAGGCAGCATGGTCAGCCGCCCGCGTTTTCTAGGGCTCTCGGAGTTCGGCCCGCGCAGCCTCATTTATCATCAGGGCCGCATGTATCGCGTGGTGCGGGCCAAGCTCAACGTCGGCTCGGCGGATCACATTTCCGGCAACAGCCAGTTGGCCACCATCTCTTCCCTGGTCTGCAGCCAGTGCGGGTATGGCCACCTGGGGACCCCTGGCGGCAGCGACCCTCTGGTCAACCGCTGTGAAAACTGTGATGCCCTACTGACGGAACACGACTGGGTGCGAGAGCTCTATCGTATAGAAACCGTGGAAACGGTGGCGGTGGAGCGTATTTCCATCAATGACGAAGACCGTCAGCGGCAGGGGTTTGAGCTGCAAAGCACCTACCGCTTCCTGCCCGGTCCCGACGGCGTCATCCAGAAACGCAAGGCCGCCGTGCGCAATAGCGACGAAGTGCTGGCTGAACTCACCTACGCCCCCGCCGCCCGCCTGTGGCGCATCAATCGCGGCTGGCGGCGGCGCAAGAACAAAGCGCAACTGGGTTTCTATATCAACCCCATTACCGGCACCTGGAGCAAGCAGGATGATCCCAATGCATCCGATGAAAGCCCGGAAAAGGAAGACGGCCTGCTCGACAAAGTGCCCAATCAGCGTATCGTGCCCTTTGTCGAAGATCATCGGAACCTGCTGATCCTGGCTCCGGCACAGGCGCTTTCCTTGGAGGCCATGGCCACCCTCCAGGCTGCCCTGAAGCGGGGCATCGAAATGACCTTCCAGATCGAAGAAGCCGAACTGGTGGCCGAGCCCCTGCCCAAAAGCGACGAACGCCGCGCCTTGATGTTTTACGAAGCCGCCGAGGGCGGTGCCGGGGTGCTGACGCGTCTGGTCAGCGAACCCGCCAGCCTCCGGGAAGTCGCCGGCGCTGCCTTGCAGATGATGCACTACGGCAAACCGGAAGACGGTCCCTGGCAGTTCGAAGCGCTGGAGGCGACGGACAAACACGTCTGCGAGGCAGGCTGCTACCAGTGCTTATTGTCCTATTTCAACCAGCCGGACCACGAAAACATCAATCGCCGCAACACCGATGCCCTGAAACTGCTGGTGGCGCTGGCCAATGCCGAGGTGCATCTGACGCCTTCCAGCGCGGCACCGGCAGTTGCTTCATTGCAACCGCATGCCCCCGACCAGAGTTTAGCCGCGCAATGGTTGCAGGCCGTGACCCAATCCGGTTTCCGCATGCCCGACGCCACTGACGTTCCCGTCCAGCAAGGCGCCGCCATCGCTAGCGCTCAGTATGTCGCCGCCCGTGCCTTGGTCTTTCTGACGCCTCTCAGCCCCGATCTGCATAGGGTACTCGGCGACAAGGGCTGGCAGGTGTTGGACTTCGCGGATCCGGCCCAATGGTCGATCCAATTCGCCACTTATCCCGAGATATTCGGCCTGCCCGAGAACATCCAATGACCCGCATCGAACACGACTTCATGCCCGGCAACCTCGTACACGCACGGGGTCGCGAATGGGTGGTGCAAAGCGGCTCCCGCCGCGACTGGTTGCGCCTGCGCCCGCTGGGTGGCGCTGATGACGACAGCATCGCCCTGATCCCCGAGCTGGAACTGCAAGCCGTCGAGCCCGCCACCTTTCCCTGGCCCGAGCCGGAAGATGCGGGGAACCATGCCGCAGCCCTGCTTCTGCGCGATGCATTGCGCCTTAAACTGCGTGCTGGCAGCGGTCCATTCCGGGCCTTCGGCAACATCGCCGTTGAACCCCGCGCTTATCAACTCGTGCCGCTGCTCATGGCCCTACGGCTCTCCACGGTGCGCCTGCTCATCGCCGATGACGTCGGCGTGGGCAAAACCATCGAAGCCGGGCTGATCGCCCGCGAGTTGATGGATCGCGGTGAAATCGGCCATCTGGCGGTGCTGTGCCCACCGCACCTGGTCGAGCAATGGCAAAACGAACTGGAAAGCCGCTTCAATCTGCAAACCGTGGCCCTCACCTCTGCCTCCGCCTCCCGCATCGAGCGGGATCTGCCCCATGGAATCGGTCTCTTCGATTATCATCCGGTGGTCGTGGTCAGCCTGGATTACATCAAGAGCGAGCGCCACCGCGCCCACTTCCTCAGCACGGCCCCCGAGTGCGTGATCGTGGATGAAGCCCACACCTGTGCCAGTGGCGGGCAGGGTAAACAATTGCGCTTCCAGCTCTTGCAGCAACTCAGTCAAAACCCGGAACGCCACCTGATTTTGCTCACCGCCACTCCGCACTCGGGGGACGAGGGCGCCTTTTACAACCTGCTTGCGCTCCTCGATACGCGCTTTCGTGAATTACAAGGACACACCGCAGCCAATGATCCTCTGCGGCTGGAACTGGCTCGCCATTTCGTGCAGCGCCGGCGCAAGGATATCGCCGAGTGGCAGGCTGAAACGGGCGATGGCCGTGGCTTTCCGCGGCGCATGAAAGCCGAGATCACTTACCCGCTGAGCGGCGACTGGGGCCGCTTCTTCGACTCGGTGCAAAATTACTGCCGGGAACTCGCCGAAAGCATCGAAGCGCGAGAGGCTGGCCATGCGCGCTTGGTCTGGTACGCCACCCTCGCGTTGCTGCGTTGCGTGGCATCCTCTCCCGCTGCCGCCGTCAAAGCCCTGACGACCCGGCTGGACAACACCCTCAGCGACAACGAATGGCTCACCGACGAGCGGTTATACGACGGTGAAGCCGACGACCTGGACAGTAATGATCTTGAACCGCCCGCACAGATGGCAAATGCCGGGCATTTGCAAACGCTGATTGGCGAAGCGGAACGCCTCTCTGGACAAGCGGGCGACCCCAAGCTGGCGGTGCTGATCCAACATCTCCATACGCTGCTGAAAGAGGGCTTTCACCCCGTCGTTTTTTGCCGCTACATCGCCACCGCCCACTACGTCGCCGAACATCTGAAGAAAGTCTTCCCCAAGGCCGTCATTGACGCCGTTACCGGCGAATACACCCCCGAGGAACGCCGCGAGCGGGTGGAGGCGCTAGGGGAAGGCGAATCCCGCATCCTCGTCGCCACCGACTGTCTCTCCGAAGGTATCAACCTGCAGCACCTGTTCACCGCCGTCGTCCACTACGACCTAGCCTGGAACCCCACCCGTCATGAGCAGCGCGAAGGCCGCGTCGATCGCTTCGGCCAGCCGGCCCCCGAAGTGCGCTGCACCATGCTCTACGGGCAGGACAACCCGGTCGATGGCTTTGTGCTCAACGTCATCTTGCGCAAGGGCGAAGCCATCGAGAAAGAACTCGGCGTGCTGGTGCCCATGCCCGAAGACGAAGCTCGCATCAAGCAGGCGCTGGTCAAGGCCGCACTGATGAAGCGCAGCAACGCCCATAGCGCGCAGTTGGGTTTCGACTTTGGGGAATCCGAACAGATCCTCGCCCCCCTGCAAGCTCGCTGGCAGGACGCCTTGCAAAAAGCCAAGGCCAACCGCACCGTCTTTGCACAGCGCCGCATCCGTCCCGACGAAGTGCTGCCCGAATGGCAGAAGGAACAACAAGCGCTGGGCACCCAGGCCGACGTGCAGCGCTTCCTAAACAGCGCCTGCGCCCGCCTCAACGCTCCGCTGGAAAAAGCTCGCAAGAACCAGTTCCGCCTGCTACCGCAACACCTGCCGGAAACGCTGCGGCTGCGTCTGGCCGATGAAGGCATCAACAAAGCCCTAACCATCGACTTCAACGCACTGCACCGCAGCCACCCGCTGGTGACGGTCCTCGCCGACTATCTCCTCGAAACCAGCCTTGCAGACGGCAGCGCCAGCGCCGCGCGCTGCGCCGCCACCCTCACCGATGCCGTGGACGTGGTCACCACGCTGTACCTGCTGCGTTTGCGCCATCAGCTCAGCTATGTGCGCCGCCGTGAACCGTTCCAGATGATGGCCGAAGAAACCGTCACCCTCGCGGTCAGGGGCCGCAGCCAGCCCGAATGGTTGAGCGGCGATTCCTGCAACGCGCTGCTCGAATGCACTCCCACGGGCAACCTGCTGCCGGAAGGGGTGCAGCGCGAAATCCGCACCGCACTGGACTTTTTGCGCGCCCACCCGCAGCAACTGGAAGCGTTGGCGCAGAACCGCGCCATCACCCTGCTCGAGGACCACCGCCGCGTGCGCGCGGCGGCGCGCGATGTCGGGCAGTACAGTGTCAGCGCCTGTCTGCCGGTGGATGTGATCGGGGTCTACGTGTTGTTGCCGGACGCCCTGTAATGTACACTTTGATGTACATCATCTGACGGGAGCCTGTTCATGCCGGAAACCACTTTCACCGATTTACGCAACCACGCCAAGACCTGGTTCGATCTGGTCGAGGCCGGGCAGACAGTACGTGTGTTGCGCAATGGTAAGCCTATTGCCGAAATTCACCCTATCCCGGCGCAGATGCCTTCCTGGAAACAGCGTCCGGCACGCCCGCTGGCCATCAGCGGCAAGGAGATCAGCCGTCTCATCCTCGACGAGCGCGGAGACTGATGCGCGTCTATTTCGACTCATCGGCCTTTGCCAAGCGCTACATCGACGAAACTGGCACCGTTGACGTCCTGGCATGGTGCGAACGGGCCAGCGAACTGGCACTGTCGGTCATCGCGGTGCCTGAAGTGATCTCGGCCTTCTGTCGCCTGCAACGCGAAGGCCGCCTAACGGACGCGCAATACCAGATCATCAAGCGCGCCCTGATGCTCGACATCGCCGATGCGCTGATCTGCGATACCACGCCCCAGGTCCTCCAGCACGCCGTCAAGGTCTTGGAAAACCACACGTTGCGCGGCATGGACGCCATCCACCTGGGTGCCGCCCTCGCCTGCACCGCCGAAGTGTTCATCTCGGCCGATGCCCGCCAATGTCGTGCCGCCGAGGCCTTCAGTCTGCAGGTGGTATCGCTATGAAACACCAGCCGCGCCATCACCTCGCCTTCGCCACACTGCGTCTGGAGGGCGGCCTATTCCTGCCCGACCAGTTGGAAAAAGCGGCCCTTGGCGCGGCCCAGTTCCAGAGCGAAGCCGACTACCACACCCCCAAGGGCCTCAAGCTCAAGGACGACATCAGCCGCGCCTTTCAGATCGCTACCGCACAGTGGAAGTCCTTTGCCGACCAGTTCGAGCGCAGCGATGTCGATGTCGGCGCGCTCACCCGCCATTTTGTGCAGGAGATCTTGCGCGACGCCTTCGGTTACAACCATATCGCCCCCGTCACGGGCCTCAGTGTGGGCGATCAACACTATCCCGTCACGTTTCTGGCCGGTGCCTTGCCCGTCGTCGTCGCCCCGCATACCCTAGGACTGGACGCGGCCGACCCGCGTTTTGCCGTCGCCGGCAACGGGGCACGCAAGAAAACCGCCTTCCAGTTGGCGCAGGAGTTTCTCAACGCCAGCCCCGACCAAACTTGGGCCATCGTCAGCAACGGCCGCCAACTGCGCCTGTTGCGCGATGCCGACACGCTCACCCGACCTAGCTTTCTGGAAGTCGACCTGCAAGACCTGCTCGGTGGCGCACGCTATGCCGAGTTCGCCAACGTCTGGCGCCTGCTGCACGCCAGCCGCGCCCCGCAACCCGCAATCCCTCCCGAGAGCGGCGAACAGCTAGGCCCCTGTATCTGGGAACAATGGCGCGTAGCCGGACAGGAGGAAGGCACCCGGGTCCGCGAAGGTCTGCGCCAGGGCGTTACCGAAGCCCTGCTGATTTTCGGCGAAGGTTTCATCCAGCATCCCGCCAACGAGGCGCTGCGCCAGGCGCTCGATACCGGCACCCTCAGCGCCGACGCCTATTTCCAGCAACTGCTGCGCCTCATCTACCGCCTGATTTTTCTGTTCAACGTGGAAGAACGCGGCCTCCTGCATCCGGCGGATGATAGCGCCACCGCCATCGCCGCCCGCAGCGCCTATGCCGAAGGCTATGCCGTCGCCCGCCTGCGCGACCTCTGCCTCAAGCGCCGCGCCCGCAACCGCTTCGACGACCACTGGCAAACGCTGCGCATCGTGTTCAAAGGCTTGAGCGAGGGCGAACCGCGCTTGGCCCTGCCCGCCCTTGGCGGCCTGTTTGCAGTAAGCCAGTGCCCGAAACTGGACACCGCCAGCCTCGATAACGCCCACCTGCTTGCCGCCATGCAGCAACTGCGCTGGTCCAACCACAGCGGCAGCCTGGCGCCGGTAGACTACCGCAATATGGGGCCGGAAGAACTGGGCAGTGTGTATGAAAGCCTGCTGGAACTGGTGCCCGACATCGATCTACCCGCGCGCAAGTTCGGCTTCATCGGCATGGGCGACAGCGAAGGCAGCACCGCCGGCAATGCGCGCAAACTCACTGGCAGCTACTACACCCCCGACGCGCTGGTACAGGAACTCATCCGTTCCACCCTTGATCCGGTCATCGCCCAGCGCCTCGCCGCCCAGCCCGCCAATCCGATCGAAGCTCTGCTGGCGATGCGCGTCATCGACCCCGCCTGTGGCAGCGGCCACTTTTTGCTGGCCGCCGCGCGCCGCCTAGCCGAACAACTCGCCCAACTGCGGGCCGCCGATGGTGCTGTGCAGCCGCAGGACTACCGCCACGCCCTGCGCGAAGTCATCGTCCACTGCATCTTCGGCGTGGACCGCAACCCCATGGCCATCGAGCTCGCGCGCACCGCGCTATGGCTGGAGGGGTTCGAGGACGGCCGCCCCCTGAGTTTTCTCGACCACCACCTGCAGGTTGGCGATGCCCTGCTCGGCCTCACCGATCTCAAGGCGCTGGAGCACGGCATCCCCAAAGAGGCATTCAAGCCGCTTTCCGGCGACGACAAAGCCGTCTGCAAAGCCCTGGCGCAGGCCAACGCCCACGGCCTGAAACAACTGGAACGCGACCTGCTCAGCGGCCAACATCTGCTGCGCTTGGCCGATTCCGATGGCCTCGCCGCCATCACCCGGCTCGAAGCCCTGCCGCAAGACACGCCCACCGAAATCGCCGCCAAGGAAGCCGCCTGGCGCGAGGTCTTGCAGCAGGCCCAAGACAGCCGCCTTGCCCACGCGGCCGATCTGCTGGTCGGCGCCTTCCTGCTGCCCAAGACAGCGGCCAGTGCATCCAGCGTGCCCACCAGCCAGACCGTGTATCTGGAACTGTTCACCGACGCGCAAGGTGCATCGCATCAGGCGCAACGTGCCGCCGCCCACGCCGCCTGCGTCGAGGCCCGCGTGCTGCACTGGCCGCTAGCGTTTCCGCAGGTGTTTGCGGCGGGCGGCTTTGACTGCGTGTTCGGCAATCCGCCGTGGGAACGCATCAAGCTGCAGGAAGAAGAATTCTTCGCCACCCGCAACCGCGACGTGGCCGAGGCCAGAAACAAGGCCGAACGCAGTCAGCGCATCGGCTGGCTGGCCGAGGGCATGCTGGCGCGGCATCTGTTCCCCGAACTGGAACACCCCGCGCCCGAATGCGCCGCCGAGCAGCGCCTGTACGCTGAATTTATCACCGCCCGCCGCACTGCCGAGGCCATGAGCCTGTTTGCCCATGTCAACGGCGAAGACGGCGGCCGCTACCCGCTCACCGGCGTCGGCGATGTGAACACCTACGCCCTCTTTGCCGAAACCTTCGTGCAGTTGATGGCACCCACAGGCCGCGCCGGGTTCATCGTGCCCACCGGCATTGCCACCGACGATAGCACCAAGGCGTTTTTTGCCCACATCACCCAGAACGCGCGGCTGGTCAGCCTTTACGACATCGAAAACCGCGAAGCGGTGTTTCCGGCAGTGCATCGCAGCTACAAGTTCTGCCTGCTCACCCTGGGACAGGCCGAGCAGGCGGAGTTCGTGTTTTTTGCCACCCGCGTCGAGCAGCTGGCCGACCAACGCCGCCGCTTTCGCCTCACGCCGGACGAATTCCGCCTGCTTAATCCCAATACCCTTACCTGCCCAGTGTTCCGCAGTGCGCACGATGCAGAACTCACCAAAAAGCTCTACCGCGCTGCCCCCGTGCTGATCGACGAGCAGCGGCCCGGAGGCAACCCTTGGGGTATTAGGCTTGGGATGATGTTCCACATGTCGAACGATAGTTACCTATTCAATGAGCAAGAGCGTTCTGACTTTTTACCGTTGTATGAAGGGAAAATGTGTGACTTCTACGATCATCGTGCTGCGTCATACGAAACTCGGGGTAGTGATCGAGGCTATAGAGTGCTTCCGCCAACGAGCCTTACAAACCATCAAAATCCAGCCTATCGAACCGCACCATTTTATTGGGTGTCGAAGGAAGATGTAAAAGATCGATTACCTTCTGACTGGAATCGTCTTTGGTTGCCCGTCTTCAAGAAAATCACGGCGCCAACCAACGAACGTACATTTCTGACGTCCCTTCTTCCGTATTGCGGTGTGGGTGACTCAATGAATCTCGTCCTGCCGGCACTTACAAATGGTTTTCCAAAGATTGCAGCTTTGGTCGGCAACTTGGCAGCGATAACACTTGATTATGTTGCACGACAAAAAATTGGGGGTGTCAATACTAACTATTTTCATGTGCGTCAGCTTCCTGTGATTTCTCCAGAAGTCTATACGGACACCGACCTCTCCTACATCGTCCCTCGCGTGCTCGAACTCACCTATACCGCCCACGACCTCGCCCCCTGGGCGCGAGATTTGGGCTATGACGGCGAACCCTTCGCCTTCGACACCGACCGCCGCGCCCAACTGCGCGCCGAACTCGATGCGTACTACGCCCGCCTCTACGGCCTCACTCGCGACGAACTGCGCTATATCCTCGACCCCAGCGACATAATGGGCGAGGATTACCCCAGCGAGACCTTTCGCGTGCTAAAGAAAAACGAAGAACGTGAATTTGGCGAGTACCGCACCCAACGCTTGGTTCTGGCAGCGTGGGATATGCTACAGAATGGGAGCCTCACATGATAACTTTTCCAAAAAGCTTGACCATTAACGCCTGCGAGGAGTTTCTAGAAAAACTTGAAAGAACTAAGGGAGATACTCTTTTGTTGCCCGTGGGCACTTCGGCATATGCGTTTGGCGGTCTGGCAGCGGCTATTCAGGCAGCAAATACTTGGGCTAGAAAATCAAGCACCCGAACGCTCCAACTTCGTCAAAGCGAAAAGTATAACGAAATTGATGAACTCATTAGCAAACCGCACAAGTTTTCTGCGGCAATGCTAGCCAAACAGATCGCCTTTGTAAATGATCAGAACGTTGACATAAGATCTAAGGTTTACGCAGCCGCAAAAACCGCTATAGAAGCGCAAGCTAAACAAAAATATGGTCAGCATTATGGACGACTATGCTGGTTTGCATTTGTCGACCATAGCTCTAAAGGATTCGATGACAACTTCTACATCGATGGACCAAATATGAAGTCAGAGCTGCGGCAGCCAGCTCAAATTACGGCTGTTATTGAAGCGATGGTAGAGGAATCTTTAATGATGTCTGGTGGAGCGAAAAGGCTCGGCCAAAACACACTGAACTATCTTGGACGAATTTTTTATGAATTATTCATTAATACCCACGAGCACGGGACACGCGGCCTTACGCGCAGTGAATGGTTAAAACCAGGCATGCGGGTCATTTATACCCAAGGTATCAACATGAACGAAGAGGGTATCAAGGGCTTTATCAAAAAACAGCCTGTATTATCGACCTATCTGAATAAAATTAACGGTATAACTGGTGTTCGTAGGCAACGGCGATTTATGGAGATCAGCATCGTTGATTCAGGCCTCGGGTATTGCGGAAGATGGCTGGCAGATCACTGTTGCGATACCAATCAGCCAATACTAATATCAGACGAATACAAGACTTTCAAGAAATGTTTTTCATTCAGACAAACTTCGACCTCTCAAAACAACAAGGGTAACGGTTTGCCGGCTGTGATGGAACGGCTAACCAAACTGAATGCCTTTATGCGCATTCGTAGCGGCCGGCTTGCACTATACAGAGATTTTGTTACATCGCCATATCAAAAAAACGACACCTGCGCTTTTTCAGACTGGAATTCACGAGATTCAGCAGAAAATAATCCTAGCCAGATGTCACCAGTAGCCGGAGTTTCTATCACATTGCTCATTCCCATGGAGGCGAAGCAATGACAGATTGTTTTTCCTTTCGTTTTTGTGAGACAATTGACAACCAGAGGAAAAGTGTGGCGGTGTTCTTTCCGTCCATAATTTTTCTCGACGAAATTGCCAAAGCATTAAAGAACGATGTTGCCCATAACCTTATTCCCAAGAATGTGTATATCTTAAGCTTCGGTAATCCATCGGTTACAGTTGACGAGTGCAAAGCTGATACGGTTTTTTGCAATGAATTTATTTCCTATGTTGGCAATATAGACAAACAATTAATTTTTCTTCATGCAGATCGCTCAGGTCATATTTTTAACGATTCAAACACTCCAATAGATCCAACCTTGGAAAGGTCAATTCTCCAGTCGGGCATGGTAGAACTATTCAAAAAGCATCGCGGATTAATAACCTCATCGTATGGCTATCACTTCACAAAACCTTCCGGTGATCACTGCGACAAGTTTATTCGTGCCTCTAACTTGTTAGTGTCAAGCATTGAAGTATCTTTTCTGGCGATTTCGCTCCTTCCATATTTAAAAAATAATCTTCGGCGAATCTACGTTGATACATCATCTATCGCTTATCTTGTAAGTGTTTCGCTAGGTCTCTACGGAGCCTTTGATGACAACATAATACCGCACATTGAAAGTTTTGAATCTTATACGGTACTTAAACAAAAATATGACTTTGTTGAAGATCAAAGCAGCCTGGTAATTATTTCTGCAACAACCAGCGGGTCTTTGGCCAAGCGTTTATTAGAAACAACTTCATTTTCTAAAAACCAGATTGTTACTTTATTTTATACAAAAATCCCAAAAGAGCAGCAGGCTATTTTCAATTTATCTTCAGCTATACCAGGTGGTATTTTATCTCATAGAGCTAATGATTGTCCATTTTGCAATCGCAAATCAAAGGTGATTCGCATTGCCGGAGAACAGTTTTTACCAGAGAATCCAAAACATGATTTACTGATAATTAAAAAGATAGATTTTGGAAGAAAACGTCAGATGTTTTTCCGACAATTTGCAGCAGAATCGGTATTATTATGGAATAAACCTGTTAGCTCAAAAGAGGAGTCAAGAGAGCACTTCTTCATTGATGTAAACGCAGCTCTTTCTCTAAATGCAGAGCCATTTTCATTTGATATGGATAAAAATATTAGGCGGTATGTTTCCCGAGACCTTTCCACTGTAATAGTTCTTGAAGATTCTGGATCACAGTTATTTTCTGAAAGATTCCGTAGTTACATTGGGGAAGATGCTGACACTATGCGTTGGTTCGTGCCTAGCGACCTTGACGATAACGAGCTAGTTGAGTCAGCATCTGTAATCGTGATTGCAGGTGCCATTACATCCGGCCGTAGCTTGCTAGCCATTTCCCGAAAACTGCGTTGCATTCCTCCCCGAGCAACGATTATCTATTTTGTTGCATTTTCAAAACTCCAGAACGATGAGTCATTCAAGCAACTTGAGAAAGACTTATGCCAGGGTGGCCATCAACTGATTATCCTGAATCACTGCCCATTGCCTCGTATTAAAGAATACACAAAAACGGCTTTCGACTGGGAATATGAAGCTTTGAAACGGCTTAGCGGAAGTGATCCATTTGGCGATATCGAGACAGTTTTGCCATCGTTGCTGTTGGATAGATTTCATTTACTTGACAGTTCATCGAGTGATTCTAATCAGCTTTTTTTGCCCAATCCGGCTGGTCTACACATTGAAACTTCGGCGTACTTTTGCTTTTTGGGCTGATCTTGATTTTACTAATGTGCGACTCCAGAAAACCTCGCAGGCAGACGTTTACTGGACGATCCAGTGTGTTCTGCACGATTTGCGTAATGCATCCGATGAAAAGGGATTAGCAACTACATACCACACAACACTCATCAGTCCAGCTAATTTTGATCGCTACAACGACGGAGTGATTCAGGCATCTCTGCTCAGGGCTGCGCTTCCCGTGGAGCTTGACTATCGCGTCGACGCTATATTTAGCCGCCAAATGACTGATGTGATTTTGTCAGTTTTAAGAAATTGGAAAAATGCACAAGGGGAAGGTGCTTTAGAATTTTTAATGGCGTTATGGACGCAACACCTACAGCTCATTGACGATCACTTAGCGGAAATTGTCAAGCTTAAAAGTGAAGAGATGCCTGAAACTATCAAATTCTTACTGGATTGCTTAGACGTACAATTGAGTGCCGTCCCCTGATTTCTTGATATGTACGTTAGATGCAAAACTAGTCTTTGAAAGAATGCCAGCTAATATATTGTGCACCCACTATGGACGTCACAGCAATATAATTGAATATTTTCTCGGTAAAGCCTTCCGCGTATTAAGACTAACGATCAGCGCGCCTTCGGCGAATACCACGACCCAACGCCTGATGCTATCGACAAGGGATGCGCTGCAAATGGGAGTGCCGCGATGACTACAGCAGCAAGTACCCCGCTCATCAATATCTACGTCGATGAATCCTGCCACCTGCCCGCAGACCGGCAAACGGTGATGGCACTGGGCGCGCTATGGTGCCCGCAAACGGAAGTGCGCCGTCTGAGCGCTGCCTTGCGCGACCTCAAGGCCAGGCACCGTGCGCGCGGTGAATTGAAGTGGTCCAAGGTATCGGCTTCGCGGCTCGCCTTCTACTGCGACCTGGTTGACTGGTTCATGGCCGAGGAACCCTTGCATTTTCGCGGCCTGGTGGTGCTGGACAAGCAGCAGCTCAACCACGCCGCCTTCAATCAAGGCGACCACGACCTGTTCTATTACAAGATGCAGTTCTCGCTGCTCAACCGCATTCTCTCGCCCGACAGCCACTACGCCATTTACCTCGACATCAAGGACACGCGTAGCCGCCTCAAACTGTGCAAGCTGCGCGAAGTGCTGTGCAACAACATGTACGACTTCACCAGCGCGATGATCGGCCACATCCAGAACATTCACTCGCACGAAGCGGAATTGATGCAACTGGCCGATTTTTTCTCCGGTGCCTTGACCTATCGTCACCGGGAATTGCAGAGCAACCCGGCCAAGCTCGCCGTGATCGACCATATCGAGCAGCGTCTGGGGCGATCCCTACTGCAAGCCACTCCACTGCGCGAAACCAAGCTTAACGTGTTTTTGTTTCATCCCCGGCGGGTCGGGCCATGACCGCGCCGGCAGAACCAGCATGGCTGCCAGCGTTGTTCAGCATGT
The DNA here is from genome assembly GCF_015100155.1 of Acidithiobacillus sp. HP-2. Lineage (GTDB taxonomy): Bacteria > Pseudomonadota > Gammaproteobacteria > Acidithiobacillales > Acidithiobacillaceae > Acidithiobacillus. Next base: position 169,424 of record NZ_JACKZA010000005.1, on the reverse strand, counting down.
CGCCGTGGTCACCGGCGGTGACAGAGGCACTCTACTCCGTGTTTCGCCGCGATTTCGTCGACAACCCTGCGTGCTACCAAAACTGTGAGGTATGGTTTTTTCCTGAGCGGGAACGCGGCAAGGAGTTGATCTTCTGGCACCTCGTCGAGCGCGAAGACCCGCCGCGCTCCGGAAACCGCCTGCCGGATTTTCGCCGCGCCGAGCGTCTGCCCTGGGCGCGCGCCATGCTCGATCACATTGACGACCCAGCCGTGCTGCATTGGGACTACGCGGAAGGCGATGGCGACATTCACACCTATGTGTGGCTGCAAACCTTGGACTACCTGATCGTGATGAAAAAGTACCGTGACGGCAGACGACGGCTGATCACGGCATTCTGGCTGGAATATGAGAACAAGCGGCGCAAGCTGGCGCAAAAATATGCGCAGCGTCTATTGTAATTACCCGGAAACGAAAAGGCCAACGCACATGGCGTTGGCCCAACTCCTTTAGCCTTTGGCTAATGAGTATCTTAAGTGTAGGCAATTTCCGGTGATACCGTCAAGAAAATTTACCGTTACCATTCCATCATGAGCGAGGTCTTCCGCTTCCCTCACACCCCGCATCTCCCCAGGCTGAGCCAAGGCGATGAAGTTTTTGGGCAAGGCGCGCGCCAGTGACTGTCAACAGTTGGTTGACACCTATGGCACTGAGGTGTAATTTTTAACAGGGCGGCAACAACCTCTCCGAGGGTTCCACTTGATACGAAGTTTTGTGCATAAGGGCCTCAAGCAGGTTTTCGAGACGGGTCAATCGGCAAAAGTCGGTGCGGATTTGGTCACCCGCTGCAGGCGCAGGCTTGATGCCATAAACGCTGCAGTATCCCCGGAGGAGTTGAACGTGCCAGGTTTCGACTTCCATGCTTTGGAGGGAAAACCGAAGCGGTACACGGTTCATGTGAATGGACCCTATTGCATCACCTTCGAGTGGCGTGAAGGAGATGCCTGGCGCGTTGATCTGGAGAATTACCATTGAAGGGGGGTATCCAATGGACGAAATGACCGTTGAGCAGGTGGACCGGATACCGACGCATCCGGGCGAGATATTACGGGAGGAGGTACTGCCTGCACTGGATATCTCTGTAGCAGAGTTTGCCCGTGGCCTGCGGGTCTCGCGCCAGACCGTTCACGGCATCCTGTCTGAGCGCAAGGGCATCACCCCGGAGATGGCCTTGCGTATCGGCAAGTATCTGGGTAACGGGCCGGGGATATGGCTACGCATGCAACAGGCTTACGATTTGATCGTTGCGGAACGTCGGTTGGCCGAAGAACTTGCGGCCATTCGCAAGCCCGAGCAGGCCGCCTGACTGACAACCCGAGCGCACATCCGGAGTCTTGAAGATGGACTCGCTGAAAATAGCCCTGCTTGAAAAAACCGGACATGACCACGGCTTTGAGCATGTCCTGTCTGCCAACCCGCAAGCCGTCTGCCTCGCCTCTGCCAGGCACCCCACCCGCGTCACGGTTACGGGCACTGCGGATGACGGGTACCAAGTCTATTTCGAGACAACATCAGCCAGTCTAACGGGAGAGTTGGCGCGTGGTTTTCCCCAGTGGACATTGGCTAACAACTATTTTCTAGTCTCCGGGAATGCGGAACTCGCCACTCTCTTGCAGCGAGCAGCCGATCTGTCGCGGGCCTTGCCCAATGAGGCAGCCCTTAGCTACGAAGATGCTGTGAAAGAGGAACTGATTGCATTGCCGCCTGAGACACTGCACACGGAAGTCGAACGCATTGTCCGCCAGCGCATTGGCCAACAGAAATTCCGCGAAGCCATGCTGACCTACTGGGGCGGCGCCTGCGCCATCACCGGCCTGGCACTGCCCGACGTACTCCGCGCCAGCCATGCCAAACCTTGGGCAGAATGCGAGTCAGATGCGGAACGGCTGGATGTCTTCAACGGTTTTTTGCTCACCGCCAACCTTGATGCCCTTTTCGACCGCTTTCTGATCAGCTTTGATGCGCAGGGCCGCCTGCTACTTTCCCCAGTACTGGCAACAGCCGATCTGCGCTTGCTGGGCATTTCACCGGAACTCCGACTACGCTGGCTCGCACCCGAACATCAATCCTATTTGCAATTTCACCGTGCGCGCATGCGAGAGCACTCCCAACCAATCCAATAGGAATTTGACTGCCGGTTAGGTGCTAACCATATAGCTCGAGCCATCGATAACACTGAGCCGATGAAAAACTTTCTCAAAGTCCTCGGGCTATCTCACGCAGCAACCCCCAACAGAAATGTCCAACCAACAACCATTCCGGTCCGAAAGGCAATAAAAGACACAACGCAAGGCTACCGATTTTTTAAAAAAACAGAAAAAGAGCGATTTTAACTGCTTAATAGCAACAAAACAATAAACAGAACGACATATTCTAATCATAGACAAGTTGGTCAAATGGGTCTGCGGGCCTAATAGCATATATCCAGCAACTCACTTTAAAAAGGATCACATTGATGGACTATCAAACCGAGAAAAGAAATCTTGAAGTCATGTTTCAAAGGCAAATGCTCTTTTATCAGCAGGTACAGGACCTAATCTTTGAAGATGCTCAGAAGAAAGCACAAGAGTTTTATGCAAGCCAAAAAAAGCTATCCCAGCAAATCCATAAAGATAATCAGACCAAAGAATGGAGCGACTTGAGCATCGCGGTAAGAAAAACGATAAACGGCAGTGTGACAGTGCATTGGCGCAGTAGAATATGGTATAAATCATCCAACAATAGCCGCAAAAATTTCAATGCAAGACATATCAGCAAGGCTAGGAACAGTCAGAATTACAAAAAGTCCCTAGCAAAACATGCCACAACAGAAGAGTATGAAACCGTGATGAGACTTGAGGATCAGTTTGAGAAGTTGCGAAAATTTTCGCGATCGGTACAAGATGCGCGGCGGCAACTGCTGAAAACTGCAAAAGAATTAGGATTTTCTATTAAAGATGATCCGTTCATAATAGGGCAAGAATCAGCATACGCTCTACATGAGCAAATCGGAAATCTAATGTTATTGCTTCGCCACAAAATTTGGCCGACGCAAACAGACGCAGATCGTCAAGCGGACTTTGTGCAATTGGTTGATCCACATGCTGGTCTACCACGTAATGTGGATACAAGGGAACTGCATGCTTCCCTACAAAAACTAGAGGAGGCGCATGTGGTGCTGGGTAACCTGCTCATAATCTGAGGCATTGGGATTAATTTGATCCATTTTCTTTATAACGGTAACAACATGATCATGCGTCTGCCGCAACGTCATTAGTCTATGGACCATAGACTTACACGCTTGACGTTTTTTTTTGAGTCTTTCTATAGGCAAAAAAATGTGCATTTTCTAGCTTGTTTTAACCGGAAATCAAAATGTGATTCCTGATGTCAACAGTCGCAAAACGAATTAACATCGCGGCTGAGGCCATGCCGCTGATGACGGTCACTGGTCAATTACCATTTGTTACTAGATAATAACAGCCTTACCCACATACTCCCGCTACACTCACAACCTATGGACGGCTTGTTACACTATAACGACCAGCTGTACACGTTCCGACTTGCCGACCACACCCGCGCGGCCCTGTGGTCTGGATGGACCCCGTTGCGCGGGCAAAAGTTGTGGATTTTCCTGCTGCGGCTTGGATAAGGCTAGTGCCCCTCTACACCCCATGTAGACCACTTGCAGCCCCATAAAACAATAAAAACGGTCATCAACAAAAAGTATACCTTTTTTAGAACGTTTCTTCACCCCTTTGCCCTGCATAGCTTTCACCAGGCTAAACATCTCATGGAGGGTGTGCCCCTGTTCATCTCTTCTACACCTCTTGCAGCCGCATCCTTGCCAACGTCTAAACTTCCCACAAAGGCGGCTGGCATACCTGGGGGGCGCATACACGAAGGCCGTTGATGCCGTTACAGTCACGGAACTACTTTATTTTTACATAACAGTCATAGAAAATACTTATATTTAATCTACCAAACATATATAGGGTGGATCGAAAAACCCGCTTTCCTGACGAATGTCAGCTTCTAAAATCAGGATTTAGGACATTTTTCTACGGATTTTGTAGTAAAAGGTATTTTTCAAGGCCATATATCCAAAATTTTCTGCATTATGGGCATATTACGGCCCTGATCAGCCCCCTTACGAGAAAAGTCAGTCGCTTGATATTGTAGATCACAGTGCGCCATGATGATCATCAATAAGCTCGCGCGTGCTTGGCCGATCGTCTGAATACGCATGCTGGCCACGGAACAGAAAACCAACCGACCATTTGTAACACATTGTGAGCATTGCGAAAAAATAATAAGTTTACTCTCAGTCCGTCCAACCATCGGCCTTCTTAACGAGTGTGGTCTGAGATCGATACTGCTTGGCATAATTTGTCATTTTGACATTGAACAGATGTTGGAATTCTTTGGTAGTCGCCCATTTTGGAGGGGCCGAGCACTTCCAGTCATAACTGACGTTGGTCATCTTGAGTCCAACAAAGCTATTCACTCTAGGGGTGGTGTAATGGTTCACTTTCACCAGCTCACGATGATTAATGACAATGTGTGCCATACTTGATTGAGCAGCCAAGAATTTTTTGCCATAAGCTGTTAGCCCGAGCAAAAATATTTTTTCCGGTCGTGCTGTAGCGGATGCCTTAAAGCTAAAAGTAAATGGATTCCAAACCTTATGTTTTACGGATTTTGTGAATACCGAAAACAACCCTGATTTTACCAAATACTGCATTCTTTTCAGTTGTTTGCTATTTTCTTCGGGAAAACTATTATGCGGATTTTTAAAAGCTATGGATAATGGGACTTCAACCTTGGTACATGCGATATTGCTCAGATGCTTCTCCAAGGCTTTATGAATGCCTTTCGCGTTGGTCGAACATCCAGCGAGGACAATCGCCGACAGGATAAGTAATGACTTCGCCATAAATCTATTTAAATGAATTGGTGCACGGTTTTTAGAAATCACGACTCACTCCTTTGAAGTATATTGCCTCACCAGCCATCTCCGCTTATGGCCGGATTAAATTGATGTTTAATTTCATTAAGATGCAAAGAAAAAGAACAAAATATGTCAAAAATAGAGCTAAGCATCTTTACCGAAACTGCAGATATGTTTAGGGGCTATCATAGACGGACTCCGTCAATTAAGGGGTCTTACCCCAAGCACATAAAAGTCTAGGATAAGACAAGTGCTTTCCATACACACGCTTGCCACCACTTCGTTAACTGCTTTAGGAATTATTTTTTTGGGCTTAGTATGCAGAGCAGTTCATACAGCTTTGCATGTTGATGAATACTCATTGTTCACACAAGAAGGCGCGTATTGATTCATGGTTTCAACCGGTGTTGGCTTTGATAACTTGGGTGGCGTATGCGCCATCACTGGTACACGCTTATGCGCCTTCAACGGCACGCACGTATGCGCCACAGCTGGTACACTCACAGCACAAAAAGCCAGCGAAAGAATTGTAAGAACGATATTTTTTGACATATTTTTCCTCTGTTCACACTTTCAATAGTATTTTAAGGCTGCCAGTTTACTACTGCCCATGTCAACAGTAGCATTGTGGGTGGGAGGGTCGAAATCCCGCTCTACCCACAAACATAACAATCTGTGGACGGCTTCTCTAGTCGAACCAGCGGTACAGGTCCCGGTTTGCCGCCTCCCCCCACTGCGGCCTGGGAGTTAGAGAAATACCTATACGCTGGCAGGGGGGTTTGATTGGCTTGCCCTTTACATCCCATGTAGACCGCAGAAACTCGCATGAGCGCATCAAATCGGCGAATGATAATAAAGCGGCCCCTCTTCTATACCGTTCTGTAACGCACTCAGGACAAATATTAAATTCATTCATCATCATCATTCAAGGAATTCAAATCGTAATCCAAAGTCAAGCCATAAACAAATGCCCAACCAGAAAATATCACAGTGAGAATCGTCAGTACCAACATCAACGAGACCGATTCCCACGACATAAACACTTTGACCAGATATTCCGACCAGAACCAATAGAAGCCCAGCACTACAATCGTAATTATCATCCATTTTCGAAACGAAAGACGTTCCAACATCTGTGATGTCCACGTCATCATGTCCATCGGGGTTATTTGTTTATCCCAAAATATAATCGCCGATATGGCGGGCCATAATAAAAAAAATCCCACAACAATCAGTGATAACACCAGAGGGAAATTGTCACAAAAGCGTAACCACACACTATGGGCACTACTGCCCGCACCGGGATACATCCAAGCTCTATAGTCCCGCAGACTGACCATCCTAAATAGTCCAGCAGTCAACACAACTGGAACTGAATAAAAAGCGAAGATGATGAGTATAGACCGTACATGTCGCCGGACCCTTATCCAGGTTTCAGCAAACGACCAGTGATAATATACCCTTGCGTAGAGAATCCATAAAGTTGGGATCCAAATGAACAAAACGGCAAAGAACAGAATAGAGGGCAAAAAAGTGACGGCCAGCAAAGCCATGGTCATCAGTAAAAAACATAAGCTGCAACGCCCTATCAGAGCAAAAGGCACGTACCAGATGCGCATATTTATATCACGAGACAACATTTTTACTTCTCCTTTTTATGAATATCTTTAGAACAAGCCATGGCTATTTTATCAGGTACTTTGTGCGTAAACGATGGAACATGCGCAGCCTCCGCTTTATTCCGTACATGATACCCGCGTAGATATGCCTGCCGTTTATACGGTCGCTGTGGATGAGACCAGCAACCGACGCGGCCACGACTACATAACAATATTCCTTGATCTGGAAGCGCGGCAGCTATTGATTGCCACCCTCGGCAAAGACGTCGCCACCTTTGCTCAATTCGCCACCGACCTAGAAACCCAGGGGGTATGCGCAAGCAATCACGGACGTCAGCATGGACCTGTCTCCGGCCTTCCAGAAAGGCGCCGATGCGTATCTCCCCAAAGCCCAAGTGACCTTCGATCGATTTCACCTGATGAAACTCGTCAATGAGGCCGTGGACCAGGTCCGCCGCACGGAATCGCTCACCCAGCCCGATCTCAAAAAAACGCGCTGGGTATGGCTCATGAATGACCGCAACTTGAAGGCAAAACAGAAAGTAAAACTGCAGGAATTACTCCAGAACCAGAACCTCAAGACGACGCAGGCTTACCAGTATCGCCTGACCTTACAGGACATCTTTACGATCATGAACCGCCACCAGGGAGCCACACTCTAAAAGCTTGGTTGGAAAGCGCCAAGGCCAGCGGCTTGGTGCCTATCGTCAAGGTCGTCTATACCATCATGAACCATTGGGATGACGTACTTATAGTGGACCCCAATTTCCATTCGTTAATTATGCGTAGCTGACCATCAGCCTTTTTCTAACATATCTAACTGAACTAAAGGAAATAAAGTTGGCTTTTGTTGCCCCGCTGCATGAAAGTAAATTTGTCCATCTGGATCTGCCATCACTGACTGCTTGTGCATATCTATCGTACCCAAAGGCAATGCCATCAGGGTAGTCATCAATGAAAAATATCTATTCCTACGCCACCGAATCTGATAATACTCACCACGCTGCAAGTCCTCTTTGCGACATCTACTGCCCCAGGCATCCGCCCAAAGGAAATCACCTGTGAGCTCACGTCCACCATGCAGCTTAATACGATCCCAAGAGGCTAACGTGTCAAAAGTGCTTACGAGAGAATTCAACAGGGCTTCAGGAAAGGCTTCGCATAGCCCTTGCCCTACCACGTCCGCCTCTTCTTGCTCTAAGATGAGCCGTGCTAATTGTAGAATGATTTTATCGAGCGTTTTCATCCCCGCGCCCATGGAAAAATGACCCAACGATTCGACTGTCACTATCTCTGGCATGTTCGCAATATTGTCATCAACCTCTAACCGATTATTGGTGAAAAACACATGATTACGAATTTGTTCGGCGGCGATTTGAATACCATTCTTGAATAGATACTCTTTTAAATTTTCTGCCTTAATAGCGTTTACAACAACAACATTCGGTACCTGCATTGGTTCAACGTCACTGCGGCGATGACGCACCCAGGCATTTTTATTCCCTTGGCAAGTCATTAAACTTCCAGACCAGTTTTTGACTTCAATCACATGAACATGACGTTGGGTCAGTAGGATCAAATCAATCTCTACACGTTTACCTGGGAGAAGCTCGCATTGCCGGACGTTGGGAATGCGTTTATTCGCGTACAAGTGAGAACCGCGTAGTGATCTATGTTTGTTGAGTGTGTCCAACACCGCTTTTTCCCCTGCATCGCCGGCAGACTTAACGGCATCCTCATCCAATGGACGCACACTGGAGAGAATCTTCCAATGACTAAATCGGTCGTGCAATGAAATCGTAGACAAAACAGGTATGTTGTTCTGTTCTGGCCACACAAATCTAGCCGGCTGCCGCTCAACGTTATGTAACATTGATTTGTTTCCAGGCATCCATAAATTAATTTCCTTACCAAAGAATGTTTTTCCAACTTGACGGACAGCTGCATACACTCCAAGTATAAATAAATATAGCAAAAATATAAATAATGGTATTTCAGTTAAAATTAAAAATATCCATAGCAATAAAACCTTTAAAATTGATCCGCGCCAATCTATTTTTTTTTGGACACTTATGCGCTGATATCGCCAGAAATACCAAGCACCATTCAAAATAATTATCACCATTACAGCTATAGCTAGCAACGATCCAAAATCAATTCTTTTTTGGCCCGTCATGAAAACTATAAGAGCTTGAGAAACCAAGAGAAATGCTACGCAAGCAGTCACCATACTTACATTTATTAATCTCATTGACCCATTATTCTTGATCTTCATTGTAATCCTTGTCGATTTCAATCGGAAATATAATAATAAAGATAAGTCGAGCCGTATTCAACAAACCGACCTTATATCTTGGAAACAGCCCGTCTGGACTGGTACCCTTTGACTGATTTCCGGAGGAGATAGATCAGTTTTTAGAGGGTTGGGACATGACCCCGTAAAACAGAAATTCATGCCGTTGGTACAACTAAACTGTCCCGGGCCAAAACGGATGAAGCGGACGCCCGGATCATCGCGCTTCCATTGACGCCCCTTTTGCTATCCATCCATCAGCAAATTAATGCCGTCTGCAGACAAATCCAAGGTCATATGGATCACCCCCCCCCGGATCTGAAATCGTGAATACTCCACCGGCTAAAAGCCGGTGGCTTCAGGTTACGGCTGGAAGCCGGATCTGTCGGCACTGAGGCCGACGGCTGTCGCTACACGACATGAAAGTCATCGTCTGGATCTGGTGGGTTTGATTCTTGATGTACTCCTGCCAAACCTCATCTGTTACATTCCCACTACTCGCGACCCAATAGCCTCGCCCCCACAAATGTTGGCCCCAGTATCTCTTGCGTAACTTCGCATACTCCGTCAGCAACCGATGCGAGCTCTTCCCTTTCAAATATTGTACCGCCTTGGATACCGATAGATTCGGCGGTATCCCTATCAATAGATGTACATGGTCAATATTAATCGACCCCACATAAATCACCATTTCCTTACTACGCGCTATCTCTCGCAGCAATTCCCGACATCGTAGCCCTACATCCCCGGCCAATACCTGATATCGGTACTTCGTCGTCCAGACTAGGTGATACTTACAATCCCAAACCGTGTGACTACCACTTTTATAAGATTCCATAGCTGGGTTATACCACCGGACTTATCCGCCGCCTAAAGGCGGGTGGTTTACGGATCCCCTATCGGGGACTTATATGGATGCCTCCATGTTCGCAAGGTGATTTTCGATGTCTGGCATATTGAGGTCGGTTGCTGCCTTATATCCGGTCTTTAATGCAGGTTAATCCTGCTGACCCTGATGAAATCCGCCGGGAAAGTCCTCATCTCTAAAGCGTCCTTATTAGGACATAGTCCCCTCAGGTTCTCTTTCCCGTGGTCTGACCTGTTTTGCCATCAATCGGTTATCCGCCTGCGCAACTCCTTATGTTGAAGTTCAACAATTCTGTAATACCGTACTATGCGGCGGTTTTTATCGTCGCGTGATTCGCGTCGTAGATAGTGTCTCGCACCAATAGCGACCAAATCGTTCTGGCCATCTTGTTGGCCTGTGCCACGACAACCACGTTGTGGGGCCGTCGGCAGAGCAGCTTGTCCATCCAGGGATTTCGGTTCTTGATCTGGAAATTCACCACTGCCCGCGCTCCGTGGGTGAGCAGCTTTCGCAGATAGCTGTCTCCACGTTTACTGATGCCCAGCAACCGAACCTTGCCACCGGTCCCACTCTGGCGGGGAACCAATCCCAGAAAAGCCGCAAACTCCCGCCCCGACCGAAAGGATTCCATATCGCCCACGGTGGCGATGTTGCCGGTTGCCGTGAGCAGTCCCACGCTGGGAATCGCCATCAATCGCTTCACCGCTTCCTGATCTTTCTTCCACAGCGCCAAACACTTTTCGATATCCGCAATATCCTTGTCCATCTGTTCAAGCCGTTTTAATTGCTGGCGAACAGTGTCCAGGAACATGGGCGATAGGAATTCTTCCAGATCGGCCAATGCATCCGGCACTTCTTTCAGGCCCTTCTGCCGACCTTGCGGCAGATCGGCACCAAATTCATAGAGCAAGCCCCGGATCTGATTCACCTGCATCGTCCGGACCTTGATGAGTTGCTCCCGGATACGGTGGAGCGACAGGACGAATTGCTGCTCTTCACTCTTGACCGCCACAAAGCGCATATCGGGACGCTGTACGGTTTCCCAGATGGCTGCCGCATCCGCTGCATCGTTTTTGTTGGTCTTCACGAAAGGGCGCACAAATTGTGCTGCTACCAGATGGACCTCATGACCGAGATTGCGTAATTCCCGGCCCCAATAATGCGCACTCCCACAGGCTTCCATGGCCACGATGCCCGGTTGCCGATTGGCGAAAAACTCCAGAAGTGCCCGACGCTTCATCTGTTTGCGATGAATCTCACCGGTCTCCATGTCTACCCAGTGCAGCTGCATGACCCTTTTTGCCAAATCCAGTCCATAAGTTGTAACCTGCATGACGAGTCCTCCTTGTCCTTACCGTGGATAAATTTCCACCTTGGCACCTTGATGCCGTCCGGATCAAGCGGGGACTCCCTTCTGAAGCGCCCCGCTGCCGGTCCTGTAGGGGGAGGCATCCATTACATCTCTAAAAGGTGCTCCTGCTGAGTATTCCCGGCTTCGGCTAGACCACCTCAGCCATGCTACTGGCTTCCCTCAACTCGCTCACGCGCTTTAATTCCGCTAAACGGATCGTCGCCGATGCGGCACTCAACCCGCGTCTTGCGAGTCGAGTCAGTGGACCGGGAAAAGCAATATTGCCAAGGCAATCAATGCTCTTCTACGCAAAACACTGTACCTGCCAGCCGCAGTGACCAAGTGCTACGATCCAATGATCGTCCCCTTTTACGATCGGTTACAGTCACGGGGTTAATGTCTTATGCAGGTCATTGTGGCTGCCATCCACAGACTATTGGAATCACCTTAGGTGTGCTCAACTCAAGCCCATTCATGCCCTTACATAAACCGGTTTAAGACGATATAGATCGATGCGCACAGTACTCAAAATGCCGATGGAAGGCATACATCTTGACCGGCCAATGCACCGTGTAATGCATGGGCGCATTACTACGTTACAAAAATCATTACTGTAATACGCCCAGCATTACATCCCATGTTACATTCTACGTTAACGAGGGTCATACATCATATACCATGCTTTTTAAGATGAAATCTCGGCAGCCGTTCAGTTGCGGCAGTTCTGCACTTGGGGCTCAAATAGAGCCCCGCTTGGTATGGTATACGACATCAAAAACAGCGCGTGGTGTGGTAGCTGTTCGGTTACCACTATATTTTCAACGCCGGGTGGTACTGATCGACATCTGAACCAGCACAAAATCAAAAACTGTCCCAACTTCTACAACCCCTGTTTTTCCTGGAATCCCATGTTAACTCCAAGCACCACCTCTACGAGAACATGATTGCGCTCTGTGAAAAGCTCAAGCATTTTTCGTCAAGCAGAATGTCATTTGAATCCTACATTCAGAATAGCAAGATCCGGGGACTCACGATTTGGTATAAATAAACGCGATTTTCCCCTGTTAATGTTTACCACATTTGATGGAGTGCTAGCTACCCTTATCTACACCGATTGAGACAGATAAGGTGATACATGAGCAACCATAATGATCTAGTACAACAAGTTATTCTTGAGATATACATGCAGTTGGGTTCTGAAAACGCTGCATTTAAACAACAGCTTTTGAACGAAACAACAGCTGCCGTTGTATTACAGGTTGAGCGCAGCACACTTCAAAGCTGGCGATGCACAGGCCGGTACGATTTGCCGTTTGTAAAAATCGGCAGGCTGGTGCGATATCGTATCATTGATTTAGCAGAGTGGATAATTAAGCATCGCTCTGGTAACGAAGGCTAAGCCATGATCGCGCAAAAATGTCAAGTAATTATGGTGTCTTATCTTACCATTATGGTGTGGAGTTCAAGATGATCAAAGATCTTGAAGCCGAGTTTAAAAACGCCCTGATTGATGGAGGAATCTTCCTGGCGGTAAATACCAAAATTATTCCAGACGGCCGGTTACGCCGTGCCAGTGCTGTGAATGACAAACCGGGACAGCTTTCAATTTGGTACAACCTGCATCTTGATACTCCAGCTTCCGGCGTCGCTGGCAACTGGCGCACGGGCGCACGTGTAAAATGGAGTTCCAAGCGTCAATCAGCCCTCACAGCAACTGAAAAGAAAACCCTTCGGCTTCGTGCTGAGGAGGAGAGGGCACGCGCGCAGGCCGAACAGCAAGCACGTTACCATAACGCTGCTGAACGCGCCCTCAAGATATGGGCAGCTTCAGCGCCAGCCGCCCCACAACACCCCTACCTTGACCGCAAGGGTATTACCCCCGGCATTGCCCGCCAGTCTGGGCCTTCTCTGGTTCTGCCCGTTGTGGGCTTCAATGGAGCCTTACACGGCCTGCAGTTTATCCACCCAGACGGCCACAAGCGTTTTTTGCCGGGCATGAGCAAGGCTGGACATTTTATCCCTACTAGTGAAATCCCAGACGGAACCCGCCCGCTCTGGATTGCCGAAGGCTGGGCCACTGCGTCCTCACTGGCGGCCATGAAACAGGACGCCTGCCATATCTCCGCGCTGGACTGCGGAAACCTTGCCAATGTTGCCCAAGCAGCACGCGCAAAATGGCCGGGGCTTGAAATCGTACTCGCTCCCGACTTCGACGCCATTGGCCAAGAGAAGGGCCGAGCCGCCGCCAGCGCAGCTCGGGCAATGATTCTGCCAATGCCTGCCCGTATTCCAGAAGGCGCGACGGACTGGAACGACATCGTAGCCGCTAGAAGGCAAGGAGTTGGGCCATGAGCTGGGCTGATGAGTTGCCACCACTGGCCGCATATGCCGACTTAGAGCAGCCAGCGCCACGCCTGTCCGTCGTGCCTGCTACTGGTACTGCTGATGAACTGCCGGAACCGGAACCCGCAAGCAATCCGCTGTTTACGCGCATAGGTGAACTGCTGGCGCATCCCCAGCCTGTGGATTGGCTGGTTAAGGGTTGGCTGGAACGAGACACCACTGCCGCGCTGATAGCAGAGCCGGGGCGGGGCAAATCATTTGTTGCGTTAGATATGGCCTGTTGCGTGGCACTTGGCAAGGACTGGCACGGTATCCCTACCAAGCAAGCGCCTGTCCTGTTCCTGGCGGGAGAAGGCCGCGCCGCAATGGTTCGCCGGGCCTGCGCTTGGAGCATCGTTTATGACGATTTGAACGCCGCACCCTTGCACCTGAGTAGCGGAGCCGTGGCACTGAATGAGCCGGACGCTCTGGCAATTATGCAGGCCGAAATTGACGCCATGCCAGAACCGCCGGGCTTGCTGATAGTGGATACTTTGCAGCGCGGGCTATCTGGCGACGAAAACAGCGCCGAGGCTATGAATGGCTTTGTAGCGGCACTGGACACCCTGCGCCAGCGTTACCATTGCACTTGCTTGGTAATCCACCACCCCAGCAAGGCGACGCCGGGAGAACCGCGCGGGCACTCAGCGTTAAAGGGCGCGATTGACACAATGGCGACGCTGGAAGCGCGGGAGGGTGGCGTTATCGTGCTGATAAATGCCAAGCAGCGCGGGGGCGATACTGCCCGCCCGTTGGCCTTCGCTTTCCGTACCGTAGAACTCCCGCCAGCATGGAACGATGAGGACGGGAACCCAACCGAAAGCGCCATACTCGCGCCTTCCGACATGCCAAACGCGCCCGCCAAGCCAGAGAAAGGACTAGTCGATAAGCAAAGGCTGGCGCTGTCAATTCTCAAGCGCCTTGTGGCAGAGCATGAACGCAATTTGCTACAGGCTGGACGGGATGCCAAGGCCGCCAGAGTGGAGCTGTCCACATGGCGCAAAACCGCCAAAGATGAGGGGGTGGACGTGCGGAACTTCTCGCGCTGGACTACTGCCCTTGAGGACAAGCAGTTAATCACCATAGACGGGCCTTTTGTCAGTCTGGGCGATTCCTCACATTCCTCACCTTCCTCATTTGAGGAAAACGAGGCAACCCCCAAACCTTCCTCACCTTCCTCACATGCCTTTAGGCGTGAGGAAGGTGAGGAGGGGACGACGAGCGAGGACGATGAAGGGGATGATTATGAAACTTTCTAACCCTTCCCTTTTGGTGGAAAAACTCAGAACGGCAGGACTCACCCTATCCACCATTGGTGGCAATCTGAAAGTCGGGCCTGCTGTCTTGCTCACCGACGAACTGCGCCAAGCTATCAGAGAACACCGCGACGAGATGATCCGAATATTGGCGGCAACCCCTGAGAACTACCCAAGCAACACCCCAGCCGCCAGCGTGCGCCCTGAGCCAAGGAAACAGCCCCAGCGCGTGACTTGCGGAGAGTGCCTGCGCTTTCTGCCCGGCCAGCCGCTACCCGGACAATCACTGGGCACCTGTTCACTCACTAGATCAGGGCCACCGTCTGGAGGCTCTGGTTATAAAGCCTGCTATCCAATGGCACCCAGGCAGTGCCCCAGCTACGAAGTTGTGAATATAAAGAAATGAATGCACGGATATACAGCGACGTTTTCCTTGAGCATGTTTTTAATCTATCCAAAACCGACCCGCGCGTTGAACAACTCCGTCAAGTGCTTGTGGCCACCGACGACCCCCATGGGAAAATATTATTACTAGCAGCCTGTCGGACTTTCGGTTTTGAAGAAACACAACACATCGATTACTAAACGTTTTAATAAATTTCCAGGAAATGGCAGGTGCAATAGAATCAGTGGGTTACTCGAATAATCCGGCTGCTAGTGGAAATGGGGAACCGAATCGAGCAAATTATCTATGAGCAGGAGGCTGAAGCTTTATAAACACTCAAGGATAGTCCTTTCCTTTCTCTCTGCCGTACTCTGGCGGCATGGGCGTAGCCAATCTTGCCCCCCCCTCTGTTGCGTGTCTCGCTATCTGAGGAAAAGAGAGGCATTTTATCGTACAACCATTCAGGGGGATATCGATAGATCTCGCTCCACCCTCCGCATATCTCGGCTGACCGTGCTGAGGCTAATCCTAATAATCTACCTGGCCACGGCCCGTATACTCTCAACCTCTCGTTAATTCCTCGCTGAATCTGGTTTCCCTTGCTCAGACTCCAACTGCTAGTATCTCGACCCCCATTCATCCACCTCCGTCATCCTTGGACCGGTGTTGTTGCGCTTGATTCTGGAAATAACAGCAGATATTGCAGTGACTGCTGGCTTTGTTAGTGCAACGACCAACTTGCGGCTGGATGACTCCGTTTTTTTATTTATGGAACAGTTTCGCTTTTCATTCTGAGGTTGGATATAGGTTGGATTGAAAAAATAAAGGCACCTAGCAAAGTACGCTAAGTGCCTGATTCTTTTGGCTCCCCGGGACAGGCTCGAACTGCCGACCTAGTGATTAACAGTCACCCGCTCTACCGACTGAGCTACCGGGGAAAAGTGGGCGTATCCTAGCCTTCCCGTTGCTTCGCGTCAAGAACCGTGGGGCATTTTCAGGATGATGTTTCAACACCGCTTCACGGTCGGAGTATTTCGCGATAGACTGCCCCACGCCATAATTTAATACCCTGAACCTGCCCATCCAACCATTCGGTGAACCCCAGCCATGATGTTCCTGAAACGCCTGCCAACCGTACAAGAACCACGATTGTACATGGCGCTGGAACGCACGTATCTAGGTTACTTTAAGCTACTGTTTGTATCGATCGGAACAGGATTGGTTTCAGCCCGTCTTGCCGTACTGTTTTTGGCATTACATTACGCAAAACTGGGCCATTTTTTTACCGGGCTTTTCAATGTACTGACCTGGCCAGCCATTGCTCTGGTTTTTGTGGTAGGCTTGAATTTTATGTTTGATCTGCAACATATTGAAAAAGGACCCCCCGTGGCAGCAAAAGAGATTATTGATCCGCGTATTTACATGGCCGCCGAACGTACTTTTCTGGCATGGGTACGAACGGGTATCGGTCTGATTGCTTTTGGCTTTGTCATCGAAAAGTTCGATTTTTTTCTGGAACAGCTTTCCATCATGCTCCACACCAAGCTGGTTATGGGAGAAGGGTTCTCAGGGATGGGCATTATATTTATTGTCCTGGGAATCACCAACCTGATGATCGGTGGTATCAATTTCATTCGCACCGTCAAGAAGGTAGATGAAGGCTGCTACCATGTCCATAAATTCCTGTATGGTCTTTATGGCGTTATTTTATTTGGTATTACCGTCGCACTGGCGGTCATGATTATTCGGGTTTCCCTGTAAAATCAGAAAAGCGGAATCAATGCATCCTGATAAGCCCAATAACAGGCATGAAAGGGGTATTTTTCGGATCCTTTACGGGCATTACGCCATACCGGCAATCCGCTTTCTACCAGTAATTCCAGACAACTGCACACCCGCTGATCATAGGCAGAGGCCGGAATACCGGCATGCCCTCCCCAGGCGATAATCACTCCCGAACTTGCCGCAAGCGTTGTTTTGATGACCTTGTCATTCTGCGGGCCGACTACATGCGCCGCGCCCTTCGCAAGCAACGCTTTCCCCACTTCTTTACTGTCTGTACCCCTGAGCGCAAAAAGATTCAAAATGTGGACCCCCCCACTTTCCGGGAAATTGCGCCATACATATTCCGAGGCCGTGCGTACGGTTTTGTCTGCGGAGAGCTCACTGGCACTGGAAGGATTTTTGAGAAAAACCGCCATCATAGCGCCTTTACGCTCACGAAATGGCAAGCGCAATCCATACCGCCAGGTACGGCACGGTGAAAAATCTGCCTGAATAGTTGCCAAATCCACGGCTGGCGCATGTTGTACGGTTCGCCCGATTCTCAAGGTGCTGGAGGATAGGTTCTTCGTCATGTTTTGGATCCCCGTAATCATTGCCTGTTAATCGTCAACCATATCAGCCGGTGGGGTCACCCGACCAGTCCTAGCCTTGTCCTGCCCATCGCTATCAAAGCCAGTGCATCCTCTGATCAGCAAAAGCACGACCTGACCGCCGCATAGCACTGCAACACTCCGTTGCAACGATTCAACATAACAAAATACATATTTAACAATTAGATAAAAAATTAAATTGTTGCAGTGATTTTTAGGGATTTTATAAAAACCATATTTTACATACTCTTATTATTTGGCACAGTTTCTGCTAATAGACAGGCAATCACTTTGGGCATTGCTAAAGCTCACAAAACTTGCAAGGAACCTGTCTATGAAAACAAACACCTGGCGTTATGCATTAGTTTGCGGCCCGATCCTTTTGGGCATGGGCTTTGGCACGGCCCTGGCGGCCGCGCCGAGCCTCGTAACGGTGCAAACGGCGCCCGGCATTGGCCCCGTACTGGGGGGCCGGGTCATCCCGGCGTTTACGGTCACCCTGCGTGCCCAGTTGCCAGGCCGGGTCAAATTTGTGGCGGGTGAAGCCGGAATGCCCATTGCACCGGGCCAGCCTTTGGTGGCTTTGGATGACGATCAGCTGCTTGCCCAGAAAGCCCAGGCCATTGCGGCCTATCAGGCCGATGAAGTCGCCCTGCACAACGGTTATTCCCAGTACGGATATCAGCTGTACAGTTATGATCCCCCCTCTTTCATGAACCCCTTTACCTGGATGGGCCAGGGCTTCAAGGCCATGATGGGCAACAGCCAGAATCCCTGGGCCACCTATCAATCCAATCTGGAAAACCGGAAAGCTACCGCCCTCAAGGCGCAAACCCAGCTGGAGGCTTCAGCCTGGAGAATCCGTCAGATTGAGGCGGAGATGAACAACTCGGTTTCCATCGCCCCCTTTCAGGGCGTAGTCCTCGCAAAAGAGGTTAATCCGGGGGATATTGTGCAGCCCGGTCAGCCGCTCATGGTGCTGGGCAGTGGTGGACCCAAGCAACTGCTGGTCAAGGTGCCGGAAAGTCTGGCGGGCAATCTGAACCCCGGGCAATCCCTGCCCGTCCATCTGGGAGACAACGCGGGCATGGTGAGTGGCAGGGTCGTTCATGTCGCCCCCCAGGCCAATCCCCAAACCCATACGGTGGCCGTCAAGGTCAGTCTGCCCCGCAATGCCGCCATTCGTGTCGGGGCGTACGCGACCATCAGTCTGCCCAGTTACGGCAGCTCTGCCCAGAATGAACCGGCCATTCCCCGGAGCGCCCTCATTCCCGGGACTTCTTTGCCCTCGGTGCTGGTGGATCATCAGGGGGTGACCGAAATGCATGTGCTGCGCCTGGGTGGACCCTTGCCGGATGGGCAGATTCAGGTGCTGGCCGGACTGCGCGTGGGTCAGATCATCGTCAATGATCCCCCCGCCGGAATCGGGTCCGGTTATCAGCTCCAGACCAGCGCGTCTTCCGGGGAGTAAGCGCCATGCATAACGGTTGCCAAACCCCTGAGCCGGAAACCCCGGAAACCAGACCCTCGCGCAGTCTGGGATTGGCCGGTTCTATCGCGAAGATTTTTGTCAGTTCGCCGCTGGCGCCCCTGCTCCTGATTGTGCTGCTCGCGGCGGGCATTCTCGGCCTGATTTCCACGCCCAGAGCTTCCAACCCGCAAATCTCCGTGCCCATGATTGATATTTTTGTGGGTTATCCGGGGCACTCCCCTGCCGAAGTCTCGCGCATGGTCAGTGATCCTCTGGAACGCATGATGAGCGAGCTGCCCGGCGTGCGCCACGTGTATTCGGTGTCGAATCGCGGCGAATCCATGGTCACCGTGCGCTTTCAGGTGGGCAGACGGATGGGTCCCTCCCTGGTGGAGGTCTACAACAAACTCGCCGCCAACATGAACCGGATTCCGCCGGGAGCCACCCATCCTCTGGTCCGTGCCAAGGGCATCAACAGCGTCCCCTTCATGACGTTTACGCTCTGGTCCCGGGAGGTCGGTCCCGCCACCCTCAACGAAATTGCCCGCACCGCGTTGCAGCATCTCAAGCAGGTTCCCCAGACCGGGGAGAGTTTTATTGTCCACGGTCCTCAGGAAACACTGACCGTCGACATTCATCCGGGCCGCCTGGCCGCTTATGGCATCACCCCGCAGCAGGTCGCACAAACGATCAAGGCTTCCAATGCCCAGACGGAAACCGGGCGGACCGATGTGCAAAACATGCAGATGCGCATTGTCACCGGACAGTTTCTGCGCACGCCGGCAGAAGTCCGCAATCTGGTGGTCGGGGTGTATGAAGGAGAACCGGTGTATCTGTTTCAGGTGGCGCAGGTCCGGCTCGGCCCCAGCGATCCCCACAGTCTGGTGACTTATTACCAGAAGGCTGGCAAAAATCAGCCCGAAGTGGATGGCGCTCCGGCGGTCACCATTGCCCTGGCCAAAATTGCCGGCAGCAACGGGGTGACGGTCGCCCGGGCACTCATCCAGAAAATGCACAGTCTGGAAGGAACGGTCATTCCCGGTAATGTGCATGTCAGCATCACCCGCGATAACGGCAAAAAAGCGAATGCCAAGGTCGATTCCCTGCTCTTCAAGCTTTTTGTCGCCACGGCAGCCGTCACCCTGCTGATTCTGCTGGCCCTGGGATGGCGGGCGGCCGCTGTCGTCGTCATCACCATCCCGCTGATTTTGCTGATTACCGTATTCTCGGCCTGGTTATTGGGAATTACCATCAATCGGGTCAGCCTGTTCGGGTTGATTTTCTCCATCGGTATTCTCGTCGACGACTCCATCGTGATTGTCGAGAACGTGTATCGCCGCTGGCTGCAGGAAGGGACGACGTCCACTGAAACCCTCATTGATGCCGTGCGCGAAGTGGGTAATCCCACCATTCTGGCGACTTTTACGGTCATTGCCGCCTTGCTGCCCATGGGTTTTGTGGGCGGGATGATGGGCCCTTACATGGCCCCCATTCCGGTACTGGGTTCTGTGGCCATGCTCTTCTCCCTGTTCACGGCCTTCGCTCTGGCCCCCTGGTTGATGCTGCGTTTCAAACCCAGCCTGAAAACCCTGGAACGTATGCATAAGGGCGAACACCGGCAGGCCACCTGGTTGCGCAAATTTTTCCGGAACACCCTGATTCCGCTGATTCGCCGCAAATTTTATGGTCGCCTGTTTCTGGGTGGCATTGTGGTCGCGTTTTTTGCCAGTCTGGCGCTGTTTCTGGTGGAGTGGGTGCCTTTCACCATGCTGCCCCATGGTAATTCCAGTGCCTTTAACGTCGTCATCAATATGCCGGCAGGTACCGCCATGCCGGTAACCGCCAATGTGACGGCCGAGGTGGTACAGAGCTTACAGGGGATGAAGGATGTCCGGGCGCTGCAAAGTTATGTGGGCACGCCGGAACCGTATGATTTCAATGGCATGGTGCGGCATTACTACCTGCGCAACCAGCCCTGGCAGGCCATGATTCATGTGCAGTTGCTGGATAAAGCCGAACGCAGCGCCTCCAGTTCCGAACTTGCCGTCGTCGCGCGGCGGCTGATTACGCCCATAGCGGCACAACACCAGGCCCATATTGTCGTCGTGCAAAGTCCACCGGGGCCACCGGTTTTGGCGCCGGTGGTGGCCGAAGTTTATGGCCCTTCTGCCGCCATCCGCGACGCGGTCACCCGGCAGGTGACGGCCGAATTTGCCCGGGCCAAAAACCTCACCGAGGTGGATAACACCCTGGAAGCCCCCCATGACTACTGGCACTTTCATCTGAATGCCATCAAGGCCGGTATGGCCGGTATACGGCCCAGCGCCCTCAACGAAACCCTGGCGATGACCCTCGGTGGCTACAAGCTGGGTAACTTTACCCCCTATGGTCAGAATCTTGCGGTACCGGCCGTGCTGCAGGCGCCTCTGGCCCTGCGCAGTAATGTCTATAGTCTGGCGGCACTTCCCGTACCCTCCGTCAGTTATGGCGCCGTACCTCTTTATACGCTGGGCCATTTTGATCGCGAGAGAGCCGAACAACCCATCTACCAGCAGGATCTCAAACCCGTTGAATATGTGACGGCAGGCAGCAGGGGACGTCTGGATGCCCCGCTGTACGGCATGCTGGAAGTCGAAGATGCCCTGTCCGGTTATCTGACCCCCGATGGACACCCGCTGGGCATCGACTGGATCAGCGTTCCCAGCGGTAATCATGCCACGATCAAGTGGGGCGGGGCCTGGACCGTGACCTACAAGACCTTCCGGGATATGGGCATTGCCTTTGCCGTGGCCATTGTCCTCATCTACATGCTGGTAGTCTGGGAATTCGGGAATTTTGTCATCCCCGCCATTATCATGGTGCCCATTCCTCTGACCCTGATCGGAATTTTACCCGGTCACTGGCTGTTTGGGGCGAGCTTTACGGCCACCTCCATGATCGGTTTCATTGCTCTGGCCGGCATCATCGTGCGCAATTCCATTCTGCTGGTGGATTACTCCCAGCAAAGAGTGGCCGAAGGCATGCCGGTCATGGATGCCCTGATTGAAGCCTGCGCGACCCGTACCCGGCCCATTGTGATTACGGCACTGGCGCTCATGCTCGGTTCCGCAGAAATCATCACCTCCCCGATTTTCCGGGGGATGGGCATTTCCCTGCTCTTCGGGGTCATGATTTCGACCATCCTTACCCTGCTGGTCATTCCTTTGGGCTGCGTCAGCGGTCGTGCTGCCTTCTGTCCGGCGGGGATGGATCTGGGTGACAAGCAGTCGAACAATCCACCCCCCTTCCCGTTTGCGCCCGCCAGCATGCAGGTCTCCCTGTCTCCCCGGGATAGTCTGGCGCGAAGCGATATTCAATCTGCAGCACTGGTTCAGGATACGCCACCCAAAGATGCTGGTCCCCTGACCATGACCCTGGAAATGATCGGACAGGATATTCGCGCCTTTTTCCGGGCCATTACCAAAATCCTGCTGGCTTTGCTCGGTCAACTCTGGGCCTGGCTGATGAAGCGCCCGGCCGCCCACAACAAGCCTGAAGCGCCGGGTCCGCAGTCGCCTTCAGGGCCCGTGAGTCCCCCTCAGGGACCGGATGGATCATCGCAAGGACCAGCGAATCCTCACGTTTCAACTTCGGAAAGTGCCAGTGGATCGGCCAACAGTCCGGTCAGCAGGCAGAGCAACCCCGTAGCAACCACAACCGCTGAAACACCTGTGCAACTTTCACCCCGCGCCAAAGCGCGTGGCATTCATTTACGGTCATCCGGTTCCAAACCGAAAAAGGAGGATTAATCCCATGACAAGCCACACAACCCTTTCACCCCGTAGCCACAAGCGCCTGTTCTGGCTGGGGGTGGCGGTCTGTACGGCACTGGGCACGCAAGCCCAGGCCCTGGCGTCCGTGGACACGCCCTACTCCAGCCCATATTCGGGAATGCCAGGTCCTGGCATGGCCAATAGCGCAACATCTTCCGGCTGGCCGGAGATCCGTCCAGATCAAGCACTGCCAGCGCCAATGCCAGCAGACTCCACCTATGCCGAGTGGCATGGATATGCACCGCACCATACATCCAGCTATCCCTACGAGACCAACGGCTGGCCTGCACCAACCGAAAATGCAGACAGCGCATGGAACAGCGCAGAACAACAAGCCCCCCAGAGCACGCCACCCGCTCCAGGCTGGAGCAACCATGAAGCTGCCATGCCCACAGCCACATTCAACGAAGTAGCAGACTGGGTTCCCCCACCTCCGGGCCCCTACCCCAATGGGCCGCACGAAAGTGCCCTGGATACTGCGCCTCCTGCTTCTTTCCCGATGGCGATGCCACCACAGGGATATGCCCCCCAGCAAGGATACGCACCCCAATATACCCCAGGACCAGCTTATGGCGGGCCGAATGCTGGCCCCATGGAGTCCATGCCCTACCGGGGCCCCAACATGCCCTGGCAAAACACACCCAGGCCCGGCTATGGCGCACCGGCCTACGGAAGACCAACTCCCTATGGGCCCAACCCTTATGCCCAGCCACCACAGTACGGCCCACAATATGGCGCACCTGGTAACCCCATGAATGGTCGTGCTTTTCCGAACGGGGCTTACCCGCAAGGGCCCAATGGTGAATCCCCTTATGGCCGCCCAAACTTTGGCCCCATGGACCCCATGCCCTGGCAAGGCCCCAGCATGCCTTGGCAAAATGCGCCCAGACCCGGTTATGGTGCACCAGCTTTCGGACCATCACCTTACGGGCCTAATCCTTACGCCCGCCCGCCTCAATACGGCCAACAATATGCTGGGCCAGATTATGGAGCACCAGCCTACGGGCCATCACCCTATGGACCCCCTCCCGAAGCCCGGCCACCTCAGTCTTATGGCCCGCAGCCTGGTTATGGTTATCCATAAACGGAAATATCGGGATATAGGTCCGCCTGAAAAAAGGAGAACGCAATGCAAAAAGCAAAATGGGTAAAGGTAGCCATTCTCTCTGCCGCAATGGGAACACTTTCCGTACCTGTTGCTGCTTATGCCTGGGGGCCCTGGGGAGGCGAAATGCCTTGGTCCGGCTGGCAAAACAGTATGCCCTGGAGCGGTTATTCCGGTCCCATGCAAGGGGATTCGGGGCCGTGGTCTGGTTATGGAGGTCCTTGGCACGGTAATAGTGGTCCCTGGAGTATGGGGAGTTTCCGTATGACTTTTCCCCATTGGGGTCCCATGAATTTCAATGGCAGCCCCTTTGGCGGCTACGGACGCCCCTGGTCCGGAGATGCGATGCCCTGGGGTGGTGGTATGCCTTGGGGCGGTGGTGGCGGTATGCCTTGGGGCGGTGGAGGCGGTATGCCTTGGGGTGGTGGCATGCCTTGGGGCGGTGGTGGCGGTATGCCTTGGGGTGGTGGCATGCCCTGGAGTCCGATGTCCTCCATGAACCCCATGTCGCCAATGGGTCCCATGAGCCCCTGGAGTACCTGGTAACACCATAATTCCCAAGTTTGGGGAGTGACATTGCAGTGGCGCCAACTGCAAGGCTTGTGGCGCAAAATGATCAAGGAGCAGATGTAATGAATGTGAAATATTTTGGAAAAATAGCCGCTTTGGCAGCGACACTCGGATGTGCGGGTTTACTGACAGCTTCGCCTGCTTTTGCCTGGGGATGGGCACCCTGGAATGACATGCCCTGGAGTGGTTACAGTAGCCCATTTTACAGCGACAGCGGCCCTTTCAGTGGTTATGGAGGTCCCTTTACGGGCAGCAGTGGACCCTGGAACATGGGCAGCATGAGTTTTAATGGACCGCACGGCGGCCCCATGCAATTCAGTAGTGGTCGCTGGGGTGGTTACAGCCAGCCATACAACGGGTACTACGGAGGTGGTTATGGTGGCGGAGCCTACAATGGTTACGGATACCGGGATTACGCCCCTGAAAATGCCTACCCACCTGCGGAATCGGGATATCCTGCATACGGCAATTATAACAATGCCGATAATAATGCTTACATCGCTCCTTCAGCACCACCGCAATACGCCAACAACAGCCAGCAATATGCCCCGCCACCCGGACCCTACCGTCCCGGTTACGGGTATCCGTGATGGACAAAAATCCTGCGGGCTGCAGATGCACCGCGATGCCAGCAGGGTTCAAATATTTTTTGAAATCAAAAGCACATGTGCCAAATAGAGGCCAGCCATGAAACGAATTTTGGGTAGAATCATTGGGTTTATCATTCTGGTGATCATTGTGCTGGTAGTGATTGCTGCCATACAGGATCCGCAACTCTGGCGTCATGACTGGCAGACGACCCGGCAATACACGGTGCAAAAATGGCAGGCAATGCACCATTGGTGGGAAAAACAGGAAAGCAAACCCACTCCGGTAGCCCATCCTGCAACAGTGCCGATCACGGCCACCACACCAAAACTACAGCCGGGCGTGGCTGTACAGCAAGCAACCCCGGTTACCCCGCACGTTAAAATCCTTTTTCCGAAAAACCTTACCGAGTCTCAGTATGCTCTGCTGATGGCTGCACGACGGGCGTTTTGGGAACATGATGTTAAAGCCGCCATTGCCGATTATCAGGCATTAATCGATCAACTGCCTGAAGTACCGCAACTGTATGGCGAATTAGGCAACATTTATTACCAGACTGGTCATCCTTTATCTGCTGGCAAGGCCTATTCCGGTGCTGCCCGAACGCTAATTGCAACGCATCAATATCCTTCTGCCGCAGCATTATTACCCCTGATCAGTTCTCTGGACCCGAATCAGGCCACCATCATCCGCCAGGCACTGGCACGTTAACCATAAGGAGTAATGAATTATGAGTGACATCCGAGAAGAACCGCAGTTACATTCAGAAGATGCCCCGACCAGCGGCAAAGAATCCATGCCGGAATCAGAAGCCAACTTGCATAGTGACACGGATACCGAATACCACCAGGTTACGCAAAGCCAGCATGAACCAGAACAGCAGCACTATACTCATTCAGAGACCCATTCGGGTACCGATACAGATGCATCAGCAGCGGCTGCAGCAGCCGCTGCCGCTGCGGCGTCAAGTTCCAGTTATAGCAGTTACTCTCCGCCCCCTCCCCCTCCTGCGCAAAAAGAGGGATTTTTGAGTCGCTTTTGGGGATACCCACTGATCATTTTGATCTTGCTGGTCATCATTGTGATTCTGTTTATTTGGGCCATCACCGCCAATAAGCCCGATCATACCCAGGTAGCTGCAGCTAAACCCGCGCAAAAAGTCCTGCATGTCACCAGTGCCCCCAGCATTGCGGCCATCACCCAAAATACCAAACCGTTGACCGCCGATCAGACCAAGTTGCTCATGCAGGCGCGCGGGGCTTTCTGGCATCACGACTATGCCGGTGCTATTGCGGATTATCATCATTTGATTCAGGAAGCGCCTGACTCCCCCGCTGCCTATGGCGAAATGGGTAATGTGTTGTACATGACCGGTCACTATCACCAGGCGGGCAACGCTTATGGTCAGGCTGCCATGCAGCTGATTCATGCCGGACGTTATGCCGATGGTGCCGCGCTGATTCCTATTCTCGGACGTCTGGATCCTGCGGAAGCACAAAAAGTGCAGGAGGCGCTGTCCCATGCCCCCGAAGCCGAAACCGGGATGCCGCCTGCCTGATGGTGAATTTCACAAAATCAACTCGATGGACAGCTATGCTGCTGTCTGTCGGGTTTATAGTGTGCATGGCCACTGCACAAGCCGGGGTTACATCCGATTTGTTACGTCCAAAATCCGGATGGAACCATCACTACCTTCAGCAGCTGATGCAGGCACGCCAAGCCTACTGGCAAGGCAACCCATTGCGCGCCATTCAGGAATATGCACAATTGATTCATCTTGCCCCCCAGCGGTATCTGGCAGATCTCTATGGAGAACAGGGCAATGTTTATTACCGGATAGGCGCATTTTACGCGGCGGAAAATGATTACATTCATAGCTTTCGGAATCTGATCCGGGAGAAAAACCTGCGTGGAGCCCGCACACTTATTCCCATCGTCGCACAAATCAATCCAAATGCAGCCTATCAGCTGACGATCCAATTAAATCATCAGGAGACAAACCATCATGGCGGAACAACCGACTACGGAAACACACTCGCAGTCTCAGCATCATATCGCTGGCCTTTCTGACCGCCAGCTCAGACTGATCGTCTACGCGGCACTCGTCGCCTTTCTGGTCCTCGCCGCTTATGAGTTTTATCTGGCCGTGGAAATGTCCCATGACCTTCATGAAATGACCGCACAGTTCCAGAAAATGAGTCCCAACATTCAACGTAACATGAACAGCATGTCACAAAACATGGCTGAGATGACCCATTCGACCAATTACATGGCCAGAGCCACCGGACAGATGCAGGCTGAATTCTGGAGCCTGAATCGTAACATCACCCCACCCTTTTCTTTTCTGAGTGGCATGTTGCCCTTCAATCACAATGATCCGCGCTATGGACCCAGAACGCCTCTACCCCCTCCACGCCAGGAAGCCTATGATGGAGTTCCACCGGGATATAATCCGCAATATCAAAGTGGCTATCCATATCAGGGGAATGCTTATGGCAACCACTGAGACTGATGGCGAGGTGCTGGCCAAGGAGAAAAAAATGGCGTCGCTGAGCACTGAACTGGAAACCCTCTGTGAGGTTTTGCCAGAATTACTGGATTCCATGGACGCCGGCATTCTGCTGACCGACATTCAGGGAAAAATTGAATTCTGCAACGCTGCCGCCAAAATCTTGTTGAACACGCATCAACTGGAGCACCTGCGCAGCATACCTGGAGGTAGCGTCCAGAAAGAACTGGTGCGAGCGGCCATTGCTGCTGGTCAGGAAGATGCCGTGAGTCGACCGCAAACTGGCTGCGTCCGCTGGGATCACCTGCTTCCCGTTGCCGAAGGCGATCACAAGGTCCTGCAGATCAGAACCCGACTGGTAGAGCGCAAACAACATAAACGCCGCATTTTTTTCATCGAAGATGTCTCCGAATTGCGTCATGCCGAGCGGATTCTGGGCGGCACCCGCAGTGTGGGTTTTATTACGGATGATCCGCACATGCGCGATGCCCTCGAATTGATTGCGCAAGTCGCGGCCACCGATGCCAGCGTCATCTTTCAGGGCGAATCGGGGTCTGGTAAAGGCTTGATGGTCCGCTTACTGCATCAACAGAGTAACCGCTCCAAAAAATCCCTGGTGGAAGTGAATTGTGCCGCCATCCCCGATAATTTATTTGAAGCCGAGTTTTTCGGATCCGTGAAAGGCGCTTTTACGGGAGCAGTGACAGATCGCATCGGCCGTTTTGCGGCAGCCGATGGTGGCACGCTCTTCCTCGATGAAGTCAGCGAACTGCCCAAACATCATCAGGCCAAACTGCTGAAGGTGCTGGAAGACATGCGCTATGAACCGGTTGGCAGTACCAAAACCCACCAGGTCGATGTACGCGTGGTTGCTGCCAGCAATCGCAATCTCAAGGAACTGGTAGAAAGTGGGGATTTTCGGAGTGATCTGTTTTATCGGTTAAATGTGATCCCTATCCGCATTCCGGCGCTGCGTGAACGGCCTTCGGACATCATGCTCCTCGCCGAACACTTTTTGAAAATTACTACGGGAGGACACAAGAAAAGGCTTGGCTCAGCGGCCAAACATCTGCTCCTGGATTATCCCTGGCCGGGAAATGTGCGTGAACTCCGCAACGTGATGGAATATGTGGCCATCTGCAGTGCCGGACCGGAAATCAGTGACAGTGATTTCCCCAAAGACTTCCTGGACAGAATGCACTTGGGGTCATCGGTTACTTCCAGCCGATCAGAAAACGATCCGGAAGCCATTTATGATCGGGAAAACCTTTTGCAGCTACTGGATAAACATGGAGGCAATCGTGCCGCCGCCGCTCGCGAGCTGGGTATTGATCGCGTGACCCTGTGGCGGCATTTGTCCCGCCTGGGCATTTCCGGAAAAGACAGTAACAACCATTTTGGAAATCAGTAAATTCAGGGCTCCTGCATATCCCAGAAGCCCTGAACCCCTGTTTCGCTCCCCTTGCGGACTAGATTTTGGACATCGCTGAAAAGCTTTTGACAAAGGGTCCTGCCATACGTGGATCCTTAAGCATGCTCGCGTAGTCTCCTACCTTGAATTTGATTTTTCCGGTGGTAAACGCCATGCCCAGGCCCGTCATACCCGGAGACTTCTCTATCCACTTCAACCATTGCGGATGCTGGGCACGAATATCCCAGTTTAAAGGCTGATCAGTATACACGCCCGATGCCGTTGCCTTGCCGTTTTGTACCACCAGAAAAGCACGGGGCCTGTCTTCTTCCGGGTAACCATAAGCAATGACCGAATTAAAGCCAATCTGGGCAAGAGCGTCAGAAAGCTCGGGATCCTTGTTCCATTCCTCAACAAAACGAGCCATCCAGGCGGGTGAAAATAAATCTGCCACGGGTAATACCTCCTCATACAGGTGAACAAAAATTTGCGGACGCACGCCCGCACCAAAAAGCGGTTCTCAGGATGTCGGGTCTCTCGTCAAAAACTGTGACTTCAGATCCTGGCAATATTGGCAAAATGTAACGGCATCATCACGCTGGGCACTGCTCCAACCACACAGATCACGGCAAGACACCGTTTGCCAGAAACTCCGGGTGTTTTCCAGAAAGGCGCGCCGAAAGGGATTCCGCCGGGCGGCACCGGCACTTCCAAGACACGATAAAGCCGTCATGGAACAGAGTGCACAACTCCCCTTATGAATTCTCCAGAGCAGCAAAATACTCATCAGCAGCAAAAAAACGGCAACAAAAAAGGTCGCTGTGGCTATCAGGATCGGCAGTGTAGACCAAGTGATCTGCAGTAGTGCCTGCCACCAACCCCATTGCGTCATCCCCCACACCACCGCCGCAATCACGACAACATCCAGAAAAGCCACGGAAAACATCCAGCGCCGTCGCCAGCGCATCAGGTGTGGAATCGTTTCACGCATCAGGGACTGCAACTGACGCTCAAGCAACTGTGCCAAAAAACAGGGCCATAATTGGGAAAGTTTATGCAAATAAGTAACGGCGTTATCGACCGAATCAAAGCGGATGATTTGGCTCCCGAAAACAGGCTGGGTTCTTTCAGGCTGCGGTGATACTGCCAGTGACGATTCCTCCAGATACAGCAACGGACCGGTATCGGCTTCCTGTAAACCGAGAGAATGTTTCAACTGTGCGCTTTGTACATCAAGATTGATCAGAATCTGCGCTTTCGCGGCTATTTTTTTCAGACACTGTATAGCCTCTGACGGCAACGAAGACAAATCTGAAACCAGATAAAAATCTGCAGGTATGCCAACCCAATCGGGACATGGCAGCGCCTGCACGCCAGAGAACACCTGGAGAGACAGACTGCTTACTTCCGGATCAAAAACCTGGTCTGGCAATTCTTCGGGATCTTTTGGATAAATATGGATGATTTCCGTTGAATTTTCTGGAAAACTTACCGCATTCAGCCATGAATGCAGTAAGTTTTGCAATTGCCTGGCCGATCCCAAAACAAGCACGATTGGCCGGGCAGGAACGGAATGTCTCAGATCCTCCTCCGGATTTAAAACGTACATGTCGTGGAGCACGTCATTCCAGTGGCGATATTTTTCGAGAACATCCACCAAAGGCCCCCGCAGATCAGTCTCCATTCCGGCCCCGCTTATTGATGGCCGCACTATGTCCCCATTCACCCAGATCACTCACTTGTACTCCGACCCACCAGAAAGGCGCCACACTATCCTGACCATGTCCACCGACCAGATGCTGACCCGGTGCCAAATGCACATGAGCAACCAGATTTTCCGCTTCCGCACGCGTCCGAAAAACTGACCAGGCAACAACCCGCTCCATAGGGGTCATACCAGATTTTCCAGCCTGGGAGGCATGGACCTTTGAAGGTAAGTCCCGTGCCTCATCGAGAAAATGACTATCCATAATGAATTTCTCCTTCAAAATAATGAATCAGACACTCAGCCTGAATTGAGCATAAATTATGCCAACTTATAATCATTTGATTACAATAGAATCAATCTGATAGCAATCTCTATCCATGCAACGCTTTTTTATTTTATATAAAATAAAAACAATAAGATAAATCATGCATCAGATGTTGCAACACCAGCCTCGGGGGCAATAGCCACCTTCACCCTAACAACGTCAGATTATTATTATTAAATGAATCTCTTAATTATTCTTTCTATGTTGCACGCTCTCGCCGGGTATTGTTGCATTAAAAAATCATTAAATAACATACGTATAAAATCTTTCACCATCATCAACCGTTTCACAGTGCATTTCCATAAATTAAAAATCATTTAAAAATCAGAGAACTCGATTTTGGCACATAAAATGCTTATGTACTCTCAAATTTTTATGAGCAGGTTTTCATACTTCTTCACTTTTACGGAATAACAAAAATCAGGAGTCAACCTTATGTTGATCGAAAATACGTTACCCGTTTTACTCAGCCGTCTCGATTTTGCCTGGATTACCTCGCTGCATACTCTCTGGACGCCCATGACGATTGGCATGTCATGGCTGCTTTTCGGAATAGAAGTCCTCTGGCTCCGCACCGGGGATGAGCGCTGGTACAAACTCAATCGTTTTTTCGAAAAAATATTCATAATCAATTTCGGTGCCGGGGTGGCGACGGGTGTCACCATGGAAATGGCCTTCGGGATTCTGTATGGGCCATTTTCTCAGGCAGTCGGCCCCTTTTTCGGCAACATTCTCGGCTTTGAAACCATCACCGCATTCATGTATGAAGCGGGATTTATTGGTCTGATGGTTTTCGGCTGGGGAAAAATCAGTAAAACCATGCATCTTTTTGCCACCTTCAATGTTGGCATTTCTTCCACTTTATCGGCCGGCTGGATTCTGGTGGCGAATTCCTGGATGCAAACGCCCGACGGAGTCGTCTTTAAAAATGGGCTGTTTCAGGTCACCAACTGGTGGAGCGCCATTTATAACGACAATTTTCATTGGGGATTTCCACATATGTGGATCGCCTGCGTAGAGCTGGCTCTTTTTGTTTTTGCCGGCGTCAGTGCCTGGTTCATCCTCAAGAACCGCAACGCCGAACTTTTTGTAAAGCTGCTCAAACCAGCGCTCCTGGCACTGCTGATTGTGACCCCTTTGCAGATTTATCTGGGGGATACGCTGGGGCGGGACGTCGCCCAGACGCAGCCTACCTCTCTGGCCGCCATGGAAGGGCATTACCATACGTATCTCCCCAATGGGCAGGTCAATACCGGCTGGCACCTGATTGCCATACCCAACAGCCAGAATGACGGTACCCGATTTGCGATTACCATTCCTTACGTCCTGAGCCTGCTGGAAACCCATACCTTGACCGGCAAGGTGACAGGTATGGACAGCTTCCCTGCCCGTGATCGTCCGGATGTCTGGGTGCCTTTCTATGCGTTCCGGATCATGGTCGCCATTGGCTTTTTCCTGTTCCTCGTCGCTCTTTGGGGTAACTGGCTGCGCCTGCGGGGCCAGCTGAATGCGACGGCTCTACGCCAACATCCGTGGTTTCTCCGGGCCGTCGTTTTCTCGGCATTTTTACCCTATCTGGCGATCTGGACGGGCTGGTGGGTGCGCGAAATCGGTCGGCAACCCTGGGTAGTCTTTGGCATGATGCGCACCTACGAAGGAGTCAGCCACATGTCGCTGGGCCAGGAAGTGGTCTGGTTCGTGGGCTACATTATTTTTGAGTTGGCCGTCTGGTCGGGCGCCTGGTACTTCTTCAGCCGCGTCATCCAAAAAGGCGTGAATGACATTCCGGATTCCACCCATCTCTGGGACAAACCGGAAACCATCGACAGTGGAGGTGGCCATGTGTCCCCCCATTTTACCAAAGCATTGCCACACCGAGATTGAGGAGAACCCATCATGACCGATCTCATGGGTAGAATTGCCGTGTCCCTGTCCACCTGGTGGTGGTTGATTCTCGCCTTGTTTTTTATGCTTTACGTGATGCTGGATGGAGCCGATCTGGGCGCTGGCATTTACACCCTGTTTTCGCACGACGAGGAAGAACGCGGGGCGGTCATGGCTTCCATGGCCGGATTCTGGGACGGAAACGAAACCTGGCTGGTGGTTGCCGGCGGGGTCCTCTTCGGGGCTTTCCCGGTGGTCTACGGCTCTGCTTTGAACTATCTCATGATCCCGTTGATGCTGGCCTTGTGGGGGATTATTTCCCGCGCTGTCGCTTTTGAATTTCATATTCATGCGCGCAGCAGCAAACGATTCTGGGGCTGGGCCTTTGCTCTCGGCAGTCTGATCGCCCCCTTTTTTGCTGGCGTATCCCTGGGTGCCACCTTGCAGGGTTTCCCCCTGAAAGCCGGGCGCGCCCTGGAAATACAGGGACACGGTCTCCCTGCTTCCACGGATCCGGTACTCCATTATTCCGGACAGGCCTTCACCTTCTTAAGTCCTTTCAGTATATGGGTCGGTTGCGGGGCCGTCATTGCGGCAGGCCTTGCCGGTGGACTGTATTTATGTGCCCGCTTCATACCGGGAGACCCCATTCATGAACGCGCCCGCAAGTGGACTACCGTATTTTCTTTTCTGGCGCTGATCGCCATTCTCGTTACCTTGATCTGGTCCTACGCCATTTTCCCCTGGGCAGCGGCCAAATGGAGCGGTGCCCATTGGTGGATCTGGGCGATCTGGCTGGTCATTGTGCTGTTCTTTGCCTACAAATCGATGATCAATCATTCCCTGCAGCGGGATATTGCCGCCCTGCTCTGGGGCGAGGGTGTGGTGGCATTTCTCTGGATGGCCATGTTCGCCACCATGTATCCCTATGTCGTGCCAGAAACCTGGCCTATCGCCCTATCCGGCAATCCAGCCAACTCCCTGGCGGTCTTCACCCTTTTCATGACGGGATTTGTGCCGGTCATGATCATGTACAACTGGTATCAGATTTGGGTCTTTCGGGGGAGGTTAAGCAAAAAAGCCGCATACGGTGGGCATTGAAAATCCATCTTTAGCGGATGTTGATCCGTCGTTCGTCAGCTGTTCGTTTTCGCTTTGAATAAGGAGTATTGACCATGGCACATGTAGTGATTTTAGGCGCAGGAACCGGCGGCATGCCCGCCGCCTATGAGATGCGGGACCTGCTCGGCCCCAAACATGAGGTGACGCTGATCAGCGAAAACCCTTATTTCCAGTTCGTTCCCTCCAATCCCTGGGTGGGTGTAGGCTGGCGGCAGCGGGAGCAAATCGTGTTTGATATTGAGCCGCATACCAGTCGCAAGCGCATCAATTTTATTGCCCAGCGCGCCGACCGCATTGATCCGGAACGCAACACCATTGATCTCGCCAATGGTTCCAGTGTCCATTATGACTATCTGATCATCACCACGGGACCCGCTCTGGCTTTCGATGCCGTTCCCGGATCCGGTCCCCATGCCGGACATCAGAAGTCGACCCATTCCATTTGTACGGTCGATCATGCCGAGAAAGCCTATGCGGCTTACATGAACCTGCTGGACTCCAACAATCCCGATCCGATTATCATCGGCGCCATGCCCGGTGCCAGCTGCTTTGGACCCGCCTATGAATACGCCATGATTGTCCTCAGTGATCTCGAAAAACGCGGGGCGCGCAACAAAATCAAGGAATTCCACTTCATCACTTCCGAGCCTTATGTCGGCCATCTGGGTCTGGGTGGCGTCGGGGACTCCCAGGAAATTCTGACCCGGGGCCTCGGGGAAATGGGGGTTCAGGTGCATACCAACATGAACACCACCAAAGTCGAAGATGGCAAAATGTTCTGCGAGCACCTGAATGCAAAAGGCGAAAAAATCGGCGTCGGCACCCATGACTTCGGTTTTTCGATGATGCTGCCTTCTTTCAAGGGCGTAGATGCGGTAGCCAAGGTGCCGGAACTCTGTAATCCCAAGGGCTTTGTCATTGTCGACGAACATCAACGCAGCCCCAAATATCCCAACATTTACTCGGCGGGCGTTTGTATTGCCATTCCTCCGGTAGAACAGACTCCGGTACCCACCGGGGCGCCCAAAACCGGCTATATGATCGAATCCATGGTCACCGCCCTCGTCCATAACATTCAGGCAGAAATTCAGGGCAAGGCACCCACTGCCGAAATGGGCACCTGGAACGCCATCTGCCTGGCCGACATGGGCACGAGCGGCGCTGCTTTTGTGGCCTTACCCCAATTCAAACCCCGGCGTGTTGACTGGTTCGGAGAAGGGCCCTGGGTGCATTGGTCCAAGATTGCCTTTGAAAAATACTTCCTCGCCAAAATGAAAGCCGGGGTTTCTGAGCCTTTTTATGAAAAACTGGTCTTCCAGATGCTCGGCATTTCCCGTCTGAAAAGTGACGAGCCCGCCCATCTCCGCAAAGTGGGCTGAGGCCATTCCCCTGGCGCAGATTGTCTGCAGATCTGCGCCAGGGGCCGTTATCTTTTCAAAGGAGGACAAATGTGATGAGTGCTGCCGAAATGAGTCAAGCCGTCAATAACCCGACGGAAACGCCGGATTGGTCGCAGGTGCTGGACCTCAGTCATGCCATCGAGGATCAGTTACGTTTACTGTACGCCATGCTGGACGAGGTAACTGCCGATACCGATGTCCGCAGTGCTGCCCTGCATATCGCCTGTGAAGCAGGGCACCTCTGGTCGGCCACCCAAAAACTGGCTCAGGTCACCGGCGTGCATTCTGCCGCCGACCTGGAGGCGCGGGTCGAATCCGGTGTCCGCATGCTGGAACCCCTGCTGGTCGCCATGAGTACGCTGATGGAAACCCTTCCGGAAGTGCTCGGCGATCTGGCCAAATCCGGCACCATGCAGCAACTGGGCATGGCCACCGTAGAATGGACCGATATCCTGAAACGGATAACCTGCCTCATCCAGGGTGCCTCACCTTCCCTGACGGCACGCGTTTCAGGACTGGTAGACGATGCCAGCCGCTGGTCGGGAGAACTGGTAGTCGCCTGGGAAACCCTGGCTGCCACCCTGCCGGAAGTCATGCAGGATGAGATACTTCACAAGAACCTGAATGATTTGCAAAAAGCGATTGGTGTCTGGGCCTCGGTCGCCATTGAAGCCCGGACGATGGTTGCCCGCTGTGGGGGAGGCAACATGGCATCAGGTGCGCGGGCACTGGTCTGCTCCATCCGTGATGGTCTGGACGATGCGGAGCAGAAAGGCGGGTCAGGCAGTGGCGGGATTTTTGCCCTAATACGCCTCGTGCTGTCCGGAAAAACGATCTATGTACTCCGCAATGTCATCTCCATCGCTTACCGGGTCCTCAAAACCATGAATGCATCCGGTAAAAAAAAGATGGCCGGCTGATGACTCGCAATGTCGGCATACTGGAAATGTTCAAACGGGCACATCGCACGGGTGGCACCATGGTCGAGATTTTCAAATCACTGTCCTTGTTCATCATTGGTGCCAGCATCATCTGGTCGGCTACGCATTTTTATGTGCACCTGATTCATCGTGGCTATGCGACCTTGCAGGATTTGCTGCTGCTTTTTGTGTATCTGGAAATCGGGGCCATGACCGGCATTTATTTCAAAACCGGAAAACTGCCCGTGCGCTTTCTGATTTATGTCGCCGTTACGGCCATCGCCCGCTATCTGGTGGTGGATGTCGATCATCTCAAAGCGATGTCCGTATTGACCATGAGTATCGCCGTCATTGTGCTGATGGCGGCCCTTTGGGTGGGTGACCATATTCATTCCAGCGAGGATTAGGTCTGCTATGTTTTATAGATGACCGACGGCGGTCGGCTTTGATTTTGATCTAACAAGTTACATCCAGGAGGTGAAATATGACTACAGCAACTTCTTCAGTACAGATTATCAAAAAAAGTGGCGGTTTTTATTCCTGGCCACTGCTGGCCATTCGCGGAATGGCTGCATTGGTGTATGCCCTGGTGGCCCTGGCCGATTTCAAGGCAACCATTCCATTACTGGTCTGGTTTTTTGCCATTTATGTACTATTCGATGGTTTTTATGCGCTGAGCGTAGCCTTAGGTCACCAGATTGATGGTGTGTGGACCCGTCTGGCCGTGATTTTTAAAGGTCTGTTAGGCATTGCCGCAGGCATCATCGTCATCTATTGGGATCTGAGTGCGGGGCCTACGCTTTACATTCTTCTGACCGTATTCGTCTGGGTGGCCTTGTCGGGAGTCCTCGAAGGGGTCTGGGTGATCCGCAACATTAAAAACAAGGAACTCGTGCTGATTATTGGCTCTGGCGCTTATCTGGCCCTGGCGGTAGCCCTCCAGTTTCTGTTCGCGCTGGCTCCACAAGCCGGTTCGTCCATATACAGTTGGATCATCATCGGGTTCTCGGCCGCCTTTGGATTAGGCATGCTGATCATGAGTTGGGCCATGCGCAAAAACCAGTTCGGATAAGAGGCATCGCTTTACCTTGATTATGAGTGGTCACTGTGTACTCCGCTATTTGGGAGATGTCCCTGTCTCCCTTTTTTGACGCCATACGGCTCTCAAGCCAATACCTGCATAAATCACCCATGCCATTTTAGCGTTGTTTGTCACCTCTGGATTCGGGAGATCACTTGATCTCCCTTTTTTCTCTGAATCACCACGTTGCAGGAACTGTTGTATGAACCGTTGCATTCTTTCAGGCTGCAACATTTATAATATTTATTATATATCAGTATATTGGTTCAATTTTCTGTTGCGAAAAGATAAATTTCTTAAACCCATAATACTAAATAAAACAAGAGATTAACTTCTGGCACGTTGTTTGCTGATAAAGCTTGCTGAAATTGCCGATGGCGTGGCGGGTTCTGGAAACCAACAGAATCAAGGGTTTTTTATAACGAACATGGAGGCAAATGTGATGAAATCATTGAAAAAAACACCAATGAGCCGGAAACTGCGGTCTTTGGCTTTGATGGCGGGTGTCGGTATGGCGGGCTTCATGATCGCAGCCCCGGCGTATGCCTGGGGTCCTTGGGGTGGCGACATGCCCTGGAGTGGTGGTGGAGGGATGCCCTGGAGCGGTGGTGGCATGCCTTGGTCCGGTTATAGCGGCCCAATGAATGGCAACAGCGGCCCCTTTAGCGGCTATGGTGGCCCCATGCAGGGATCAGAAGGCCCCTGGGATATGGGTGGCATGAATTTCAATGGGCCGCATGGTGGCCCCATGAACATGAATAGTGGCAACTACGGCGGTTATGGGCAGCCTTATCAGGGCGAATATCAGGGCGGTGGTAGTAATGGTTATCCGCAGTCCTATGGACAACAAAACTACGCTTATCCCAATCAGCAGCAATATTCACAACCATACCCGCCGCAATATCGCCAACCCTATCCGCAGCAGATGCGTCCCAGCATGCCGCCCCCGCCCATGGGACCTTATCCGTCTCCTTATGGATATCCGCCTTACGGATACGGACGCTAGCACGAGGTCATCATGCGTTTGGTAGTGGCATCCATGAAAGGTGGATCGGGAAAAAGCACGGTGAGTTTCAATCTCGCCGTGTGGTTGGCGTATCGGGCTCCCGTGCAACTTTACGACCTCGATCCCCAAGGTACCTTACGCGATGTCTGCCGCGATCGCACAGAACAGCACATTCTGCCCGCCATCTCTGTAGCTACAGAGATGGATGAAGCCCTGCCCCTGACTGAATACGTGCTGATTGACTGTAGTTATTCCGAATTGAACGCTTTTCGGAGGGCCCTGAGCATCGCCGATACCATCCTCATGCCCGTCGGCCCCAGTCAGGCCGATATCTGGTCTGCACAACGTTTTCTGGAGGATTGCAGCCATTGGGCAGCCCCTCCGGTCTGGGCATTTATCAATCGCGCAGATACCCACCACGCGGTTCGTGAAAGCGATGAAGCCGAGGCCATGCTGGCCGAACTTCCACAGGTCAAATCATTGGGATTACGACTCGGACAACGCACTGCCTTTCGCCGCTCACTGAGTGAAGCCCGTGCCGTTTTTGAATTGGATGTCAGCAGCAAAGCCAGCAAGGAACTGGAAAAACTGGCTGTTACTCTGTATCCAGAATGGTGTATAGCCTAGACCAAACCCATTTAACATTGAGGCGGACAACTTATGCGTACTTTCTCCCAAAAACCCTTCCACAAACATTTTCTCTTCAAAAAAGGGATAGTTTTTTCAGCTCTTTTTGCGAGCGCCAGCCTGCAATTAGTCTCCGGGAATATGCATTTCGAAACGGCTCCTTTCAGCATTATTGCCAGCGCAGCAGCCGCAGAATCTGCCTTGCCTGCAGAAACTGCACCCGCTCAATCGGCGCATCTGACTGCCGCAGCTCCCAAAAAAGTGGCGACACCGGTAAAGCCACCACACGGCGCTGCCCCCGCAGCCAAACATCCCGTCGCGCCAAAAAAAACTGGACGGAGTGGCCCAGCCAAAGCGCATTCTGCCCACAAAAATATCAAGGCTCCGCCCACATTATCCATGCCCATGCCGGCTTCGACAAAAAGCCTGAGCAAAGCCGAAGTCAAACTGCTCTTGCAGGCACGGGCGGCCTACTGGCATCGCAATGCGCCGAAAGCCATTGCC
Source organism: Acidithiobacillus sp. HP-2 (assembly GCF_015100155.1). Classification (GTDB taxonomy): domain Bacteria; phylum Pseudomonadota; class Gammaproteobacteria; order Acidithiobacillales; family Acidithiobacillaceae; genus Acidithiobacillus. Next base: position 129,883 of record NZ_JACKZA010000005.1, on the reverse strand, counting down.
GACTACCAAAAACTGCTCCACGAAGCGCCTGATCATCCGGGTATTTATGGTGAATTGGGCAATGTGTATTACATGACCGGCAAATATCCAGAAGCCGCCATTGCCTATGGAAGTGCGGCCCGAACCATGATTCGGATGCAGCGTTTTGCAGAAGCCTATAGTCTTTTGCCGCTGATAAGTTCCCTGAATCCTCGGGAAGCTACCGCCATTGACCATAGTCTGCAGGTTCACAGCGCTGCGGCAGCCAAAAAAACCAGAGCAACCGCCCAGCAAAAATCTGAGCAGTCCGCAGTGCCCGATTGAAAATCATCGCGCCAACAACATATCACCAGTCGATCTCAACAAGCTGTTTGCAGAGCATTGGGCAGACTGTCGGCCGCATGCAGAACATGCCGGAGTTCCAGAGATAGTCGCCGCTGTCGAGGTAATCCTGGGCATTGCTCTGATTGGGCTTTTCGACGAAACGGGCAACCTGATAGCCGCTGTCCAGGGCGCTGCCCTTCTGAATGTAGCCATAACCGGTTTCGGGACCCGTCGGCGTGACACTAAAGGTCACCAGTTAGCCTTGTCCGGCAGGCTGCTGCGCTTTGTGTACGGTGTTTAACACCGTTGTGTGGACGCAAATGTGAGACCGCAGCACGTTTTATCAGCGTCTGGGTTTTACTCCAACTCTCGATAACCGTTGTACCTCTGTATTTCTATTTCGCAGCTGATTAGGGCCAGAGCGTGAACCCCCAGCTCTTCGACGGCAATTTCCGGCTGCTGGAGGCTGCTGGGGGCTGGGTGGCGGGAGGACCAGAGCCAGTAGTCGGTGCGACCATCTTCAAAATGACGGGCCTCATAGAGTTTTTCCATGATGGGGACATGGTCACCATAAAACCCCAGCACACTGGGTAGGGACAGCCTGGGCAGTTCGGTCATGAACTGCTGCAGCATGGCGCCAGCGTTGCGGACGTGGCGCAGGTAAATGGCAAGGTCATCGGCGCTGACAGAAGGCTTCTGCAAGAGCAGGGTTTTCTTTTCTGCGGCGCTGACCGATTCCAGATGCAGAGGGCCGTGGTTTTCCATGGTAATAATGAAGATGAAGGTCGGCTGGGTGGCCCCCTGCAGTATTTGCAAGGTCTTGTCGGCAACCGCCCGGTCGCCGGTATAGGGGCCACTGCGATCTTCCGGCGTAAACTCCGCGACATCCAGAAAATCATCAAAGCCGAGCAGTGGGTAAATCGTATTGCGGGCGTAAAAGCTGGAGGGATAGGGGTGGATGCAGATGGTCCGATAGCCTTGAGCCTTGAGTCGCCAGGCGATGCTGGGCAGGGGCCGACGCGCCAGAAAGCGGTAAGGCTGAAACTGATGAATACCGAGCGCAGCAGGCGACCAGCCGGTGAGCAGACTGAATTCAGTGCGGATGGTATTGGCTCCCCAGGGCGGTACACGAATTTGCCCGCTTTGCACACATTGACGTCGGGCCGCGTCAAAATCCCTGAACACTTCCGGGGCAATGTGTGGCCAGAGGCGGCGCGCATCAAAAAACGATTCGCTCTGGACGATGACCAGATGACCCGTTGATTCTGTATGACTTGGGGTTTCTGAGATATTCGGATTCGGAATAATCGGCTGCGGTTCTGACCAGGGACCAAAGGGTCTGGCAGCGGGCACCTGAACAGGGGCCCGTTCTGCCCAGCCATATAACCAGAGACTGGGGGCGAAACCCATGTCGCGAATATCTTTGTCCGGCTGCAGGCTGGGTACGTCAGACCAGCGGTCGCCTATCCAGAGCAGGCAGGCTGCAGCGAACAGCGACAAGGCATTATATTTGAGAAAAACCAGCCAGGGCATTTGTGCAGTCAGTGGTGTTTCCGCCCAAAGCGCCGTACCAATGACGGCTATGGCAATAATCCCCAGGGCGATGGCCCGCCACAAACCGAGAAAGGGTAAATACAGGCGGGGATGTTTGATGGCATCGGTGAAGTATTCAAAGTCCATGAATACAAAAGGTTCACGCAGGCTGGCTTCTTTGGCATTACCCACCAGCACCACCGCCAGCCAGATACCGAGACCCGCCAGCATGGCAAATATCGGCCGCTGGACGATGAGCAGAAAGATTGTGAATATCAGCAGCCACAGGCCGCTATGGAGCAGGTAGGTCCATAAGGGGCGGCCCGGCAGTTTGGGGCGGGGGTGCAGCAACGCTTCGGCCGCAAACGACAGCAGCCAGCCGATGCCCAAACACCAGGGCCAGAGCAGTTCAGTCATGGTGGCCATTGTAGCCCATCAGGCCGACAATCCAGACGGAAATAGCGGCAGGAAGCACCGCCAGCCACCAGGTGCCGAAATTGAGGGGAAAGGGAAAGCTGATGCGCGCCTTGTTGCGGGCGAGCCCTTGGCGGATGAGTACCGCCGCGCGGGAGGGCTGCATGAGGAAAGGCTTGGGACCGGGCATTTCCCGACACATGACCGAGTCCACATAGCCGGGCATGATGACACTGATGCCAATGCCCTCTTTTCCCAGCCAGCCACGCAAGGCTTCGCCGTAGGCTTTGATGGCCGCTTTGGAGGCACAATAGCTGGGGGTGACAGGCAGGCCGAAGTAACCGGCCAGGGAGCTCATCAGGGCGATTTGTCCGGCATGGCGGGCGCGCATGGCGGGGAGCACGGCATCTACCAGTACCCGACTGGCGTGCAGATTCACGTCCATGAGCGCTTCGGCTTCTTCCCAGACTTCGCCGGATTCGTCGGGGCCGGTATTGATGTTCATGCCAGCGTTGGAAATGACCAGATCCAGCGGGCCGTTTTTTTCGCAATCCGCCACCCAGGCACGCAGGGTGGCACTGTCGCGCACGTCAAAACTGCGCTGGGTGACGGTTGCGCCCCGGGTCTGGGCAGACTGCACAATGGCGTCCAGTTTTGCGCGGTTACGCCCATGCAGGTGCAGGGTTACGCCGGGTCGGGCGTAGGCGGCGACCAGGGCGGCGCCAATGGCGCTGGTCGCGCCGGTAAGAAGGATGGTTTGCGGAGATCGTTGCGGCATAAAAGTTCCTCTATGGGGGACTGTTGTAGTTCAAGTCTGGCAGCGGCGGTTTCCAGCGCCAGTTGCATACCGGTGTTGCAATAAAAGCCGCCGTTGATTTGGGTGCCATATATCAGCACCCGGCGGAATGCGGACCAGAGCTCCGGATCGGGAGCATGGGGCTGGTTCCAGAACTCGGCAAGACGCTGCTGGCTGGTGAGACCAGCCACATTGTAAACCGGATCGGCCAGAGTAATCACCGGTTTTCCGGAGTTGAGTGCCCAGGTGCCCACCGTACTGTTGATGGTCACCACGCCCTCGCAATGCTGCAGGAAAAGTTCCAGATTTCCGTAATCATAATAATGAATCCGGTCAAGGATCCCGAGTTGCCGGGCGGTTTTCTGAGCAAAGGCTTCATAGGGAAGAATACCGGGGTCCAGGGGATGATTTTTGATGATCAGATGCAGGTCTTTGTCGGCATATTGGGCAAAAGATTCCAGACTCTGGCGAATAAAATCATAGGTATCACAAAATTCCGAATGACAGGTGATCTGGCTGTCACTGTAGAGCTGCAGAGGGAGCAAAAAAAAGGGCTGCCCCCTTTCAACGAATTGATAATTGCGGGCCAGATCGCTTTTCAGTCGGTGCCGGATTTTGGGGTAGCGGCGCACATACCAGAAGTATTCGCGAAGGGGATGCATGGGGGCGTGATGCCGATAATGCCGGTAGGCAACAGGGTTCAGAATATCGCCACTATGGTAAACCACGTCATGCAGGGCACGTATTTTGAACTTGCCGAGAAACGCCTGACTATTATCGGGTATGGGCACCCGGTCAATAATGTGACGATACCAGTCCGGGTCCTTGGGGAGTTGGGAATGGGCATTGACACCTCCCCTTTCCAGGGTCAACCAGAATGGCCGCAAATAACCTTCTTCAAAAACGTGGACCGCAACATTCTGCGCTTTGGCGTGGGTATGCACAGACTGATGCACCGGACGCTGGTCGCCAAAAAGCACGACATCGGTGATCTGTTCGCGCTGGAAAGTCTGCTGGAGAAATTCCGGCAGCACATCCAGGCTGTTGCGGAAATGCAGGGCCTTGCGCGGAAACCAGTAGACCATGTCTCCGCCACAAAACTGGACTTTCAGCACCTGATGGCCGCGCTGGACCAACCGGTCGGCGAGCAGGGCAAAAAACGGGCTGGCGACCCCTTGCAGAAACAGGAATTTCTTCATCGCACCCCCACCACCTGACGCAGCACCAACCGAAAGGCTTTGCGCCAGAACGGCAGGTGATAGTCGTTTGCACCACCGCGTTGGGCATGCAAGGCATTGACTGCGGCCTCGGGGCTGCAGAGACATTGTTCCTGAGGGTGAATATAACGGGGGTAGAGGATCAGCGCAGCAGCAACCAGGGCATCCAGACTGAGTAGACGTTGCCGCCGGGGGATCGTTTCCTGGTCGTTGGTCAATCCCCATCCGGCGTAAAATGGACTGCCATGACAGGTCACCGGTTTGTCGCGCAACAGTGCTTCAAAACCCGCTGCGGAGGTCATGACATGCACCTGATCTACCTGGGTCAGCAGTTGATGCATGCTGACATTGTGAACCACTTCGTCGCAGTAGGCAGTCGCCTGCTCTTCCCCCGCACCCACCCGGCGCAGCCCGGCACTGACGTCAGGGTGGGGTTTGTAAACCACATAGGCGTCGGGGTGCATTTCTCGCACTTTGCGCAGCAGCGCCAGATTACTCTGGGTGCTGGCGCTGCCCAGGGCAATGCTGGCGTCACTTTCCACCTGTCCGACGACCAGGATGACCTGGGTAACGGCCTGATTTTGGGCTAATGCCTGCGGGTCGGATTGTTGCTGTTTGCTGAACCGCCGGGCGGCGGGATGACTTTCAGGCGACCGAATGCTGGGCAGACGGGTTTCTGGCCGCTGCCAGCCCCCCTGCCCGACGTTATACTTGGTGAGTCCCAAAGCCACAATCTGCTCACGCAGGGCATGGGCGCGCTCCAGAAGCGTCGCATCAAAATCATGGGTGGCGAGTATTTGTTCAAGGTCCGATGCTTTGCTGGCGTCGTAATAAAGGCCGCTGCCATCAAAACAATAAGACAAGGGTGCAATCAGGTCAGCACCCAAGCCAATGGAGCGTAAAAAGCCATCCTCCACACGAATAATGGGATGACTCTCCGGCGCAGTTTGCGCTCCCCAGAGCAACAGAGTGGATCCTGCCGGTGCCTGACGGGTGTTGCGGATAAAGTGCAGTCGCGTCTCGGGCAGAAAGGCCCGCAGCGGCCCCTGTTTCCAGGCCGAAAATCCGACGGCGTATAAGTCTGCGGGAATTACCACCATTTAACACAAGCCTTTCAGCCTGATCAGGCTATCCCGGAGTTCTTCAGGGCTATGTTCGACGTTCAGGAAAAAACGCAGGCGCGCCTGTTTTTCCGGCACCGCTGGATAGAGGATGGGTTGCACATGCACGCCCTGCTCCAGCAATTGGGAAGAGAGCCGCACGGCCTGCAGGGAACTGCCAATAATCAGGGGGGTGATGGCATAACCGGCGCTGAACCCCGTATCCATCTGCTGCCTTTTCGCTTCTTCCAGAAAATATTGACCACGTTCGTGCAGGGTTTTGACCCTGTCTGGCTCTTTCTGGAGGATAGTCAGCGCCGTCAGGGCGGCGGCGGCCAGGGGCGGGGCCAGTCCGACACTATACAGGAACCCTGGTGCCAGATAGCGTAAGTTGTCGATCAGGGCCTGCTCTCCGGCAATATACCCACCACAGGCGGCGAGGGTTTTGCTGAGGGTGCCCATCCAGATATCGACATCGTGGGTATTGACACTGAAATGCTCGGCAATGCCCCGGCCGGTGGCACCCAAGACGCCGAAAGAATGGGCTTCATCTACCATCAGCCAGGCCTTATGCTTTTTTTTCAGGTCGATCAGGCGCGGCAGGTCGGGGAAATCTCCGTCCATGCTGTACATTCCCTCTACCACAATCAGGACCCGCTCCGCTTTGCGCCGCTGCTGACGTAACAGGGTTTCGAGTGCATTCAGATCATTATGCGGAAAACTGAGGCGTTGGGCGCCCGACAACAGGGCTCCCTGGACAATGCTGTTATGGGCATATTCATCGTGCAGAATCAGATCACGTGCACCCAGTAAATGCCCGATGGTGGTGACATTGGTGGCGTGACCGCTGACAAAAGTCAGGGCATCATCGACCCCGTAAAAATTGGCCAGAGCTTGTTCCAGTTGCCGGTGCAGGGGGCGTTCACCCGCCACAATGCGGCTGGCAGATACCGAACTGCCGTATTGGGCAATGGCAGCCTGAGCGGCAGCATTCACTTCGGGATGTCCGGAAAGACCGAGATAATTGTAGCTGCCAAAATTGATGACGCGCCGTCCGTCGATGGCACTATGCGCCCCGGCAGTGCCCTGGTGAACATGGAAAAAGGGGCTTTTGACGCCAAAGCGTTCCGCGCTTTCCTGCATGAGATGCACTTGCTGATAACCGGGTTGGCGATCAAAGCGGGTGAAAGCTTCGGGAATTTCCGCTCCGCCAATTTTGGCCCCGGGCGCGGGGGCCGCCTGTATTTTTTGCAGGCGCTGTTCCAGACCTTTCTGGATGAGCTTTTCCTTGAACTGGGCGGCGATACTACGATCAGCTTTGGTCATTTTCCGGTCTCAGGTAACACCGTGTTGGGCTTCCAGCTGTTCACGGGTAATGCTTGCGGTACCCGGAACATACTGTTGTTCTGGGTCGTTACTCAAAGACTGCACCAAACGCCGCGCCAGACGCAAGGGAGTTGGCCCCTCACTGAGCAGAAAAGCGGGTAATTTGACACCCACACGTTCTTCCAAAGCCAGGACCAGTTCAACGCCCATGAGCGAGTCGAGACCGAGTTGACTGAGATTCTGATCGGGCGTGATTTTATCTGCTGACAGGCGCAGAATCTGGGCGACTTCCCGGCGGACGGTATCCACCAGCAATTGTTCTGCTTCGGCCGTGGGCAGGCTTTGCAAGTGACTGCGCAGGTCTTCATCACTGGACGTTGCATCGGCCTTTCCAGAGGGCATAACCGCCGCAAAACGGGGGCTTGTGGCCACCGGCAGAAAACGCTGAAGGGCACGCCAGTCGAGATCAGCCACCATCCAGCCATGCGCGTCACTGACCATCATGTTTTCCAGCACATCCAGGGCGGTACTGGCAGTCAATGCGGCTCCACCCAGACGTTGCTGCAATAAGTCACGGGTTTTTTCGTGTCTGGTCAAATACCCCACATCGGCAATGGCTCCCCAGAGAATGGCCAGAGCGGCCAGCCCCTGCTGACGCCGCCATTGCGCGAAAGCCTCCATCCAGCTGTTGGCCGCCACATAATGCGCCTGCCCCGGATTGCCGAGCACGGTGGTCATGGAAGAATACAGAACGAAAAACTCCAGGGGCTGATTGAGGCTGGCCTGATGCAGATTCCAGGCACCGGCCACCTTGGGCTGGACAACTTTATCCAGCAGCTCTGCGCTGAGATTCTGGGCCAGGGCGTCTTCGATGACGGCAGCCGCGTGGATGATACCGTGCAGGGGACCGACTTCCCGGGTGATACGCTGGATGAGCATCTGTACCTGAGGGCTTTCGCGGACATCGCAGGACCAGGCGTGGACCTGCACGCCTTGCGTGCGTAAGCCATTGAGGATGAGGTCGGCAGCCGGGTCAGGTTGACCGCTGCGACTGACCAGCACCAGCTTTCTGGCACCACGCTCCACCAGCCGCTGTGCTGTCGCGAGGCCAAAGCCACCCAGCCCCCCGGTAATCAGGTAAGCCGCTTCCCCATTGAGTTGTAAGCGCAAAGCCGCTTCGGATCGGGGCGCATGGGGCAGATAGGGTGCGCTCATCTCGACCACCACCTTACCGATCTGGCGGGCCTGCTGCATGTGCCGGAAGGCATCGGTGACTCGGGAGGCCGGGAAACGGGTAGCGGGCAGCGGGAAGAAGTCTCCCGCCTCGAAACGGGACATGATTTCCGTAAAGAGGGTCTGGGTGAGTTGCGGTCGACCTTTCAGGAGCTGATCGGCATCAATGCCGAAGTAACTGAGATTATTGCGGAAGGGTCGCAGGCCAATGGCATTGTTTTCGTAAAAATCGCGTTTTCCCAGCTCCAGAAAACGTCCGAAGGGTTTGAGTATCTGGAGATTGCGCAGGACCGCCTCGCCATACAGGCTGTTCAGCAGAACATCTACCCCTTCGCCTTGGGTATCGGCCAGAATGGCGTCGGCAAAATCCAGGCTGCGCGAGTCATAAATGTGCTGAACCCCCAACAGACGCAGAAAATCGCGTTTTTGCGGCGAGCCTGCCGTAGCATAAATTTCCGCCCCCAAATGCTGGGCTATCTGGATGGCGGCAATGCCCACCCCACCGGCAGCCCCGTGAATGAGGACTTTTTCGCCAGTCTGCAACTGGGCCAGCGTGTGCAACGCATACCAGGCGGTCAGGAAAACCGTGGGAATGGTGGCGGCGGCACGCATGGACAGGCCTTCGGGGATGCGGGTAATGGCCTGCTCCGACGTGATCAGGCGCGTGCTGAAACTGGCCGGGGCAAAGCCCAGCACTGCGTCGCCTACCTGCCATTGCGTCACAGCAGCCCCTACCCGCCGGATTCTGCCCGCAAATTCCAGGCCCAGCGTGGGACCGGAGAAACCGTTTTCCAGGGCTTCATCCGCCAGCAGACCCAGGGCATACATGACATCGCGAAAATTAAGCCCGGTACTGTCTACGGCAATTTCCACTTCATGCGCCCCGGGGGTCTGCTCTGGCACGTCTACCCACTGCAGATGACGGAGCTGGCCGGGCAGGGAAAATTGGAGTTGCTGGATGGGTACGGGCTGAACGGGTTGCGTCGGGGTTTGCGGATTATCATGACTAGCCGGCTGTAATTCCGGGGCAGTGCCTTCCTGCACCTGCAAAATATAGCGTCCGCCCTGAACATCCAGCAGAAGCTCGGTTTCAGGACCGGGGCTCAGGTATTCTGTAACAACCATTTGTACGGTCTCGGGACTCCCCTGCCCCCAATCCACAATGCGCAACTTCAGCTCTGGCCATTCGTTTTGCAGACTGCGGGCAAAACCACACAGACCAGCCTGTCCCAGACTGTGTATGGCGCCGAAGGCAGTCGCAGAAGCAGCCCCTCCCAAACCGCCATCACTCAACAGTAGCAAGGGGATGACCGGGTCCTGACGCAGACACCAGAGTCCCGCCTGTTGTAAGCGTTCGCAGTCCATGCGCAGCCTGCTGGCGGCTGATACGCCTTCTGCTGACAGATCCTCTCCATCCGCAAAATCCGGCAGAAAAATCATTCCGGCTATCGGCTTGACTTCAGCAGATGCAGCGAATGGCGTCGACGTCCCCTCCACCGGCCAGGGCAAATGCCGGCATTCCAACCCCTGGGCCGCCAGGGCGTTTTCCAGTAAATAGGCGGCAACGCTCCCTACCCCATTATGGTCGGGGCTGCTGCAGAGCAGTACCGCAGCAGCCGGTTCGGTACGGATCTGTTCAAGGAATGCTGACTGCTCCAGGCTTTTACGGGCAATAAAGCCATAAGCTCCCGCTGCTTCGTCTGGTGTCAAAGCCAGACTCAGGGCGATGCCGCGCTGCTCCAGCCAGTCCTGAATCTGCGTTCGCGAGGGGAGAGCACTTGCCGCAGGATCCACTTCACTCCACCAGTTTTCGGGTTCCACTCCCTGGACCAGCAACAACCCGCCGGGTACCAGGCAGCGCTCGGCAAATTCCAGCATCTGCCAATGATGTTCCGACAGCGCGGCATCCAGACGCAACCAGATCAAATGCATGGCTGCGCAAGGAGTTGTAGTGATTAGCACGGACTGCCAGGGTTTGTCTTCCCGGGTTTCGACGTCTTCCGATGCATAAGCCCGCCATAGGGATATGCGCGGGTCGGTATTTTCTGCCCAGAGCGCGAGTGCTTCCGGTTCGCCACTGCAAATTTCCATGAAATTCAATGTCTGCGCAGCAGATAACTGCTGTAGACACTGGTTTTGCAGATCTTGCAGACAAAGCACCAGTGAAGGGCTGAGGGTATCCATCAATACCGGCATCAGGTCTGCCAGCAAAGAGCCGTCGGGAGCATCCTCAGCAGCTTCACCTTGGGTACCCAGCCCATATCGGCCAACCGCCAGGGTAATCGGGAAAAACTCGGGATAATCCTGTAAAAGCATTTGCCAGATATCGTGCGCCGCCACTTCCGGGTCACTGTGGTCTGCTGATTCTGCGGCATAAGTCTGTAACAGGGTATGAATCAGTGGCGAATATTCTTGCGCATAACGCTGCAAAGCGGGTTGTCCGGACTGATGCCGGGCAAAAATGCTGTGGATACGCGGCTGATCCAGTTCTGCGACAAAATGCTGATGTTCAGGACGCGGTACGGGGCGCAGCACCGACTGGACATAGCGGAGCTTTTCTCTTTCCGGCTTCTGCAACCGCACCCGGCGTAAACGCAGGCTGTCGCAGCAGGCGACGAGTTCGCCAGCTTCTCCCCAAAAGCTGAGGCGGGCCAGCAGCGACTGGGGAGAGTGGCGTAGAACTTCGACCACAACCCGCAGTTTCTGCGTTCCCGGTACAAAGACGCTGAGCCCGGCAAAACGCACGGGAACATAAGCCCAGCCCGCCGGAACCGGACTTTGCGCCAGAAAATCCACAAATAACTGCATGGCGCCGTCGAGCAAAGCGGGATGAAGCAGGTAGGGTTCTGACATCGCGCTGCCGGACAGTTGTAGCTGCAGTTGCCCCTGGATGGTAGTGCCCTGCAGCCAGCCCTGAGTCACCGTCTGGAACTCAGGCCCATAATGCAGACCGGCAGCCCGGCAGCGTGCATAATGTTCCTCTCCCTGGAAATCTGCCCGTTCACCGGGCATGCTGGTCGGAGCAGGGGTTCCTGAACTTTGCAGACTGCGCTCTGTCATGCCTTGCGTAGCCCCTAAACGAACCCGGCCCTTGGCATGGATGACCCAGTTGTTTTCCATCTGCTTGCGGGAACGAATCTGGAAATGACCATCTTCCTGAAGCTCCACGCGGACGATCCTGCTGCGCGCACTGTCCAGCAGCAAAGGCAGAAGAATATCCAGCTCTTCCACCGTCCAGGCCCGGGTATCCTGGCGTTCCGTCAGTTTTTCCCGGGCTGCAGCCAGTGCCAGTTCGACAAAACCCGCGCCGGGGAAAACCACGCCATCCCCAACCTGATGATCTGCCAGAAAAGCCTGGCGGGACGTGTCCAGACTTTGTTCCCATTCATGCGGATGTCCGGCCACAGGATGCCCCAGCAGAGGATGCACCGCATAACGATATAAAGTACCTGCTGATTCCGGGGTCGTTTGATGCCAATGCCTTTCCCGTTCCCAGGGATAATCGGGCAAATCCACGAGCGAACTGCGAACCGGAAAATACCGCTTCCAGTCGGGCTCAACGCCAGCCAGCCACAGTGCCGCCAGGGTCTGACGGATGGCTTCCGGATGATTTTCGTTGCGACGCAGGGTGGGAATCACCCGCCCTTCCTGTCCACCTGCGGTGATTGCCTCCTGCAGATAACCCCGCAGCACTGCATGACCACCAATTTCTACAAACAGATTCCATTGTTCCAGAGCGACGGCGGCTGCCTGCTGGAAACGGACGGGCTCACGAATATTGCGCCACCAGTAGTCGGCGTCCAGGGCTTCACCGGCAAGCACCGTTCCGCTGACCGCAGAAATAAAGGGAATTTGCGTTGCCTGCGGTTTCAGTTCCTGCAGAACTTCCATCAGCTCCGCATGGAGCGGGTCCATGCAGGCGCTATGGAAAGGGTAATCGATATCCAGCCGTTTATGGCCGACACCTTGAGCCTGGAACTTTTTCTCCAGTTCACCCAGCGCTACGCTACTGCCAACCACGGTTGCCCCCCGGTGACTGTTCCAGGCAGCAATGCTTATGCTCTGGTCCAGACCCCAATCGTGAAGATGGGGTATCAGCACATCGGCTGAAAGCGCGACTGCCGTCATTTGCCCCTGCCCTCGCGACTGACCCTGCAAACGGCTCCGCTCGTATATGACCAGCACCGCCTCGGCCAAAGTCAGGGCACCACTGGCCCAGGCAGCAGCCACCTCGCCAACACTGTGACCGGCAACTGCCGCCGCCACAATTCCCTCGGCACGGAGCATGGCCGTAATGCCAACCTGCAGGGCAAACAGGGCCGGTTGCGCCTGTTCAGTGGCTAAATAGCGTTCATCTCCCAGACATCCTGCCAGTTCATCCTGTAGCGTGTAACCAGCCAGAGGCGCAAAGTGGCGATCCACTTCAGCGATGCTGCGGGCGAACACCGGGTCCTGAAGCAGTGCCTGCCCCATGCCTGCCCATTGACTACCATTGCCGGAGTAGACAAATACCGGTCCTTGTATTTTTTCCATGGCCTGGGCAGCGACGCTGTCGCCCTTTCCTTCAGCAAAGGCACGCAGTTGCGCGGCCATGTTTTCCTGAGGGTTCATCCAGAAAATAACGCGCTGCGCCAGCCAGGCCCGGCGGAAATTGGCCTGATACAGTGCCGCATAAAATTTCTCCTGGTCCGCAGTCGCCAGCCAGTCTGCAAAGTCCTGAGCCACGGCTTGCAGCGCAGAGGGCGTAGCCGCACTCAGACAAAGCGGTTTATGACCATCGGCCGAACTCCGCCAGCGCGGGGATCGGCGTTGGCGCGGGACTTTGGCGGATTCCAGAATGATGTGGGCATTGGCACCCCCGAAGCCAAAAGAATTAACCCCCACCAGCAAGGGGCCTTCGGCACGGAGTGGACGCATACGCTGCACCACTTCCAGGTGGTAGGTATCCAAAGCCAGTCGGGGATTAAGGGTTTCTATCCCAATAGTCGGCGGAATCAAACGGTTTTGCAGGACCAGAATACTTTTCAGCAAACCCGGAATACCCGAGGCGGTTTCCAGATGGCCGATGTTACTTTTTACGGAACCGATGGGTAGTGGCTGATCGGCATCGCGATGGATACCCAATGCCCTGCCAATGGCTTCCACTTCAATCGGATCCCCTATGGAAGTCCCGGTACCATGGGCTTCCAGATAATCCAGTTGCCGGGGATCAATTCCTGCAGCGGCGTAAGCCTGTTCCAACAGGCTTTGCTGGGTATTGACTCCGGGAATGGTCAAACCGGATTTGTACCCGTCCGTATTGATGGCGCTGTGGGCCACCACCGCCAGGATCCGGTCACCATCGCGCAGTGCCTGTGCATGATCCTTGAGGATAAATACTCCTCCGCCCTCGGAACGCACATAACCATCTGCAGAAGCATCAAAGGGGCGGCAGCGTCCACGTTTGGAAAGCATGGAGGCTTTGGAAAAAATGAGAAATCCGTAAGGATGCAGATGCAGGCTGATGGCTCCGGTCAGGGCCAGATCCGTTTCCCCGTGCAGTATCGACTGGCAAGCCTGATGAAAGGCTACCAGCGTCGAAGAACAGGCGGTATCTACAATAAAACTGGGTCCCCGCAAGTCGTAAAAATAAGACAGCCGATTCGCCGCAATACTGGCCGTTGAGCCCGTGGCGGTATTGGCATCCACGGCGGCCAGATCATCCGCCAGCCGCGAAGCATAGTCGGTGCTGGCCAGCCCGATAAACACGCCGCAGCGACTGCCACGCAGATGTTCAGGGCGGATGCCGGCATGGGCAAAGGCCTCCCAGCTCATTTCCAGCAGCAGGCGCTGCTGGGGATCTATGGCAGCGGCTTCACGCGGAGAAATGCGAAAAAAACCGGCATCAAAACCCGATACTTCACCCAATGAACCGGCGGCAAAAGTGACTGATGTGCCGGGATGACTGCGTTGCGGGTGCTGCAGATACTCTTGCGCCCAGCGGTCTTCGGCTACCTGGGTGATCAGATCATCTCCCGTCAACAAATGTTGCCAGAAGCTGCCTTTGTCTCGGCACTGTGGTAATCGGGAGGCATAACCAATAATTGCAACTTTTTTCACAATAAGCTCACAAATTGTTCGAATTTTTCAAAATGTTCAGACCATGTCGGGGCAACAAAACCTTTTATTCTCTGCAGCTGCTGTTGACGGCGTTCGTGATCACGCTCGCTGAAATCGCGAATAGCCTGCAGCCAGACTGCTTCGTCATCCGTATCCAGATATTCCGGAATATTTCCTGCTATTTCCGCAAATACGGGCAGCGGATTGGCCAACACCGGTACCCCTGATTCCAGAGCTTCCAGTAAAGGCAACCCGAATCCTTCCGCATGCGAAGGAAAAAGTAAGGCCTGAGCGCCACGAAGATGCGCGAGCACTTCTGCGTCACTGCAGTGCGGAAGAAATTCGACGTGTTCTTTCAATCGCTCATTATGCTGCAATTCATACAGTAAATCGCCGCACATCCAGCCTACCTGGCCAATAATGCGTAATTGGGGAATATGATTCCAACGCCACTCCGCCATCATACGTTGCCAGAGATAGAGCAGGAAAGCATGGTTTTTTCGGGGTTCCAGAGTTCCCACCACCACAAAATAGGGCCTTGCCGGCGCAACTTCGGGACCGCTGACCGGGCTACGCCTTAAATGCGTACCCAGGGGTATGACCGCCATCGGCGGTATCGACATCTTGATATTTTCTGCATAGTCGCGAAGCGCCTCGGCGGTGTGCTGCGAATTGCTGACAATACCTGCCGACTGCCCGAGAATCACCTGCAGGCGTTTTCCATGGCGTTGGGTTGCATCGAGCTGACAGAAATGTGGATGGGTCACGGGAATCAGGTCATGGGCCATCACCAGCAGACGCATTTTTTTGCGACGCAGCCAGGCCAGATAGCTGGGTCGGTCCAGCCCACTGTGGCCCATGTTCAAAACCCAGCTGCCGGATTTTACCGGACGAAAGGCCAGTTTCAACATGTACCCAACCGTCTTGGCAAGACTGCCATGCCGCTGCCCATGCGCCCAGGCCTGCAAAGTATCAAACAGGGTCATGGAGGTGATTACCGATAGGGCAACCGCCACACCATTATGAATCATCATGGCCTGTGCCCGGCCATGGAAGTGACCAACATAGGCGAGACACACCCGGTCTACCCCGGTCGGTATGCGCCCCTTGCGCATACGGTGGACAAGCCGGGTAATATCTATATAAACCGGGGCTTCGCCAAGATCTGCCATAAAATGCTTACTTGACGATGCCCGCCGTACTCAGGCCCTGAATCGGGTAAACAATCTGCACGATCAGGCCCAGGAATTTCTGAAGATCGGTAATAGGTGCCGAGGCCACATAAATCAGATCCTTGTTCTGGATAGGGAACTCTTGTGCCGCAAAAAGCGTGGCAGGATTGCTGAAGTCAAAGCGGAACACCACGGGCACTTCCCCTTCGGCATTGGTTTGCAGCGGTTCTGGCCAATTGGTGAGGAAATTGGGTTTTTCCAGGCGGAAAACAAATACCGCCTTGGCATCAGCTTCATTGCCATTCAAACCACCTGCTCTGGCCAGAGCTTGTGCCAGACTGATACCCGAGGCTTCAAAATCAATTTCTTTGGTCTGAGTGGTCGCTCCCATGACGGTCACATGCAGCGGCTGATAAAGTGCCGTAATCACATCCCCTGCCCGCAAGGAAACATTTTCTTCGGGGTGCCGAATCACGTCTTCCAGAGGCAGTTGCAACACCTTCCCCTGATGAGAAAGCTGAATGGTGACCTTGTTCACCGGTTTATCGACCCCGCCCGCTGCCGCCAGCGCCTGCAGCACGCTGACTCCGCCAGGAATCAGCGGAACCTGGGTACTTTTACGCACATTGCCGACTACGGAAATGCTCTGGGCATGGTTACTGACCAGGCGGACCACCACCTGGGGATCATGGGCCATATTTTTCAGCCGGGCACGGATTTCAGCACCAATGTCGTCCAGGGTTTTACCGGCACAGGAAATTTTACCGGCAAAAGGAATGATGATATCGCCATTACTACCCACCATTTGCTCCGGAATGGAGGTCATCACCGAACCGGAACCCGTAGTGCTGTTTGCCGCTCCGGCAGAAGCAAAAAGCATGGCGGGTGGTGCCTCCCAGATATAAACCTGCAGGGTATCGCCAGGCCCCACCGTATACAGTCGCGGATTGGGGTTACTGAAGTCGCGCAGCAGGTTTAACTGAGGTGTATCCGCCCGAATCCGAATCTGATGGGCAAGCGCATAATCCACCTTGACCAGCTGAATGCCGCGCAAGGTCTTATTGTGGGCCACGTTCTCCACGGGTCCGGCACGCGGTCCTGCGTAAGGCATGTAGGAGGAGCAACCCGCGAGCCCCGCCAGCAGCAGACCGACAGTCAAAGCGCGCAAACCCGGATAACCTGTTGTCATCAGCAACATCCTCAGAAAAAACGGTCAGTTGAAAAGTTGGTAATATTATTTCCTGCTTGATTGTAACCGAATATCAACTTGGAGGTCATCCAATAGGCACGGCTATGCGCTATATCAGCCAGATTAGCCCGTCGTACTGAGCCAGAGCCACATCATTGGAGAGCGGCTGAGTTGCTTATTAAGTTTTATTTGGTGGGCGGTACAGGGTTCGAACCTGTGACCCCTGCCGTGTGAAGGCAGTGCTCTACCACTGAGCTAACCGCCCTGGATGCCGAACGGTTCCAGAGAGCGCGTAAAATACCAATCGCAGCCATTCAGGTCAACCAGCAGTTTGTCTCCCATGGTTAGCCTCTCTTGCCAAATCACAAGAATTAGGCTATTTACTTTCCTTAGAAAAAAGAATGAGGAAGACGCCTATGTCAAGGCAGTACTTTATGTTTGCGAATAGTCCCCTCAAACGGGGGGGAGTAACTCTTCTGTTTTTGACATTGACGCTCAGTGGCTGTGCCAGCATGGCCCCCAATAGCCCTTCTTCTTCCCCACTCCCACCCCAGCCCCCGGTACGATCCTCCGATTATGTGCAGCACGCTGAAGCTACTACTCTGGATGCTGTTCTGGTACATGCCATTTCGGAAATCGGCAAGGACTACCGATGGGGAGGAGACACTCCCCAGACCGGCTTTGACTGCAGTGGCCTCATTCAATATGTGCTGGAGCAGGCTGGCGTGGATATTCCCAGAACTTCTTATGCCCAGGCCGCTGCCCTGCCGTCCGTTCCCTTAAGTCGTATCCGCCCTGGTGATCTGGTGTTTTTCAATACCATGGGACAACCTTTTTCACATGTAGGGATTTACATCGGTGGGCAACAGTTTGTCAGCGCACTGAACCGACGCCAGGGTGTCGCCGTGCAAAGCCTGCAAATCCCTTACTGGGCTGAACGTCTGGATGGTGTACGACGGCCCATGCCCAGAGAATTACTGGCCATGCGCGATAACTGAACACGTATCCGATCCAAATTTCAACAAGACAACGAGTGAGCACATGCACCTCAAATCCATCATCCG
Source organism: Acidithiobacillus sp. HP-2 (assembly GCF_015100155.1). GTDB lineage: Bacteria > Pseudomonadota > Gammaproteobacteria > Acidithiobacillales > Acidithiobacillaceae > Acidithiobacillus. The sequence continues at coordinate 112,437 of NZ_JACKZA010000005.1, read as the reverse complement.
AAGCATTTTCAGTACCAGCATCATGGCTATCCTGCTTTCGGCCTGTGCCACCGAAGTCGGGCCTACTGGTACCGTCAGCAACCCTACCGCCCAGACCATGCCGGGTTCCAGCGCTTCAACTTCCACAACTCAGCCATTAACCGTCCAACAGGCGCAAAACATGCTCCCTGCTCCGCCGGTTTCCTGCGTACGGGATGTTTATTTTCCCAATTTCCCTCAGCAATACCAACGGCAACTCCAGGAAATTGCCTGTCATTTACAGATAAACGATGACCTGCCGGCCAGTTATGTCATTCCAGCCATGCAAAACGCCCGCTTCAATGCCCGCGCCGTAACGCTGATGACCCCGCCGCCACCCAGCCAGCAGCCCTCAGCCCCGTATCCGTGGTGGCGCTATCGAGACCGTTTTCTGCATCCTGACCGGATTAACCGGGGATTGCAGTTCTGGAATGCGCACAGTGCCCTGCTTGAGCAGGTCAGCCAGAAATACGGGGTTCCCGGATCGATTTTGATGGGTATTCTCAATATTGAAACTGGCTTTGGTTCCTTCATGGGGAACTTTTCGGTACTGAACAGCAACCTTAGCCTCTCACTGGCTTTGCCGGGGCGCCGCCGGTTTTTTCTGCATGAAACTGCTGAAACCCTGAAATTGGCCCAAAAGCTGGGGGTGTCACCAGCAACCCTGATGGGTTCTGAAGCCGGGGCCATGGGGATGTCGCAATTCCTGGCCAGCAGTTATTTGCGTTACGGCATTGTCTGGAATGATCCTCCTGGCGGTCCTCTGCCCAATCTCTGGCAATCTCCCGCCGATGTGCTGGCCTCTACGGCCAATTTCTTTCTGGGCCATGGTTGGCAGCCAGGGCAACCGGTCATGGCCAGAGTGGCGGGTTCCAGCGGGGTTGACGCTACCGCCTTCCTGCACGGCAAGCATCCCTTGGGGCAACTGCTGGCCGCCGGAATTCAGCCGGAAGAACCCGCATCCTTGCCTGCTGACACCCCTGTTGGTCTGCTCCGCCTGCAAACTGCCGAAGGTCCTACACTGTTTATTGCCTACCCCAACTTCTACGCCATCATGGGCTACAATCCCAGCGTGTATTATTCAGCCACTGTCTGGGCTTATTCCCGGGCCATTCAACGGGCACTGGATGGCTGAAGCCGAAAACGGCACAGGACCAACCAACGGGACAATTGCCTCACGCCAGCGCCCCCGTGTTAAGATGAGGCACCCCTAATATCAGGTCATGAGGTCGGGTGTGCCATCACAACACGCTGCAAAACCAGTGGTCGATCAAATTATCAGTGCGCGCTGGGTCATTCCGGTGCGTCCCCGCGTACTGCTGCACCATCATGCACTGGCCATCCAGCAGGGGCGCATTGTCGCTATCGGTCCCCGGGACGAAATTCATGCGGCATATAGCGCAGCAGAAAACACGGCACTGGAGCAGCATGTGTTGATGCCCGGTTTCGTCAATGCCCATACGCATGCAGCCATGACCCTGATGCGCGGGCTCGCCGATGACCTGCCCCTGATGACTTGGCTGAACGAACACATCTGGCCCGTGGAAGGACGTTTTGTCAGCCCGGAATTTGTCAGCATGGGTACGGAACTGGCCATCGCAGAAATGCTGCGTGGCGGAACCACCACTTTCAATGATATGTATTTTTTTCCCGAAGCCGCCGCCCGGAGTGCTCAGAACATGGGTATGCGTGCCCACATCGGGCATGTCATCATCGATTTCCCCACGGCTTATGCCGCAAATGCCGATGCCTGCCTGCAAGCGGCCGCTGATCTTCTCCCCCGCCTGCAGCAAATGCCGCTGATCCGCCAAAGTCTCGCACCCCATGCACCTTATACCGTTGCTGACGCCGGTTTACGGGGTACCAGAGAACTGGCCGAAGCCGAACAACTGCCCGTCCACATGCATGTCCATGAAACCGCCCATGAGGTGGAAGAAAGTCTCGCTCAGCATGGTCGGCGTCCCCTTGCGCGGCTCGCGGAGCTGGGTCTTTTGAATCCGCGTTTTCTGGCGGTACACATGACCCAACTGGACGCTGATGACTTGACGATTTGTCGGGATAGCGGGCTGCACATCGCCCACTGCCCGGAATCCAATCTTAAACTCGGTTCCGGCATCGCCCCCGTGGCCCGTATTCGTGAGCAGGGTATCGCTGTAGCCATCGGTACGGATGGTGCTGCCAGCAATAACGATCTCGACATGCTCGGTGAACTGCGCACTGCGGCCTTGCTGGCCAAAGGTTTCAGCGGCGATCCGACGGCCTTCCCGGCCTGGGAAGTTCTGGAAGCAGCTACTTTGGGAGGTGCCGAAGCCATCGGCTGGGGGGACCTGACCGGCAGTCTGGAACCCGGCAAGGCTGCGGATTGCATCGCCATTTCCCTCGACCACCCGGCCACCTTCCCGGTCTATGACCCGGTATCCCAGGTCGCCTACTGTGCCGGACGCGATCAGGTTACCCACGTCTGGGTGGATGGCCAAATCCGTATTCGTCAGGGTCAGGCGGTGGATTGGGAAGAGCAGGCATTATTCAGCCGCGCGCAAACATGGGTTAAGCGCATTCGCGACAAGGATCAAAATACATGAACATGGATCAGGCCGAAGTCAGCAAATTTGATGCGCTCGCCAGCACCTGGTGGGACCCTGCCGGACCTTTCCGGACACTGCATGAAATCAATCCGTTGCGCGTGGACTTTATCGCCCGGGGCTGTCAGGGTTTGCGCGGTAAGCACGTTCTCGATGTGGGTACCGGTGGCGGTCTGCTGGCAGAAGCCATGGCCCGGCTGGGTGCTCACGTTACGGGCATTGATCTGGCGGCAGATGGCATTGCGGCGGCGCAGGCCCACGCCGAACTCGGGCGCTTGCAAGTGCAGTACCGCAGGGTGGCTGTAGAGGAGCTGGCCGAGGAACAGCCCAGGTCCTACGATGTCGTGACCTGCATGGAAATGCTGGAGCATGTCCCTGATCCTGCTGGCATTGTTGCCGCCTGTGCAAAACTGCTGAAGCCCGGCGGCAATGCTTTTTTTGCGACTCTCAATCGCCATCCCAAAAGTTACCTCCTGGCTATTGTGGGTGCCGAGTATGTGTTGGGTTTGTTGCCACGCGGCACCCACGATTATCAAAAATTCATTCGTCCCAGCGAACTCATTGCCATGACCCGCAAGGCACAGTTACAGAGCCTTACATTAAAGGGCATGCATTATGATCCCATCCGTCATTTGGCGCGCCTGAATGATGACGTGACCGTGAATTACCTCCTGCACACCCGAAAATGACCCAATTTGGCGCAGTACTTTTCGATCTCGATGGTACCCTGGTAGATACAGCCCCGGATCTGGCGGCGGCGGCCAACCGGCTGCGTGAAAGTCGCGGACTATCTGCCCTGCCCTTGGCTGACCTGCGCCCGGCAGCCTCCCAGGGCGCACGTGGACTTTTGCGGGTCGCGTTTGGACTGCAACCTGAAGACCGTGAATTTCCGGTCCTGCGGGAAATATTTCTGGAAGACTATTTGTCGCGGATTTGTGAACAGAGCACCCTGTTTCCCGGCATGGTGCAGGTTCTTCACTGGCTGGATGAAAGCAAAACCCCCTGGGGGATCGTCACCAACAAACCGGGGTTTCTGACCACGCCCCTAGTGGCGGCACTGGCGTTGCCGGTGGCCCCCGGAGTCGTCGTGAGTGGCGATACCACCGCCCGTGCCAAGCCCGATCCTTTGCCAGTTCGCTATGCCTTGCAGCAACTGGACGCCGAAAACACACAAAGCCTCATGATTGGCGATGATCATCGCGACATACTGGCGGGCCGCGCGGCGGGTACGCAGTGTTGGGCAGCTGGCTGGGGTTATGTGGAGGCGCAACATCCCCCGGAAAACTGGGAGGCTGATCAAATCATTACCCGTAGTGAATTACTGCAGCCCGCCCTTTTCCATGTCCACACCGCCCAATGAAACCGGATGCTGTTGGCTTTGGGTGATTTGCAACAGCGCGGCGGAAAGAATCAATACGCCGCCCAGCACTTCCAGCAAGCCGGGCTTTTCCCCTGCCAAGCACCAGGCAGACAGTGCCCCGACAATCACCTCAAAGGGCATGATCACGGCAGACACACTGACCGGCATGCGCGCCACCCCGTACTGAATGGCTATTGTTGCACCGGCAATCCAGAGCCAGGAAAACCCCAGTAAATAGGGATATTGCATTGGGGAAAGACTGGGCCAGGGTTGGAACCAGACAAAAGGCAGCGCCAACAGGACACAGCCCCACCACACCGAAGTGGCACGATGCATATCTCCCAGCGACTCATCGGCACGCAGCACCACGTTGCTCAGGGCAAAAGCAAAACCCGAGGAAATGGACAAAAGATCGTTGGTACTCAGATCACTTACAGAAAAGCCCTGACCATGACTGACAACCAGCGCCGACCCGCCAACCGCCAGGGCGGCAGCCAAAGCACCACGCCACCCCACTGCTTCCCGCAAAAAAATCCGGGCGGCAAAAATTGCCCAGACCGGCGAAAGATAAAAAAGCAAAAGGATGCGGACTACTTCACCATGGACCAGTGCCAGCATAAAAGCCACATTGGTCCAGCCCCCAAAAACCAGCAGTCCGATCAGGGTCCAATGATGCCCCCGCAAATCCCCGCGACGCTTCCAGGACCACCATCCTGCCGGCAGGGCCAGCAGCAGATAGATGGCCAGAATCAGCCAGGCACCATGCAGCCCCGCCGCATTAAAGTAGCGCAAAGGCAGCCACAGCACGCCCCACAGGCTGGAACCGATAAGTAATGCCATAATCGGCAAGTTCTGGATGATAATACGTGGCATCAGTCTGCTGAGAACCTGTCCCAAGGAGAATTTCGGAAAGAATTTTTCGGATTATATCGGGATTGGCAAGCTGCGTCTCAGTTCCTCCGTCGCTGATCAGGGCTTGTCATAAACGCCATCCATGCCCCAGAATCAAAACCTATGACAACACATTCCATGAATCCATTATTGGATACCCTGCAGGCTTATCCTTTTGAGCGGTTGCGGCAGTTACTGGCCGGAGTGACAGCTCCCGACCGGGAACTGATAGATTTTTCCATTGGCGAGCCGCGCCATCCGGCACCGGGGATCGTCAGTGAAGCGATTATTGAGCATCTGCATGGTTTGACGGAATATCCCAAGGTGTTGGGTGATCTGCGGCTGCGTCAGGCGATTGCCCAATGGGCCAGCCAACGCTTTCATTTGCCGCCCGGTTTTCTGAATCCCGAATCTCAGGTCATTCCTGCCAATGGCAGTCGTGAGGCACTGTTCAGTATTGCCCAGGCCGTGTTACCCGCCCGCGCAAAGCCTCAACCGCTGGTATTGCTGCCCAATCCTTTTTATCAGATTTACGAGGGTGCGGCTCTGCTGGCCGGAGCAGAACCCTATTATCTCAATTGTGGCACGAATGGTCAGCCCGATTTTAAAACGATTGATGAAGCAGTTTGGGCACGCTGTGCCCTGCTCTATATCAATTCACCCCATAATCCGACGGGAGCAACGCTATCCTGCGAAACCCTGCAGTGGCTTATTGAGAAATCCCGTCAGCATGAATTCGTCCTGGCCGCAGACGAATGTTACAGCGAGCTGTACACTGTTCCAGATGCCCCCGCTGGCATTCTTGAAGCCGCTGCACAAACCGGCAACCTCGACAATGTGCTGGCTTTTCACAGTCTTTCCAAGCGTTCCAGCATTCCCGGCGCGCGCAGTGGCTTTGTGGCCGGTGATGCCAAAATACTCAAGGCTTTTGTCCTGTATCGGACCTATCTGGGTGCCGCAATGCCGCCTTTTATTCAGGCAGCGTCCATCAGTGCCTGGCAGGATGAAACCCATGTCATTCAGACCCGGGCCAGTTATGCACAAAAATTTGCGGCAGCCCGGACTATTCTCGGTCAATATCTACCCATTGAAATCCCGGCTGGCGGCTTTTATCTCTGGCCGCTGGTCGGAAATGGCGAAGCCTTTGTGAAGGCCCTGTTTGCTGAAGAACATGTACGCTGTCTGCCGGGAGCTTATTTATCCCGGGAGGCGCAGGGCTGTCATCCCGGTCAGGATCGGGTACGCATTGCCCTGGTTGGCAGTCATGAAGACTGTGTCGAAGGACTGGAGCGGATTCGGCATTTTCTGGAAACCCATCCATTATCTTCATTTTCCATTTGAACCACTTTGTGAAGGAGCTTTTGTGAGCCAGAGTCTTGAAACCATTATTGATGCTGCCTGGGAAAATCGGACGGAAATTTCACCCAAACAGGCACCCGCCGATCTGCGTGATGCCGTTCACCAGACCATTGAAGGGCTGGATAAAGGCGTGCTTCGGGTTGCCGAAAAGCGTCATGGCGAATGGGTGACCCATCAGTGGATCAAAAAAGCCGTGCTCTTGTCTTTCCGCCTCCATGATAATAGCCGTGTCCCTGGTGCGGAGACCAATTTTTATGACAAGGTGCCGGGCAAATTTGCCGACTATAACAGCAACGACTTTCGCACCGGGGGCTTTCGCGTGGTGCCTCCTGCCACCGCCCGGCGCGGGGCTTTCATTGGCCGCAACTGCGTACTGATGCCTTCCTTTGTGAACATCGGCGCCTATGTGGATGAAGGAACCATGGTCGATACCTGGGCCACGGTCGGATCCTGCGCCCAGATTGGCAAAAATGTGCATCTTTCCGGAGGCGTCGGCATTGGCGGCGTACTGGAACCGCTGCAGGCTAACCCCACCATCATTGAAGACAATTGTTTCATTGGTGCGCGTTCCGAAGTTGTGGAAGGCGTCATTGTTGAAGAGGGCTCGGTGATTTCCATGGGCGTATTCATCGGTGCCAGTACCCGTATTTTCAACCGGGCAACCGGCGAAATCAGCTATGGAAGGGTGCCTGCCGGTTCGGTTGTGGTTTCCGGCAGCCTGCCATCTCCGGATGGTAGCTACAGTCTCTACTGTGCGGTTATTGTCAAGCAGGTCGATGCCAAGACGCTCAGCAAGGTGGGCATCAACCAGATCCTGCGCGACATCTGAAGGAAGCCGTACATGGAAAAAAGCAGCGTGCTGGCCCTGGCGGAAGACCTGATCTCCCGCCCTTCGGTGACTCCGGAAGATGCCGGCTGTCAGGATCTGATGATAGGGCGGCTGGAAGCCCTGGGTTTTCAGGTGACCCGTCTGGCAGCGGGAGGCGTCGAGAATTTCTGGGCAGAGCACGGGTCTTCCGGGCCTTGCCTCTGCTTTGCCGGACATACGGATGTGGTGCCCACCGGCCCGCTGGAAGCCTGGCACAGTGATCCCTTCACCCCCAGCATTCGCGACGGCATGCTCTATGGACGCGGTGCCGCCGACATGAAAGGCAGTCTGGCGGCCATGATCGTGGCGGCTGAACAGTTTATTGCCCGACATCCTGATCACCTCGGCCGTCTCGCGTTTCTGATCACCTCTGACGAGGAGGGTATTGCTACCCATGGCACCCGCCACGTCGTGGATTGGCTGCGTGATCAGAATACCCAGATTGACTGGTGCGTAGTGGGTGAACCTTCTTCGGAAAACCGTCTGGGCGATGTCATTAAAAACGGGCGGCGCGGCTCCCTGAATGGACGTCTGACCGTGCAGGGTGTGCAGGGTCATGTAGCCTATCCTGACAAGGCCGACAATCCCATTCATCGGGCTTTTCGCCCGCTGGCCGATCTGGTGGATCAACAATGGGATACGGGCAACCAGTTTTTTCCGCCCACCCGTTTACAGTTTTCCAATATTCACGCAGGCACCGGCGCCAATAATGTCATTCCTAGTCATCTGACTGCCGACTTCAACTTCCGTTTTTCCACAGAGTCCACCCCGGAATCCCTCCAGGCTGGCGTCCATGGTCTTCTCGACTCTGCGCAAATCCATTATCAGATTGACTGGCAATTGTCGGGACCCCCCTTTTTTACGGCTCCCGGCACTCTGGTGGCGGCCACCCAGCACGCTCTGGAAAAAATTCTCGGTCATCCGGCCAGCCTTTCTACGGGTGGAGGAACCTCTGACGGACGTTTCATTGCGCAACTGGGCGGCCAGGTTGTTGAGCTTGGCCCCATCAACAGTACCATTCACAAGCTCAATGAATGTGTGGCGGTGGCAGACCTGGAAGATTTGTCGCGGATTTACGGCGAAATCATGATTCATTTATTGGGGCCCCGCCGGGATGATTAAGCCCGTAGCGCACTCACTATATGGTCTGCTAAGCGTCGCTGCGTTGCTGATCAGTGGGTGCGCCGGCGTCAGCCAGAAGGCCCCTCAGGGCAAGCTCACCGCCCCGGCGGCTGCAGCAAGCTGCAGTGCGCCGGCTCCCAACCTGCGGGCTGCCTATAATCGCAGCTATCAGATTCATGGACGGTTTTATCACCCCCTGCAAAGTGCCGCCGATTACAATGTGCGTGGACTGGCTTCCTGGTATGGCTGGGAATCCGGTTCCAAAACTTCCATGGGAACCCCCTTTCGTCCCCGGGCTTATACGGCGGCCAGCCGTGACTTGCCGCTCCCTACCTGTGCCCGGGTCACCAATTTGAGTAATGGCCGGAGCATCGTTGTTCTGGTGAATGATCGCGGACCTTTTGTGGATGGACGCAAAATGGATCTCTCCTATGGAGCCGCCAGCGCCTTGGGGATGACCCGCCAGGGCACGGCGGCAGTGCAGATTGTCGCGCTCGCCCCCTCCAGCATAACCCCGACCGGGGTAAATAATTCCGAAGCCAGCCCAACAACCATGCATACCCAGGAAATTCAGGGGCCAACCCAAACCTATTTGCAAACCGGCGCATTCAAGGTATTAAACCACGCCACGCTGGAGCGAAATCGTCTTTATGCTGCGGGTTTCCGGGATGTACTGGTTGTTCCCGGGCTCGTTAAGGGACAACAATATTACAAGGTGCAGGTAGGCCCCCTTCCCGATGGCGTTGCTGCCGTACAGGCTGTCGCCGCCATGAAAAAAATGGGTTTTCATGATTTTTATCCGGTGGAACAATAAGCGGCTTGGTAATGCGTGACTTCATCTGGCCGAATTTTTATATTGTTGGTGCGGTAAAAAGCGGTACGACTTCCCTCTATGCCTACCTGAAGCAGCATCCTCAGGTTTTTCTGCCTAACATGAAGGAACCGCACTATTTCACCCAAGCCCATCCGCGTCCCGAACAGGATCACTTAATCCAGCGGGTGTCCAGCGAACGTGAATACCAACATTTGTACCGGGGATCCGAAAATTATATACGCATAGGAGATGCCAGCCCTTCTTATTTATGGTGCCCTGAAGCTGCAGAACGTATTCATAAAGTAAGGCCGGATGCCCGGATTATTGTCATTTTACGCGATCCGGTGCAGCGTGCTTATGCCCAATACCTCATGGACTATAATGAAGGCGTTATTGACTTGCCATTTCTAGACGCTTTGAAAAAAGACTGGACGCGCCCTGACAAGGGTTGGGGAGTGTCTCAGCTATATCTGGAACTCGGCCAATACGCCGCACAGATTTCCCGATACCAGCAGCGTTTTGGTACTAAAAACGTCCATATTTGCCTGCTGGAAGACCTTAAGAAAAATCCCGCAGATGTCCTCAAAAATATCTGCGAGTTTCTGGAAATTGATCCGCAAGCTATCACTCACATCAATCTGCAATCTATTCATAATGCCTATCGCCTGCCACGGGGCAACTGGGCCCGCACTCTCGCCAGCCATCCCATCAGTCGCCGCATTGGCGAAAACTTTTTCCCCCGGCGTTGGGGTGATTACATCTGGCGCCACATTTTCCTGATGAAAAGCCACAAACCGCCTATGGATGCGGAAGCTCTGTATTTTTTAAAGACTTTTTACGAACCAGAAATCCAACAACTGGAAAAACTGCTTATTCGACCACTACCGGAGCTGCGTAAATCCTGGGAGATGAAACAAGGAACTTATAAGTACTGATTTAAGACTAACAGTCATCTAGAATTTGACTGACAACCACCGCAAACACTTAGGGAAAAACCGATATGCTGGTATCAGCACCCCCCACTGCTGCAGTAATTTCCAGTGCATCCCCAACGGTCCTGCAAGCCCGAAAAGTTCGGCATATTCTCATCCGTCTCCATTATCTCCCGCTGATTCCGGAAGATTATCTGGGCGCGCATGGTCATATCCATAAAACTTACCAGTGGCGTTTTAAAATCCCGCGTGCCTTGCAGGCCCTTGCCGCATCTGATTCATGGCAAGATCCCTGGAATCCATTGGTACTGGGTGCCTTGTACCAGTTCGAAGCTGTGCATAATCTGCCGATAGTACCTGGCGGAATGGGCATACGTGGATTACCCCTGAACATAGAAAAAGCCCTGTTACACGCAAAAAAAACTGATCCGGATCCCTGGACCTGGATTCTGGTGACCAAATTTCCCCGCCCGGAAGAAATTCATTTGTTTATGGGCGGACATGGCTGGATTTTCCAGAGCAAAGCTAATACCGGCGTCATGCATGCCACTCCGGATGGGACCTGGCCGGTTTATGCCCGTGATACCCATACCGCCATGGTTGGCCGCTTTCCCATACCAGTATCCCACGCGCAAATACGCTTATATGAAGCCGCGAAGTCGGCAGGTTATGCCCTCCAGTCCGTGCATTATTCGCGCTATCATCACCACTGGGTGCAATACCAACATTATGATGACCCGGATATCCGTTGGGTCAATTATTTCGACAGAGGCCGTGCCGTACATTTTTATCCCCGGACCAATTACGGATTTCCGCAAAGTGCGGGCTGCGTGGAGCTTCCCAAAAGCGCGGCACGCAAAGTGTACGGACTCATCCATTATGGAACACCGGTTACTGTCAGCCACGGCGCAATCGGCCCCTGGGATCCGCCAGGAAGTAAATACCTGAAAGAAGCTCTGAACATCAAACCCATCCATTTGGTTTATCGAGAAATCGCTACCAAATCCACAGCACTTAGCGTACATCTGCAATTGGTGGAAACGAGCGCTTCAGAAAAGCACCAGTAGAGCGCAAAACAGGCAAAGGTTTCGTAAGCTTTGCAGCGACTTTGGCCCGCGCCGCTGTTGTTCTTTGTGAAATCCTGCGCCCGTCAGGAGAGCTGTTTGAGCCCAAAGGGCGAGTTCTCTCTTGACTGCAGGATGAACCTTATAACAACAGGCAAGGGGCGTTGGAGCAAAAAGCTTACGAATCCTCTGCCTGTTTTGGGGAGATAACCTGTATGCGACCTCTGACGTGGATACTTTACCGATAATTATTGGCTGGTAGCAGCCGCGAGCTTCGAATCGTCAATTTTTACCTTGGCATGATCGCGCAGATCACGCAAATAAGCTGCCGACAACAATCTGCCCCGTTGTTCTTCCAGTGAGGCACGAATTTCAGCCGTCACCTTGGGATTGACAGCTACTGAAGAAGGTGCAATCACCTGAGTCACCGCAAATATCGTGTATCCATCCTCCCCACGAACCATACCCATGGAAGGTATATGCTGGACAGGAGCTGGAGCATCAAATGCTGCGCTCAGCAAAGTTGGAGACAAACCCCGAGCATCTTTCCGGGCAACATTCAAATGGACTTGGACAGGATAAGCGCCATCCGCACTCAACACCTCCACCTTACCGGCTTTCCTGGCCGAAGCCAGCAAGGCTTCTGCTTGACTTTTAGCCAGTTGCGTGGCTTTTTTTGCCGTTAATTGAGCCACAATCTGATTTTTGACTGCCGCTAAAGTCTGGGCTCTACCCGGGGTGTAATGGAGCAGATGGACGGCCATCAAATCTCCATTTTTCAGAGTCAGGGCTGAGCTGTTTTTACCAGCCAATACGGCTTTACTAAAAGCCAGATCCAACGCCTTAGGATCAGAAAAGGGACCACTGGATAATTGTTTTCCGGCGGTGAGCTGCCCACTCGATTCAATGGTTAAGTGATACGCTTTCGCCACTGACTGAAGTCCATCGGGACTACTGAAAAGGCGATCCTTAAAGTTTTCAACCTGGGCCTGAAAAGCATTTTCAGCGGCCTGATCAGCCTGTTCTGAATTTTTGCTTCCGGAAGCAGCGGCTGCAGTAACATCTTTTGCCGATGTCTGGTTCGCGCCAAGGAAAGTCTGCGGTCCCATAACTACGTAGTGCACTTCAACTTCAGCAGGCAAATGGAATTCGGATAAATGCGACTGATAAAATGACTGCACTGCCGCCGCATCTGGCTTGGCTTGCTCAGCAAAATGCGCATCACTGATGGTCACTGTGCTTATATCCCGATATTCCTGCGACCAACCCCATACTTCAGTAGCTGCCTGATCAGAAGCATTGGCAATAATTTGAGGAACAACCTGAAGTTGCTCCAGCCGCATACTCTCCCGCAACATACCTTCAAATTGTGCAGGTGTCATCCCGTTGGCGGCCAATAATTTCTGGTATTTTGCCTTGGAAAAAACGCCTTTTTCCTGAAAGGCAGGAATAGCTTCAACTTTTGTGGCCAAGGCCGTATCTGGCACCTGTAAGCCCAGACGTCCAGCTTCGGTGCCCAATAATATATTATCAATCAATCCATTCAGTACATCATGCGCAAAGCTGCTCTGCTGTACCATTTTAGCAGCCGTTGCCGCTCCAAAAACATGACTATAACGTTCTTGCGCTTCTTCGAGGCGCTTATGAAATACTGCTTCAGTTATTTTTTGGCCATTTACAGAGGCCACAGCGGCAGGTCCGGAACTACCAGTCATCAAATAGCCACTAACGCCCCAGAGGACAAAAGACAAAGCAATGAGTACCATAATTATTTTGGCAATAAATGATTGTCCAAAATTACGAAATACATCCATCATAATTACAATCCTCGCGAAACGTCACTCTGGTCTACATGACCACTGTAAAGGTTGGTGAAAGCCCCTCTGACTACGAATTACACCTGAATATAACCGCAGCGAATCAGGAAATATCCACCTTAAAATAACAGAAAGGCGCCCGCTTGCGAGGGCGCCTTTCTTCATTTGGCGGGGCGGACGGGGCTCGAACCCGCGACCTCCGGCGTGACAGGCCGGCATTCTAACCAACTGAACTACCACCCCAATAAATTGGTGGTGGGCGGTGAGGGGCTCGAACCCCCGACATTCGGCGTGTAAAGCCGACGCTCTACCAACTGAGCTAACCGCCCTAACCAGACGCGCTAGTTTACTGCATCACGCAGTGCTTTACCAGCTTTAAATTTAGGTGTGCGACTAGCAGAAATCATGATTTCTGCACCTGTTGCAGGATTCCGACCCTTGCGCGCTTCGCGTTCAGAAACCAGAAAAGAACCAAAACCTACCAGCGTGACCTGATCACCCTCTTTCAAGGCAGCGGTAACCACTTTGATGGCGGCATCCAAGGTATGTCCTGCGGCGGCACGAGTAACACCTGCTTCTTCTGCAATTTTTTCGATCAATTCGGATTTGTTCATAATTTCTTTCTCCTGTTATAGACCCAGATACTGCTGTAAAACTACGAACCAGCTAAAGCTAGTAGAGGTTATAGCAGGGTAAAAAAACACTTGTCAAGATCATCAACAAAATCTACAAACGATTTCACATGTTAGACCCTATCCATCTTACAGTTTTCGTCGTGATTTAGCGACGGTCACGCATTAATCAGCAGCAAATTATCAACAACGCCAGTTAATAGCAGAACATAATATAGCCTCTGAAAATAATCATATTCCCAGAGGCTGATAACTACAGCCTAGTGAGCTGTCGCCTTATCTTCCGCGTTATCTCCACCAACTGGTGGTACGACACCCAGTAGCGGCTCTCCTTCATCAGGCAATGGCGTTGGTGACGTTTCCAGAGCAATCGCTAACACTTCGTCGATCCAGCGTACCGGCTTGATCGTGAGTGCATCACGCACATTTTTGGGGATTTCCTGCAAATCCTTTTCATTTTCTGCCGGAATCATCACCGTACTGATGCCTCCGCGATGTGCTGCCAACAGTTTCTCTTTCAAGCCTCCAATAGGCAGAACCTCACCACGGAGGGTAATTTCACCCGTCATAGCCACCGTAGCTTTGACCGGAATACCGGTCAGCGCAGAAACCAATGCCGTGGCCATGCCGATGCCAGCGCTGGGGCCATCTTTGGGGGTCGCACCTTCTGGAACGTGAATATGGACATCCCGATTCTGATAAAAGTCAGCCGGAATCCCCAACGCACGTGATCTGGCACGCACCACACTCATGGCTGCCTGAATGGATTCCTGCATAACGTCACCGAGTTTGCCCGTAATCAGGAGTTTACCCCGACCCGGTACAACCACGGCCTCAATGCTCAGCAATTCACCCCCGACTTCCGTCCAGGCCAAACCGGTGACTTCGCCAATACGATTTTCTATTTCCGCTTTGCCATAATCAAAACGCCGAACACCCAGATATTTGTCCAGATTACGATCGGATACCTGAATTTTGGTGCGCTTCTTATCCAGCAATAGCTCTTTGACGACTTTACGACAAATGCGCGCCAGCTCCCGCTCAAGATTCCGCACCCCCGCTTCGCGCGTATAGTAACGGATGATGTCCCGAATTACGGTTTGCGAAACCTGCATTTCCCCGTCTTTCAGACCCGCTTTCTCGATTTGCTTAGGAAGCAGATATTTAGTGGCAATGTGGATTTTTTCATCTTCGGTATAGCCGGAAATCCGGATGACCTCCATACGATCCATCAGCGGCGCCGGAATATTCAGGGTGTTGGCGGTGGTGACAAACATCACCTCAGACAAGTTGAAGTCCACTTCCAGATAATGATCATTAAAAGTGGCATTCTGCTCCGGATCGAGCACTTCGAGCAGCGCAGAGGCCGGATCGCCCCGAAAATCCATCGCCATTTTGTCGACTTCATCCAGTAACATCAGCGGGTTGCGAGTTGCCACCTTAGCCAGACTCTGGACAATTTTTCCTGGTAATGCGCCGATATAAGTCCGCCGGTGTCCGCGAATTTCTGCCTCATCACGCACTCCTCCCAGAGACATCCGCACAAATTTGCGATTGGTCGCTTCCGCAATGGAGCGGCCCAGACTGGTTTTACCAACACCGGGCGGGCCAACCAGACATAAAATGGGGCCACGACTGTTACCCACACGTTCCTGCACAGCGAGATACTCCAGTATCCGCTCCTTGACATCTTCCAGACCATAGTGGTCGGCATCCAGGATGGCCTTGGCGCGCTTAAGGTCTTTAGTAATTTTGCTACGCTTACGCCACGGAACACCAACCAGCCAGTCGATGTAATTACGCACCACCGTCGCTTCTGCAGACATGGGGCTCATCATCCGCAGCTTCTTTAATTCGGCATCTGCCTTGGCCCGCACATCTTTGGGCATTCCGGCTTTTTCAATTTTACGGGCGAGCTCATCCAGTTCACTGCCGCCCTCTTCGGAAAGATCGCCGAGCTCCTTCTGGATGGCCTTCATCTGCTCATTCAGATAATACTCGCGCTGGCTTTTTTCCATTTGCCGCTTGACGCGTCCACGAATCCGCTTCTCTACCTGCAGCAGATCAATTTCGGATTCCATCATGCCCAGCAGATGTTCCAGCCGCACACGCGTATCTGCTTTTTCGAGAATATCCTGTTTTTCTTCCAGCTTGAGACTGAGGTGGGCAGCCACCGTATCCGCCAGTCGCGCCGGATCATCCATACTGGCCAGAGTAGACAAAATTTCTGGCGGTATTTTTTTGTTGAGCTTTACATAGGACTCAAACTGCGCACTGACAGAACGCATCAGCGCTTCCAGTTCACGATCATTGGCGGCACCACTGACCACCACCTGAACCTGGGCGCGGAGTGATTCGTCGGCCGGCAAAAAAGAGACGATCTTGGCCCGGTCCGTACCTTCCACCAGGACTTTTACCGTTCCATCAGGCAGTTTCAGCAACTGCAAAATGGTGGCCAAGGTCCCGATGCGATAAATATTTTCCGGCTGGGGGTCATCATCAGCCGCATTTTTCTGAGAAACCAACAGGATTTGTTTTTCTCCTGACATGGCTTCTTCCAGTGCGCGTATGGACTTCGCACGACCTACAAAAAGCGGGATCACCATATATGGAAAAACCACCACGTCCCGTAACGGAAGTACGGGCACCATCAGGGATTCTTCTTCTACCAGGAGACTTTTATCTATTTGCGCCACGGTTCACTCCAGAAATTCGATGATAACCATCATTAGGAAAGCAGATTGGGGCGCATGGTCGAGTTTTCAACGCGCCCCTGCTTTGTTTCAGGCAGGATGAGACATATCCACCTTGATGGCATCGTCATAAACCAGAAGCGGCTTGCCGCCACTTTCCACCACAGCAGCATCCACCACCACTTTTTTGACGCCGGTCATGGAAGGCAGCTCGTACATGGTGTCCAGCAAAATCTGCTCAAGGATGGAGCGCAAGCCACGAGCACCGGTTTTACGCGCAAGGGCCTTTTTGGCAATCCCCTTGAGCGCCTCTGGACGGAACTCCAGGGTAACACCCTCCAGGGAAAACATTTTCTGATATTGCTTGATCAGGGCATTTTTGGGTTCAGTGAGGATGGACATCAGCGCTTCTTCGTCCAACTCTTCCAAAAGTGCCAGAATGGGCAAACGTCCGACAAACTCGGGAATCAACCCATAGCGCACCAGATCTTCCGGTTCCAGATTCTGCATGAGCATGGCGGCAGTGGCATCTTTGTCCCGTTTTTTGAGAGGCGCGTTAAAGCCCATACCGCCTTTTTCGAGACGGGAAGAAACGGATTTTTCAAGGCCCGCAAACGCACCCCCGCAAATAAACAGAATGTGACGGGTATCCACCTGCAAAAATTCCTGCTGCGGATGTTTGCGGCCTCCCTGAGGAGGAACCGAGGCAACAGTGCCTTCAATCAGTTTCAGCAAGGCCTGCTGCACGCCTTCTCCCGATACGTCGCGGGTAATGGAAGGGTTTTCAGATTTGCGGGTGATCTTGTCGATTTCGTCAATATAGACAATTCCCGTCTGGGCTTTCTCCACGTCATAATCACATTTCTGCAGCAGTTTTTGAATAATGTTTTCCACATCCTCACCGACATAACCGGCTTCGGTGAGGGTCGTGGCATCGGCCATGGCAAAGGGCACATTCAAAAGGCGCGCCAAGGTCTGTGCCAACAGGGTTTTGCCGGAACCGGTCGGACCAATCAACAAAATATTACTTTTGTCGAGCTCTACTTCATTGTCCTTACCGCCATGCTCCAGACGTTTGTAATGATTATAGACCGCCACGGAAAGCACTTTTTTGGCACTGTCCTGACCAATGACATAATCATCCAGCGTCTTGCGTATTTCCATGGGTTTCGGCAGTTTATCCGGCTGATCACCGTGCAGATCATCCAGGATCTCGTCCTTGACGATATCATTGCACAGTTCAATGCATTCATCGCAGATGAACACCGATGGACCCGCAATCAGCTTCCGGACTTCGTGCTGACTTTTTCCGCAAAAAGAACAATACAAGGTCTTTTCGCCACTTCCCTCATGCTTTCCAGCCATAGCTGTTCTCCTGCCTGTTTCAGGCGGTCTCGTCATCACCGCGATGGGTAATCACGGCATCCACGAGATGATAGGTTTGGGCCTCTTCGGCCGACATGAAAAAATCCCGGTCGAGATCCTGCTCAATGCGTTCACGACTCTGTCCAGTATGGTGGACCAGAATATCGTTGAGTCGTTCACGAATGCGCAGAATTTCTTTGGTGTGAATTTCGATATCATGCGCCTGCCCCTGGAAACCACCGGAAGGCTGATGCAACATGATTCTGGCGTTAGGTAATGCGTAGCGTTTGCCTTCCGCACCAGCGGCCAGCAGTACGGCACCCATACTGGCGGCCTGGCCAATACAGACCGTGCTCACCTTGGGACGGATGAACTGCATGGTATCATAAATAGCCATACCCGCCGTCACCGAACCACCCGGGCTATTGATGTACAAAGCAATATCCTTGTCAGGATTTTCCGCTTCCAGGAAAAGCAGTTGGGCTACCACCAGGTTCGCCATCATGTCTTCTACCTGACCCACCATGAAAATAACCCGTTCTTTCAGCAGGCGGGAATATATGTCATAAGACCGCTCACCACGACCCGTTTGTTCCACCACAATCGGAACATATCCCAAACCCTGGGGGGCGGACGTAACTGGATCTCCTGCTTGTTTCCACATCATTGCTGCTCCTCGATTAAGGGACGCTGCCACATTCGTCTGAATGCCCGATTTACTCCGCTGGAGTTGCCGGAGAACGGCCAATCAACTGATTAAAGTTCACCGACTCTTCGGTCACTTTAACACGCTCCAGAAGCCATGCCACCACTTTATCCTCCAGCACCATGGCCTCGGCCTGTTCCAGCTGCTCCGGTTTGCTGCGATACCAGGCCACAAACTGGTCGGGATCCTCATATTGCTCGGCCATGTCGCGAATGACTTGCGTCACCTCGGCAGAACTGGCCTGCAGCTTTTCCCGACGCACCACTTCACTGAGGACCAGACCCAGCACTACCCGACGCCTGGAGATATTTTCCAGGTCTCCAGCAGTACTGGCATTGGGGTCTTTCTGCAATTGTTCCAGTTCATGGGCCAGCATTTGTTTGGGCAGGTCTGGCTGATTACTTTCGACCACCAGATCCAGCAGTTGCGATTTCACCTGGGCATGACTCAGCCTTTGGGCTTCGCGTTCCAGATTCTCCTTGACCTCCTGACGCAAGACAGCAACATCGCCGTCTTCGATACCCAGCGCCAGAGCAAATTCAGTGTTTAATTCGGGCAACTGTGCTTCAGCCACTTCCTTGACCTGGAGATGAAATTCGGCATTTTTGCCCGCCAGTTCGGCCACATGATAATCCGCAGGAAACTGTACAGAAACGTTTTTTTCTTCACCGGCAGAAAGCCCGATGAGGCCCTGTTCAATGTCAGGGAGCAGCCGCCCAGCGCCCAGGACTACCTGATAATCCACCACATCGCCGCCGGGCATGGGTTCGCCATCCATAAGTCCCTGGAAATCTACCGTAACCCGGTCTTCATTTTGTGCCGCACGCTCGGTTTTAACATAAAAACGGCGCTGCTGGCGCATAATGTCAATAGTGGCATCTACATCACTTTCCGTAACAACGGCACTTTTGCGAATCACCGTGGCAGTGGGAATTTGGGGTTCGAATTCAGGATAGACCTCAACAACCGCCGTGAACACAAAGTCTTCTCCGCGCCCGCCTTTTTCAACCTGCACTTCGGGACGCCCTACGGGACGCAGGGATTGTTCACGTACGGCCTGGGAATAGCGCTCATTAATCAGCTGGTCAAAGGTTTCCATGAGGGCATCTGAACCATAATGGCGTTCAACAATAGCCAATGGTGCCTTGCCCGGACGGAATCCCGGAAAACGCGCTGAGCGGGCCTTGTTACGTAAACGTTGCGTGACACCACTTTCTACCTCACTGGCAGGAATGGTCACATGAATGTGGCGTTCCAGAGGCGCAGCCTCCGGTGTGGAAATTTGCATGAACTGATCCTTGTTTTTCATTTTGTCTAAGCCTAAACACCCATCATAAACACAAGCCCGCCGCCCCTCAAGTTCAGCGCAGCCCCCGACTGCCCGGTTTCACCGGGACACCCCCCGCCGCGCAGAGCGGACAATCTTCAGCGGACCAGGTCCGCACCGGCAAACGCAGGAGTGGATAAAACGGAATATCATCAAAATCCTGGAAGCCAGCGCTACGATCAATAATTGCAGAACTAACCAGTACCTTGCCACCTGCTGCTTCTACCGCAGCAATGCATTCACGGGTCGATCCACCTGTCGTGGTAATATCTTCAACGACCAATACCCCTTCACCTGGAGATAAAGCAAAGCCCCGGCGCAGGACCATCTGGCCATTTTCACGTTCGGTAAAAAGACTGCGTACCCCCAGCGCTCTGGCACATTCATAGGAAACCAATACGGCACCCATGGCTGGTCCCACGACACAACGGATCTGCTTCCTGACTGCTTCTGGAATACCGGCAACCATCGCGGCACAGAGGCGAGCGGCATGTTCTGGATGCTGCAACACCCTTGCTGACTGCAAGTAGGTATCGCTATGCAATCCGGAAGACAGTAAAAAATGACCTTGCAGCAAGGCACCATCGTTTTTGTATAGATCCACTACTTCATCTGCTGTCACTGGGCCTTTTTCTCCATCAATAGCCATCCCCATTCAGGGCATATTAGTCTGATTTCATAAAATGGAAACATCTTAGCTTATACAAGCAGCCAACATGGCAGACAAGGCTTCTGCCGGATTGGGTGCCGCAGTGATGGGACGACCGACAACCAGATAGTCTGAACCTGACGCCAGAGCCGCTCCAGGCGTCATGGTCCGCTTCTGGTCATCGGCGCCATGCTGGGCGGGCCGGATACCCGGGGTCACCAGACAAAACTCCGGATGCAATTGTTTGAGCCGGGAAGTCTCCTGCGCAGAACAGACCAGTCCATCCAGACCAGCCTCTGCACTGAGCGCGGCTAACCTTTCTACCTGTAGCTCAACGGGGTCATGCACACCCAGCTGCGTCAGGGCATCGGCATCCAGACTGGTTAATACCGTCACCGCAATCAGCAGCGGCTGATGCCCGGAAACCGTCACACCATCAACAGCCTCCCGTGCGGCCTCCAGCATCGCCTTACCCCCACTTGCATGCACATTGAGCATCCACACTCCCAAGCGGGCGGCAACCTGACAGGCTTTGGCGACCGTCTGCGGGATGTCATGAAATTTGAGATCCAGAAAGACCTCAAAACCCCGGCTCTGAAGTTGTTCAACCACTTTGGGTCCGGATGCCGTAAAGAGTTCCTTGCCCACTTTGACCCGGCATTGTCGGGGATCCAAAAGTTCAGCCATGGCCAGTGCTGCTGCCATATCTGCGTAATCCAGTGCGACAATAAGTGGTGATTTCACAGCTTTTCCTCCCCTGAAAAGACACCCCACTGGCGACAACTGGGGCAGCGCCAGTAATACTGCGTACTTTGATAACCACAAGACTGACAATGAAACAGTTCAGGTTCCAATTGCCACTGACGCACGGCCAGAGCCATTTTTTCGATCAGCTCCGCTTCCGGGGCTTTCGGGTCCATGCTTAACAACAGCTGAAATACCCTAAGATCAGGTTTTTTGATCAGAATATTGCGCAAAAAACTGCTGGCAGATGCCTGTCCCTCTATTTTCTGCAAAGCTTCTGCCAGGCGTTTTATGGCCAGCGGCGAACGACAGTGAGCCTGCAAACGCTGCAGATGATCCTGCTGCTGCCCCCCCAAGTGCCGCAAAACCTGCAGAAAGGGCTCCAGCACCAGTAAAATCGCCGAATCAGTGGGTAGTGTCAGCAATTTATCCCAGTATTTGAGGGCACCCTGCCAATCTTTTTTGTCAAAGGCCAGACGCCCGGCAATCATCAGGGCACGCGGATTGTCGGGAATCTCCCGGCGCGCAGCATTCAGATACTTTTGTGCCTGAGAGTGATCCTCACTGCGCAGCGATTCTTCAGCCAGCTCACCGTACAACAAGGCAATTACCGTTTGCTGTTCGGACATTCCTGATTGGAGCAAACGCTTGCGAATGGCGATAGAGGAAGCCCACTCACTACCCAGTTCATAGAGTTCTGCCAGCGTGGCAAGCCCTTCGGTATGCGCGGGCTGACTTTCAAGCAATTCCTTGAGAATGCTTTCTGCCCGATCCAGAATTCCGGCTTTCAAATAATCGCGGGCAATTTCAAACAGCACACTTTGCCTTAGCCCCTCAGCCAGGGCCGGCTGTTCCAATAAGTACTGATGCACCCGCAATGCCCTTTCCAACTCGCCACGTCGGCGAAACTGACGGCCCAGGGCCAGGAGAATATCGACACTCTCCGGGTGCTGGCGCAAGGCTTCGAGAAAAACCTCTACCGCTTCGTCCTGACGTTCACTCAGAAGGTAATTCAGACCCTGAATATACACCTGAGGGATGGCTTTGCCAGCGGGGGCTTTTTGGGTACGCCCCATCCAGAAGCCCAGCAGGGCAGCAAAGCCTGATACTATCCCCAGGACGAGGACAACCGCAGAATCCACGCCCAGAATGGTCAATCAGGCTTTGCCGGATGTATTCTCTGGATAATCGACCTGCTCGCGCAGTTCCTTACCCGGTTTGAAGTGCGGAACCCGCTTTTCCGGCACCATGACCGATTCGCCGGTCTTGGGGTTACGCCCCTGTTTAGCCGGGCGCACATGCATGGAAAAACTGCCAAAGCCACGAATTTCAATGCGCTCACCTTCAGCAAGTGCATCACTGAGGTAATCCAGCATATGGCGGGTGGCCATTTCAATATCACGCACACTGAGCTGCGGGTATTGGGCGCTGATGTTTTTGATCAATTCAGATTTAGTCATGATTTTTAGCTTCTTCAAATAAGCACTGATTGGAAAACTTGTAAAAACGTCAGACGGCAAGAATTTCGGCCTGACGCTAAAAAAAGGGGCTCCCCGGATACTCAATAAGGGCATCACGGGAGCCGTCTTGCAATTAACCCTCTTCTTCCTGCTTACGCTTGAGCTGCTCTTTAATCAGGTCACCCAGACTGGTGGTGCCTGTTGCCGCGCTGCGGGCATACTGCTGGGTAGCAGCAGCCTGTTCTTCAGCACTTGGGGCTACGGCCACATCGCGCGCCTTGGTACTCAGGGTCAAGGTGCGGTTTTTACGATCTACGGCGGCAATGGCCACCTCAATCTTGTCACCCGCAGCCAGGGTCTGGCCCTTGCTCAACTCACGCTGCGGCAGGTGGCCTTCAACCCCTTCACCCACGCGAATTTCTGCGCCACGACCGTCTACGGAAATGACTTCACCTTCTACCAGCGCGCCCTTTTCATTGGCGACGACAAACTGAATGAAAGGATCCGTTTCCATCTGCTTGATGCCAAGGCTGATACGTTCACGTTCCGGGTCAATGCTGAGCACCACTGCTTCCAGCGTATCGCCTTTCTTGAAGTCACGCACGGCTTCTTCACCGGTACGATCCCAGGCAAGGTCGGAGAGATGAATCAGGCCGTCAATTCCACCATCCAGACCCACAAATACGCCAAAGTCGGTGATGCTCTTGATCTGGCCGGAGACCCGATCGCCTTTCTGGAAGTTCTGGGCAAAATCATCCCATGGATTAGGCAGACACTGTTTGATACCCAGAGAAATACGGCGGCGCTCTTCGTCAATATCAAGAATCATCACCTCTACTTCCTGACTGACATGCAGGGCCTTGGCCGGATTAATGTTCTTGTTGGTCCAGTCGATTTCGGAAACGTGCACCAGACCTTCCACGCCTTCTTCGATTTCAACGAAGGCACCATAATCGGTGACATTGGTGACCTTACCGAAAATGCGGGTAGATTCAGGATAACGACGGGCAATATCACGCCACGGATCTTCACCCAACTGCTTCATGCCCAGTGAAATACGACCTCTTTCGCGGTCGAACTTGAGGACCAGGACACGCACTTCGCCGCCAACGGTAACCACTTCGCTGGGATGCTTGACGCGACGCCAACCCATATCCGTGATATGCAGCAGACCATCAATTCCACCCAGATCAATAAATGCGCCGTAATCGGTGAGATTCTTCACCACACCGTCGAGGATGGCACCTTCCTGGATGCTTTCCAGCAACACCCCACGTTCAGCGCTTTGTTCCTGCTCAACCACGGCGCGGCGCGACACCACC
The DNA here is from genome assembly GCF_015100155.1 of Acidithiobacillus sp. HP-2. Classification (GTDB taxonomy): domain Bacteria; phylum Pseudomonadota; class Gammaproteobacteria; order Acidithiobacillales; family Acidithiobacillaceae; genus Acidithiobacillus. Next base: position 88,712 of record NZ_JACKZA010000005.1, on the reverse strand, counting down.
ACGTTGTTACGCTTGCGATCCAACTTGATGATTTTCATCTCGAGATCTTTGCCTTCGAGATAAGCCACATCACGCACCGGACGGACATCCACCAGTGAACCTGGCAGGAAGGCGCGGACACCATCAATGCTGACGGTGAAACCGCCCTTGACCTTACCGGTCAGGAAGCCATGTACCACTTCATTGTCATTGAAGGATTTTTCGAGATCGACCCAGGTCTTGGCACGCCGGGCTTTTTCACGCGAAAGACGGGTTTCACCCATACCATCTTCGACCAGTTCCAGACAGACTTCCACCGAGTCACCGACCTTGACTTCGATTTCACCTTCGGCATTGCGAAACTGCTCGGCAGGAATGGGTCCTTCGGATTTAAGGCCGACATCGACGATGACAAAATCATTATCCACGCGGGTGACAATGCCGGTGAGCAACTCACCAGGCTTCAGACCCTGGGTACTCTGGCTTTCTTCAAACATCTCGGCAAAACTGGGTTCAACAAGCATTTCAGCGTTAGGGGTGGTCATAAATTTCAATAGGCCTCATGTACCGGGAGCACCGTGGGTGTCCCTTTTGATTACAGCTCAATGCCAAATCAATGGCGGTTTCAATTCTCCTGCAACGCGGTTTTTACCCACGCCTGCAAGACCGTATAGGTTTCGACGACTGTTTGCGCACTGGTATCCAAAATTCGGGCATCCGCAGCGGGCCGGAGCGGCGCGACACTGCGTTGTTGATCCCGGGCATCCCGTTCTGCAATTTCCGCCACAACGCTCGCGAGATTAGCACTAATCCCCTGTTCCATCAACTGATTGAGGCGTCGTTTACCACGTTCTTCGGCACTGGCGGTCAAAAAAACTTTCAAGACCGCTTCCGGGAAAACCACCGTACCCATATCCCGACCATCGGCCACCAGACCCGGAGCCTGGGCAAAGTCTCTTTGCCGCTGCAACAAAGCCGTACGCAGCGCCGGGATGACGGCAATTTGCGAAGTCAGTGCGCTGATCCGTGGAGTACGAATAGCCTCGTCCACCGGTTCATCGTGCAACAGCACCAGGGTCTGGTTGCCATCCCCCCGGAAGCGCAAGGGCAATTCCAGCGCCAGCCGAACCAGGTCGGCTTCATCATCTTTTGCGATTCCTGATCGATCTGCCGCCAGCGCCAGGGCACGATAAATAGCCCCGCTATCCAGCAAGTACCAGCCGAGATCATGCGCCAGCATGCGTCCCAGCGTTCCCTTGCCGACACCACCCGGACCATCCAGCGTCACCACAGGAATCCGGCTCATGCGTTGAGGACCTCCAGGCGCAACCCTGCCTGACGCGCCAGCACCGGGAAACCGGGAAAAGAGGTGGCGACGTTGGCACAATCCAATATTTCAACATCTCCGGAGGCTACCTGCCCGGCCATGGCAAAAGCCATGGCAATGCGATGATCGCCATGACTATCGACCTGCCCACCACAGAGGGTGGAAGGCGTAATCACCGCCCCGTCAGGCTGCTCTTCCACTGCAACACCCAGAGCGCGCAAACCGGCCGCCATCACGGCAATACGGTCACTTTCCTTCACCCGCAATTCTTCAGCCCCCGAAATGGTAGTAGGCGTTTTCGCACAGGCGGCGGCAATAAACAGGGCCGGAAATTCATCAATGGCCAAAGGCACCAAATGGGGAGGAACCTCAATGCCTTGCAGTGGGGCATAACGTACCCGGATATCCGCCACCGGCTCACCACCAATTTCGCGCAGGGCCGTCAAATCTATCCGCGCGCCCATCCGGGTGAGTATTTCAATGATTCCGGTGCGGGTGGGATTAATGCCTACCCCTTCAAGCAGCAGGTCCGAACCCGGGGTGATACTGGCACCCAACAGAAAAAAAGCTGCCGAAGAAATATCGCCGGGTACCTGGATGCGTTGCCCTGTGAGCTGACCACCACCTTCCAGGCAGGCATGATTTCCCTGTCGGGATAACGCATAACCGAAACCTTTCAACATTCGTTCACTATGATCCCGGGTAGGTGCCGGTTCGGTGACACAGGTTTCGCCCCGGGCATACAATCCTGCCAACAACACTGCGGATTTCACCTGGGCACTGGCAACCGGCATCTCATAATGCAATCCCTGCAAGGGCTTGCCGTGAATAAGCAGGGGTGCTTTACCGTCTTGTGACTGAATATCGGCGCCCATGGCCGTAAGTGGTTTCAAGACCCGGCCCATGGGACGCTTCTGCAAACTCGAATCACCCACCAGGGTGCTGGCAAAAGTCTGCCCGGCCAACACTCCGGTCAGGAGACGCATGGCCGTGCCGGAGTTACCACAATCCAGGGGCGCTTGCGGCGCCTTCAGGCCATGCAGACCCACTCCATGAATGCGCAGGTAGCCATTTACCGGTCCTTCCATCTGGACCCCCATGGCCCGAAATGCCGCAATGGTTGCCAGTACGTCTTCGCCCTCCAGGAGCCCTTCTACTTCGGTCACGTTTTCGGCAAGGGCACCGAGAATGACGGAGCGATGGGAAATGGACTTATCTCCCGGAACAGGGAAGCGGCCTTTGAGCGCATTGCCAGGTTTGACGAGGTAGCGGGTAATCATTCAGAAAGCACCGGTGGAAAATGAAATTGTTGGCGAACCGTTTTGCCACGCGCCAGCCAGGACTGCAGATCGGGCGTTGCTTCGTCCATCAGAAGTTGTTCAGCCAGACTTAAGTTCTGTTGGAGTTGTTGCAGTTGCTGACGTACTGCCTGCTGGTTTTCCTGCAGAATTTCGGCCCAAAGTGCGGGGTTTGAATCGACAATGCGCGAAAAATCTCGCAAACCGCCACCCGCCAGATTTTCCAGACCGGGAAACTGCGGCGCCAGTCCGGCCAAATAGATATATGCCAACAAATGCGGCAGGTGACTGGTAGCTGCCAGCGCTGCATCGTGAGCCTGGGGCGACATTTCCTGCACCTCGGCACCCAAGGCCATCCAGAACTGCCGGACTTTGTCCAGCGCCAGCTCATCCGTCCGGTCTGCCAGCGGCGTAAGAACTACTTGTGCAGCACGATACAGGTCCTCACGCGCCGCCGGAAAGCCAGTCATTTCACTGCCGACCACCGGATGACCCGGTACAAAGCGCGCCCCGAAAATTTCCGTAGCCCGGCAGGCAATAGTATTTTTGGTACTGGCCAGATCGGTTATTACCGCAGCAGGGCCTGCCCAGCGCGCAACCTCTGGCAGCTGGGACAGTAAGACTTTGGGCGGAGTGGCCAGCAGGATCAGATCGGCATCCACCAATACCTCCGGCAACTGATGACCCAGTTCAATTCGCCAAGGTTCTGCACTGGACTGCAGAGCGGCTACGGCAGCGGCACTGGGCAACACGGCATGAATAGGACCCTCATACCCAACAGCGCGCAAGGTCTTGGCAACACTGCCCCCCATCAGCCCGAGGCCCACTATGGCCACCCGCTGAAAGGGAATCTCCGGCATCTTACAGTTCGCGCCCTATGGCCGCTGCGACTTTATGCAAATCATCCATCAAGGTCATCAACTGCTGGGGACTAAGCGCCTGATCGGCATCACACCAGGCTTCTTCCGGACAGGGATGGGATTCCACCAGCAAGCCATCAGCTCCAGCGGCAATGGCGGCTTTTGAAAGTGCCGGAACCAGCCAGGACTTACCACCGGCGTGGCTGGGATCGACGATCACTGGCAGGTGGGTTTCCTTCTTGAGTACCGGAATAGCCGTGACATCCAGCACATTCCGGTAGGAAGTTTCGAAAGTACGGATGCCCCGCTCGGCAAAAATGATTTTGTGATTACCATGGGCGGCAATATATTCCGCTGCCATCAACCATTCCTTGACCGTGGCGCTGTGACCCCGTTTGAGAATGACCGGCACATCGAGACGTCCCACTTCTTTGAGCAGATCAAAATTCTGCATGTTGCGGGTACCAATCTGAATGATATCCACCCCTTTTTCCAGGAAAAGGTCGATTTTCCGGACATCCATCAATTCGGTAACAATGGGCAGACCCACTGCATCAGCAGCCGTCCGGAAATAGTCCAGGCCCTCATCACCAACACCCTGAAAGGTATAAGGACTGGTGCGCGGCTTGAAAGCACCACCGCGCATCAGACGGCATCCAGCGGCTTTCACTGCCTCTGCAGCACTGCGCATCTGCTCCGGCGTTTCTACGGAACAGGGGCCGGCAATAATCTGGATTTGTTTACCACCAAAGGGAATTCCCCGCACCTCAACGATGGTATCGGTGGACTTGAATTCACGACTGACCAACTTATAGGGCTTGAGAATGGGCATAACCTGTTCCACTGCGGGTAAGGATTCCAGGGCGCCTTCCGGCAACAAGCGTTCGTCGCCCAGCAGACCTACCACGGTCCGTTCCGAGCCAGTACTGACCATAGGCTGCAGGCCGAATTGGCGAATCCGCTCCAGCAGCTGTTCCATCTGCTCTGCGCTTGCTTGTGGTTTGACGATGACGATCATGGGATTACAGGACCTCGCCCAGCATTTTCAAAAAACGTTGATTTTCCACCGGCAGGCCCACACTCACCCGCAGATGATCCGGCATGCCGTAGGGGCTGAGGGGGCGCACGATCACACCACGCTGTAACAACGCCGAATACACGCGCTGCCCTCCTCCCGGTACGGCGAAGGCGGTAAAATTGCCTGCAGGGGGCAGAATTGTCAATCCAAATTTATCCAACCCCTCCGCCAGAACCTGTCTTTCCTGGCGATTGTTGACGCGCGTTGCCTCCAGATGCCGGGTATCAAGCAAGGCGGCATGCGCAGCCACCTGCGCCAGGCTGTTGATATTGAAGGGCTGACGGACGCGTTCCAGCACGGCAATCAGGTCTGGATGCCCCATTCCATAACCACAGCGCAGTCCGGCCAAGCCATAAGCCTTGGAAAAAGTCCGGGTTACCAGCAAATTGCTGAAACGTTCCAGCCATTGGCGACCATCCGGATAATTTTCGTCGTCCATCAGTTCCAGATAGGCCTCGTCGAGAACCACTAGGGCATGCGCCGGGACACTGTCAATAAAGGTTTCCAGGGCCGCGCCGGACAATTGCGTGCCGGTTGGATTATTGGGATTGGCGATAAATACCAGTCGCGTCCGCTCACTGAGCAAGGCCGTCATGGCATCCAGATCATGTCCGTAATTGCGGGCAGGCGCGGTTCGTACCGTCGCACCACTGGCCTGTGCAGCGATAGCATAAGCGGCAAAAGCATATTGCGACACAATCACTTCCGTCCCTGGCCCGGCAAAGGCACGGACCGCCATTTCAATAACCTGATCCGAACCATTTCCAAAAATAAATTGCCGGGGGTCCAGGTCATGCATTTGCGCAAGACGCGCCCGCAGTTCCGGAGCGCCACCTTCTGGATACAGGGCCAGATCGGGCAATGCGTCACGTATTGCCGCCAGCGCCAAAGGACTGGGACCCAGGGGATTTTCATTGGAAGCCAGTTTGATGGCGTCGCGAATACCCAATTCACGTTCCAGTTCAGCCAGGGGCTTGCCGGGTTGATAAGGACGTAAATCCGCCACCCCCGGAGCTGCGTACTCCAGAAAATTCAGTGTCATTAAAAAACCGCCTTGGGATAACTTCCCAGACAACGATAAAAAGAAGACTGTGCCGCCAGAGCATCCAGTACTGGGGTCAAGTCAGAATCCTGACAATGCCCCAACAAATCCAGGTAAAAAACATATTCCCAGACCGCCGAACGCGCGGGACGGGATTCTATGCGGGTCAGGCTGATATGCGCATCAGCCAGGGGTGACAAGAGCGCGTGGAGACTCCCCGGCCGATTAATACCCGCCACTACCAGGCTGGTTTTATCCTGACCGGTGGGACGCGTAAAAATTTTTCCGATGACCAGAAAACGGGTGGTGTTTTCCGGGTTATCTTCAATGCCAGCCTGCAGAACATTCAGGGCATAAGTTTCGGCAGCCACGGTGGTTGAAATGGCAGCGCCTTGCGGATCCTGGACTGCCCGTTCTGCGGCTACTCCATTACTGGGGACATCCACCAACTCGACATGGGGCAGATGCGCAGCCAGCCATTGTCGACACTGGGCGCGGGTCTGGTAATGCACATAAACCTTGCGGATTTGCTCCATAGGAATATTGGCCACCAGATTATGCACAATGCGTAACTGCACCTCTCCGCAAATTTGCAGGGGATAATCCAGTAACAAATCCAGCGTCAGGTTGACAGAACCTTCGGTGCTGTTTTCCACCGGAACCACGCCAAACTGTGCCTGCCCGCCATCCACCATCCGAAAAATTTCAGGGATACTGGCCGTCGGTTGAAAAGATGCCGAACGGCCAAAATGTTTTTGTGCGGCCATCTGCGAGAATGTCCCTGCCGGCCCCAGATAAGCGACTTGCAGGGTTTCTTCCTGAGCCAGTCCTGCCGAAATAATCTCCCGATAAATGCTGGCCACCTGGGCATCTGTAAAAGGTCCGGGATTTTCCTGCATAATCCGTCGCAGGATTTCTGCCTCACGATCAGGATGATAAAAACGGCTTTCGCCCTCAGCGCGCTTGAGTTCACCCACGGCGTGGGCCAGTTGGCCCCGCTCGCTCAGCAACGCCAGAATTTTGCCATCGACGTGATCAATGGCGGCACGCAATTCCACCAGGCTGCGCGGGGATGTTTTCAAAAGCAACGCTCCTAGCTGTGCTTGCGGGCAAAGTCCCGCATGAAATCCACTAACGCCTGCACACCGGCCTCGGGCATGGCGTTATAAATGGAAGCGCGCATCCCACCCAGCAGACGATGACCTTTGAGCTGCAGCAGGTGCTGAAGCTCGGCTTCCTGCAGGAATGCCTTGTCCAGATTGGCATTTTTCAGGGTAAAGGGCACATTCATCCATGACCGGTTACGCGGTTCAATCGGATTGGCATAAAAACCCGCTGATCCGTCTATGGCCTGATAAAGCAATTCCGCCTTGCGCGCATTGCGTTCGGCCATAGCCTGCAGGCCACCGGTCTTTTTTAACCACTTGAACACCAGACCGGCCACATAAATGGCAAAGGTAGGTGGGGTATTGTGCATGGAATCTTCTTTGGCCTGCACGGCATAATCCAGCATGGTGGGCGTATTGGCCGGGGCCTGTCCCAGCAAGTCTTCACGCACAATGACCAGGGTCAAGCCAGCCGGACCAATATTTTTCTGGGCACCCGCATAAATCAGCCCGAACCGGCTGACATCCACGGGGCGCGATAAAATATGGGAAGAAGCATCGCTGACCAGCGGAATCTCTCCCAGCTCCGGCACAAAATCGAATTCCACACCACCAATGGTTTCATTGCCGGCAATATGCACATAAGCAGTGTCTTTGCTGACCTGCCATTCGGACTGGGGCGGTACCAGACGGGCCTGACGATCGGCATTACTCGCAGAAACTTCCACCTCAGCAAAACGCCGCGCCTCATTCAAGGCTTTTTCTGACCAGATGCCGGTCTGCACATAGCTGGCCTTGTGATGCCCACGTAACAAATTGAGCGGAACCATGGCAAACTGGAGGGTGGCGCCGCCTTGCAGAAACAGGACCTTGTAATTTTCCGGGATGTTCATGAGATCACGGAGATCCTGCTCGGCTTCCGCAATAATCTGCATGTAGTCTGCACCACGATGGCTCATTTCCATGACGGAAATACCACGACCATGCCAATCCAGCAGTTCCGCCTGCACTTGCTCCAGCACTGCAGGCGGCAACATGGCAGGACCCGCACCAAAATTATATACCGGCTGATTCATGATTTATTCCTGGGGCAGTTCGGACTGCTCCCCCTCCTCTTCATCTGTTTCTGCAATAAGCGCCAAACCGGCAAGCTGCTCGCCCTCGCCCAGATTAATCAGACGCACCCCCTGGGCATTTCGACCGGTGCGCCGGATGCTGTCCACCGCAATGCGAATCAGGGTGCCGTGGTCGGAGACCAACATCAACTCGTCCCGTTCCGTCACGGCCAGAGCGCCAACCACATTCCCGTTGCGATCATTCGTCTGGATGGCAATGACGCCCTTACCGCCGCGATTGGTCCGCCGATATTCCTCGACCGTCGTGAGCTTGCCATAACCATTGGCTGTTGCTGTCAGTACAATCTGATTTGCATCGACCAGTTCCGCAGAAATTACCCGATCGTTTTCTGCCAGACTGATGCCCCGTACACCCCGGGTATTACGCCCCATGGCCCGGACTTTTTCTTCCGGGAAACGGACCGCCATGCCGTGACGGGTAAAGAGCATGACTTCGCGTTGCCCATCGGAGAGGCAGACGCTTACCAGACGATCGCCATCATCAAGATTGATGGCATTAATACCCTGACTGCGCGGTCGGGAATAATCCATGACCGGGGTTTTTTTGACGACCCCATGGGCAGTCACCATGCACACAAATTGTCCTTCCGTAAAATCGCGCACCGCCAACACCGCAGTAATATGTTCGGTGGGAGCCAGCGACAGCAGATTCACAATCGGCTTGCCCTTGGCGCCGCGACCCGCCTGGGGTAACTGATAAATTTTTTGCCAGAACACCTTGCCGAGGTTACTGAAAAACAGGCAGTAGGCATGGGTAGAAGCGCAGAACATCCGCTCCACGAAGTCTTCTTCCTTGGTGGTCGTCGCCATTTTCCCTTTACCACCGCGACGCTGGGCATTAAATACGGTGACCGGTTGGGCTTTGATGTAACCGGCATGGGTGAAGGTCACCACCATTTCTTCTTCGGCAATAAGATCTTCATTGGAAATATCGCCGGTATCGGCCACAATTTCACTACGTCGGACATCACCGTACTGATCAAGAATGGCGACCAGCTCTTCGCGAATGACTTCCATCAAGCGCACATGAGACCCGAGAATCTCCAGTAATTCCTTGATGCGATCCAGCAAGCCCAGATACTCATCACGGATTTTATCCTGCTCCAGACCGGTCAGCCGATGCAGACGCAAGTCGAGAATTGCCTGTGCCTGGGTTTCGGAAAGGTGATAACCATCAGCCTGCATCCCGTCAGAGGGTTCACCACGCTCGGCAAGCAGGGAAGCCACCATCCCCGGTTCCCAGACCCGCTCCAGCATTCTGGCCTTGGCTTCCGCTGGATTGGCCGCTGCACGAATCAGACTGATGAGCGGATCGAGGTTGACCAGAGCCACCGCCAGACCTTCCAGAATATGGGCACGATCACGCGCTTTTTTCAGTTCAAAAATGGTGCGGCGGGTTACTACTTCCCGACGATGCTGAATGAAGGCATCGAGCAGTTCACGTAAACCCAAAGTCCGGGGCGCACCGTCGAGCAAAGCCACCATGTTGATATTGAAAACACTTTGCATGGCCGTATGCTGAAACAGATTATTGAGCACCACATCGGCGTTGGCATCGCGCTTCAACTCGATGGCAATGCGCATGCCCGACTTATCGGACTCATCGCGCAGGTCACTGATGCCTTCCAGACGCTTTTCCTTGACCATTTCGGCAATGCGTTCAATCAGACGGGCCTTATTCACCTGATAGGGCAATTCCGCAACAATAATGCTCTGCCGATTGGTTTTTTTGTCAGTTTCAAATTCGGTACGAGCACGCATGACCACGCGGCCCCGACCACTGCGGTATGCTTCGATACTCCCGGCCCGTCCAAGAATGTAGCCGGCAGTCGGGAAATCTGGTGCAGGCACCAGATCGAACAAATCTTCATCACCTATCTGCGGATCATCCACCAATGCCAGACAGGCATTGATGATTTCGGTCAGGTTGTGGGGAGGAATATTGGTGGCCATGCCCACCGCAATACCGGCCGAACCGTTGATGAGCAGGTTTGGAATCCGTGCTGGCATGACCAGCGGTTCCCATTCTTTCTCGTCGTAGTTGGGGCCAAAATCCACCGTTTCCTTTTCCAGATCGGCGAGCATTTCATGGGCAATACGCGACATGCGTACTTCGGTATAACGCATGGCCGCCGGACTGTCACCATCCACCGAACCAAAGTTACCCTGCCCGTCAATGAGGGGATAGCGCATGGAAAAATCCTGGGCCATCCGCACCATGGTGTCATATACGGCAGTATCTCCATGCGGATGATATTTACCAATGACATCACCCACCACGCGGGCAGATTTCTTGTAGGGCTTGTTCCAGTCGTTATTCATCTCGTGCATGGCAAAAAGCACCCGACGATGTACCGGTTTCAGGCCATCACGGGCATCAGGAAGCGCCCGCCCGACGATTACGCTCATGGCGTAGTCGAGGTAAGACTGGCGCATTTCCTTTTCGAGACTGACGGGAATGGTTTCTTTGGCGAACTCTATCATCTGGAGACCGGATATCCTTGATTATTTTAACGCTGTATTATGCCACAACAGGACGCTTTCTGCATGTTTCAGCCACGCAGATTGGCAAGACTGTGCAGGTAGTCGGGCCGGGCCACCCCTTTTTCAGTAATAATCGCCGTAATGAGGGCGGCGGGCGTGACATCAAAAGCCGGATTCCGCACTTTAACACCCGCAGGAGCCACATCATGACCCGCACACTGCCGGACTTCGCTGTCCGGACGCTCTTCAATAATGATTCCTTCTCCGGCAGGCATGGCGAAATCTACCGTACTTAAGGGCGCTGCCACATAAAAGGGAATCTGATGATATTGCGCCAATACTGCGAGACTATAAGTTCCGATTTTATTGGCTGCATCACCATTGGCGGCAATCCGGTCAGCGCCTACGATCACCGCCTGAATCAGCCCCTGCTGCATGAGATAGGCCGCTGCACTATCCGCATTCAGGTGAAAGGGAATGCCGTCCTTCTGGAGTTCCCAGGCGGTCAGGCGCGCACCCTGCAACCAGGGCCGGGTTTCGTCGGCATACACCTGCAGTTGTTTTCCGGCAGAAATGCCCGCCCGGATGACGCCCAGCGCCGTACCATAGCCCCCCGTGGCCAAACTCCCGGTATTGCAGTGCGTGAGGATGCCGCCCTGCTCGGGCAACAAGGCGGCGCCATGGCGACCCATCTGTTGATTGTCGGCGATGTCCTGTTCCAGCAAGTCATGGGCGGCCTGCAGCAATAATGCCGCAGCCCGGTCAGCAGCTCTTTCGCCTTGCGCCAGCGTTAATTGACGATCTGTTGCCCAGGCTAAATTGACGGCGGTGGGCCGCGCCGCCTTGATTTCCGCTGCTGCTCCTGCCAAACGCTGCTGCCAATCAGAAAATTGCCGCATTTCCTGTGCCGCCAATGCCATGGCATAAGCCGCAGTCACGCCAATCGCCGGCGCCCCGCGCACTACCATTTGCGTAATGGCCACCGCCACCTCGCGATAGTCACCCAGCTGCAACCAGATTTCCTGTTGTGGTAACAAGCGCTGATCCAGCAGGTAAAGCTGATGGTCTTCCCAACGGATGGCACGAATATTATCGACTATAGGCACAGAGAATCTCCTGAGTGGCGGGTTTCGGACAGCACCGGATAAAATACACGGCGCGCTCAATATACGGATCAACGAAATATCTGTAAAATGCAGGACCTTACCCGCCCCCGAAATGCCGGGGCAACTTTCCTTTTCCTATAGGTTTTGATCATGTCTGCCATCCACCATTACCCTGTTCTGCGCCTGCGCCCCAAGGAAGACCGCCGTTTGCGTGCCGGTCACCTCTGGATTTACAGCAACGAAGTCGACGTCGCCAAAACGCCTCTGCATGGAATTATGCCCGGCAGTGTCTGCAGAATAGAAGATGCCCAAGGAAAAGCCATCGGCCTGGCGCATATCAATCCGCACACACTCCTTTGCGGGCGCCTTCTCAGCCGTGATCCCCACCTACTGATCAATGAAGCATTTTATCAGGAGCGGCTGCAACAGGCGTTGCGCATGCGTGAAAAATTGTTTTCCGCGCCTTTTTACCGATTGGTGCATGGCGAGGGAGATGGCCTGCCCGGCCTGATTATTGATCGCTATGAAGATACCTTGGTCATACAGCCCGGCAGCCTGGGTATGGATCGGGACATCGCCCTGATTGTCAACGCCCTGCAAGCACTTTTACACCCGACGGGTATATTATTGAAAGCGGGCGGCGCAGCGCGGCGACTGGAAGGTTTGGAAGATCGGGTAGAAGTTCTGTTCGGACAGGTTCCGGAGCGTCTGCAGATTTGGGAGAATGATTGCTTATTTGAGATGGACCCGCGCGGCGGTCAAAAAACCGGATGGTTTTACGACCATCGCGCCAATCGTCGACGCCTGCTGAGCTACGCCCCCGGTAGGCGCGTGCTGGATTGCTTTGCCTATCTCGGCGCTTTCAGCATTCCCTTGGCCAAGGCCGGGGCGCTTGAAGTCACCGCAGTAGACAGCTCGGCACCCGCTCTGGCCTTACTGGAAGAAAATGCCCGACGCAATGCCGTAGCTCCTATTCGCATTATGCACGATGATGCCATGGAAACTTTGGCCCGACTTCGGGACCGTGGAGAGCAGTTTGATCTCATCGTCCTCGACCCCCCGGCATTGATCAAATCCAAAAAGGATTTCAAGGAAGGCAGCATTGCCTACCGGCGCTTCAATGATCTGGCCATGCGCCTGCTCGCGCCGGGCGGTATTCTGTTCACGGCCTCCTGCTCCCATCATCTCAACCGCGAGACGCTGCTCGGCCAGATTGCCTTTGGCGCGCAAAGAGGCGATTACGCCATCATCGGCGAAGGGACCCAGGACATGGATCACCCCATCCACCCCGCTGTGCCCGAAAGCAGCTATTTGAAAGGTTTTTACGTACATCGCCGGGAATTGATTACTGACGAACCGGAGTGATTTTCACGATGGGGCGGGCATGGGGTGGATTCTTGTCGCGCTGCCCCATGACAGGTACAATCGCGCCCACGCCGTTGTAGCTCAGTCGGTAGAGCAACTGATTCGTAATCAGTAGGTCAGAGGTTCGATTCCCCTCAACGGCACCAATAAAACATTTACTTAGCGATTTTTGCTCAAATAATGCCTAAACTGTACCCAGATTGAGTGTCAGAAAAGAGGGCAACAATGGAAGCCGAAGGCAAATTCCCCAATACCATTCGCCTGCATCTGGCCTTCTTGCTTTCCCATCTATTCAATATGGCCCGCAAGGAATGGGGCATGGAAGCTCTGAGCAATCCGGTAGGACTGATCCGTAAACCCAAACTGCCCCAATGTCGAGATAAACGGTTGGTTGGTAATGAAGAATCTCGTTTGCTGGCAGATATTGTGATTTTCGCCATTGAAACCGTCATGCGCCAAGGGGAAATCATGGACTTGGAATGGTGTCACATCAACTGGCTGGACCATACTGCTTATCTACCCGAAACCAAGAATGAGTCTGCAAGACTGGTGCCCTTGTCTGAGCGCGCAGAAGAAGCCTTACAACGGCAACAGGTCAGGGCGACGGGACAGTATGACAAGGTTTGGTAGTACACGAATGATGGTATGCGGGCTGTTTATAATCGGGCTGTCAAACGAGCGGGTATTGAAGGGCTGACTTTTCATGATTTACGCCATGAAGCGACAAGCCGTTTGTGTGAGAAAGGCATCCCGATAATGACCGTACAGGTTATCACCGGCCATAAATCTACCCAGATTCAGAGAGGATACTGGTGGATGCGGTACGGGGGCAACACCCTGCCTGATATGGAAAGCCGCGCATTTCCGAGACTGGTACGGGGATTCGGCTAGGTGGATATCGTCAGCGGCTAAATTCAGGGGCCGTGAGATTTTCCTGTAAATCGCAACCTGGTAGATTGCAGACATGCGCAATGACCAATCAGCATCCGTATCTGGCTGCCAAAATTGTAAAAGTCATTCAAGTTGATTCTCTGAATAGGATTGCCATGGCGCTGGATACAATAACCATAGAGAAGCCTGCCAAGGTGGGGCTGACCGTGATGTGGCCTGATGCGCATGCATCTTTATCAGCAGCACCATTATACATTTCCAAGGTCGCGGCAGGCATGCCATCCCCCGCTGACGATTATGTAGAAAAGACGCTCGATTTGAATACATACTGCCTGCCCAATAGTGGGGCATTCTTCTTTTTGCGGGTATCCGGTAACTCCATGACGGGTGCGGCCATCCATAATGGGGATATTCTTGTGGTGGATCGCAGCATTAAACACCAAAGCGGCCAAGTGGTGATTGCAATCAAAGTGCGGGCGCGGGTAGAGCACATATTTGCAGCTATAGAACAAATGGGTGGCAAGCGTATTCGGACCATCGGCCAGGTACGCGCAAACTTCGCGATGACCATGATGGTCGTGACCTCCAACATCAAACGTCTAACCTTTCTCGAAAAGGGGCCGATCAGAGCAGAAGTATGCCCGTAATGTGGAAAAGCGTGGAAATATGGCCTTGAAAAATACTGTTTACTAAAAATCCGTAGTAAAATGTCCTGAATCCTGATTTTTGAGCTTATCATTCCTCAGGGAAGCGGGTTTTTCGAGCTGTCCTTTGGACGTTACTGCGAAGCCAGGAGGTTTTATCGGTGTGAATTTTTCAGATACCCTATGCGCTTTTCAATTTTCACTCGAAGATTCTCGGCAAGGCCAGGTGCTTCCATCCATTTTTGCAACGCACCCCCAGTCTCTGGATCGTCGCGTCGCATCTGTTGCAGCAATGAGCTCAGGCGATAGCATTCATTCACGGATTCCAGCAACTCCAGTCTGTCGTACTCCTTAACCATGCCCGCCTTAAGAACACGAAAATACCATCCCGTTATGGAGGTTTCGGCGATATAGGCTGCCACACCTTGGCAATCCAGTTTCTCGTCAATTTTCCAGCAGGGACTGCGAGGTTGCGATATTTGCAAGAGCCCTTCACCTAATCGCCAGATATCGCCGATATGCACATCATGTTCATCCAGATCAGGGCATGAAATATTTTCGCCAATAGCACCTGGAAACAATTTTCCATGCAGTGTCGGAAAGCGCTCTGCCAATGCTTCATAATGTTTAACGGGATATAACTGAACAGCTTTATCCGGGCCACCATGAACCCGTAGGTCTGCCTGATGATCGCCTTCAAAACCGTTTGTATCCAGTTTTACCGGCATTTTTGCCGGGATTTTGTATATGCCGCTGGGTCGAGCTGATTGGGGTAACAACTGGATAGTACCCACAAAAACCTGCACGGCTACGGATTTTTTGATGGGTGTCATTGGATCAGTACCTGTAATGAAAAAATGGCTGATACGCGTTCAATTTGTATCCTGAGCACTGTATATTCTGGTAACTCAGTTTCTGGTGCCGGATCACCCTGACAGGCGCAACCGGGTATGGTGCTGGCATAACTGACGCCCAAATCCATGCAGAGTAACTGGTTATTTTCGCGGCGATTCAGCTCCATGAGCGTGACATCATCCAGTAGTGCATAGCTGCCATGCTCTAAAGCACTTTGTAAGGGCGCAAACAGAACGTCCTGTGCCAGTAAATCGGCGCGCAACAGGTACAGAAATTCAGACTGCCCCCAAGCCCTGAGTGTAGAACTGGAAAGCATTGAGTTCAAAACCGATACCAACTATCAACTGATGGATTATTCATGGTCATTTTCAATATCCTTCATTGAACGCCGCTGATCAATCAAAATTGTGACGGTGACTTCAAGTCCACTTTCTGCTCTTCGTCCAATCTTATTGCCATCTACGGATCTTGCCTATGCGCTTGATAAAATGGCAACCTCAAAAACAGAGCAAAAGCTGGGCGACCACCATAAAAAATCAACGGCTTGATCTCAAGTATCTCCTCAAGGATTCACCAAGCCTCAAGAGGCTGATTCCTGAAATGATGCCGGACGCTTGTAAGTAATGCCACAGACGAGGCGGCTTTTGAAACCGATCTACCGCTCTTCACCTTTCCAGAGCCGTGCCCTTGGGATATCGACACGCAAATTCTGGCTAACTGGTGACCAGAATAAACACGATCACCGTTTTACATACAGGTCCGGAATAACCGCTATAATTTCTAACGAAGCTTTAGATTTAAAGCAAACGTCTCCTCGTCATGACATTTCGTGGAGACTCCGGGTTGAGTCAGGAGCCGTGTCATGCCAAAACTTAATATTGTTATATTACTCACCATAAGCGGTTGTTTTTCTTCTATGGCTTGGGCGGCGCATACAGTCGGACCCAGCCCTGAAGCTCTGTGGAAAGAAGTACAAATATTGCAAAAAACGCACGCCATCATGACCGGAAGCGTGTCTTATCAAGCGGGATCTCGGACGGTTGATCCTTAAACCGTGGACTTGGCCAACCCTTTGGCAATATCTGGCATCCAAAAAGCCGGTGGGATACTGAAAGTGACCCGCGATAGCAACGGAAGCCTGGTAGTCAAAGAAAATCACAATGCCCAGACTGAAAAGCTTAATGATACTGAGGCACTATCGGGCTTACTTAATGCAAAGTCAGCGTTTTTGGTGAATATACGTAACCCGGCGGCGGGTTGAATTCCCGCAGCTTGGTGTCGAGCAGGTTATCGAAGAAGAGCAAACGGTTCTTGGCGCGGTCGGCGAGAGGTACATCCGGATCAAAGCCGCGCCGCTGCTCGGCTTCCTCGCGGGGCACAATCGTCCGGCCGATGGCCTCGGCATAGCCGAGGATTCGGGCCCGGACGGTTTTGTGTTGGCCCGGTTTCATAAATAGGGCTTCAGATTCAAGGTGCGCTGGATTCATTCGCGCACGCTATCAGGCACGCCGACCTTTTCTGCAAACGACCCCCATTTCGATACCGTCGCCTGCACCTCGGCAACGATTTTCGCAGCGCGCCCCCGTTTCATCGAAGCGGTCTTTGCGCAGGCGTTGAAGTCCTCCAGCGTGAAATGGTCGCGTTTTCCATTCATCGTTATCTGATGGCTTGGCGTCCACGCGCCCGCAGGATTAAAGCTGTAGGTCATATCAAAGGCCGGCGACAACGACCACTCACCGGCCTTGTTCATCAGGAAGGCAATATTCTTCACGCGGTCATCCTGATTGCGGGCCACGATATTGAATACCATGCGCAGAAACAGTTGCTCGATGGCCTGCATCGGCAACTGCAGTTGCCGCATCACCAACAACGCCTGCTCGTAGCTGTAGGCACCCGCCATATTGAAATCATAGTGCGCCAGGGCACAGAGCGACTGCATGTAAAGTTTCTCGCCGGCAGCCAAACGATCAAAGCGACGTGTCATGAAATGCGACCGGCCATTCTCCTTGAATAGCCGGCATTCACTGATATTGATGCCGCATTCAAGCGCCATCAGGTAATGCGCATACTCAATCACCCCGTAGCCTTGCGGGTCTTCCAGTTCCTTGTCCTTGTTGCCACTGACACCATCAAATTTCAGCAGCCAGTGTTCAAATCCCTTGCCGGCCTTGACCTAGTCCGAGCGCACTTCATTGGTTTTCGGGTTCCATGCGATGACCGCCTTCGCCCGCGCGCCACCGGCGGATGTGTCCACGCGCAGAACATCCCCCAGCGCATCCCCCTCCTGTCTGCAGCCGCAAAATTTGCCCAGCCTCCATGCGCTCGAGGGTGCGCTTGGCGACACCCGCCTGTTCGGCCACCGCTGCCTGGGTCAACTGCAATTCAACCCGACGGCCAGCAATCCGTGCGCCCAGCTCGGCCAGCACGGCTACATCGGCGTGTAGACCAGTGATTTTCATAGTCGTAATCTATCGCGAATATTCCGGTTGAACCGCTGTATATCGTCAGTCATTGCGATATTCGTAGACCAATAAACTACTTTAGTCAACTCGCAATAAATAGCGAGATAGTGATTTTATTAGTTCTTAGTCGCAATATGGTGCGGTAAATACCTGATGCTGACAGATGGCAAACGAATGACGCGGATTAACAATTACGCTGCAAATTCAATTGGGCAAAGAAAAAGGGCTTAGACATAATTCTAACCATTTGATTTTATTGGTGCGATCGGAGAGAGTCGAACTCCAGACCTACTGGTTCGTAGTCTCAAGTCCCAGCATTTACGGCGCTTTATCAACCCCCCTGTATATTGACGCATCAAACACTTAGGCAGATACTACCTTTACCAACATTCACGGATTTACCGGAATTAGGTTAGCCCAAGGTTAGCCCAAGGTTAGCCCGGCTAACTGGAGCCTCAGGGTCCAAAAGGAGTACACCATGCCCAACAAGATGCAGTTCACCAAGGCCCGTATAGCCGCGCTGGAGCCAGTACCCGGCAAGCGCGTCACCGTCTATGACCTGGAACAGAAAGGCTTGTGTATTCGTGTTACCCCAGCCGGAGCCAAGGCGTTTTATTGCGTTAAAAAGGTAGATGGCCGGGTGGAATGGCTACGCATAGGCGATGCCGCCGCCGTTACCATCGAGAACGCCCGACACACAGCCGCGAAGATCATCAACGATATTGCCGCAGGCACGAACCCCGCCGAACAGAAGCGCATCAAGAAAGCAGAGATGACATTCTCTGATCTGTTCGCTGAATGGGTGAAAGAAGGCAAGGCCAAGGGTAAAAAGAGCCTGGGCAACGATGAGCGCAACTATCGTCTGCACCTGGGCACCCTGGCAAAAAAGAAGTTGTCCGATATTACGCGCCAGCAAATCCGCAGTCTGCATAACAAAATCAGCAAGGGTTCAGGACTCTATCAGGCTAACCGGGTGCTGGAGTTAATCAGCGCCGCTTTTAACTTCGGTATCAAGACGCTGGATATTCCCAGTCTGAGCAATCCCACAATAGGCATAAAAGCCAACCGCGAGGAAAGCCGGGACCGTCGCCTGCACCCCGACGAGATGCCGCGATTCTTTGAAGCACTGGCCGCAGAGGAAAACCCCGATATAAGGGATTACGTCATGTTATCTCTACTGACTGGAGCGCGTCGCTCCAATGTGCTGACGATGGCCTGGAACGAAATCCACCTGGAGCGCAGGACGTGGATCATTCCGGGCAGTAAGGCCAAGGCGAAGGACAATATCACCGTACCCCTGAGCAGTGCCGCCATAGAGGTGCTACAGGCCCGCGCAGAGGCTACAGGGGCGCAGGGATGGGTATTCCCCAGCACAGGCAAGACAGGGCACCTTGTGGAGCCCAAAAAGGGCTGGGCGCGATTACTGGAGCGGGCAGGCATCGAGGATTTGCGTATTCACGACCTACGCCGGACCCTGGCAAGTTTCCAGATCGACGCCGGGGTATCCCTGGCCGTTATCGGCAAGGGACTAGGGCACCATTCCCAGCAAACCACTGCCGTTTATGCAAGACTCGCGCAAGACCCGGTTGCCGATGCCTGGCAGAAGGGCACCGATGCCATGCTCGTGGCTGGAGGGATTAAAAAACCTGCTGAGGTTGTACCCATAGGCAAAAAGGGCAAGCGCAGTGCATAGCCGCCGCTTTGAGCGTCCCATCGTGTTGACGCATCATGCAAGAAAGAGGATACAGGAACGCCGTATCAGCGATGCCGATATTATGGAAATCATCGAGACAGGGACTATCCGCGCCAAGGATGAGCGCCGCGCGTGGATATACCGAGAGTTCCCGGATCGGCAAGACAATTTGTTGTGCGTGGCCGCTCTGCTGGATGACGCCATTGTAATCAAAACCATCATGACCTTTTGGGAGGTATCCCCATGAAGACCGACTATGACCCAACCGATGACATTCTGGTGCTGCACTTCACCGATAAGCCCGTCACTCGTGAGGTGTCGCAAGACTGGAACCTGAATATTGCCTATGCCGATGACGGAAGCATTGTGGAGATCGTGATCCTGGACGCCAAGGCATCCGGCGCATGGCCGATACCACAGCACGCCGCCTGATGATTTGAGTTGTACCGCCATGTTCTAGGCTGATCCCCGAAAAGGTGGGCACCCTTCCCGCTCTGAACATGGCACCTATTTTTGAAGGGGCGCAGATAGGGAGCGCGATGTTATGGCTAGACAGATACTAGAGCCGGAGTATTACAAGCTGGCTGAAGTGGCGGAGAGGTTGGAAGTCTCGGAAGATATACTGTTGAGGCTAATCAAAGAAGGGAAGCTACTTGCCGCCTTGCCTGGAAGGTTTGTCGTATCCGTTTGTGCTGAAGATCAGGACTATGCGCCATTATCCGAAGATGAGATAAGGCGGATTTTGCCAGAGGGTGTTTTTATTTCGCCTGGAATCACACAAGAACAATACAACAAAGAGCGCATGGGCCGGGAAGAAGCGTATAACCTGATCGCCGCCGAACATGGGGATGATTGGGCTGATAGGGCCAAGCGCTTTGATGATTTGTTCCCGCTTCCATTGCCTTGCAATGCAACCCATTACAATAGACGGGGTTGGGTATCTTTTACCCGACTGCTTGTGTGAGCCGGACGACAAAGACCCTGAAAAATACCCAGCATGGTTTTCTGGAGCGTCCCATTTTTATGGGCTGGAGGGCAAAACGCCAGGGGTGCGATGGGATCGCAACTATTACCTAGACGACCTAGAGACGACATTCACAGCGGATGCAATCGTTATCCCAACTTCCGAAATCCACCGCATAGAGCACCAGCACGAAGTCGCGCAGAAGGCCAATGCCGAGGATGTTCTGGGTACCAAGGAACGCGAAACCATGCAGGCAATTATTGCTGCATTTGCTGATGTGTTGGCAGAAAAAATCCCACAATATCGAAACGGGAAAAACCCGAACGCTATACAGATTGCGAAGTTGCTAAATCCCAGAATCCCCAGCCGGACGGACGAGGGAATCCGCAAAACTATAGGCAATGCAATCAAGGCCGGGCTTACTGTTAAGCCCTGATTTTGTCAATTGCCAATGGCATTTGGCATTTCCCCGACTTCCCCGAAATATCCCCGCACCATGAGCACCATCATTCATCACGATAGGTGCTTAACCATGCAAACCGAAACTGAAACCGTCTCCCAGATCATCGCTGAGATCAGCCGCAACCTGGGCTATCCCCCGGACGCCATACCGACGCAGGTTGACGAAAAGAGCGCGTCGCTTGTCCTGGACGTAAAGCCCGCAACGCTCTGTAACTGGCGCTGCACAGGCCGCTACAACCTGCCGTATGTGAAAACTGGACGCCTGGTCCGTTACCGCGTCGCTGATCTTGCCGCATGGATCGCCAAACGTCGCACCGGGGCGGAGGGTTAAGCCATGCAGGAACAAAAAAGCCGCCCGGCGCAGGCGGCATATCGAAACGTCCAGAGTCATGATAAGCCAATAAATAAAGTGCTGTCATCCCTTGATTCCGTAAAGAAAACCGCACCAGACCGCTGGATGGCGAAGTGCCCGGCGCACAACGACCGTAGGCCAAGCCTTTCTGTTCGGGAAACCGAAGATGGGACCGTATTACTCCACTGTTTTGCTGGTTGTGGTGCTCAGGAAATCACCAGCGCCCTGGGCCTGTCCGGTTCTGATCTGTTCCCGCCCTCTGATCGTTACAGCGTAACGAACACCGGACCAACGCGCCGGACGGTAGATTACAAATCCGCGTTACTGGGTATTCACACTGAGGCCGTTGTAGTCGCCAGCGCCGCCGTTGCCCTGGCAAATGGTGAGGCTCTCGACGATAGCGCAGTGGAAAGACTGCTGACCGCTGAACGGCGTGTATCCGACGCCATTCTCATGGCAGGGGGTGGCGTATGGGCTTGAGTGTCGAAGATTTAGAAGCCGGACCGCACAACTATCCAGACCCGGAACCGCTACCGACTGGACTACCACCCGTTGCGCCCTTCAGTGCTGATCTGTTGCCTGGTTCACTGCGAGCTTACGCAATGGACATTGCAGAGCGTTTGCAGTGCCCGCCCGACTTCCCCGCCGTGGCTTTTGTCACCGTGTTTTCCGGGCTGATTGGATCGCGTCTGGGGATACGCCCGAAGGCTCAAGATGATTGGCTGGTTGTCCCGAATCTATGGGGCGCGATTGTGGGCAGACCTTCGATCATGAAAACGCCCGCATTGCAGGAACCTATCAAAATGCTGCAACGTCTGGGCGCACTGGCCCGCAGTCTGCACGATGAGAAGATGCTTGCACACAGCGCAGAGCTTCAATTCCACAAGGTGCAATCCGCAACCAATCGTAAAAAGGCCGAATCCCTAGCCAAGAAAGGCGACGCAGACAAAAGCAAAGTCATGGAGCTTCTACGACCTGAGCAGCCACCAGCACCACCGAAAGAACGCCGCTATCTGGTCAACGACGCAACCGTGGAAAAACTGGGCGAACTCTTGCAAGACAACCCAGAAGGTGTCCTTCTATTCCGTGATGAGCTTGTGGGCTGGCTCAAGTCTCTTGATCGGGATGGCCGCGAAGGGGATCGCGCCTTTTATCTGGAATCCTGGGCGGGTTCTGGCTCTTTCACCTATGACCGCATAGGGCGGGGCACTGTTCATATTGAGCGCATAACCTTGGCTATGTTGGGCGGTATCCAGCCGGGACCACTGCGAGATTATGTGAGTTCTGCCGTCAAGGGCGGAGCGGGCAATGACGGGCTGCTGCAACGCTTCCAGTTGCTTGTCTGGCCGGACGTAAAAGCAGACTGGCACAACGTGGACCGATGGCCGGACACCGAGTCTAAAAACGCCGTGTGGCGGATCGTGGAGCGTATCGCCGCGCTGGATGTTCCCCATGAGGAGGGAGAAATATCCTTCACCCGATTTGGTCCTGAAGCGCAGGAAGCATTCAACACATGGCGGGCAACCCTGGAACACCGCCTGCGAAATGAGCCAATGGCCGAAGTTCTGGAAGCGCACCTGGGGAAATATCGCTCCCTGGTCCCCAGTCTGGCGCTGATCTTCCACCTGATCGACGAGCAAGTGGCCGTGTCTCCCGTTAAGGTAGAACACCTGAACCGAGCGATTGCCTGGACGGAATACCTGGAAACCCATGCACGAAGGGTTTATTCACAGGCGCTTGATCCGGGTATGGCCGCAGCCATTGCGCTAGCAGATCGATTGACAGAATTGCCCGAAGTATTCACCGCCCGCGACATATACCGCCGCTGCTGGGCTGGGCTGGATCGTGAGCATACAGAGAAAGCGCTGACCGTCCTGCTGGATTATGGGCAAATCGTCCTCGTTGATGGTGGACGAGACACGGGACGACCTAGCCAACCATACCGCGTCAATCCGAAAAAAAATAATTCTGAATATGCAAGTCAGAGGACTGCCAAAACTGACAAAAGTACCGAAAAGGGGGGTTCTGGCAGTTTTGTCAGTACCCCGTCTGGGGAATATGAAAATATTTTTCCTGATGACGACGACCTGGCCGATGAGGTGCGGATATGAAGGCTGCACAGATTATCGTGGACATCGTGGACGCTGGCGGGTTCATCGTGGCAGAAAAAGGCGAGATCGTCGCAAGGCGTGTTCCCCGCCATCTGATCCCGCATATCCGAGAGCACAAGCCCGCACTGCTGGCGCTTCTATCCCCGCAGCCGTTTGTGGCCCCACTCCCGTCTGAGCAATGCGCTGATGATTACGCAATGGTCGAGCGCTTGGCGATTCAGGCCGAGAGCATGGATAGCACCACCGCACTCGCTCCGACGCCGTACAGGGCAGATATAGCCCCTTCCCGCGTGTCTTGTGGATCGTGTGCCCGATTCCAACCTGGACCGCAACCGCTGTCCATTGGCGTCTGTTTAGCGACTAGTCACGGATTACCACCGGAAGGCGGATCAGGTTACAAGGCCGCTTTCCCAATGGCACAACGTCAGTGCCCTGAGTTTTCGGGGGTGGCGTCATGATTACACGTCCGAGGATTACGCTTGCCTACGTCCGAGAGCTGCGATCAGGACGCCTATCCCGCAGGGTGTCCATTCTGGATAGGCTGGTTGATGAGCCAGCCCTACGCACTGAATTAGTGGATGCTGCATTGCGAGCCGATAAGGGCAAGAAGCACACGATGTTTTACTGGAGAGGGCATAGATGCCGCCTGGGATACTCGACTTTTAGGGCGCTGGTATGGGTCAAGGTCCGTGGCCGCTGGTGTCCCGCTGTTTGCAGGTGGGGGTAATCATGACCCGGCATATCCGCGAATTACAGCGCCGCTTCCCCGGTATCCAGATCAACCGGACCAGAGGCGGGCACCTGGTCGCCACAGTAGGCACCAGCCGCATATTTATGGCCGCGACACCTTCCGACCATCGAGCCATTCACAATATCCGCGCCATGATTAAGCACGAAGCGAGGAAACAATCATGACCATCACCGCCGCTTGCGTTATCACTCTGAAGAAACCGCCGACCTATCGACTCGCTCAGGATGGTAAGTTGCCCGTCTGGAGTGGCTACGGAATATCGGGTAAGGATGCTCTGAGCATCACCGCCTTCCGTGGATTGGCTGAAGAACTGGAAGCCTTGCACCTGGGCGAAGGGGATGCACTATCCGTTATTGGTGACGTGTCACTGAATAACTGGGTCGGGAAAGATGGCGCTGAATACTTCGGATTGAAGCTGATTGTCAGTAAAGCGGAAGCCATTACCGCACCTGTACCGAAGCGCAGAGCCACCAGCAAGCGCACACCACCGAAAGAGGCACCAGCGCAGGATGAGCCGCCTTTTTATGATGACCCGATACCGTTCTGAGGGGGTAACCATGACCAAGCCAACCAAGCCCGGAATTGTCCAAGCCATAGCGCCAACCAAAACGCTGCAACTCGTGGACCCTCAAGACATAAACCGACACCCTGCCCCCCGGCTGGGCACCGCTGCCGAGGTTCGCATGGAAATGGCCCGGCTCTATCGGGATGCACGATCTGGACGTGTTGAAGTGGGCGATGCCACCAAGCTGGCCTATATCCTCAGTCAGCTTGCTAATCTCATGCGGATTGATGATCTGGAGCAGCGCACCGCTGCCCTGGAGCGCGCACTTAAAGCGGAGGCCCGAAAGTGAAAAGCCTTTCTGATAGCCTCTTGAGCAATCTCACCCCCGCGCAACGATGCAGCGTTATTTTTTCTGCACTCGGTAGGGAGGATCACACCGAAGCCAACCGCCTGGCTGATACCGCCCCGACCGCGATATATGCCGCTGGCGATTTTTTCCAGATGTTCACTCGTGCCATGCTGACCGCTGCCCTTGCCCGTGGCGATATGGAACAGGCAACCGCTCAGGAATGGGCCAATCGCTGTTTCTGGGTAACGAGACTGCACAGCGATGGGGTAGACGATCCCACCCTGGATATATTTTGGAATGCTGCCACCGAGAGCAGGGACCGCGCTAGCAGCCCGTCGGTTTTAACTTCGGACTACTGCCAAATTTCGCCACGATTTTTTTGAAATCACTCGTTTTGAGTCTTTTTTGGTCATTATTGCCCTGTTTTTTGCGGTTTATCTGCATTTTCCTGCCCTACAGACGCAATACGGCCATGCGTTTTATGTTCCACGCCAGGCAGACCAGACTCCATTCTCCTTGAACCTGACGCAGGCCGCGCAAGGAGAACTGCCGGAATCCTATCACCGATTTGATAATCCCGAAGACCGGTTCTACCGTTTGTTTGCGCAGACGATAAACGCTTCGGCCTGCCTGCGTCTTCAGACGATGTATCATCGCCTGCATGCGGGTTGCATTTTCAGGGAGGGCTTCCGGTTCTGTATGCCGTTGCCGCCAGTCGGGATGGTGTTCTTCTCGGGCCACGGCAATGAATGGGGTAATCCCCAGCGCTTCGCAGGCCTCCACATTCTTTTCGCTGCAGTAACCCGTATCGGACACCAGCGCTTCTATGGGCCCCAGTTGCGCTGTTTGTGCCTGGAGGGTTTCCAACATGGGGATGACCTGTTCCTTGTCATTGGGGGCCTGGCTGACTCCGGTGGCTACCACCAGCATTGTCTGGTCATCCACGGCGGCTTGGGCATTATAGGTTTGTTCAAAGCCACCGCCTGAGACCGGCATGATGCGGGATTCTTCATCGGTGAGATTGATCTGGTCCTGCGCTTTAGGCGCCGGGTCCGGTGCCTGGGGGGCTTTGCCTCGGGGCTTTTGTCCCAGGGCTTCTTGTTCCGCACGGCGTGCCATTTGCGTGTCGTACTGCGCTTTCTCTTTGGCATAACGGACCTGTGCCCGCTCGGCAATCTTCGCCTTGGCTATTGCCATCACGGCCAGCCGGTCTTCTCGGCGCTGGATCTCTTCGGGCAGATTCACGCCCTCGGGAATCCCGGACTGATCCGCCTGTTCTGCCAGTGCAAAGAGTTCCTGTACTTCGGCCTGGAGATGACGCTCCATCTGTTCGATATGCCCATGGGACAGGGCTTGATGTTTGGAAGCATTGGCGTGGATCTTGGTGCCATCCAGACACACCCGGCCGATCTTCAGCAGTTTCATCTCCTGTGCCAGTTCCAGGACCTGCACGAACAATCCTTGCAGTTCGCCCAGAAAACGGCGACGGAAGGTGGCCAAGGTATCGTGATCCGGATGGCTGCCGGCCGCGAGGTAACGGAAAGCCACGGAATCATAGGTGGCTTGTTCCAGTTTACGGCTGGAAAAGACCCCGTTGGCATAGCCGTAGACCAGAATCGCCAGGAGGGTGGCCGGGTGATAGGCCTTATGGCCACGACCTGCATATTGTTGGACCAGTAGCGAGAGATCGAGCTGATCAATGACTTCTACAATAAATCGCGCCAGGTGCCCTTCCGGGAGCCAGTCGTCCATGGAGGGGGGCAGAAGATAATCGGTCTTGCGGTTAGTATCGAGGAAGTGGGCCATGAAATCACTCATCACATTGAATTATAAGTAATTATATGATAATTCGACGCAAAGGGAAAGTCCGACAAGCTGCTAGAGCAGAATTCATCCAGTAAAACGGCAAGCCATCATCTCTCTAGCTTGACTTCTTTCGAATAAACACTAAATTAGCTCTATAACTTGATACTTTAAAACAAGTTGGGGGCGTGTTGTGTGTGATTCTTCCAGAGCTTATTCCAATCGGCGTCAATTTCTTCAGCAGTTAGCACTGGGTGGAACTCTGCTCGGAACCTGGAAAATAGCTGATGCGGGTAGCCTTCTGCTCAGCCGAGCGAAAGAACGTCCCATTGTGGTTTGCCTGGATCCTGGCCATGGGGGCCATGACCCTGGCGCGGTTGGTTTGCGTGGCACCCGGGAAAAAGATGTGGTGCTCGACGTCAGCCTTGCTCTGGCCCAACGTTTGCGCGAAACCCCGGGGATACAGGTCGTCATGACCCGGCATACGGATCAATATATTCCGCTGTTGTCACGTATGCATCTGGGTTCGCAACATCGGGCTGATCTGTTTATTTCCATTCATGCGGATGCTTTTCCTGACCCCGACGTACGGGGCTCAACGGTCTGGGCATTGTCAGGGAAGGGCGCCAGCAATGCCGCAGCGCGCTGGCTGGCGAAAACCCAAAATGCAGCGGACCCCTTACTGAGCAGGTTACCTGCAGGCAGCCCGAATCCCATGCTCAATGAAGTATTAATCAATATGACCCAGACGGCTGCCATGAATGCAGCGGCAGCGGCAGCAGATGTGATGATTCGTGGGCTGGTGGGGGTGGAAGGGCTGCATAATGCGGCCGTGCAACATGCTAATTTTGTGGTGTTGCGTGCGCCCGATGTACCCTCCATGTTGGTCGAGACCGCCTTTATTTCCAACCCGCAGGAAGAACAACGACTGCGTGACCGGGAATTTCGTCAGACTCTTGCACGCAGTATGCACGATGCCATTGTTGCCCACTTTGTGAAGGCACCACCCACTGATAGCCGTTGGTCATCGGCCAATCATATTCTGGGCCATCATGAAACCCTCTCGGAAGTCGCGCGTCGTTATGGCCTCAGTGTTGAAGCGCTCCGCCTCGCCAATAATCTTTCTCATGGTGAAGAGCCGGCAGGCACTCATCTGCGCGTTCCGATCATGGGTGCCTGAGATCAGCTTCTGTGCAGTTTTACTGGCAAGTGTTATAACTAAGCAGTTGGCCGACAAAACCATAGGTGGACATTGCAGTATTCTCAGACAGAACCCCGGACAGAAAGAAATCAGACGCGGCTCGAAGAGTGGATTAACGGACTCTTGCATGGTGCTGGAGCCATGGGTGCCTTGCTGATATTTATTATCTGGTTGCTGGAAGCGGCGTTGCACAGTAAGGCGCTGGCCATTGTCAGCGTTTCGGTATTTGTGGCTACCATCCTGATTTTATATGCTGCGTCCACCATCTATCATTTGCTGCCACAGGGACCCGCCAAGCTGTTTTTTCAATGGGTGGATCGTTCGGCCATTTACCTGTTGATTGCCGGCACCTATACGCCCGTGACCCTGATGGTTTTGCACGATGTCTGGGGGATGATTCTTCTGGTGCTGGAATGGGTGCTGGCGTTGGCGGGTATTTTACTGTTGGTGTTCACCGGAAAGCGCTTTTATACCCTGTCTCTGATGCTCTATTTGCTGATGGGTTGGATGGCAGTGTTTGCGGTGCTGCCTTTGTATCGCGCCTCTCCAGGCTGGTTTTTGTGGCTGTTACTGGGTGGTGGTGCTGCCTATATGCTGGGAGTTGTTTTCTTTCTGTTGGACCGACGTAAATACTTCCATTCGATCTGGCATATTTTTGTCATTGCCGGTACGGCTCTGCAATTCTGGGCTATCCTGCAGTTTGCGGGTTGACCTGATTGTACTTGCTATTATTCGTCGGATCCTTATAATCTGTGGCCCTGCTCCCATCGTCTAGCGGTCTAGGACACTGGCCTCTCACGTCGGTAACAGGGGTTCGAACCCCCTTGGGAGCACCACCTTACCCCCGCTTTCTGTGAGGTTGATTTGGTAGGTGATGGTTGCCTGGAAGGTTTCCGGGCAGAGTTCGACTTTCTGAATCAGCCGGTGTAGTCCGGCGCGTAACTGTTCAGGCGCTTCCTGCTGCATGTTTTCGATCAGATTGCTCAAGGTCTTTTGGATAACCGCCGGTGTGACGTTTTTATAAGCGGAAATGCCTTCTAACTGGTTGAGTAAAGCCGTTTTTGTAGAAACAAGGACATCCCTGTCCTTTTCCATTCCTTCGATGTTTCTGAGTATGGGGGCTGGCGAACTGGTTTCAGCCAGATAATCCACCAGTTTGCTGATTTTTTTATCAAATTCATTGATTTTGTTGTCAATTTTATCCAAATTCCTTTTTTGGTACTGCTGCTCTGCCCTCATTTTCTGGTAGTGCTTTGCAACAGCCTCAGCGACCGCTGGGGAGGTCGCATACTCGCGGACGTTTTCCAATATCGCCTTATCGACATTATGCGCTGCCACACGAACCGTCTTTCCGAGTCGATAGTACCCGCAGTCGCCCCACCAGGCCTCGCCTTTCGGGGCGAATAGTATTCCCGAAAGCATATAGGTGTAATTGTTTCCATTGCGTTTTCTTCGCTTGCTGGTGGTGGCCAGCATTTCCAGGATTTGTTGCGCTTCCTCTTCGGAAATCAACGGTTCATGCGTGTTTTTGTGAATCACCCACTCTGATTCATCTCGTAAAACAGAGCTATAGTCCTTGCTCCCTTTTTCCTGATGCCGATTCCAGATCGTATGGCCGGCGTAGGTCATTGCGTTTTTTTTAATGCCTAACAGGGTGGTCCCCGTTTTGCCGTAGATTCCTGCCAGTTTTGCCGCATCATTCCGGCTGACCCCACGCGCCCTGTTTTGTAGGTAGGCGCGTATTTGCAAGGCATTTTCATCGGGGATCAGCTTGGACTTGGTTACGGGAGCGCCTTCACGAATAGCCCCCGTTTCGATACGCTTTATTCGATAGCCGGTAGGCGGCGTCCCACCCGCTCGATAGCCTTGTCGGATATTCTCGGCCATGCCTGCTAACCCTTTGGTTTTACTGGTGAGCGAGTGCCATTCATCCATCGCCTGCAGGATGGATTTGAGGAGCATTTCGGTAATGGGATCGGCGTCCGGCAAGGATTTGTAGAGGATGCGAACATTGTAACGACGACATTCCTGTTCCTCGAAGATAACGGCGTGCAGCCTTCTGCGGCTGATGCGGGCTGTATCGAGGACCAGGATCAGGTTCCAGGTACGACTTGGGGATCGTAGGTCGCATAGAAGATTTTGAAAGCCCGGTCTATCTTCATCCTTTCCGGATTCTACAGCGTCGGCATACTCTCCAACGATAATGATTTCACGCGCTTTGGCCAACACATAGAGTTCTCTGCGTTGCGCGTCGATGGAGACATCGGAACGATCTTTGGAGGAACGAAGATAGAGGACGGCCTGTTCTCTGGGCATGGCTCATTTTCGCCCTGATGGGGTGGTTAAAGCAAGCTAATGCGGGGTTTTCGGAGGGGCTACATGCTGCTTGGGGTTGTCCATCGCACTGTTTTTCTGGTCCTCAGCCGCCAACATCTCCGCCAGCATTTGAGCTAGCAGGTTCAGGTTAGGTTCACGGGCAACCTTCACGGTAATCGTGGGAGATTTGCGACCGGGACGGGGCAATGGATCGTCCTCGAAAGGGTGGAACACCTTGAGGATTGTAATGTAGGCCTGTCTTAAAAGTCCAACATGATGGACTTTAATATTTTTGCTTGGCTAAAAGTTCTTTCATGATTGTGTCAAAGTACGATTTTTTGTCTTGAAGAGTTTTGAAAAATTCCTTTTGTTCTGATTCCGGCAGAGATTCAAACAGAGTGAGCAGGCACTTTTGTCGCTCGGATAGTACCCGAAAAGGATTCTGATCTTCGCGCATTTCCCCTTTCCCGTAAACTAGCCAATCTATTGAAATGCCAAGGACATCACGGATAGCGAGAGTGTGTATCAGCTTGGGATCTTTTATGCCCCCGTTCTCCCAGGCCCATACGACTTGCTTGGACACGTTTAAGCGGCGGGCCAATTCTGTCATTGAGAGGCCTGCAGCTTCACGGGCGATTTTCACTCTGTCACCTAGCGTTGTAGTCATACCCCATATTGCAATATCCAGTTAAAAAGTGGTAAAACATAGGGAACGCAATCTGTCACTGGAGTTTTTACGATGAAAAAAGCGACGGCAGTGAAGATGTTTGGGACCGCATCACGGCTGGCGAAGGTGATCGGCATAAGCAAGGCCTGCATGTCAGCTTGGCCTGATGTCCTTACCCCCAGACAAAGTAACGAGGTCATTGGTGCTGCGTTGCGAATGGGCATCCCTATTCAGGATATATCCAAAGCCATGGATGAGCCTGAGGCGATTTATAAAAACTATAAACTGAGGACCGTTCGTGAATCTATGGAATCCTTAACTGGATGACTCAGGAGGCGACCCAATGACAACTCACGCAACACAATCGCAACACAAAAAAACAAGACCATATCAGATCTACAGTATATCAGATACTTACGGCATCCGGCGATGGCCGGGAAAGAATTTTGCCACCCGCAAGGCGGCAGAAGATGCACGAGAAGATTTGGGATACATGCGCGTCCCAGGGACGGTCGATGACATCGAACGATTTGTGGTAGTGGACAGTCGCCAGAATGACCGCTATTTCTGAGAACCCCTTAAAAAACAAAACCCCCGAAGACCTCGTAAGTCGTCGGGGGGTACATCTGTTGGCTCGGCAGCCTTGGTACGATCAGCGTCGCAACAACAACGTGACGATCTTCAACTCAAACCCAACCTGGACCAACCAAAGAACCAAGCTAAGTCATAGAAGAAAGGATCACAAAAATGAGCACTACAAGAAAAAGAAGGAGCACTACACAACGTGACCGATCTTACCGATTCCATTATAGAATCTGGTCAGATCGGTTGCAAGTCTGATTCGATTCCAGAAAACACCCAGGTCACATTGGATCTGGGATGCCCGGATGCGCTTCCGAGCAAACGCAGGCCGCTGGATGCTCTGGGCTTGTCACCAGACCTGAATATTCCCTGTATTTTGTCCCAACCACTGTTCACGCTGTATAGGTTGGCGCACTTAAAAATGACAGAGCGCGTTGTTTTGCAGGCGCTTTTACTGCACGCTCGTTATGATAATCTCGCCGAGCCCGTATTCCCCAGTCTGGAACGCATAGGCCAGATGATTGGCCGGGGCGTCTGCACTGTCAGCACGGCACTCCGCAATCTGGTACAGGCTGGATACATCGTCCGGCAGGTCCGGCGCAAGGCGCATGGCCGCTACCGTGGCGTTACCCATACCTACTTTACCCCGATGCTGGCAGAGCTTGTGCAGATGCCTTACGAGCCGCACCACGTCCACCAAAAAAGCCTGTTTGAACAGGCCATGTCCGGCTTCAAACAGGTCTGTGGCCTGGTTGCTGAAAAATTAGACGTAAAAAAATGGACCGCAGCATGGTTCCGGCACCGTGAATCGGTGGCTAATAGCCAGCTATTACAGAAACTTTCCCTGCCTGCCGAACTGCTCTTCCTGCTGGAAAGAGGGGTGCGGGCCAGTGATCTTTTCCGCTGGCAAAAGGAATTACGGAAAAACCGATCATCACTGGATCTATCCGGCATAGTTACCCGCAAACGCTTTGCGCTGGAAAAAGCCAAAAATGTCGGAGGCTATCTCCGATCACTGGTCCGGAAAGTCCTGAACGGCGAGAAGATTCAGGAAGGCTGGGAGTGGGAAGCAGATCAACAGCAAGAATCAGAAAAGCCATTGAATATCAACAGATACTATTCGTCATCCATCCCTATTTCAGCCGATTGGGAACCGTCCAAAGTCTTTGTCGGAATGGCAAAGCGGGCTGGCCTGAAGATGGACAGCCCGGACTATCCGAAGGCGCTACAGGAGTTCGTCGCGTACTGGTCTTTAAGACCAGACGAAACCCGCAGTCAGTCTCGCTGGGAGAAGTCGCTCATCTTTAGTTGGAAACGATATTTGGCAAAAAGCCATGAACCCGGAAAACCCGACAGGAAAAAAGAGGTATCTACGCGGCATAACTGGTCGCAGATCAATACTAACTATGAAGAAGGCATTACCGACGACGGTTCCATTACGGATGCAGCATTCAACGGAACTACGTCCCCCCCAGGTTACTGGGATGAGGCCGTGATTACATCGGACGGGGACGTGAGATACAGGCACGAAACAGAAGAATACAGAGGTATTCTGGAAAAAGGAGACAGTTATGACACGGTTGATTAGCGGATCAGTTATTGAAACCGAAGAACGTACCTGCGAAGTCCACGGGGCGTACACTGCGAAAAAACTTTGCTTCGGCAGCCGTGAAATCTGGTCCGGCTGCAAAGAATGCCTAGAGAATGAAGATAAGGAACGTATGCAGGCAGTGGACGAGCGCCGCAAAAAGGCCAGCATGGATGGACTGCTCCATCGCGCTGCGATTCCGCTGCGATTCCAGGGGTGTACGCTGGATAATTACCGGGTGGATGCGACTAACCCCAAGCAGCAGCGGGCGCTGGATTTTGCACGGGAGTATGCGGCGAGTTTTGATGAGGCGGTTCGCTCAGGACGCTCCATGATATTTTTGGGGCGGACGGGGACCGGAAAAACGCATTTGTCCACAGCCATTGCCAACGACATCATCCGGCGCGGTTACACGGCCCTGTTCACCTCAGTCATGGAAGCGGTTTTGACGGTACGGGAAACCTATCGTCGAGATGCGGAGAAAAAAGAGCGTGAAGCAATAGCGGCCTTTACCCGACCGGACTTGCTGATCCTCGATGAGGTGGGTACGCAGTACGGCACAGATTCCGAACGGCTGATCATTTATGAAATTCTGAATGCCCGGTATCAGATCAGGCGTCCCGTGCTTCTGATCGGCAACGCACGGATAGTAGAAATGCAGCAGGCTATTGGCGATAGAGCACTGGACCGTATCCGATCCAATGGCGGAATCGCCGTCCCGTTCGACTGGAACAGCTACCGCACCAGAGTCGGCATTGAAGATCTCGATACGGCCAACGCTGTCGCCCACTAAACAGAGGAAACATCCTTGGGAAACTTACTCATCGTCGAATCACCAAAGAAAGCCAGCCACATCCGGCACATGCTGGGCGATGGCTGGAATGTGAAAGCCACACTGGGGCACATCCGGGATCTGCCGTTGACCGGAGAAGCCGCTTATATCCGCCCGCCGGACTTCGCCATGCGCTACGAGATTCTGGATACGAAGCACAAGGAAATCGTATCCGGCCTACGCGCCGCCGCGTCGAGCGCTGATACCGTATTCATCGCCACTGACCCGGATCGGGAAGGGGAAGGCATTGCCTGGCATGTCTGCCAGGTGTTGAAGATCAAACCCGGAGAAGCCAAACGCATTTCTTATCAGGAAGTGACTGAAAGCGCGATCCGCAAGGCACTGGCCAAGCCCAGGCCGGTCAATATGCGCCTGGTGGCGGCCCAGGAAGCCCGTCGCGCCCTGGATCGGATGGTCGGCTGGGAAGTCTCTCCGATTCTGAGCCGCGCCATCGGTGCCAAGGCCTCTGCAGGCCGGGTACAAAGCCCCGCACTCCGCCTGATCGTCGAGCGCGAACGGGCCATCAAGAGCTTTAAGCCCACGCCCTTCTATCAGGTAGTGGCCCACATGCCCGGAGCAAAAGGTGCATGGCGAGCGATCTGGCAGGACGGGACCAAAGAGGGTGAGTATTTCCAGGACAAGGCCTTTGCCCAGGCACTTGCTGATGCGATCCCCGCGATGCCGCTTGCAGTATCCAAGGCGGAATCGAAACCGACTCGCAAATCCCCCGCCCCGCCCTTTACGACCAGCTCCATGCAGATGGACGGTGCCCGTGCCCTCAAAATTGGCGTTGATGACATCATGAAGGCAGCGCAGGCACTCTTTGAGGCGGGTGCTATCACCTATCACCGTACCGACTCCCCGAATCTCTCTGAGGAAGGGGAAACCATGCTGCGGGAAACCCTGAAGAAAATCGGGCTACCCGTTGTGGAAACGCCCCGGCGCTGGAAAGCCAAGGGCGATGCCCAGGAAGCCCATGAAGCGATCCGACCCACAAAATCGGATCGGGAAAACGCCGGCGAAGATAAAAACCAGCAAGCCCTGTATGACCTGATTCGCAAGCGGGCACTGGCCAGCCAGATGCCGGACGCGATTTATCAGCAGACTTCCTGCACGCTGGATGGTGGGAAGTTTCAGGAAAAGCCCGCGATATTCCGTGCCGTCGGATCTGTCCTGACGGATCCCGGCTGGCAGGCACTCTATCAGGAATCCGAAGAGGATGCGGAAGAGGACGGTAAGGGGTCCGAGAAAGTGGCGGCCAACCCGGTACCCAGGCTCTCCGTCGGTGACAAGCTCCGTGCAGACCGGGGTGAGATGCTGGCCAAGAAAACCAAGGCACCGCCCCGCTACACGGAATCCACGCTCATCAAGGCACTGGAAGATCATGGCGTCGGCAGGCCTTCGACCTATGCCAGCATCATCAATGTGCTCTACAAGCGCGATTATATGAAGCGCAAGGGCAAAGCCCCGGCTCTCTATGCCACCGAACACGGCGAATCCGTGTCGGATGCGTTATTGCCCTTTGATTTTTCCAGTCTGGATTACACCCGGCTTATTGAGGACAGCCTGGATGATATTACCCAGGGAAAGATGCCGCCGCGTGATCTGCTCTCCAAATCCTATGCGGATTTGAAAAGCACACTGGATGCCATGCCCGGAGATCCAACCGCCCAGCCCTGCCCGGTGGACGGCTGTGACGGTATTGTGACGCGCCGGGAGAGCAAGAGAAAACCCGGTGCATTCTTCTGGGTCTGTTCCAACCGGGACGCCCACGATTTACTGACCGATAAAAACGGAAATCCCGGAGAACCTTTCGGGGAAGCCGGATCAGGACCAGCCAACACCAATACCGATGGTCCTGCCTGTCCGGAGTGCGGGGATCCTACAGGGAAGTACGAAACCCGCAATGGTCATCCCTATTACCGCTGCAGCAAGGGCCACGGTACCTGGTGGGACGATAACGGCGCTATTGGTAAGGCCTGGGAGCCGTTGCCAGCAGGAAAGGGGAAGAAAGCGGGAAAGAAAGCCAGTGGTAGCAGAAGGAAAAAATCATGACCTACTCTGCCCGTCGAATTTCCTGCAACAGTTCAGGATGCTGCCCAAGTAACTTCAGCAGTAAAACCGTGGACTTGTGGGGCTGGGTTTTGCCGCGCTCATATTCGGAAAAGGCTGATGCCCCGCCGCCAAAGAGCGTGCCCGCCTCTTTCTGGCTAAGATGCAGGCGCTTTCTGGCATTACGCAGTTCCTCGCCCCGGCGCTGTGCGACTTCCCTGCGTAATTGCTGCAGCGTGTCGGCATACCGGTGTGCCTCGCCCGCATCAAATTCGCACTCTCCACAGACCGGGCAATGCCATCCGGAAACCTCTGCGATATTGGCGGTCCTGCCTTCAATGAAAACGTGCATGTCCCTGCGCTCATGCACAAGTTCCGTACCGTCATCGCACTGCAGACAGAAGCGTTTTTCGGTCATATCAAAGCTCCTTAAACTGAATCACGACGGCTCCAGATCGCAGCGTGACTTTAATGTAGGCCATTTTTCCGTTTGGACAGGGCGCATGGTACACGTCCTGCCATACCCGATGATCGGCAAAGGTCGTCATGCTCTTAAACAGCATTTCCGATTGCAGGCCCAATACAACCGCCATTCCCTCAGCAACCGTAAGGCCCATCAGATCTATTCCCCGCAAAGCAGTAGCGGTAAAAGCATCCAGGCCAAGATGAGTGATGGTCGCTTTAATCTCCGCCAGAGAGTAGTGCGGTTTACGTTTCTCCATCACTTAGAGTTTATGGATTCCATAAACATTTTTCAATATAGTGCAGCAGTCCCAGACACAAAAGGAGCAACACCATGCAGATAGATACGAAGTCCAGAACGGCCATCGAAGACGTGATCAACCGCCGGGCAGCCATCGCCTCGATGCAGGAGCAACTGAAAGAGGATGTGAAGGCCATTGCGGAATACCTAGACATCAAGCCCGCCAAGCTGAACAAAATCATCAGCCTGGTCGAGAAAGAGCGCGAGTCCGGAGATGTGGTGGAAGAAGAACGGGATACGCTGGATACAGCGGCGGATCTCGCAGGGAGTGGGGAATCAAAGCAGGATGAGGGGGATTAAATTGCAGGCATTGTGGATCACGCTGTTCTGTCATCAGTTTGCGACCTTATCCGGTAGGTTATCCACAGAAAATGTGGGTAATGCGCGATCATGACCCGCTTATCCACAGGGATCGCGGGTGGGATTTCCTACGCGGGACTAGGTTTGGCCATCCTGTTCGGTGCCCATTGCGCTATCGCGCAACAGGCATCACAGGCGGAAGCGGCAAAGCGGGCAGAGCTATTGGCTCATGCGGCGCAGGTGAAGCGTCTGACAAAGCTCGCAGGGCCATACGCGCAGCAGGTCGTGACCGAAGCACGCAGCTTTGATCTGCAGCCGCAGCTCGTGGCTTCCGTGCTCTATGTCGAGAACGGCGGGGATTTTGCGGGATCAGCACATCGTATCAGCCAGGCCGGAGCCATTGGCCCCATGCAGCTCATGCCGGTCACGGCCAGACTGCTCAGTGTGAATCCATACAAGCCCCGGCAAAATATCCAGGGTGGAGTCCGGTTTCTGAAGAGGATGCTGCATCGTTTTCATGGGAATACCCGGCTAGCTTTGATGGCCTATAACGAGGGGCCGACGGCGGTGGCGGAAGGAACCCGGTATGTGCAGGCCGTAGCGTATGCAAAAAAAGTGGTGCGGGTTTGGAGGGGGGATGATTAAAGCGAGAGTGTTACTGAAATGGTCAACATGGGGCTATATCACCGGACTTTTTATTTGCTTGCTGGCGACACTCGTTTTTGGACGGATATTCATCCAGTCCGGTGGAGCGCGGGTATGGCTATTCGTTTTGGTGCCCGCGTGCCTGGTCCTGACTAAATTTATTCTGGATGCTTTTAGTGTGCTGAGGGGCTTATGACAACAACAATCTGGATACTCCTGTTGGCTTTTTGGATGTATTGGGTACTAATCCGCGAAAAACCGGTTTATCTGGATGGTCCCAGCGTTGGATTCTGGACTTCCTGTTTGGAAAACTTCAGAACGCAAGGTCCAGTAGGCAAGTTGCAACCAGAACTGAACGCGGCGGCTGCACAATATGTGGCAAGCGTTTATGGCTACCGTGCCGCAGGAAAGTTTTGGCGGCGATGTTTAGCCTCTTTCGTAATGGGCTGGGTGGTGACGCTCTATGTGTTTATCTTGTTACTGCTTGTCGGCGCAGCGCACTCTTTGACCGAATGCTTCTTTGTTGCGTTTGCCCTGTTCTTCTTGTCTGCTGTCATTATCTGGACGGTAGTTTTGTGGAAGCTGAAACAATCGGGAGTGCCGTTGAATAAGAAAATGCTGGCGTTGGAGGAGATAAGCAAAATCAGGCAAGGCCCGCATGGATCCGCCATAGATGCAGCCCTGTCTGAAGTGCATCCACCTTCGATCTGGTGGTGGCCATACCCGCAAGGACGTGGCCGGTTTTTCAGGAACATGCTGAAGCTGCTGGCGGTTTGTCTGCCAGCGGCTTGGGCAGTCGTGCATTTTATTCAGGCGCATGTGGCCTGTTCTCCCTATTTTGAAGAACACAATCTCATCAGTTCCATCCTTTTGATTCTGGCGATGGGCGTGGAGTGGATGCTTTTTGTTTCCGCTCTGGTTTGGTGGGGAGATTGGCAGGGTAGCTCGAAATCATCCTGGGAAACTTTCCCGCTGTATATACTGATCAAAGATATAGCGGATCTTACTTGCTGACAAAAGGAGAAATATGAGATGAGCGTTTTCAAAAAAACCGAAAATCAGGAATCACCGGAATCCAAAATACCGTTCCAGCCGGATCCGAAGTGTAGAGGCTTCGTTTATACGATTCGGCCCGCGCAAATGCAGAGTATCTTCAGCCCTGCCAAAAATATCATGCCCTGTCGCGTAGGCGTTTTGGGCAGCGCAGCCGCTGCAAATGTGTATATCGTGGATCCTTCCGAAGATGAAACACCTATTTTTTTGAACGTAGGCGATGATCCGGATGCGATGGCGCGAGTTGGAATGGGTGATCCGTTTTTTCTCGATCTGATCCGGGCTTTTGCTGAAACCGCTGTCGCCCTGGAAACAAAGTATCCCTGTAGGATTCCTGAAGACGAGAACACGGTCTGTCTGCTCGTGCGGAATGAATTTGTTTATGGACAGGACCAGGAATGGGACGGCTGCGGTTTCGATTGCAGCATAGGAATGGCATCGTACAAGGAATTTGCAAAGTGGTTCCAGAAAGTATTTCCGGCGGGATCTGCGGCGAAAATTCAGGATGCTGGGGTAACACGGCATTAGGGGTGGCTCCAAGCCTTGGATATTTAAGTATCCTGCATTGTGGGTGATATATGACTGATGGAATAGTTCCCTTTTTGATAATTGTAGGAGTGTTTTGGATGGGGCAATTTGCTTTCTTTCCGGACGGGGGCAGGCTTCTGATTCTTCTTGAAAACAATGCCAGTCCACCCAGCAATCCTATGGAAACTTGGGCTGTGCAGATGTATCAGGAAACATTTTCTCCTGACTGCGGCTATCGGTGGGTACAAAAAGCGATAGCACCTGTCGCCTGGGCATCCTGGGTCTTTTTGTTGGCGATTTCGGTATTTTTTAGTGTTTTTATTGTGGGTCTTTTACCCAAAGGACCAGTAGTTATGTGGTCTGTTGCAGGCATTACTTCGCTTTGGGCCCTGTCTGTTCTGATTTTACTGTTTTTACTTATTACAGAGATGATATTGTTGTGGCGAAAAGGGATACCGTTAAACTTTCGTAAGCGAAAAGCACAGTGGCTTGCGAATAATCCGGCTCCCTCATCACAGATCTCTAGTGACGAACGATTACCCTGGTGGTTCTGGGTGGATACGGGTGTGTTTACCACCCTGCTGCGTGTCGCCGTTTTTCTGGGTGGGTTTTTCGTGTCGCTGGCGGTGGTTTTTTATGTGTTGCATGTAACCAATCCTGTAATGATCACACCAAATCGATTCTGGTTGGTGGTTTATCTTTGGGGGATGACTGTGTTTTGGTTCGCACTTTCTTTGCCAACGTGGTTATCACACATAGACTGGACACACCGTAACCGTGAAATCCTGATCTTGTGGGCCAAAAGGAGGTAACATTCAATGCGAACAATAAGCGATTTGGAAAACATGATTCATGGAGAGGCGAAGGTAAGAATCGGGTTAAAGAGTGGGATTGGGGTGGGCAGCATCAGCGCGTGGCCATTCCCAAAAGTGATCTATATGCACCAGAATTGGTTAGATACGAGGGAGGCAACGGACGCAGAAGTAAAAGATTGTTTGCTGCGCCAACTTGCAATGCGAAAAGACTGGTTATTCACGGCAATTACCCTATTGGCTACGGCTGGACTCTTTTGGATGTTAGCTGCAGGGCTCTGGAATATCTATGTGGCCCCGATACTGAATGCCAATCTAGGAACAGAATTGCCAATAAACAAGATGTGGATTGCTTATGGTGCGGCGGTGATGGTGGCAGGCGTCCTAATGCGCTTGATCCTGAATCCAGTGTTGAAACACAGGGCGGATTATTTTCGCAAGAAAACGTGTGCATTAGGACGGAGCGATGTGGTCACACCAATTCGACCCCGGACCCGAAACTAAGGGTGGCACACAATCGGAATCGCAGTACGAAAAGCTGGGCTGGCACCCCAAGGGCCGCGACAGCGGCCCGCACGTTCCCGGACGTGCCCAGCGCCCGTTAGGGCGTGACCCGGCTCGAAGAGCCTGAACCGGCCCGCATGGGCCTGATACGGTCCCGGCGTAAGCCGGGAACCTGTACCCGCCCCGATAGGGGCTGTTAAAACCAATATCCTGCGATCTTTGGGTATCAGAGATAGAAATACGGAGGCACAAAAATGGGCGTATCGGAAGAAAACTGGGAGAACCGGAATCACAAACGGATGTCACGCGCAGCGCAATACTTCAGCACGCGGCGGGAGTGGATGCTGCCCGATCTGCTGGTCAATCCGATTGGTACGCTCATTATCTGGGACGGGAAAGGATGGCAGACAGCACCGTGGCTGGACAACTTTATGCAGGTGCTGCGAAGCGGTCTGCTGGATTATGAGGATTTGAGAACCATGATCTCGCTCCCTATCCGCCAGAATGTCGCCGAATACTGGGATCTGGTGTTGCTGACTTCCGGATTGAACGGTTGCTTTGGCGACAAGAAGAAAGCAACACTCTGGCCCCAAGAACCGCCCGTATCAAGCATTCTAGCAATGGACCAGATGGCCTATCCGCCAAAGATTACGCCAAACATTTATATCGACTGTGTTTCTGAAAGGATGATCAATACGTTGAATCAGTGTGTCGAGATGCCCGAAACCGTCATTTATTGGCGGCCATCACAAGCAAACATCGCTGCGATGGAAGCATTTGGCGTGATTTGGGATGATATGGAAGAGGCTCTAATCAACGTACCGGAAGTGCAGTTTGCGGGTCAGCCTGAAGATGTGATCTCGATTCTTGGTAGAAAATAGGCACCCCCCCCAAGGCCGAAGCAGTGGTGTGAGGGTAGAATCGAAGGGTCCGAAGACTTGGCCTGCTCAGGCAAATGTACGGAATACTCCGATCAGTCCTGCGGATCCTCGAAAAAAATAGGTTCAACGTGGGTAGAGACCATCGCGATGCAAGAACATGGCTTGCGGGGATGACTCCCCACTGCGTCTGTCAAGTTGTCGCGTCAACCATTTCTCAAGTAGCCTTTTTGTCCTGCCGCTGCGGATTCAGATCTACCGCTCCGACGGGTGTCCAATTGCGTGTGCAGCCCGACCATCGCGCTGAGTTTTGAAAATCTCGCAGGCTGGTGGACTTGCACCGAGCTGGATGGATACTATATAAATATATAGTATGTGCTGATGATGAGTATCTAATGCGCACCATCCACGAAAGTTCTTCCCAGAAATGCTTGAAGATGCTGAGTTCCATGCTGACAATCATCCCTACCTGGATACTTGCCGGTTGGCTTGAGCATCCATCTACCGGAAATGCTCCCGATTGGCATTGGCTGTTCGCTTAGATTTTACCCGACTGAATTTTGAAAAACGCCCTTTTTCTGTCAGGCACTACTTACCTTTGTGGGGCTAGTGGCCGCAGTGGGGATGCTCGGTTGTAGAACAAGTACTACACTCAACGTTGGCGTACAATTTCTAGACAGAGCATTTTTATGGCATTACCCAATACGTCAACTGCAGAAATGCTATCTGCTATTACAGATTCGGGACTTTTTGAACGCTTGGCGACGGCTATACTGAGAGAAGCCGAGCCTGCATGTAAAAATTTGGTCCACACAGGTGTGAATGCCAAGGGCCAGACTGTCAAATCACCAGTAGATGCGATCTGCTACGAGATGGGCGCGAATCCTCCTCATTTGATTGCCGTCCACCATACGACTGTCGCGCGCAGTGCGCTGGAACATAAATGGCTAAACGAACCTCAGAGTCCTCGGCGATCACCTCCTGGCGACCTGATCAAGACCTCGGCATTGGTGGCAGAGGAACGGCTGAGGACTGCTAATTTGCGTGCCACACTGATCCTCACGACCAACCAGGAGCCAGACGAGGCATTGGTCCGCTCTGTCGAGGCTAAAGGGCGCGAACACAATCTGGAGGTGATTATCTGGTCACGCTCTAGGCTTTGTCATTTCCTTGACAACGACCCCACAGGCCAGTGGATTCGATATTCCCACCTGAAGATTTATCAGGAACTACTTTCTCCCGATCTGCTCCAGAAACTTTCAAAAAAAAGTTGTGAAATACAGATCGAACGCCTCATGGATAAGCCCGCAGCCTGGATTCCCCGATCGCTTGATGCCGATCTGAGATTAAGTCTTTCTCGCGACGTCACATTCCTGATTGCCGGATCAGGAATGGGAAAATCAGTGGCCTGCATTCGTATGCTCGAAAATCATTTGAAATGTGGCCTGTTCGGGATGGTTATATCTCCCGAGACGATTGCTTCAGCTAATACCATTGATCAGGCAGTAGCGACGACTCTATTACAACTCGACCCGCATCTAGCCCCAATAAGGCCGATGGCTTTTAGTTTTTGTTCGCCAGACAGGCCGATGCTTCTTTTGGTAGAGGATATAAATCGTTCAGGAGACGCGCAGCGTCTGGCCGAAAAGCTAACCAGCTGGAGCCGCGTGGCACAGGCAGGTGCCACCTCACCTTGGCGCCTTATCTGTCCGCTCTGGCCAGAAGTAATCGCATCCATGGGAGAGCAGGCCCAAAAGCGGATTGGTTCATTGGTCCATGTGGTCGGCACGTTCACCGACAGTGAAGGGCGCGATGCCGTCATAGCACGGGAACGGCTTAATGGCCGCGAAATGAGTCACCTGCAGGCAGAAGAAATCTCGTGCGCGCTTGGTAAAGACCCGCTTCTCATTGCACTCTATGACCAACAAACAGCACTACACTCACACCATGTCATCAGTCAATTCGTGGATACGTCACTTTCACGAGCGGTAGCAGGAAATAAGACTCATCTAGCATCGGATTTTCGTCTAGCCCTAAGGCATGTTGCAGAAGCGATGCTCAGGAATCGCAATCTTGAACCACGTTGGGGCGAGCTTGTCGAATGGCTGGGATCACGATCTGAAACTTTAGAATCTCTCCGTCTCCTGATACACAGAGGTGAGTTGATACGTCTATCCGGCACATCAGCGAACGAGCAGCTTTCATTCCGGCATGACCGTGTACGCGATTGGATACTTGCGGATGCTGCAGGCGAGCTTGTCAAGCTAGGGGATCTGTCGAACGAGTTAATCGCCGAGCCCTATTATGCTGGAATATGGGGTGCAGTTCTCGTATGGGGACACCAAGACGTAAATTTCCTAGAAAGCGTCGCCACATCTAACCCACTTGCGCTTTTCTATGCACTTCGCATTTATGGTCGAAATAACCCACCTTATCGGCAAACCATTTTTGATACAGTCACCGCGCTCCTGGATTGTTCGGCTATCCGTAATCAGTCCTGCTCTCATTTAAGATGGGAAGCGCTGGCACTGTTATCTGAAACCGACTCACCAAGCGTTCCCATGCTTGTCCGTAAATTCCCCGGCCACTCCACAGCTGGACAGCTTGCACGGCTTCGCAACGGGGATGTCTCTGGAGGAATAGAACTTCTTCAGGGAATAGCCCCTGGCGTGACAGCAGGGTGGCTGGATGCTCACATTGAACACGCGAAGAGCCATTACGGCAAAGGCATCTCTAATGCCTTGAATAATTTCCTAAAGATCACTGAGTTGAATGGTGCAGTTAGGATTGGTGCCTTGAGGTTGGCTGGTTATATGGGCACCCCGAGTCTAGTATCAGCTATTGAAGAGTGCTGGAATGCCGACGCAATGCGTAATGATCATCTAGCGGACTACCTTTGGGCATTCGGGCAGTGCTGTGAACATGATCCTGCACGCTATCTTGGACCAGTCTGCAATGCCTGGGCAGAACTTCCAAGCAATGCTGCTACCGGAACATGGCCATCACCGCGCGAGGATCTGGCAGCCCATGAACTTCGCTGGGCTTTTCGTAAAAACCTCCCCCGTACTGCGGCTATCGAATATTTTGCCCAACGGGGAGCGCAAGACGATCTCAATGGGCCGATTACGTTCATGCTCCACAGTATGGATCATCTTATTGCAGTCCAGTTTGTTGTGCGTGAACTCGCCGCCATCCAACAGCGATGCCAGGAGGCCGGCTCATTTTCACCATTTGTCGACCTCGTACGAAGCGAATGGCAGCGCGCACAAGAGGAGTACGCTCGACCGATGTCAGCGGCTTCCCGCATGCTCCTGCTTGAACTTTGGCAAGATGAATTTACTGACAGCCACTTGTGCGCCCAAGCTTTTTCGCTGTGGGCCGCAACGCAATATCCAGAAGACATTGAAATACTGCGC
Source organism: Acidithiobacillus sp. HP-2 (assembly GCF_015100155.1). Lineage (GTDB taxonomy): Bacteria > Pseudomonadota > Gammaproteobacteria > Acidithiobacillales > Acidithiobacillaceae > Acidithiobacillus. The sequence goes on along the minus strand of NZ_JACKZA010000005.1, from coordinate 43,952 downwards.
ACTGCAGCGCCGTCGGATAGATTGGCTGACGACATTCTTAGAACACGCCTTTCCCGTGGCGACCAAAGCGCAATCCCTGCAATGATTAAGAAGCTGGAGACGGACACACGCGGCTTTTGGTGGCAATTCGGGCGCCATATCTGGTCGGCCGATCTGTCGAATGCCTTAGACGAGCATTTGGAGACACGCGGCAACAGGGTGGAACATATCTGGGGGGCTTCTTTTGAGAGCGACTGGATTACTTCTGAACTCATCATGCGCCTGCCCGAGAGAGAGGCAGAGCAAATCCTTTTGAAACACTGGGCTCACCTCCAATTTAGTTCATGCTTTGTGCAAGCTGCCCTATATGTTGCCACGCCGCGCCTAGTTGAAATGGCGCAGACTGCAGTTAACACTTGCACTGAACCACGTCAGATGATGGAGCATCTAGGTTTTCGCTACGGTATCCGCACGACTGGACGTATAGGTGTTACTCGTGAGGATCAAGTCTATGCTCTCGAGCCTTTTTTAGAGCATTTATCAGCTTGGGATGTCCTGATGCTATGGGAGACGTGTAACGACCATGGATGGTATGCATTGCGACGGGATCTGCTGGATGATCGCTTAATTCCACCCTTCACATTACGCAAATGGGATCCTGAACTCGCAGTGATTGATCTCGATAAGATGGTTTCCAGAAAACTACCTACCCCGATTGACCATTGGATTGATGAATTCGTAAAGACTGGCATATCGTGGGAGGAAATTCGCGATACTATACATAAATGGTTGTTACAACGACTTACGTTTGAGGCTTTAATTGTATTTGCCTCCGCGATTCAACATAAAGGATCACGGCTGGATTTGGATGTACTTGAAGATCTTGATGGCTTGCCAGAGGTTCAAGCGCGAGAAATTATACTAGATACTATATTCGCAATGCAACGACGCAGTCTTCGTTCTTGATAAGTATAATAATAAAGTAATTATGGGAATAATGGGCACTTCTCTGACGACAGGTGATAACCTTGACAACCTGATCTTATGTGCCACTATTACGGCCGGTGTGCGAATAATATAAAAACTTCCTTAGCGTGATCCAACAAGGGGGTTCTTTGCAGGAAGGCGAACTCTAATGTTTTTACAACTAGCGCCGATTCTCAGTTCCCGCTGTTTGACATGCATACAGAATTTTGCGAATCGTCTCGGTATATCCTTTCTCGAAGATCGTCCTTCTTGGGCTGGACAAGAAGTATGGAAGTGTCCCCCGGTGTAGACAAAGAAAACCCCCAGGCCGAAGCATGGGGTGGGGTAGAATCAAACTGAGGCTGGAAGCATAAGCGTTTCCAATATTTGCTTAATGCCCTCACTTTCGTCAGGGCCAAGACCGTCGGCAAAGCCGAAGGCAATGCTCTCCCAAAGATTTGCATCCCCCAGTTTGGCGAAAACTCCCGCTTCCAGAATGGAAGCAATGCGGACTAAGCCTCTTGTTGAGATCGGGGCTGAAAGCTCCCCGGCCATGTGCGCGTTGCGCGTTTCTCCAGCCAGTTGCACCAGAATGGCAGCCACATCTTCTGGAAGGTTGGGGCACTTGCCAGCGATGATGTTCAATTCCTCTTGTGAAGTGGGATAATCCACTTCCACAAAGAGGAATCTATCCAAAACTGCAGCATCCTGGACGTTTCTGGACCGAAACTGACCAGTTGTGTCGCCACGACCACGGGTGTTTCCCGTGAAGGCCACACGAAAGTCGGCATGGGGATAGATCACATCACCCGTTTCAGGTATGGCGAGTGGACTGCCTTCCAAAACACGGTTCAGGGTAATGGTGACAGAAGGGGGCAGGGCATCGCCCTCATCGAAAACAATCCACTCGCCTTCACGCATGGCCCGAACCAGTGGGCCTTCAATGAAAGCCGTTTTGGAGTCTTCCAGGCCGATATAGCCAACAATATCGGCTTTCTCGGTCCGTGAGTTACACGACAACGTAGTACAGCCATGCCCAAGACGAGCGGCCATCTGTTCAGGCAGACTCGTTTTCCCTGCTCCGGCTGGACCGGAAAGATACAGGCTGGTGGTAATGTTGCCCGATGCCCAGGCTAGCATCTTCCGCAAAAGATCAATGCGGAAGATGTACTCGAACACCGGGGCCGGGGTTCGATCCCCTGCCTTTTTTGCGGGAAACTGCTTTCCTGCCAGTTCTTGTATCCCGAATGCTGCGCCTAAATCTATGGTGCTCATAGCCATCTCCTTTTGAAAGTAATAAAAGAATCCGAACAGGATGTCCGGAACAGTTCCGGAGATAAGTGGCTGGACAAAAAGTATGGATAGGCAGGTAGGGACTTGTTGTTATAGTGTGTTACGATCAGAAGAGAAACGAAAACCGAGAATCGAGATTTTTGGATGCACAGAACGTACAAGTACAAAGCGTGGATTGTTTGCCCGGACGAAGAAGTCGCTCTACAAGAGGCGCAGCGGGTGTTTTATGAGTTCGAGAGTGCGGCACGACTGGATGAAATCGTCGAAGCCCGCAATCATGTTTATAAAAGCCTCGCGGACTTGTGGACACCGAATCGCCAGGATCCAATTCGCTGGTTACAGACCGAGCAGCGCAGAGTCATGGCCAGACGCAAAAAGACAAAACCCTTAAAAACGCTGGAAGAACGCAAGGAAACAGGAGATAAAGGCGTTATTTTCGGGGTGTTTCATACCAAAGCCGAGCAGAAAACCTGGAAACAGGTCATCGAGCATAGCCAGAAAAAAGGGAATACCGTACTGGTAACAACAGCCCTCGTGGATGAAAAAAACGGTCATCCGGTCTATGAGGTGCAAATGCCACTCTGGATGGACCGGGAAAAAGAACCACTACGGTTCCGGTTTATCATGCACAGGCCGTTTCCGGACAATGGAACCATGTATCGGTTTTTTCTGGTGGCCTGGCCCAAGATTCGCCAGGGGAAACGGATAGGCTGCCGCTGGGAAATCGGAGTGCGGGTCGAAATGCCGGAACCGGAACCACGTCAGCCGCGCAGGGTAGGGACGTGGCAACCGCGCTGGCACGCGGAACCAGATGGTAGTGTCCTGGTCGGTGAATTGCATATCGACTATCTCGACCGGACATCCAAAGACATCCAGTATCATCTACCCGCAGGCGTCATCAGCAGGGCCAGAAAAGCCCATCATCTTTCGATCACCGGCGAAGATACCGAGATCTACCATCATTTCGTGAACTGGCGGCAGGATCTGTATTTCAAGATCGCCAAAGACATTACACATCGGGTGGATCTGCTCAAGGTGGTTACGGCGAATACCAATCTGGCGGCCCGGAATGATCAGCCAAGATACCGGGCTTTTGTCTCATCTGGGAAGCTCTCTGCCATGATTGTGGCTACCTGTCGGCGCGAGGGACTGATTATTGTCAAATGACAAGTGTAGGGCGATCTTGTCTTGTGTAATCTTTAATATTATAGTGTATAGGTTAATTAAATGCAGAAATGGTCCGTGGAAACCATCCATCATAAGATCCCGGAAAAGGCGAAAACGCATCATCGCTACGGATGGATTTTGTTGGGATTGGGTGGCGCGAGTCTGGGGCTTGCCATGGGACTTTTCTGGGTGCTGCATACGGGGATACTGAATTGGATCATGATCTTGATCAGAAACTCTTAGAAGAGGAAGCGCAAAAACTGGTCGGGCTTCCGCCGGTTCAGTTTGCAGGATTCATACTGACCATGTTGTTCACGAAGATTCTGCATCCCAGGGGGATAAAAGATATGGTCGTGATAGTTAATGGTAGTGTAATTTCTATTGGAGAAAAGGATGTCCTGCAGAACTTGCTCAACGCGAAAACCGCGCTGGCCGGAGAAATTGCTAAAACCAGGGAGAAATTTTGATGTTCGGAAGGAACAAAAAAGCACCCGTAGAAAACGTAGAAAATCCGGCAGAACCGCAAGCAGAGGCTAATCCCTCTGAAGAAAATGCCTCTGAAGCAAACGAAAAAAGCACCGTACCGGAACGTACACCGATCAGTGGTATCGCAGGCGGAAGCAGCAAGGTTAAAGCCAGCAAGAAAAAGCTGATCTGGGGCGGCCTCGCGGTTTTCGTGGTGGCCATCATGATCGCCAATAAAGTGATGGTGCCCAAGCATCCCGATGATGGGGTGAAAGCCAGTGCTCAAACTACCAGCGCACAGAACGCGGCATTGCCCACCATGCACATCAGTATGCACCCCGCACAGCCTCCCAAAGCACCGCAAAACGCCGCCCTGCCAGCGGCCCCTGCCAATGGTGCGTTGATGGCGATGAAACCGTTGCCGACTGCAACGGCGCAAGAACCCGCGACAAACGCTGTTCCCATACAGGCTATCCAGAACATTTTGGGGGCTGCCAGTAACGGGACCGCTACAGTGGTTCAGGTCTGGCAGGGACCGGGAAATCTCATGGGCGTCATTTACAAGGATGCCGATCAGGAAGAGGGCGTAGCATGGGTCAATGTGCAGAACAAGCTCGTCCTGATCGGGACACTGGTCGGCGCAAACGGAATAAATTACAACACCACCGCCACGTTCGGGATGGCGGCACACCAGCCGATCACGGGTCATGTAACCGCGCCGGCATCTTCGGTATCCGCGACTACGGACACCTCCAAGAATACGCTCATGCAGCTTAAAAATGGTGGACAGGGCATCCTCGTGGGATCCACCGGACCCGTCATCACCGCTTACATCGATCCCAACAGTCAAACCAGTCATCGTCTTTATGATGCGCTGGAAACCGCCGTGGATACCGGAAAAGTGCGGGCGCGTTATGTTCTGGTTGCGCTCAAAAATCAGGGCAGCATCAAAAAGGCCGAAGAAATCCTCTCCGCACCCTCTCCAGAAAAGGTCTTGAGCCAAGACGAACGGCTGGGGAAAAAGCGGGCGAATGGTTCCTGGTCGGGCGGGATTCCGGGCATTCGGGGCAGTCTGTATATGGCGCAGGAAATCAACAGCAATACCGCACTACTCGCTGCAGCAGGCTATATCGGGGATCCCGTGGTGATCTGGTGTGACAAAGCAGGCAAAGCCCAGGTTGCGACCAATGATGGTGCCGTGGGCGACATGGACGCGATTCTCAGCGCCGCCGGAAATTGTCGGTGAAAAAGCTGATGGAATTTTTCGCCGGAACCCTCGTCGCCATGCTGGTTTTGTTCGTGGCCTGGGTCTTTCTTGCAGGAGCACCCGATGAGCGTATTGCACGCGCCTGTCGGCCAACCGTGTGGGTCGGCAAGGTGTTCAGTTCGGCTTCCATGGCTGCCGATACCGATTACAGCGGCGGTATTAGCAGCGGATTCAGCAACTTTGACAAGGGATGTCAGCTCACCATCTGGGATTATTTCTATGCCCAAAAGTGGTGTCTGTCCCATCCCGGAGAATTGATACCTGGAGATCAGTATGACCGTTGCCCTGTTGCAGAGAATCAGGAGGGCCGTTAAGTGGCGATTCATCGTTTTGCTGTTGGCCGCAGGCTTCGCTTGGCATACCTGGGAAAGCGCCTGGGTGCCCGGTGCCATGCTGCCCTGTTATCAGGATTATCAGCACGATCCTTACAAAGAGGCACTGGACTGGCAGATGAGCCACCCGCTCTGGACGGGCGTTTATTCGGGAATGGCCCTGGGATTCTGGCCGGACGGTTACGCCATCCCCAAGGGATGCAGCTACGTCAACGAGGGAGCGGGGGTGCCACCGTGGGCCTATACGCCCTTCGCTCATGCGGCATTTCCGGCTTTCCGCGTGTACGCCACAGCCTTCACGTTCTTTTTCGTGTGGCTTTATGGGGCAGTCTTGGCATGGGCCTTTCGGCCTGCGCCCAATTACAGCATGGGCTCGAAGTGGCAGCAGGTAACAGCCACCCTGCCATCCAAAAGACCCGTAGCAACGCCGGGGAAAACACCCCCATCCATTATGCTGCCCAGCCCAGGCTCGGAACCAGTTGGCAGGGAAGCGTCGGAAAAGCAGGACTCGCCCGCGTGATCGTCCAGAAAAATCCGGCTGTCGTGGTTTCACCCGCGCCGAAACCGCTCTGGTTTCAGGCCTATCCTGGCGGGTACCACCCCAATAATCATCAGAATCAACAGGTGACAGAGGTGATTCCGCACAAAGCGCATCCTTTCAGGATTCCAGAGGCTTGGTTTGTGGAGGGGCAAAAGCGTGCGGCGATTCATAAAAAGATCAACAAAAATCCCTGGCATTGCCAGCCTACGCATTTGCCTTGCGGAAAAACTGACACTGCTTATTGGGCCTGCAAAAAAACAGCAAAAGCTGCCCTGCAAAACGTCGTGCATCACTGTCAGACCAATCTTAAAAAATCCTGGGACAGCATTACTGCCCAAGGGGGTGCGCGTTGAAAACCGTACAGATCCCCGGCCATGTGGACGATCAACCCATGATTCTCTTCTGGGAAATGGATGAAGTAGCTGTGGGTTCGATGTTTTTTATCATTGGCTACGTCATGCGCGAACTCACCATCTGTATTGTGCTGGCCTTCATCATGGTCAAGCTCTTTCAGGGCTGGAAAAACAATCAGCTTAACGGGGTATTGGTCCACATGAGTTACAAGTTCGGCTGGTGGCGACTTAATGAGGTCTTCAAAAACGGCAACATTAAGGAGTGGATCTCTTGAATCTCGACCTGTTCCGTAAAAATCTCGATGAACTGGCTTCCAAGTCACGAATCCTGCTGGGCCTCGTCGTTTTGTTGGCCGTAATTATCGGGTTTGAGGGCTGGGTGATTGCCACACAAAGCACACGGATTGTTATTGTTCCGCCCTATCTGAACCAGTCGGTCAAAGTCGGCTACGCAACGGCAGACGATGCCTACTACGAAAGTTTCGGGCTGTATGTGGCCGAGTTGGTCGGTAATCTCACGCCGGGTGACGCGCCCTATGTCGCTCATGCACTGGGAAAACTTTTTGGGGCGGAGGCCTATGAAAAAGTCCGCAGCAAGGTGATGACTTCAGCGGCAGAAGAGAAAGCGGATGACGCTAATTTCTGTTTTTCTGCCCACAAGACCATCTGGCAGGCATCGAACCACACCGTCTTTATCGAAGGCGTGCTGCACCAGATCAATTCCAGCGGGGAAACCGTCGAAAAGTTGCCCTACACCTTCCAGATGCAAGTACGCATTGAGGCCGGACAGCCCGTACTGTCCAGCTTTGAGCCCTATCCCGGATCTGCCCATACGATTGCGTGGGAAATGGAACATCAGCCCAAGAAAACAGGGGGAGTACATTGAAGAAAGTTCTTGTTCTCGCGGTCCTGGCCACATGCCCCGCTCTGGCCTGGGCCGGGGTCGTCCCACCGCCCCCCGGACAAGCACCGACATCCGCCGTGGATGCGGGTGCGGTCATGGGGCAGCACACGCAAGCCGAATATGACCGGTTCTCCGGCCAGAAGGCTTTTGCTCAAGGGGCTAACGACGGGTCCGGGCAATTTCATCTGCCGACCAGCCCCATTCGCGGTGCTGCACCGGTTAGTCCGGCTTTTAAGGGCATGGGACGCATCCCCGCAGCGGCTCCGCCGCCGCCGACCAGTTCGCATTTTGATCAGGTCAGCCATCAACCCGCCCCTGCTGTCCCAGGTCGGCCCCCTGCGGCTTATCCGCATAACGGCTATGCGCCACCCCCAAGCGGGGCCAGTCCTGGGCAGATTCATCAGGCCGCCATGAATATCAATGGGTATAGCATCGACAGCGGAATGGTTCCGCACATGAGTTTTGCCCAGGCTAAAAAGGACAGCACACCCGTAGTCGGCAAAACCATCCGGGTGCAAAACGGCGTGACGTATGGCGTGCGCGTATCCGGGGTGTCGCCGAATCTCTTTATTACGCCGTTCAAGGATCCGCAGATTATTGTGGGTAGCACCCGATATGCCAAGCGTATCCGGCATGGCCGGGATCTGATCATCAGCTCGACGCTGAGTTTCCCGGTAGGTGTCTATATCACCGGCAAGAATCCCCATGATCCCGTGGTGTCCTTAACACTGATTCCAAGTAAAAGACCCGCGAAAACCTATCATCTGGTCATTCCGGGTTTTGTACCTGCACAGGCTCCGATAGTCCCCGAACATTCTGCTTATTCCAGCCAGATGGTCGCCCTCATGCGGGATGCCGTCATGCAGCAGGTGCCCGAAGATTATCGTCAGTCTCATCGGATTCCGCCTCTGGCTGCTGCCATTCCCTTGTCATGGGCCGCACAGATGCGCTGGGTCGGGAATCATCATCAGATTGTGGAATACCGGATCACCAACCATCTGAATCAGAAAGTGACACTGACAGAGAACGACTTTTACAGTAAGGGGGTGCTGGCAGTTTCGCTCTATACGCATCATCTTCTGTACCCCGGTGAAAGCACCAAGCTCTTTTTGATCGAAACCCTGCCGCCATCCAAGCATGGCCTGGGGGCCGTATGGCGCTGACACCCAAAGACCGTCTTCGGCTCTGGTGGAAAACCCAACCGCCAAAGCGCAAGCAGCAATTCAAATTTGCGGGGCTGGCGGCAGGCGTCATGGGGGCCGTCATTGTGGGCTCGCAAATGTCCGGGACCGGGAACCATGCGGCCCAGGAAGCGGCGCTGAAAAATGCCGAAGCTACCAACCATCAGGTGTATATCGAGCATCCCAAGTCCATGAGTCCGAAAGAGATGCAAAGCGAGATCAATAACCTGAGCGACCAGATGAAAAGGCTGGTGAAGCTCGACGAGAAGATGACCGGGCTGAAAGAGTCGGAGATCAAGGATCTAAGCCAGCACGTCAGCAAAAAGCTGTTGGCCCAGATCGCCAAGGATCGTGGAATAGCCGTGGCGACCACAACCAGCAATCCCGATATGAGGGGCATGAAAAACGATATTTCTGCCCTGCAGAACGAGATCTCCGAGTTGAAGATGGAAAAAAGGCGAGTGCCCTATACACCAACCACACCCGCGCAGGTCTTTTATCCGGCCCAGATGCCACAGGTGTTGGGCGCGAAGGTGCCCTCGGTGAATGAACCAACGACCATGCCCAGTAATGGGGTGCCGAAAGCGCCCGCAGCGCCCAGCAAGACCGCATTGCAGATTCATCCTGTCAGTAAGCTGAAGCATATCAGCCATGTAGTGAAGGTGAAAAGCAAAAAAGGCGTGTATCTCCCCGCAGGGACGATCCTTTCTGGCGTGTTGCTGACCGGCTTGCAGGCGGGAACCGGGCCACAGGCGCATTCCAATCCGCAAATCGTGGACATTCGCGTCAAGCGCCGTGCGGTTCTGCCCAACGGGGTCCGGGCCAATTTCTCCAGTTGTTTCATTATCGCGTCCGGATACGGCGATATGTCCACCCGCCGGGTGTATTTACGCTCGAACATGCTCTCCTGCGTGCGTCGGCGGGGTGGCAAGGTCATTACCGCCCCCATCAAGGCGGAAGTCGAAAGCGGCGGTTTACTCGGTGTGCCCGGCAAGGTTATTTCCCATCAAGGGCCAGTGATTTTGAAATCCCTGTTAGCTGGAATCTTCTCTGGGTTGGGCAATGCGGTGCAGCCGACCAGTGTACAGGGATTGAACCTCAATCCGACCAGCGGATCGGCGGCAGGATTCCAGTCTTTCAATCCGGCTTATCTGGGCGAAAGCGCCCTGGCGGGGGGCATCAGCACGCCTGCAGGTGAGATCTCCAAATTCTATCTGCACGAGGCGGAATCGCTCCTGCCCACCATTCAGATCAATCCCGGCGTGGCCGTGGATATGTTCCTGGTGTCGGGGACCAGGATCCATACCAATGGTGAAACCTCCGGACAACTGGCGGAAGCCAGCTATGCGGCGGCATCGTCCATGAATAACCAGGCGACGCCAGCGCCGCAACAGACATCCACGGCGGATGCCGGAACCTCTCCTTATGTCGGCACGGGACAATCCAGCGCGGTTAGCGCCGCATTCCCGGATCGGCAAACCGTGCAGCGCGAAGAACAGGACGGACAGACACCGAATCTAAGGGGGCAACCTTGAAAAAACATCATCACTTGAATCGTACCTGGATACTGCTGGGGGTGACGGCCATGCTCGCAGGCTGCGGTGCAGCACACCCCTGTATTCACGGAAAGGGCGGGGTCTGCCTCAATGCCCGCACCATGTACGGTGTGACCAATCATCGGGATCAGGTCAAACCTGACAAGGAAACCCTGCACGAAGACGCACTGGCGCGGAAGCTCTTGCGGGAATCGCCTACGCAGGCCGATAAAACACCAAATTTACACCCCGAATCCACGGTGGATTCCGGGTCCGTAGTCCATACATCCAACGCGGGTGTACCGGGTGGAACTCCCGGATCGTTGTTGGCTCCTCTGCATTATCCCAGGCCGCTGATTACGCAGCCCAGGGTATTGCGGGTGTGGGTCGCACCCTACCGTGGTCCGGGAGGCAATCTACATTTCCCGGGCATGGTGTATTCCATTCTCCATCCACAAAGCTGGGATTTTGCAGCGGGCTCTGCCCGTGTACCTGTGCCTGTGGATTGAGGGTGGGTTTCGTTGGCTTCCTTTACTTTTTTAGGAGGATTTTATGGAAGCAACAATGCAGTCAACCGCAATGCGGTATCAGTTGTTCATGGAGAAGGTGAATGGTCTTCTGAGCAACAAAAAGGTGGTCATCGCCGTCGTGTCGCTGTTCATCACGGCGCTGGCGATGCTGGTCATGGCCCATGCCGGTACGGGTGGTGCGTCTTTCAAAGACATAGCGAAACGAATTGAAGGTTGGGCGCAGGGCGATCTGGGGCTTACCATCGTCGCTGGTGGCTTGATCTTCGGTGTGGCCAGCATGGTCTTCACCGGTCGCGGAACAGTCCTCGCCGTCGTCGTCGGTGGTGCCGTGGCGTTGTATTACGGTATTCCGGTGTTGGTCAGCATCTTTTCCGCTACGGGTGGTGCCAGTGTTGCCAAAACCCTCGTGGTTCACGGCGCACACATGACCGGATTGCTCTAATGCGGTTGGGACCAGCGCGGTCCCTGGTCGGCGGCCTCGCCGCCGGCCTGCTTCTCACCTCGTCTGCCTGGGCGATGGCGGGAACCATACCGCATAGTTATCAGGCTGGAGCCAAGACCATTGTGGCTATGAGCCACGGTCAGGCGAAAATTCTTCGCACGTTTCGCGCAAAAGCGGGGCTCAACGGCTATACCGTGCAGCTTTCGCCAGGACATGCGCTCGTAATGTACACCAGTCCAAACGGCAAATATGTTTTTATGGGGGGGGTATTCGACAAGGCAGGCCATAACCTGTCGGTCGCCTATGCCCATCAATATCTTCCGAAAACGGATTTGCCCCAAAAGATCTCCCCGTCAGCGATGGGCAAGGCGGTCGAAAAGACCACGAATTTCCTGATTGGAAGTCCCAAGGCGACCAAACAAATCTGGTTCGTCGGGGATCCCAACTGCATTTTCTGTCACATGACCTATGAGCACTTGTTGCCTTATGTAGATAAAGGGGAACTCAAAATCCACCTGATCCCCGTAGGATTCCTGAAGCCCTCTTCGGCACCCAAGGCGGAAACGATTATTGCGTCAAAGAACCCGGCCAAAGCCTGGGCCTATGACGAAGCTCACTTCAACGTGCCAGAAGAAGAGGGCGGCATCGTGCCGCTGGCCAAAATCCCGGCCAATGATCAGAAGGATATTCAGGCAAATACCGCCTGGATGAGTCATCACGGTATCAACGGTACCCCGTTCCTGGTGTATCAAAATGCTCAGGGACACTGGGCCGTGAATCCCGGTATGCCGGAAGATACCAAAGCCTTTGTGCAAGGGATTGGGGGCTAACTCATGGCACAGGAATCACATGCCTTTATCTCCACCAGCGACCGGGATGGCCCGGTCGTCAGTCTGCTGAATGATCTGTTCTATCAGGGGGCGGAGGAGGGCTGGTCGGATCTGCATTTTGAAACCCAACTGGATCAATCCATGCGGATTCGTGCGCGGATTCGCGGAACACTGGCCGAACTGGAGGTGATCTCCCCACACAAAGCCATCCTGCTTCTGGCGAAGCTCCGCTATCGGTCCAAGCTCCCCGTCGATGAAACCCGCAAAGAGCAGGACGGCAGGTTCGTGCAGGAAATTGAAGGCCGGCGCGTAGAAGTGCGTCTGAACATCGTTCCGACGGTGAATGGCGTTTCTGCCGTATGCCGGTTACTGGACTCCAAAAACGCAGGGATGCCGATTGAAAAACTCGGTATGCCGCCAGCCGTTCAGGATCTCTATCGCTGGGCGCTGCAGCAGAAAGAAGGAGCCATCATTGCCGGTGGACCCACCGGATCCGGCAAGACCACCACACTCTATGCCGGGATCGGCGCGATCAGTCGTCCCGATAACAAATTTATTACCGCTGAAGACCCGGTGGAATTTGTTCTGCCGGGTATCCAGCAAATCCCCGTAGGATCCGGAACCGGGCGGTCTTTCGCCAGCGCGATTCGCGCCATGATGCGTCAGGATCCCGATGATATTCTGATTGGCGAAATACGCGACGAAGAAACCGCGCAAATGGCAGTGCGGGCGGCCATTACCGGACACAAGGTACTGGCGTCTATTCATGCCAATTCCGCCAACGGCGTTTATACGCGGCTGAAAGATCTGGGCCTGCCGATCCATCTCATGAAAGCCGCAATTCGCGTTGTCTTCGCGCAAAGAATCATCAAGTGCGTATGCCCACATTGCGCCCAGGCGCAGCCCGTCCAGCATCCGGAAATCTTTGAGGGTAGCGGTGTAGCGGTTCCTGATTCGGAGATGATCGGCAACGGCTGCGATCATTGCCACGCCACACCCGGCTACGCTTTGCGCCGGGTACTCTTCGAGGCAATCCGTTATGACAAAGCCTATCGGAACGTACTGGGCGATGAGGAAGCCATGCTTGCGGCAGCCCAGAAACAGCCGCAATTCGCGCCGCTCATTACCTGGGGATGCCGTCTGGTGCATGAGGGGATCACTAATAGCAAGGCCTTGATTGCGGGGTTGTCGGATGTCGAAGATTAAAAATAATCACAAAATCAGCGCGTTCATCCTGTGCATCGGTCTGGTTTGCGCGGCACCGGCATGGGCGATGGACAGTCTGGATGGTCTGAGCAGTCTGGATTCCTCTGCGGGTATGGCCGGGGCAGGGATGGGAATGTCGGGATCTGCGGGTCATGCCATGCCCCACTTTCAGCCCTACCGTACCGTACATCTTACCGGGATGAACAGTGCCGTGATCGAGGCGATGGCCTATGAATGCCCGTTCTGTCGGGCACTGAATGGTGAAATTCTGCGCTGGGCGCAAACTTTGCCCAGTGATGTGCATTTTCAGCAGATGCCCGCAGCAGTGGGTAAGTCCTGGATCCCCATGACTCGCGCTTTTTTTACCGTGGAAGGCTACAACCCCGCTTTGCTCCCGCGTTTTGATGATGCGGCTTTTGCCGAAGTTCAGGATCGTCATTCGCCCTACTGGAGTCTCGATACCTATCGGATTGCTGCAGAGGATGTCGGGGTGCCTGCGAATGTTTTTGCCATCGGCATCCATCTGGAGCCCGTCAAACACATGGTTTTTCGGGACGTGAAAATCATGGCAAAAGCCAGGATCCGCAAAACCCCCTCGCTCATTATTTGCGGCCATTACGTCCTGAATCCCGGCGACGTGCAGGGCAATTACAGTGAATTTTTCCAGATGGCCAATGCGCTGGTGTCGCGGTGTATTTCTGAAAACCGGTTAGGGGGACAGCCTTGAGCACGACACTGAACGACCAACTGTATCGGCTGCTGGAACGGCATAGTCTCGATACGCTCTTTCCCTGGTATGCCTGGGACGAAAATTTCAAACTGGTTTACATGGCGCATGGGTATGTCGGTTGTGTGATGGCCTGCAACCTGTTTTCGGGCATGGATGACAGCATTACTAATGAACTGGAATCGGCCTGGTCCATGAATCTGCCCCCGGACACCTTTATCCAGATTATCGGGATGAATGTTCCGGACGTGCAGCAACAGATGCTTCAATACCAGTCTGCACGCAGCGCCATAGGCCATGATACCGGATTAACCAAAGAACAGCGCAGCCTGCTCCATGGGATTACCCAAAAGACTGTTGAATACTTTGACAGTTATCATGCGGCGAAAGAGCCGGTCTTCCGGGATTCTGGCGTGCCGCTGACAGAGAGCCAGGTCTATATCGCCATCAAGATGCCTGTAGCGGAATATCCGACCGATGCCGAGATTCAGATGGTCCACGAGCGAATCACCTCCTTTCAGTCGAGTATGAACAGCTTTGCGCCGCAGCGTCTTTCCAGAGGGGAAACTCTCGCCCTGTGGCGGCGCTTCGTACATATCCGGGGGAACTGGTTTGACGGAGAGGATCCTCATCAGCTTTTGCGGGATCAGATATTGGGGCCGGGTGACGCCGTAGATGATCGCTCCGATCTGTTCTCTATCCAGCATGGCGACGGCATGAGCGATGTGATCAAGGTGCTTTCGATCAAAAGTTTCACCCGACCTATCAGTGTGGCTTCCACGAATTTCCTGATGGGGGATCCACTGGGTAAGGGGGGCCAACTCCTCACGCCAACCGCCGTGGTGTTGACCGTCCGCTTGCCAGATCAGGTGAAAAAACGGAATGAACTGAACAGCAAGCAGGTGATCACCAACATGCAGGCACGGGGCCGCATGGCCAAGTGGTCGCCTCGCCTCGGAATGCGAAAAGAGGGCATCGACTTCCTGATTAACGCGCTGGATAGCGGCGAACATGCGCTGGAAATGAATCTGACGGGGATTATCTGGGGAAAAACCCAGGAGGAAGCCGACAAAGCCGCCAAAGCGTTTATTACCAACGGAGCTAAAGGCGGTTTCACTTTTCTGGAAGATAATTTCCTTGCATTGCCCATGTTCCTCAATGCGCTCCCGTTGTTTCCGGATGAACAAAGCCTGTTCATGACCAAGCGGATGCTGTCCGGAACGACCGCGCAGGCAGCGGTCTGTGCGCCGCTTCTGGTGGATTGGACCGGAAACGTGCAGGACAATCAACGCATGACGGTACCCGGTGCAGGGACCATCTTCATAACGCGCCGTGGGCACCCGCTCTTATTTGATCTCTATGCTTCCGAGTCCGGATATAACTTTGTGCTGGCCGGACGTACCCGTTCCGGCAAGTCCGTGACTGCACAGCAGCTCATCACGGATCAACTCAGCCTCGGTGCTCAGGCCTGGGTGATCGAAATTGGCCGGTCCTTTGAAAAACTTTGCACCATGTTTGGTGGCGATCATATTGATCTGCGTCCCGATATGGAGATCGGACTGAATCCCTTTACCGTGGTGGAAAATCTGCACGATGAAATGGATGAACTGGTCGGCATCTTCGGGACCATGATCTCTCCCAGCGGCCAGTTGAGCGACCGCGACCTGAACATCATCGAACTGGCCATCGAATCCATCTTCGGCAACATGGGCAAAGATGCGACCCCAACCCACATGGCCGAATATCTGGTGGCCCAGGACAACGATCCTCGTGCCATGGAGATGGGCAAGATGCTCCATCGTTTCACCGACCACGGGGCTTATGGACACTGGTTCAACCAGCCGATGAACGTCGATCTCAATGGCCGATTCGTCAATCTGGAACTCAAGGAACTGGAAAATCGCAAGCATCTGTTGATGGTGGTTCTCATGCAGATGATGTTCGCCATTGGCCGGGAAATCGGGCGGGGTGATGCCGACGGGGAACATCGCCGCCGGATACTGTTCGTCGATGAAGCCAGTGTCCTGTTGCAGATACCCACGGCTGCAAAGTTTCTGGAAGGCCTTTCGCGGCGCGTTGCCAAGAATCGCGGTTCCCTGGGATTGGGCCTGCAAGGGTTGCGGGACTTGTATATGAACGATTACACGCGGGTTATTGCTTCGCAAACCGCACATTTTCTGGTGATGAAGCAACATCAGGATGTATTGGCCCAGCTTGAGAAAGATCAGCTCTTCTCCGTCGGGACATCCGCTTATGAAATGATGCGAAGCCTGAGAAAAACCGGCGAGTACGCAGAATGCTTCATCATGAGCGAAGACCAGATGGGGGTAGGGCGTCTGAAGCTCGATCCGTATCGCCGGGTGCTGTACGCCACAGACGGGCCGGAAAAGGAGGATGTCATTGCCGCCATGCGAAGCGGTGTATCGCCGGATCAGGCTATTCGGGATTTTCTGGACCGCGAGAAAACCTATATCGCCAAACAGGAATTGGCTCCTGAAGAAAACGATCCGAACGATGCCAAGGGAGAGGATCTGGACTACCTCAAATCCATCACGGATTTGGAAAATCAGATGGATCAGCAAAAAGCAGATCAAGAGAAGGTATCGCAAGCGGATACAACACAATCGGGCAGAAAGAGGCGCAAATGGAAGATCTTTTAACCAACAAAACTGATCCAGCAGAATCTTCGGCGGAAGTAGCAAACCCGCAGAATGCGACGCCCAACAAAAAGCCCTCTTTTCGGGAGCGTTTTGCCTATCCCATCATGTTGCTGGTCGGTGTAGTCGCTGCGGGGGGTATCTCTTTTCTGGTGCAGTCCGGCACACTCTCCGATCTGATGGCAGGGGGCGAGCATTCCCGTGCAGCGGCAGTCAGCGGTGGCCCGCGCAGTGTGCCGGTGGTGTATATCAATACCGGAAAGATCATGGCTGATGTCATCAAATCGCAGGTGGAGAATGGCGCGTTGACCCGTCATGAAGCCGCAGAAATGGGGCATGTTATCGGGCAGACGATACAAGCAGTCGCCGCAAACTATGCGCGTCGTGGCGATCTGGTGCTTTCGCGCAACGTGCTGGCCGCGCCGGAAACGAACAACGTAACCGCACAGGTGGAAAAGATCGTACAGGCGCGACTGGCCCAGGATTTTGGAGGGGCGGGATGACTAGCGGACTGACGCTGAAATCGAAATTCATCCTGATTATGGGCATGGGGGCCGTTGCCGTGTTTCTCGGCATGTTTCTGGGGCCGGGTATCGCCATGCACTACGGCATTTCCATAGATCCGCAGTACCAGTCCTGCCTGCCCTGGTCGAACTTCCTGGTGCAGTACGGGCAGACAGATCCGAAGCCTGGTGAACTGGTCCTGTTTCATGACCGGAAGATCAACATCATCTCCGGTGGACAAAGGATCGAAGTGGTGAAAATGGTCGTGGGGGTTCCAGGGGACCGGGTGAAAATCAAGCCCGATAGCATCTGGATTGCTGGTCCTTCCGGTCCTTATCGCTACTGGGGCAAACGCTGGCTGATGCCGTGGGTGCATTACAAACACTTGAAGGTGTTGTCACCGCAGACGATCACCATTCCCAAAGGGAAATACCTGTTGATGGGCGTCACACCCGGTTCCTATGACGGTCGTTACTGGGGATTGGTGCCCGCGAAAAACATCACCGGAAGGGCTTGGGCCTTATAGGATACTAAGATGCTGGGTTTTTCTCCGATGATCTGCACATTCCAGGGCTGGGCACAGGGCGGCCTGGGGATGGCTGTCCTCGGCGCAGGCTTGGTTTTCGCCATAGGGCTTATGGTGTATTTACGCTGGTCCGGGGCCATTCCGTATGTCATTGGTGGAGCACTCGCCATGTACTACGGCGTGCCGATTATCGAGAGTATGTTCCACTGGGATCAAGACTGTGCCGTGGTCAGAGCGCAGTTTGCCCAGCAAGAACACTATGCGGCGAATACGCGGGTGTGCGAAAACAATCTGTTTAATACAGACGAGCAAACGGGAGAAGATTGTTCGTGTAATGGAAGGTCGGCTACGCCACAGTGCCAGACGTATTATTCGTCTTGTGAAGGAAACCTCCAAGGTTATGCGACATCAAGCAACACCTGTTCATGCAGTTTTTCTACTCAGGTTCAGGACGCAACACCAATTTGTAGTTCTATTCCGAACAATGCAAAGCCCGCATACTCCGCAACATGCACTCAATCCTCGTGGAATTCCAGTGCCGAGGCTTGTCAAGACCCGATATATTTTGAAAACGACAAATCGAAATGGATAGGGCCAACTGTAGGTTTTTCTAAAGGGAATATTAACGGGGCCGCCTTCTATACATACCAAACGAAGATAGATAATCCCACAGGAAAACCCAAAACCGTCTATTGGTTTGCAGAGAGTGATAACCAGGGTTGGTACGACCTGAATGGGGTGCAGGTGGGTTACGGAAACAATTCCGATAAGGTGCAACAAATACCTATTGTTCTCCAGCCAGGAGAAAATACCCTTTCGGTAACTGTTCATAATTTTCCACAGTCTTCATCAGCACAGGAGGAGTACGGACCGAATCCAAGTGGGACGATTGATCAGGTGGAAGGCTCCAACAAAACCGTTTACTCAACTACCGGAGGAAAGTCCTGGTATCAGGTACAAACAGTTTCTCCCTCTTCTTTGTCGCCACCCCCTTCCGGTCCAATCGTGAACTGCTACACCCAAAGCTGCGCTGGATAGGGTGCCTTGGAGAATTTTTAGAGATCATGTAAGATAATTAAATACACTACAACATAGGGGCTTGTTTGTGGGTATTTTTCCCTGGCGAAAAACATTATCTGGATTCCTGGCAGCAGGGATGCTGACCGTGGCAACCCAGGCGATAGCTGCGCCGACCGCGTTGCTCGCGCATGTGCTGGCCTCGCATCATGCCGGGAAGATCATCAAAACCTTTCCGGGGCCAGGCGGCCTGACCGGAATCGTGATGGAATACAATGGCAGCAAAGCCATAGCCTATCTCACGCCCGATGGGAAATACCTGATCAGTGGCCTGGTGGCCAACCTCGAAAATGGTCACAACATGACCAATGGCTATGGCCTGAAGTATATCGGCAAGGTGGACATCCTCAAGGGTCCAGCAGCCAGCCGGATAGCGTTCCAATGTGCTTCCCTTTCTGGAATCACAGTCGGAAACAAGACGGCCAAGAATTACATGATTGCCGTCTTCAATCCATCCACCCCGATGGGCTACAAGGTCATGGGAGCGATGATGGGAGAGGCTGGCCAGATGCAGAAAAAGGGCGCATTGAACGTCATGGCGTTGAAGCTCGTGCCCATTGGTCCTCTGGCCCCTGCCATCCTCTCGGCAGGCAATCGAGGCCGCGAGGACCGGCTTCTGAATGTGCTGCATCATCAACCTGCCGGTGCGCCGATTCCACTCGGATCCCGATTCGCGGCAAGAAATAAAACGGTGTTGAGTCAGATCCCTATGAAGCCGCCATTTCTGGTGATTTATTTTCCACAGGCGAATATGGAAGCTGCCATCCCCGTGCATAATCTGCTGCGCGTGGGATCCGCTGTAGGATCCGCTGAAGTGCTGGCCAACAGCGTCCAGAATCCGGCGGGGGCACGTTGATTACCCCGGCGGTCAACATGGCCCAGGTGCAGTCCATCGTGCAGCGATCCGATGGGATTATGCGTTCGGCGGGTAAGCAATCCGCACCGGATTGGGAAACGCACGGCGTTCAGCTTTCCGCGCAGGATACGCCTACCCAAAAAACCTTCATGCAGCCCGCGAAAAACGATCTGCAGCAATACGCGGCAGAGTATGCGGCAGAATCCAATGCCCAGGCGCAGGAGTTTCTGCGTAAGCGGGTAAACGGGGTGCCCGTTATTCCCGCCAATCTCCACGGAAAAGCTCTGCAGGAGTATGTGGATCATACCCTGATGAAAAAAGAGGAGATGCAGGCGAAAACCCTGGTGTTCATCTCCATGAATATGCCGCACAGCATACTGCGGCGATGGTTCAAGGCCGTGGCCGACAACAAAAAGCTCTTTGAGAGCACGGTGTTTGTGCTGCGCGGCTGGCCCAACAAGCCCGAAGGCCTGCCGGACATGATCAGCCAGGTCAACGGTCTGATGCCGTCGTACAAAAAGACCGCGAACGTCGAGATCAATCCAATCCAGTTCACGGATCATCATGTGAATCTGGCCCCGGTCATTATTCACCATGCTCCGGACGGGAAATGGGGAGCCATCGTCGGGGATGGTGATGGCCTACGCGGGGCGATCACAGCCATCAATCACGGGAAAGGGAATCCGCATAAGATTCACGGCCAAACGTGGAAAATTGCTGAACCCAACATGATCTCGGTCTTCGAGAAGAAGATTAAAACCTTTAACTGGAAAAAAACGGAAGAAGAGGCCAAGGATCGTGACTGGCAGGAAGTCCGTTCACGGATCGGGGATAAGCTGCCGGATTCAAAGAACGGTCGTCACTACACCTACAATCCCAGCATCATCGCTACCGCGACGATTCGCCTGCCATCCGGAAAGGTTCTGGTCCACAAGGGTCAGATCCTCGATCCCCTGACCGCCATGCCCTTTGGATGGACCCAGAGCTATATCGTGTTCAATCCCGCGCAAGCCTGGCAGGTTGCCCAGGTAGAGGCCTGGGAGAGCACCTATCCGAATGTCGTGATGATGGCCAGCGAGCTGCCCGATTCATGGCAGGCAGAAAATGCGCTGGTAGAGCGTCTGCAGCACCCCGTCTATGGCATTACCCCACATTTGGCACAGAGGCTTGGCATCAACCGGGTACCGGCGCTGATTCGGCCTGATGGGAAGGTTTTGTCGATTACGGTTCCGAAAGAACCTTTGGAAAGGAGGAAGAAATGACCAGTCAGAAACACGAGTTTTATTTCGATTTTCATTGCAATGCGGGAAACCATCAGCATCAGGTAGTTCTTGGAAAAACGAGGCAAGGGATGTCCCTGGCTGATGCTTTAAGCGTGCTGCAAAACGCCAAAGGCAAAATCGTTTTTGAACTGGATGCAGAAGATAAACAGGTTCCTGTAAGCAAAGCACATACAGAGGAAGAAATCTTGGCGATGTTCCCAACTTTGATCAGGGGAAGCAATCCCGGTGCTGATTATTACCTGAATAATACGCTTTCTGGTTACAGGCTGCTTTGTGCTGCCCTGGAAAAAGGCGGTTATTCGGTCGCAGACGAAGACGTAGTAAACATCTTGACTCATGCTGAAGTGATAGAAAACGTGCCCGTCTGGAAGGGTATATCGGGTACTGAGGAAGGGCATGATCTGGATGCCTTTCTGGACAAGTTCAGAGCCGAGACAGGCGCAGGATTCCGAGTAACGGAAGGCAAACTAAAGGATTGTTTTGGTGGATTAACTGCGCGATTGGCTTTGAATAGATTGGCTTTGCATTCTGCCTCGCTTGATGGAAAGGCAGAGCAACAGTCGGTTGCGGGCGCGGAGTAGCAGCAGAGTGTCAGGAATGCAAAACTTCCGTATGCAACCGCAGGCCCAGGCTGTTTATAATTCTGAGCACGGCGGCGAACGACGCATTTTCGCTTGCGGAAAGCGCATTCACCTGCTCTTCGTTCAGATGGCTCAAACCTTGAGCGCGGGCGATGTTTTGCAAACCCAGTCGAATCAGCGAGCCATCACCGGGATCATCTTCAAGGCAGGCATCGAAATAGGCCGCTATATCTTCGTCCGTTTTAAGGTAATCGGCGCTATTCCAAGGGGTAAATGCTTCACTCATCATTTAGTTACTCCACTGTTTCGCAATAACTATAGCACATTTAATGGGTCATTAGGGCTGTGAGGAAATGACTATGCTTCCCTGGAAAATTCAAGAAAAAGCGGTGTTTGATGCTGCCATAAATGTATTTCCGCTTCTGGAAATAAGAGAAGCGGAAATGACCTTGTTTTCAGGGTTGAAGCATCTAAATCCTGCGGATTTGCAAAGATTGCAGGCGAAGGAAACCCGCAATCATGTTCCCTGTGGCCCTGATGGGTATTGGGCACGATGGTATCAACGCCATATTCCATATCGTCCTCACCGTTTGGATGAGGTTTTTGTGGAATGGATGTCCGCCGTATGGGTTGGGAAAAATGCGCCAGGGTATCTGATCGTGATCTCTTCCGGGCCATACGGCGGATTGTGCGCGGTGTTCTGGAACGATATGCCCGTTTGCCAAGAAAAGATGATGCCGTTCCAGACTTTGGCAGAGGCGAAAGCCTGGGCCATGAGCCGCCCTGAGATTTGTCAGGGTGCTTCAACTTCATTGGGGAAGGCCTGATGCAATTTCGTGACGACATAATCTACGGCGGGACGATAATTAGCCTGAAGGAAGTTTCGGTCGATATAGAGAATTCTTGTATCTTCCAGGTGTTGCAGAGAGGGAATTCTGGCACGAGCTGGATTCTGGTAAGTGGCTTTTATGATTCTCGGATCACCCTCAGTGCGAATCCATATATCTTCAAACGTCCTCACCCTGGAGTCGAACCAGAAACGCAACCATTCCGCACGCAATATCTCATCCCTATTGTTTCTGACTGGGGGCCACTCTTTCCATGCGAGAAAAATATAGGTGATTTCCCATTTCTCGATTTGGTTACGGCTCCAAAGGCGATCAGCGTCTGCTTCTCTGATCAGCGCTATAAAATCGTCAACGTCCATGTATCCATTGAGAAGACGGCGCATGTGCCCGTAGTGAGCTTGCCAGTGCGCGAAAAAATCAGCACGCAAAAGGCGTCCACGTTGCGTGTCCGCTGGGACTGGCTGCAGGAATGCGTATCGGTGATCGGCCATGTTACGCAATGGGCACGACGGTGGATTTTCGTTTCTGTTATGCGAAAAAATCTGATCCTGAAGTGGACGATCGTTCCCTCTGATAATCAAAGGCTCAAGACAGCCAGGACAGCGAGCGTTGGGTCGCTCTCTATGGCGACCATGAGAATCCAATTTTGGTCCAAATTCTGCAGTATATGCTTGAACAGTAACTTCTTTTCTGTCGTTGTAAGGATGAAGAGCCGTTTTCATGGGAGTAACTCCTTTCTTGAGTATCAGGACGTGGAAATCCAAAGATACAAGGGGTTGGGGTCTCCCGCCATTTTCTTGCCTGCTGATAAGCCCAAGAAAACCAGCAATCCACTACGTCGCTGGCTACAGGGCGCATCGCTGGCCCTGGGGCTGCTTTGTTCTGTTCCTGCCTTGGCCTCTGGCGCACAGGTCGCAACCATGTGCCCGGATGCTGGCATTTTCAAGGAACTGATCGGCGGCGTGTGCTGGTCAGCCATGTTCCCGCTGCGCGTGGCCGGTATGACCTGGTTCGGCGGTAATTCCGGCGTGCCCAATGGCGCGGCTTCGGGCGCTACCTGCATCTGCGGCGGAAGTCTGCGGCATCTGCAGCTCCCGACTATTGGTATCCAGATTGGATACTGGCAGCCATCCATGCTGATCGAGGCGGTATCTCATCCGTTTTGCTCGCCGGTTCTGGGCGGTGTCAGCCTGGATCCGAGTTCTACGGTTGGCAGTCAGTGGACTGGCTCCTGGGGCGGCGATGTCGGAACCGGTGTCAGCACGTCTGAACACAACAGTACCTTTTTCAACGTCCAGCTCTGGACTTTTCCGCTGATCACCATGATGCAGCTCGCTGACATCCCGGATTGCAATACCGGCTACCACGGGATGAATCTTATGCTGATGAGCGAAGTGTTCCCGACCTGGAATAACGATCTGCTTTCGTTCCTGGCTTCTCCGGAAGAATTGCTTTATGACAATCCCATAGGGCTTCTGGGAGCCACGGAAGAGTGCGCTCAAGAAAGCCTCGGCGCACAGCCCATTGACGATGAATACTGGACTGCAGGTTGTTGGGGATTGCTCTATCCCATGGTCGGATCCAATCTCGGCGGCGATGATCCTATTCAGGCATCCAGTCTCGATGTAGCCCGGATGCTGGCTATGGGATTCCGCTTAGGATTTCTGGAGCGCACAACCGGCAACAGCGTGGTGTGCGGTCCCCGGCGGACCTATGTGCTGCCCAAGGCCCAGTATCGCTTCCAGATCATGTTCCCGAATGACGAAACCAATCAGGAGCCCAATGCCAGTGTAACCGCCCCGGATCTCAGCAACTCGCAGCAACAGGGCGGCAGCATACCGCCTGCGAACGTTGTTCATCCTGCGGCCAGCAATCAGGGTACCGTGGCGCAAAATGGTGGCGTAAACATTCAGGCTCCACCAACCCAGTCGGGTGAATGCACGCACTGGATGGGGCAAACACCTTTTCAGTGGGGTGAGTGGGACAGCCAGCCGGGAACGGGAAGCAACTATGTGTATCTCGTCTGGCAATGGACCAACTGCTGCCTGGGCGTCATTGGCCACACGGGGATGAGTGGCTGATGGCTTTCTTTTGCTGGATGGCGCATCCCACACGGCGCAGGCCGGTAGCCTCGGCCTTTATTGCCGCCATGCTTGGGATCGGCATTTATTACGAATCCACGGCAACCGCCATGGCCGGGCAGTTCGTCAATCAGGCTCAAGGCGGCGTGAACTTCGGGAATAGCCTGCTGCTGGGTGGACAGGAAGATGCGGCTTCTGGGGCCGGACAACAGGAAATGCAGGGCTTTGCGGGAAGCAATCCCACACCCGGAGAGTCGGGGGCTTCCAGCTATTACCTACCGGATAATGTGGGATTGACCCAAGGTAATGCCATCAACCAGGCCGACAGTGCCAATGCCGCCCTGATGAGCGATCCGACTTGTCCGAATGGCTGGCCGGGACCGCTGAACAGCTTTGACAGCACCGGGATAGGGGCCGTCACCCATGCTCAAACCGTCTGCCAGACGGCCCTCAATGCGGAATCTGCTTCCATTGAGGATGCAGAAAGTAGTGGAAGCAATGCAGCTTACACGGATGCGCTGGAGAACATACACCATTTCGGTACATCCCTCGCAGATGTGCATTCTGCGGGCAATGCCTTGCTCACCACCTGTGCGCCGGACATTCATAATCAGTACCAGTATGCGCCGGCCTGCAATCTGTTAAGTCGATCTGGAGTGCCGACTCTGAACAGTCTGGGCGATACCTGGGCCGGGACACTGGATAGTGTCGCTGACGAATGCAGTGATTTACCGACCAGCATTACGTCCCCTGCGGCGGCGGAAAGCCTGAGCGACAGCCTGAATGGTCTGACCAGCAAAGCTGACAGCCTGATCGGTCAGACAACGGGCACCGCAGAGGTCGGGGATAATGGCTCCATAGCCCTATCCAGCAACTATGCCAACACCACTACTGCATCCCAGCAATACCAGGAGATCTACGGGCAATGTAACGATGCTCAATCTTATCTGGAGAATATCTCTACCTATCCGGGTGGCTTGAACAGCTACACATCGGATCCCATGCTGAATAAGTTTCTGGCGAATCCCTCGAATCAGGGCATGATCAACAAGATGATGCCGTTTATCGAGAGTAATCCATCGGTATTCAGCCAGTATTATCAAAACGTCGCCTGTACCAACAACAATCTCGATATTGCCAATTCGGGCACGTCTTCCACGTCCGTATCGACAACCAGTACCAGTGCGCCCAGCATCCAGTCGAATCCAGTGGCCTGCGATGAGCCTTTGAGCACCTATACAAGCACGGGCTGGATTGATGCGGCTGACTGGCCGGATCCGAATGCGGAATGGATTTATGGGACCACAGGCGGTTGTGGTGCGGGTGTGCCTAACGGTCAGACCGACATGATGGAAGGAACTTACTCGAATACAACAGGGGCAACCATCGACGCTACGTTGTATCTCGCTGCAAACGATAAGGGCGTGGTGGACATCAACGGGACACAAGTGGCGAGCTATGACGATCAGGGAGTCACTGGAGCACAGACCTACCCCTCAACGGGCGGAGTGGTTTCGGTACCCGTAACGCTGGCCCCTGGCCCGGATGAAATTCTGTATTACATCACCAATGATCAAGCAGGCACGACGGCTGACAATACTTCAGGGGGAATACTCACCATCATTGGCACCGTCAATGGCACTCGTCAGGTCTTGATCGACACGAATAGCCACTGGCTATACACCCCGACCAATGGATCCTCTTCGAGCGGGACCGTGACCATAAATCCCGGCCAGACCGTGACCGGCACCAATCCCAATACGCACGCGCAGAGCATCCTCTGCAATAGCCCCATCAAGTGCATGGGTACCCAATGTCATGCGCTCTTTGGGAATCAGGATTTGCACTTTTCGGAAGCGATGACCGCGCTCTCGGCGCTTCAGCAGATGGAACAGAACATGCAGTGCGCCGATGGAACCAGTATCAAGGCTGGAAACTGCAAGCCGATTATATTTCAGGGGAAGGCGGATTATTGCCGGACCTGGCCGTTTGGTGGCGTGTTTACCAATAATTGCTGTAAGGAGGGATTACAGGCCGGGGCGAGTGGGCCTGGTCTGATGCAATATCTTGAGTTGACCAGGAATGTCTGGTCTGTAGCGAACAACTCCACAATGGACTCATGGATATTCGGATCCAAGGCGATTAGTCCGGATGGTTTTCTTTTTGGCAAGGGAAGCTGGTATGAAACGGCTTATAGCAAATTTGACACCTGGGCATCCGATGGCTGGAGCTATGTAACCGGGGCATTCAAAGGTGCGTCCGAGGCGGTAGAAAACGCATTTGGCGTCGGTGGAGCCAGTGCGGGAGCGCAATTAGGTGGGGATGTGGCAAAAGTAGCCCACGATGCGGCTAATGCATCCGGGGCAGCTTCAAAAGGTTTACTGAGCGGCCTGCAAGATCAAGTAGAAGGTTGGCTCAAAACAGCAGCTAGTTATGTTCTGAAACATCTTTTTGGGACAGCAATAAAAAACAAGATTATGCAGTTTGTCACCTCTAAGTTTATTACCGGGTTGGTTGGCGATCTGATGTTGGCCTACTCGGTTTTCCAGATTATTCAAATGATTACGGAAATCATGACTTCCTGTAAAAAAGAAGAGTTTGAATTGGGCGAAAGCCGTAAGCTGCATAAGTGCCAAAATATCGGCACCTATTGCACAGAAAAATTCCTGGGCTTCTGCCTGGAACACAAAGATATTTTTTGCTGTTACGCCTCTCCTTTGGACCGGATCATCGCGTCCCAGATCAAGATTGGTCAGCCCAGTGTAGCGGGTGGTTATGGCACGCCCAAGAATCCAAATTGCAACGGCTTCACACCGCAGCAGCTTGGTGACGTGGACTGGAATGAGGTATCTCTATCGGCCTGGACTGCGATGCTTCAGAAAGCGGGAATCGTCGCAGGTAGCAATGCCGCTGGAGCTGCAGAGTACACACCGGGGCAGATTGACCACCCCAACGGAGATGTAAATGCTGATTTGGCTCCACAACCGATAGAAGAATAGGAGATAACTATGCAGAAAGAAAACTGGAAAATCGTATTACGCGCTGGCGTGTTATTGGGCTGTGTAGGTTTGTTGGCCGGATGTTCTGTAAGAGAAGCGACGTTAAGCGTTGGACCATCACATGAGCGACCCAAAACCGGCTTAAAATCTGCTGAACTAAATGCCCTTCTCAAAACGAACTATGCGAATGCTTATGAGGCAACATCAAACAAGCTGGCCACACGTTTCGACCTAGAATATGACGGTCCTGGTGCGATTGTGTCCCATGAAGTCTTTATGCACGTATCCCCGACATCCATTGCGGAAAAGAAAGAAATCTCCGGTAACGGATTAGGCGGCGAGGCGATGACCGCTTTTGGTCCTGGGGTCGCTGTTCCCGTCCTGGGGCTGTTGTTCCAGGCTGCTTCCCGGACGCCTCACGCCAATCCCGTGGTTGTCGGGTACGAGCATTTACGCCAGGAACTCCAGAACGGAAAAATCTTCTGGGTCGCTCGTTACGTCCCCGATGGGCATAACGTGGATAATCGCATCGACAATCTGGCGCATAGGGCGATTCTCTGGGCCGGAGATCTGGAACAGGCGGGCTGGGCAAGTGGAACGTCGCCCAAAGCCGGAGATGCGATCTATAAAATTCATAAAGTAAGTTGGCAAAACTGGGCAGATGCGAATGTTGATTGGGCTTGGGAAGGATACGATGGCGTTGCTCCTGTTATCCCCATAGTTCCCGCCCGCATGGACTGGATCGTGCAGTCCTGGAAGAACGCCAGGAAGGATCCTTTCTATGTGGTGAATCCCCACAAAGCGGCCTATCCCTTCATGGATCTGACCAGCATTGAATACCGCATCCAACCCGGATTCAGTATTCCCAAGTGGATTCAGGTGCACGAAGCGGATCTCACATCTGGCGGCTGGATGGTGATCTATCACCAGGGCGATCACGCAATGGTCTGGAAAGACGGTAAAACACAAGCCTATCCAGAACCGAAGGATCTGGTACTCAAAAAATGAGTAAGCCCGTCGCCCATACCCGCTTTGCATGGCTTGCTGCCGGAATCCTCTTGGGATTCTCGGCGCAGGCCTGGGCGTATTCCGGCGACACCATTCAGGACGACATAGCCCGCGAATTTAGCGGGGCTACGTCCTACACCATTCCCTTGTCGGCACCAACCCAATCGGTGCCGACAACTCCACCCACGAATAACTGCGAAACGACCTTGCAGCAGGAAATGGGGACCGGAGAAATCCCGACAAATGAGGATTGCTACTGCCCAGTCGGAGCCACACAACCGGTTTGTTCAGCCCTTCCCGCATCGGATTGCCCGAATCTTTTGCAGATCGAGGAGAACCGTCTGGGGACGGATGCCCAGTATTATGATTGCACCTGTCCGACAGGGGCCACCAGCCCGCAATGCACGAGTTATTACAAGCTCTGCGAGGCGGCTCTACCCAGCTATCAGAACAGTACCAATGAATGCACCTGTTCGCAGACGGCAACCAGTGCGGTGCCCGAATGTACCAGCGATTACAGTATTTGTGAGAGTTCGGCAGGGAATTACGATAATTCCACAACATCCTGCTCATGCGACCAGAACAGCCCTGATCCTCTCTGTTGTGAAAAATCACCGATCACGGGAAGTATTAGCTACGATGGATACAATGGTGGAAATGCCTGGACCATAACGGGTGGAACGAGTTGGTCTTTTACTAGCCCGCAGGCAGCACAATATGGCGGGGAATACACTCAGACTATTCAATATGACCCGGCTACCAACACCTTTTCAGGATCTATCAACATTACAGGGACCGTCGAGGTCGGGAATTATTGCGGCGGAAATTCAGGTCTGATTGGCTCAGGAAGCAGTATTGAGGCATTTAATAATCCACAAACGGGTTCTTGCGGAACTACAGAGTCGAATCAGACCGCAACGGGGTCAGCTATTACGCTGGCATCAGCCCAGAACGGTGGAACATTTAGCGGTGGCCCTATTACCGTGAACACAGAATATGGCCCTTTTACCTTTTCCGTGGACTCCAGTAATCCCCGTTGTGTGAATGGGTATGCACCGACTAGCGGAGGTGTCGCGTATTTAGGCCAGTTGTGCGCGGATAACCAATGCACTCAGGAGCCCGGATGATCACGCGCCATGCCGCCCTGTCCATAGCTCTTCTGATGGCGTCAGCAGGCATCATCTTGCCCGCCCCGTCTCTGGCCGCATCCGTCTATGGCATCACTGGCGATGACCTGCAGATGAACACCCTCGGCAGCCAGTACATCCATTCCCGGCATACAGGTCTTATGCCGTATTGGGGGCCGTGTTATCGGTGCAAGAAACAGGAAGAGTGTTCTCCTCAGCCGTATCCAAAGGCCTCTTATTGCGCGGGTCCAGTAAACGGATGGGCGGGCAACGGAGATGCACCCGACGCTCAATGGATTTATGGAACAACAAACTGCAGAAACGCCGGATCTGGAGTAACGCAATACCTGGAAACTTTCTACAACAACAATACGGATAGCACCATTCAAGGTACTGCATGGTATGCCATGAATGATTTTGGCGCGGTCTATGTCAATGGCGCACAAGTGGCCAGCTACTCGGACGTGGGACATACCGGTGCTCACGCCTATCCCGGTACAGACGGATTGCTGTCGTCTGCCATTTCTCTGCCACCTGGAAAAGATACCATCGTGATGAGAATCACGAACGGTAGTGGTTCTTCCTATGGGATTCTGCAGGTCAATGCAGACATCAATGGTACCGAACAGCCGATTATCACCTCAAACCCCTCTACCTGGTACTACATAACGGGAGAATGCCCTGTTGAGTATGAACGGGTCTGCGGTCATTACGGCCCGCAATCCACGGAATGCACGACACCGCCCACGGATGAAACCTTATATCCGGATCCATCATCTTGGGCCTGCAATTTTACAGGAAACCCTCTTATCGGCGGTTGGTATCAGGATGTGTGTCAGAACCCGCAAATAACGGCGGCAAATGCTCAGTGGATATATGGCGCAAATGATGGAGCAACGGGTGTGCCTCAGTCAGCTTACAGCGTCATGCAGGCCACTTTTGATAATACGCTGGGGAATATCCAGGCTAATCTTACCTTTTTAGCAGACAACATTGGCTGGGTGTGGATAAACGGCCAGCAGGTTGCTTACGGCAACTGGGAATCAGAAAACAATTCCGAACCCTGGTCCGGCAATGTTTCTGTTCCGGCAGGACAGGACACCATTGATTACATGGTCATGAATTATCCTTCCGTGCCGTATTCTCCAACCGCCCCGGCTAACAACCCATCTGTAGGTATCCTTGCGCTCACGGCAAGCACCGGACAGGTATTGATCCAGAGCAATGCGTCGAACTGGGATGTGGTAACAGCACCGCCAACGACCCCTGATCCTACTCCCCAAAGCCTGCTCCCAGCAGGCTACACCCCGCAGAATTGTGCGGCTGGAGGGTGTGGATGAGTACGCGGAACTTTGCCGGAAGTGCCACCAGCCTGGGCAGCACCCTGGCGGCAGTATTCTCCGCCAGTGCCGGAGCCTGCGCGGGGGGTGTGTGCCTGGCCGGTGCCCAGGCGGGGATCTCGGCGTTTTCCGCATCGTCCACGAGCTTCGCGGCCATGGCTGCCGCCAGTAGTGCCGCAGAGGGCGTTTCTAGTGTTTCTGGATCCGGACTGGATACTGCTTTTCCCTGGTGGATGAAGCTCGCCATCGTCGCGCTCATGCTCTCGACCGTTTACACCACAGCCATACTCTCCGGGCATCGGAAATGGGCAGCTCTGGCCGCCTTGGGCGGGATATTCGCCGTGGTAGCCGAGCTGCATTGGTTGCCGATTGGCAAGGATGGGAACTTGTTGGCCATCGGTATCGGGGTGACGCCTCTGGTTCTGGGACCGTTGTTGCTTCGCTGGGAAAGATTCTTCACCCGGACCCGTATCCAGAATGGAATCCGCTTTGTTTCAGGAATCCTGGCCGGAATCGCTTTGATCTGGGTGTTCTCCCTGCAGATCTTTCATGGATGGGATCCCTGCGCATTGTGCTGGATCGAGCGCATAGGATTGTTTGGCATCCTTTTCGCGGCGATAGCACGGCGTCCGGACGTGGCATTGGCGTCCGGGGTTCTGGGAAGTACAGCGGTGCTTCTACAGCTCGCGGAGATCCACCAGGCCGCCCATGCCCTCACGGGCTTTTGCAGCCTGTTCTCGCACACATCCTGCGCGGTTGCGGGATCACAAACACTCGGTCCTTGGCCGATAGCCCTGGATGCGGGCGTGCTCTTTGCCGTGCTGCTTCTGCTGGCCCAGGTATCCTGGCCAAATCATCGTGAAAAGCCCAAAAAGGCTTCTCATGCCTGAGAAACTTGATAAAAACGGCCTGCCAGCCATTCCCGCCCTCGATGCCTGTCAGGAAGACTGGATTATGGCCTGGCGGAAAGCTCTGGGTGCTTATGCGGTCATGGCCGGGGTTATGGACCATTTGACCGAGCGATGGACGCAGGAAATGGCGCAGGCCTATTTAGCTCCGTTCTATCCGGGTGATTCTGAAGATCTGGCAAATATCCGGGCTGCCGCACAGCAACTTGGCCCCTTATTCCAAGCCCGTGAGGAAATAAAGGAATCCACATTGGAAACCGAACCCCGCCCTGCCACTCCTGAAAAATCGAAGCAGGATGCAGAAGCGCAGCTCGATATGTTTGAGGATCTTTTATTATGAGAAAATCACGCAACAAAAAAATAGAGGCTTATACGGACGCGGCAGTGCGCGTGGCGCAAATACGGGTCCATGCCCGCATCGCAGGGGTTTCTCCGGAGGATTATCTGGATTCCAGGCGTGATGATTCTTTGGAGATCATTGAACGACTTGCCCGCTATTACTGGAGGCGGGACATGGCCAAAGAACTGAATATGCCAAGCAGACTGGCGATTGCCTTTGAAAAACGTCGGCGGATTATCACGGATCCCGAAAAACTCATTAAAGACATCGAAAGCCATGTAGGTTCTTGTGGCCAATATTACGAGATTTGGCTGCCGCGCATGATGAGAGCCATAGAGAGTTGCATCCGTTTCTATGATCTGGATGAGCCATTGAGGGCTGCTTTATGGGCAGCCGTGGATTATCCCGCAACCGGGCCAACAGAAAAAGATTGGGAAGAGGTATCCGATATGGAATCGGATACCTGGGACACGATCAGAGAGGCGTCGATATGAGACTTTTTAGCTTGGATCTGGATGTCAGCATCGTCATGTTCTGGCGCTATTTCTGGCGCATGTCCGTGTTCCTGATGCTGGGCGGCGTGGTTTCTAACGAGGCGGCAAAAGGCTGGATCAGCCTGCATCACTACGATCCGGCGCAGGCACTTCAGGCGGGCCGGACATTTACCCTGATCTTTTTATTCATTCTGCTGTTTTACGGCGTGCTAATCTGGGCCGGCCACATGATCACCAAGCCCATTAAAATCCGTGGCGAACATATCCGCATGGAAGTCGTGCAGAAAGATGGCCAGCCAGTCTCTACCTGGCATAGAGCGTTTGCCTGCTGGTGGGGTTTTAACTGGCGCAGTAGCCTGCTGTTTGTCCTGTTGGTGATGGTTCTTGCCACCTTGCCGGCGAATCCCATGGCGATGGGCGTTGTTTATCTGCCTCTGTTTTTCATGATTGGCATTTTCTCGATGTGGTGGTGGATCTTTCATCCCATTGGCCGGGTGCATTTGGTATTGCACAAGGATCCGCTGTCATGAGCGCCTTAAAATCCTTCAAGGATTCCGTGATTCGGCAGGTGCTCTACAGTGTGGCTGCTGCTGTGCTGGTCTGGCTTCTGGCCTGCGCGGTCGTGATCTACAGGGACCGCTTCATGGGTTTTCATCCGGGGCATATTGCCTGGTTAGCCGCGCAACCGGCTTCCTGGGCAGATACGATACACCAGGCTTTGCATATCGCCGGCATCTGGGCCGTGCTTGCCCTGGGTGCGGGGCTGGCATTGATACTGGTGGCCAACCTGATCAGCGGGGTTGTCACGCTGCTGGGCATGGCCATAGCGAAAAACGGCAGGGGAGGGCTCTGATGGCGACTGTGCATACACTCGCCCCGAACCTGAACCCGGAAGGGCGCACGAAAGAAGTGCAACTGGCTGCTTTGGACTGGATTTACCGCTTCGGTAGTACAACGCGGGCATTCTTGCTGAACGATCTCTTTTCTCCAGAGGAATCGCGGGATCTGGACCGGACACTTTTCGCGCAGGGATGGGTGAGGAGCCTGCCTTGTGGAATCCGTGAAGGCAAAAAAGGCAAAAACAAGCCGGAGGCCGTCCTGGTACTCACCGAAAAAGGCCTGAAAATGATCCTGGACCGCTACCCGCAGCCCTTTCCGTATCCAGAGATGAATTGGGAAGAATGCCAGGATCCGCGTGTCAACGAGCGCATCTGGACACAAAAGCTCACCGCCGCCAATTACCATGCCGGGGGCATTGCCCAGTTCTGGACGCGCCGCATGTTTGCGGAGGATGACTATCCCTATCCGGACATGGAATGGGCCATGAGGGATGGCAGAATGCTCGCCATCAACGTGGATAATGGCGACTGCTTTGCGGCAAGACATAAAACCTGTGTCGCCCTGTGCCAGCGGGAAAGGCTGGCACGACGCTATGACCGGGAAGTGTTGATAGCCGATCAGTACGAAATCATTGATGACTATCACCAACGTCTGAAGCCGGGTTTTTTATTGCCTGTTTGGGAGGATGATCCGAAGGATTTTGTCCCGGTGGAGCAAATCCAGGTGCCGGACTTGCATCACCGCTTGCTTGTTTTTCTGTCAGACCCTTGGGGGGAGGTGTTGGTATCGTGATTATAGAAGCCATGGTTCCGGGCGCGATTTTGTTCATATTTGGCGGGCGCTTACTGCGTCGCCAACTGAAAGGCGACCTGGGCGAACAATCCGTATCGCTGACCATCCGGGGTATGGGCTTGCCCATCCAGAACAATGTCACGATTCCGGGGAAAAATGGACTCACCCAGATCGACCATCTGGTACTGACGCGCTCCGCCATCGTGGTCCTGGAAACCACTGGATGCATTCACGTTCCTTTTCTGGAGCTTTATAGCGGTCATATTGATTGTGTTACTGATGAAAAACAAAGCATGATTGTCAATACATCCCTTCCGGGCGTCACGCGTCGACGATTATGGTCTGTACCGCCTCCGGAATGGCCTTTTGCGGGTGTTTTTCTTCTTCACCCATAGGGTGGCCTCCATGTGCAGGAAAAGCCTCATCTTATCAAATGGATAATCTTATTTCAGTAGGGGTAACTGCTGTTTTTAGGATGAACCGAATTTTCCTCTGTCATTTTCTTATTCCAATAAGACTCTATGATGGCCTGCTCGAAAGCCCTTGCCGCTTGATCTGCTTCGCTCCAGTCACCATTACCAGAAAAGGAAATCAACTGTTCTCCCATAGCTGCCATAGTTCGGTGGTACTCCTGATGGAGTCGTTCCAGACGTTGGTTGTCATTCAGTCCTAAGCTGCGGATATAGTGATGGCCGGGGCAGGCGGTAGCGTCCGCCAATGTTCTATAGTCGGTTAGATGCGGGGCCTGGCAAATCACTTTTTTCAACGCATTATGGGCGGCGATTTGTTTGGCATAAAATCCAAGCAGACTGCTTGGATGCGGATGATCATAGCAGGGGTTACTCTGGAGAAATGCCTGCAATTCTGATAGCGGCATAGGTTTGGCGATGGCATAGCCCTGTAGAAACTGCGCGCCCGTGGCCACAATCGCATCCAGAATGTCCTCAGTTTCCACTCCCTCCACCACCAGATCCACGCCAATGCCAGCAGCGAGGTCCTGAATAGCTCCCACAAAATGCAGATCCTGGGGTCGCTGCTCCAAGGAGCGGATAAAGCCCTGATCCAGTTTGATCTCATCAATAGGAAGATCCTTGAGCCGCAGCAAGGAACTATAGGCGCTTCCCACATCGTCCAGGGCTAGCCGGACGCCTAATGCTTTCATTTCCAGAAGATGATCCAACGCCTTTTGCTGTTCCAGGAAATCATCTCCCTCCAGAATCTCCAAAGTGATGCGGGAGGGATCCACTTTGCTTTGGGCGATCATTTCCTGCAGGCAGATGATGCAGCCTTTCGAGACGGAGCGCGGATCCATATTGACAGAAACCCATAAAGACCATCCTTGTGTATTCAGAAGAGGCAGGTCGGACAAAGACTGTGCCAAGACTTTTTTGGTCAGGTCAGAAAGATCTCCAATCTGCAGTTGTGGCAGGAACTTCGCCGGAGGCCAGAGGGTACCGTCCTTATCCCTAAGCCGCGCCAGGGCTTCGACACCCACCACCTTGCGTGTCCGGGTATTCAGTACTGGTTGATACCAGACCTCCAGAGCCCCGGCATCCAGCAACTGTTGCGCAGGGGTCAGTGATACGGCTTTGTGGATTTCTTCACCAAAAAGTACCCAGAAGCCCTCTCGATCGGCCTTGTTTGCCTTACTCTCGTACATGGCCTGATCGGCCAGGCGCAAGAGTTTGTCTCCTGTGTCCGTATCCCCAAAGGGGTAAATGGCGACCCCCATGCTTGCTCCGATCTGAACGTTTTCGCCATGGCTCAGCGGAATAGGGGCGGAGATGACACTCTCAATTTTTTTCATGATGTTGGCAAGATCGTCCAGATCCTCAAGATCCTCCACCAGCAGGACAAATTCATCTCCTCCCAGGCGCGCGACAAAGTCGGATTTACGCAAGGCTTCGGGCAGACGTTTTCCCAGGGCCATCAGCACTTCGTCTCCGGCCTCGTGGCCATAGATATCATTCACGGGCTTGAAGCCGTCCAGATCCATCATGCAGACTGCCAGGAGCCGATCATGACGTTTGGCACGCGCCATGCTCTGTTTCATCAGGGTCTCCAGGAAACGTCGGTTGGGGAGAGCGGTCAGGTCGTCGTAAAACGCCATTTGCTTAATCCGTTCCTCGGCCGCCTTTTGTGCGGTGATGTCGCGACCGATGATCATGATGCCCGCGCGTTCACCATTTTCTTTGAATAAAGGCAGCTTCCGCGTTTCATAGGTCGCCTGATGGCCATCTTCACGGACCATTTTTTCTTCGACAACGATCAGTTGTTTGGCTTGCCAGGCTTTTTCGTCATCCGCTATGCAAGCCTCGTGAATCTCCCGAAAGTCCGGATGCAGTTCCGCCAGTTCCATATCGGTCTTGCCTTTCCATGGAATTCCTTCCAGGTGAAAAAGGCGTTTGGCGGGTTCATTGATGATCTGCCAGCGACCCGCGTCATCCTTGAAGAAAAATGCATCTGGGAGAGCTTCGAGAAGCGTAGATAGTTGCTCGCCGAGAGGGGATTGTTGTTGTGCCTGTTTGGTAAAAATATATTTCCTCATGTTTTTATGTTCTCAGAAGTTGCTGCAACCCACAATCTGCAGCGTATGATTTCCTAAAACTTACCAGTCATAAGGCGTCAGCGTATCTCGTATTTTAGTCACAAAAAAGCCATAGCTTAAATTGATTGCTAATTTTTTATGCCTCTTAACCCTTCTTGGTTGCCAGATGGACAGGGGTTTGTTCTATGCACAGATCCATTTTGACGTTTTTGCGCCCGATGGTTAGCAATGCTACGCTGATTCGCGACATGATCGTCTTTTTTATGTTGGGGATTTGATGATGAAAGTACAAATTCTGGTTTCGAAATGGTGCCCGGTTTGCCCGCAGGCTGAAGCCGTGTGGAAAGAAGCCGCAGAAAAGGTGCCGATGGAACTGCAGGTACTGGATGTGGCGGATCGCGAGGGGCGCGAAATCGTCAGCAATCTGCGCATTAAAACGGTCCCGGCCATTGTCGTGGACGGTGCCCTGAAGACAGTGGGCGCACAGCCTCTGGGCGAAGTGCTGAAAATGCTCGGCGCCCAATGAACACAAGCTCCTGAATACGCTTGAACAAAGCTTCGGCCATGTTCATGTCCCGTAGAAACACACCGCAACCTTTTTGGAGAATGTCATGACACCCATAGATCAGATCATGCAACATGACCATGAACGCCTGGATCAACTTTTGGAGCAGAGTGCCCAGGCTGTCGGCAAAGATGCGTGGCAGGAAGCTGCGCAGTTCCTGGAAGCCTTTCGCCATGGGATTGTCGATGGTCATATGGTCGTGGAGGAAAGCACCCTATTCCCTGCCTTCGAGCTACAGGAAGGTGGCGAAGATCATCCTCTGACCGCGCTACTTCGCAAGGGGCATCAGGATCTGCGGGTGTTTTTTGAAGAAATGGCGGAAGCCATTGCGGATCAGGATGCCGAGACCTTTGACGATCTGCTGAGTACCGTCCAAACCATACTCAAGCAACATGATGCCAAGGAAGAAACCGAACTTTATCCCTATCTGGCTAGCGCGTTGGCGGATCAGGGTGAAGCTGCGGGAAAACGTATTCTCGACTTTGAGGCGGAGGCCACATCATGAGTGAATATAATGGTTGTGAACTGCCTGAAGACCTATTTTATGATCTCGATTATGTCTGGGTACGTCCGGAAGAAGACGGTACGCTGACGATTGGCGTCACAGACCCTGCGCAGACCATGTCGGGCCGCCTGCAAAAAGCCCGTATTAAAAAGATCGGTACACATCTGGAGGCCGGACGGCATGTGGCTACGCTGGAAAGTGGCAAATGGGCGGGCGGCGTACCCGTGCCCTTTGCCGGTGAAGTCATTGCCCGCAACGAGCAATTGTTGGAAGACCCGCACCTGATCAATATTGATCCTTACAAAGACGCCTGGATTGCCCGCATCAAACCGGATGATCCCCAACATGCCCTGGACAACGTCAAAACCGGTAGTGAAGCTATTGAAGCACTGGAGGCCTGGATCAAACGGTATGAGGTGCAATGTATGCGCTGTTCGGAATGAGCCATGAATCAGGCCGCAAGCCGTTTTATGCTCAGCCCGCCTGCGTCCTTCTGGACTGGACCTGACTGGCTGGGGCGCTCAGGTGGTGGGATGTGTATGCATACGTAGTCGCGGATGATGATAGCGGTCGAATCTCCTCGCGCTACAAACTGACTGACGTTCACCCCGGTGCGGCTAGCCAGATGGATTACGATGAATAGCTATTTACAGATTATCGAAGATGACCTGACAACACCTATATATCGTTTGTTGACACAATCAATCACTGGCATCTCGGAAAAATAAGGTTGATCAAGAAGATCGATGACCTCTTTACGGCTCTGATCAGATCGAATAGCGGTAATTGGTATTTTCAAATCGTCGGCCGCTGCAACATTCAAGGTACGCGTCAGCAAGTCCGCAGTTCTTAGATTTTTCGAAAAAATCATACCGGCGAGTTGACCGCTGTGATCCACCACATAGAAATTGTGCGGGGGATCGTCAGTACCCATCAACTTTACAAGGTGGCTGTAGCTGGCAGAGATCGGCACGATATTCTGAAATGACGGCGTGATCAGGTCATCAAATGCAGTATGTACTGGGTGCGTAGAGACTTGCTCAATGAATGGCTCAATACCGGCAGGGCCAGAATAAATAGACCGCTTATCTAACAGGCGAGCAGTGAAAACAGCGGATACTATGGCTAACAGAACAGGAATCATAATGCCCATAGTATTGTGCGTGAGCTCCAGCAGCAAAACTATGGCGGCCAGAGGCGCTTGCATCGTTGCAGCGAGTAAAGCACCCGCGCCAATTACGGCGTAACTTCCAATAGCCGCTCCAGGCCAGATCAAAGACCACAAATCACCCATTGATCCTCCTAACACCGCTCCATAGGTAATACTGGGTGTGAAAAGACCACCCGGGGCACCACTTCCAAGACACCCTGCCGTCACCAAGGGTTTTAACACGACAAGAGTAAGCATTAGAAGTAAAGGAAGTTGACTATTAAAAGCAAACTCAGTGACATCCTTTCCATTTCCTAAGAGTTGTGGATAAGGAATGGCTAATATCCCAAGCAGGGTAAACATAAGCAGGGGTGCCCACATAAACCATCCCGACTGAGGCTTATGGAGATCCGCCCATATAATGAGACGAACAAACAAAACAGACATAACGCCGGCTAATGGTCCAAATAGGAGCGACCAGCACAGTTCTCCGAAATGAAACGTATAAATCGGAAGTGTGTACGTGGGCTGGTCAGGAAGAGTGATCCAGGATACTGCAGTAGCAATCAATGCCGTGGTAATGGCGGGCAATAGAAGAGGTAAAGTCACTGAACCCAGCAGGACTTCCAGCGCAAAAAGCGCGCCACCGAGTGGAACATTATAAACCGCTCCCATCCCTGCGCCGGCTCCGCAGGCGGCGAGGAAACGCGTCTCTGTCGATGAGAGCCTTCCCCACCGTGAAAGCAGGCTAGCGATTGCCATTCCTACCTGTTTGGGTGCTCCTTCCCTGCCAAGGGAAGCGCCCATGCCGACGATGGTCATAGAAAGTATTGCCTGAGCGATGGTATGCCAAAAATTCACGCTTCCAGATTGAAACCATATAGCGTGAACTACATCACTATTGGCACCATGCGACAATCTGCGTAACAGCCAGACTGCAAAGGTAGCTAATACTCCGGCAGAAATTAATACGCCCAAGCGATGTAAGCCGGAGACATGCTCTGCCGCCACCTGAAAATATCCATGTGCGTAGTGGTAGCTGAGATGTTGAACCGTGGAGAGTAGGAACATCAAAAAATCTGCACCCAACCCAGCACCGATACCGGTAAACACAATAAGCAGCCAAAATTTTGGACTGAAACTAAGGCCGGTTGAATCGAGGGTGTGAACGTGCGGATAAAAAAGTTGCCGCAACATACGGACAAGTTTATTCATGGAACCAGACACAACAATGGTTGGTTATTCTTTAGGACTTTGTTAGTCCGATGATACCATTACGCACTATTATCAAGATTATTCCATCAAAAATAAGGTTCACCCCGACAAAAATACCGACCAGTATCAGTGAACCTTGCGGCCAGGTGACGATAAAAAGCAACGCAATCAACACATCGATAATACCGCTGAAAAAAAACCAGCCACGTCCGACTCCACTCAACATCTTGGGCCGCGTAAAATTACGGTAAGCGTCAATAAAGAAATACAGAATAAAAAGCAAGCCAATGCTGGCGATGCCAGCGGCCGGAAGGGCTACCATAATAGCTCCGGTTATCAGCAAAAGAAGCGGTCTGAGCCAGTCTCCAAGCCCATGCGCATGCAGTTGATAGCTATGAGCTATCCATACTGCGCCACCAAGAATAAGAATCCCCGCCAGGATGCCATCAGTTGCTGCGGAAAGAATCACGGGACTGAGCAAGCCGAAAATGCCGATTACAATCAAGATTAAACCTACCACTAAAGTATATTTTCCGAGATGATGTTGTTCTGTCTTGATAATCGTCGTTAAATCTGGTGGTGTTATGTTCATGATGCCATCCTTTTTTAAAATAATGAACAATACCTAAATAAGGAGCAACTAGTGTATGTAAGCAACCGAAATTATGATGCTTAAATTTGATATTCAACCATCTCGAAAAATTTTTCTATTTCCTGTACTATTTACAAATGAATCCTACTACCTATGTGATGATATGTCTACGTTGAAAAGCCTCATATACGAGGCGCATGAAGCAATCCATGGGATGATGCCCAACGAGCTGCATCATCTGATCCTCTGCAAAGCCATAATCGTGATAGATGTCAGAGAAGCGGATGAGCTATCTCATGGGAGTATTCCGGGTGCTATAGCAATTCCCCGAGGTATCATAGAGATGGCCGCTGATCTAAAATTCAGAGGTCACCACAAATTGCTTGCTCCCGCGCGTCAGATGAAAATCTGTTGCATCTGTGACTGTCCATCTGCAGGTAGATCTTCATTGGCAGCGTTGGCGCTCAAAGAGATGGAATTTGTCGATGTCAGCTATTTAAAGGGAGGGATTCCTCTTTGGGTAGCAGACGGATATAACCTAAATAAAATCCAGACTGATATTTTTAGCGTTAAAAGGAGATGATTATTTTAATTGATGAATTATAAGCCAACTATCAGCTTCAGTTCTACCGCACCATGTCGTGGAATAAAGATATTTAAATTACTGGTAGATTAAAAAGACAATATTATTGATGCAGTCAAAGGTGGAGAGTTCTGATGCTGGCTTCTACGGAATTGGGACCAATCATAGCAGCTGTTTGACAGGCATGATATCAATGATATTGAAGAATAATAACGATTATATGATTCTTAAAGAGTTTGCTATTGAGGCGTAGTCGGGAAATATTCTTGATTTTGCACGGCTAGGGATCAGCAATTGTGAATTGCAGCCGCTGATTGATTGGGGTTAGACAGATGATTAGGAAGCATGGACATACGGTAATTAAAACCATAAACTCCAAATATATGGGAGACATGGTCAACGCTCCACTATGTATGGCTTACCTGATTCTGCTCAAGCTTATTCCCAGATCCATCGCCTAAGATGACGAGGGAGCTCTACTTTCTATTAGAAAAAAGTTATTCAATTGTTAGTCATGGTGAAACTTTATGATTGCATTGACATTAGGCCAAAAT
Source organism: Acidithiobacillus sp. HP-2 (assembly GCF_015100155.1). Lineage (GTDB taxonomy): Bacteria > Pseudomonadota > Gammaproteobacteria > Acidithiobacillales > Acidithiobacillaceae > Acidithiobacillus. The sequence continues at coordinate 2,261 of NZ_JACKZA010000005.1, read as the reverse complement.
ATTGATTGCATCCTGGCTGGTGTGATCGTAGGGTTTTCCTTGGGGCTGATAGGTGGCGGTGGCTCCATTCTGGCGGTTCCGTTGTTGCTCTATTGGGTCGGTGTACACAATCCTCATCTGGTTATCGGCACGACGGCGCTGGCTGTGTGTATCAATGCCTGAAGTTTCACCAATTTCCATGAGATACAGTTTGCCGAATGCTACGCCACCATACGCATAAGCATCTGCGTGAATGATTTATGAGGGGGTTGGCAGAGATGGGGCCAAAGTCCCAGAAAATGGTCGGAGAGTGCTTCATCTGCAATCAGTTTGCGGACATCGGAGAAGGCAAAACTGGTCCGTCCCTTGACGATATGGCGGCGCTTGGGGTCGGCCTTGATCCGGTCGGCGTAAATCCAGGTCAGGGTCGTGGCGAGCAGGCAGAAATGGAGGTGGTTGGTGACGGCATCAGCGGTCCGGTTCTGGCTGCGGGCGCTCCCGATTTCCTGTTTGATTTCTTTGAAGCCGGCCTCGATTTTCCAGCGGGCACCATAGTATTCGATGATCTGGGTGACGGAGAGCGTCAGATCTGTCGTGAAGAAAGCTACCCACTGGGTTTTGCGAAAGACCCAGACCACCCGCACCGGGCAGCGCAGGGTTTTGAGCAGGAAGATCTGATCATAGGCGCGTATCTCCCGCGCTTTGCCATAAAGCTGGGCCGAGTACTTTTGCGCCTGCGCCCGCAAAGACGTCGCCAGCTCAGTCACTGAACCGCAACGATCCCCATATTTGCGGGGCCGACCCTTGGCGGTCCGGGCCGCATCCGCTGGCTCTGCATATAGGACCGTACTACTGCGCAAGCGGGACAACAGGTGGATGGATGGTTCCGCTGCATTCAGGGGTTTCCACAGGCCATTGTTCCCGAACCAGCTGTCGCAGACGATCAGAGGAGAGTGGCCGCTGAAATGGGTAGCCACCGGCAGGATCATGGCCGCAGCCTGGGCCATTTTTGACTGAAAGACCGGCACCCGTCCATGACGGCGGACGTTAATCTTGCCGGCCGCAATGTCCTTCTGCCGATGGTAGAAGCGACAGCCCAGCGGCAGACAGGCCCAGCGGCCTTTGATGGGCTTGAGCAGGCCGAGCATGACGATATTCTGTGCCCAGGGATAAGTGGGATGATTCACCTTGGCGGTATGATCGAAGAAAAAGCCGCAGCCGAAGATCCGCTTGCCGGTTTTGTCGTTGAGGGTGTCATCGAGGGCCAGGATCAGGCGCCCATCGACCAGCGGGGACGGAATCAGATTCCAGGCAATCGGCCAGAGGCGATCCCAGGCCAGCTGGGTGGAGGCCATGAAGAGGTAGAAGCGGCGGGCGTTCACATCCAGACCAAAGAGGGTCTGCAGGGAGCGCAGCAGATTGCTGCTCATGGAGGAGGTGAAGGGGACCATGATAGCCAACAGGATGAAGGGGAACCATTGAGCCCGTTCGCGCCCTAGTCGCGAATCAGAAAATGCCGATTGGAAAGGGAGGAGTAAATCGCGTAGCATGGACATCGAACAGGGCCTCTTGCGTTTTATAATCAGTGAGTTAATGAACATTCATTATATCACGGAAGGCGGTTCTGTTCACCTTTATCTAACTGATTCACAAGAAATAAAACAAAAAAAACAGGGTAACAAAATAGCTCGCAAATAAGTATTATTCATGAATAAATCACGATATTTAATGACCGACATTTTTGTTAACCATGCCGATTTTCCTCGCGGAAAAACGGTGAAACTTCAGATTAAAATTACCAAATCAGGTGCGAAGAAACGTCTCCGTTACGGTGGACGGGAACGACAGCAAATCGGAAAAACAGGGTTGCTGTATAAGATGGCGCGCTCTAAAATGAAGTGCAACACCTCTGGTCGAAGGCAGACGGAGGTGAGAGATGGCCAGAAAATACAGGCAATTGATGCCCGATCAGCGAAACCAGATACAGCGTGGATTGAATCAGGGGCTGAGTATTCGTGGCATTGCCAGGCAGTTGGGCCGAAGCCCTAGCACGATCAGTCGGGAGATTCAGCGAGGTCGTGTGGAAGAGACCTATGACGCCGTATGCGCTCGGGAAGAAGCGCAGAGGCGCCGACGCAAGGGAGTCAGGAAGTTGACTGAAGGTTCGCCTTTAACCCTCGCGGTGACACACGCTATTCTGCAAAGGAAGTGGTCACCGTAGCAGATAGCGGGGAGGTTGCGGATGGACTATCCCGAAGACAAACAGTGGCACGTCTCTCATG
>NZ_JACKZA010000037.1 GCF_015100155.1 Acidithiobacillus sp. HP-2 | reverse complement strand
CCCCAAACAGAGGGCCATAATTGACGCTTTCCTTCGTTTTACGTAGCAATGCAACAGGCATAGTGGACGCTTAACGATTCAGGTCTCAGCCCATCGTCGCCACGATCTCAAAACACGCTGCCATGACTGGGTTAGTTCAGATGATTATTGTTAATGACCTCCCAATGGCTTCCGCCCGGTTTCCCGACTTCGATCATCTGAATTTGACCGTTACTGATCATGGAGCATCGATAAATCAGACCGTGCAAATGTCTGCACTGATTGATTTTTGTTTCTTTGACTTCCTGATCAATATGCTGCATCTGACTCTTGGTCATATTCATATCCATGTTGTTGTCTTTAATGGCACGGATGATATCTGCTTTTTTGAGTGCTTGACGCACATCCTGATGGCTAGGTCCGAAGGAACATCCAGACAGTCCGATAACAGTAAAAAGCAACAAAAAAGAGAGTGTTAAAATGTTTTTCATTAAGATTTTGGATAAAAGATAGAATAGGGCCGAAAATAACCGTCAGAGATGCCGTGAATGGTATCCCTGACGTTCCATGATTTACCAATCAAGGTAGTGCGACTATGCACCAGACTTGATAGCGGCCTCGACCTTTTGAGCGAACTGTGGATCGCTATGGGCTTTTCTCATGAGCATCTCATAAGTACTTGCGGAGAGATCGTTTTTGGCCAGAATTCCGTGAACATCCTTTGCATAGGTCTGTTCAAGTGCCTGTTGCTTGGCTTTGCTTACGCCTTTTTGCATGGCTTCACCACGCATTTTGGAACTCAGGGGCTCGATTTCCCGCAGAGCAGAAGCAAAATGCATGATTTCAGCGTTACTCACCGCAGGGCCCGCCTGAGGTGCAGAGGGCATCATTGGCTGGGAGCCAGATTGCGCTCCCGCTTGCGGCGCTCCGGAAGCCATAGGCGGTGTAGACGCACCGTTCTGCATTGCCGGTGAGGATGGTTGGGGTTGCGTGGTGGACATGGGGCTGCTCATGCTTGCAAAAGCAACGGATGTGCTAAACACGAATATTCCGAGTGCCGTGATTACGTTAGTCTGAATGCTTTTCAATAGTTCATCTCCCTTTTAGGTAAAAGAAAAGAGCATGGATTCTGCTCGTAATTGCTTGAGTGAAATTTCACCAGCGTTTTTACGGTAACAACGGTTAATCTGTATTGTCAAATAAATGAACCCAACTTAACAAGCATCATAATTGGTCAAAAATAAGTGTTGCGCATATTCAACATGGAGCCAGAAAACACGTTAATGTTTATGGGAAATCTCTTCTGTAATTTAACAGAAAACTGATATACCACATTGATATTTGTTTTTTTACCACCATCCGTGTAGATAAGCATGCTGGCGTGATCCATGGGTAATCATCATTCCTAGATACGGCAATTCATGCGCAACGGATTCTACGATCAGTATAAATTACGTTTGCGGATGATCTTGCGGAGACAAGACCATCCAGTACCTTATGGTTATGAGGTTTTGGTTGGCGGTTGATTCGGATTCGATTGAGTCGCTGGTTGGCCTTCGGGGGATTGAGCAGAGGCTGAGGCCCCATGCTGCATGGAGTATGAGTGTGACTGTCCCTGAGAATGGTATGCCGGAGTCGCCGCACCTGCCGATGACTGTCCGCCATAAGGAGGGCTGGCAGCAGAAGAACCGTGTTGCATGGCCGGTGAAGAGGGTTGTCCCTGAGGCTGGTATCTCGGGGTTGCCGCACTGGCTGATGACTGTCCTCTGTAAGGCTGGGCAGAGGAAGAGGCGCCATGCTGCATGGAGTGTGAGGATGACTGTCCCTGTGGTTGATATCCTGGGGTCGCCGCATTGGCAGGGGTCATGGAACTCGCAAAAGCCATAGAAACGCCTAAAGCGAATACACCAAGGCCCATCATCAATCTGGAATTTGAGTCTTGCATTAAGATCCTCCACCTAAAAAATCGATAGAAAGTAGTCAAATAGATATTGACCGTAGTACGTGGAATCCTCCACGACGTCAGTACGCTAACAATACAAAATGGAGTTCGTCAAACCCTAATAAACGATTGTTTTTATCACAACAATAGTGTTCTTTAATGAACACACACAGAATCAGTTATCGAATTATAATGAACGGATAATGCCCATTATTATTTACTCTAATTTAGAGTTTTACGGATGCGCAACGATCGTGTGATTTTTATAGGGCCTGGTCCCCCAGCCACTCTCAAAAGGTTGCTGCGATATTTGCAGTCTTAGCGAGATTTTTTGTGAACATGAGGATGGGATTTTTGAATAGTGGCTTCGGCTGCATCACTAACTATTTCAACGTCACAGTGGCGAAGATCAGTCGGTCGGATACTCGTCGCTGCGGTAGATTTAGGCGTCTTAACCGTGAAGTACCACCATACAACTAACTTGACAGATGCCGCCATGAAGGGTTTGCTTAGAGGATGACTCTATCGGACAAGGAAAAACTCTGGAAGTCTGGAAAGGTGTTTGGCGAAGATTGCCAACACTTCGGGTTCGGAGCGACGCTTGGTAGGTCGGGCTTCGGTGCCCTCAGAAAAAACGGTCCAGTCGGTCCAGATTGCCAAGGGCCGTCGCCAGACACCAACCCGAATAACAGCCTTGCGGCGTGCTTCCCAATGGCTCCAAAAATTTGTGCGGAGTACCAAGAATGTTGATTCATGCCCTTACTGAAATGCAATTCTATCCATCAACCCGTTGGCAGACTCCACCAGCATTTCATGCAGCCATAAAATCGGCGCCGACATCCTTTCGGCAGGGTGCGATTCTGCAATTCGAGGATGCCGATCATTTGCCGTTGGGTAAAATGTCGCATGCAGCGCTGAAACAAGCTGTGGCCGTTGCCCTAAAAGACGGTTTTCGCAATCCGTGGCCGTACACATGGGTGCAGGTATCCAAGACAGACCCGGAAACCGCCACGGTGTGGACTTTAGTCGGCACCAAACTGATAGCCGTCCTGCACACGCCTGTAAACACTGGTGTGCTCCATTCCACCCCGGACGGTTCCTGGCCCGTGTACGAACGCGTGCCGGTAACAACGATGAAGGGCACATTTCCTGCTCCGCTGACACCCTATCAGCAGCGGTTATATCGCGCGGCCAAAAGCGCGGGTTTTGCACTGAAGGGTACCAATATCGATCATTGGCATGGTGCACTGGTCCAGTGGCGTCCCTATGATGACCCTGGTATCAAATGGGTAAGCTACTTCGACAGGGGCCGCGCCCTGCATTATTTTCCGCGTACAGGCTACGGCTGGCCGCAAAGTGCGGGCTGCGTGGAGATGCCGGATAAAGCGGCGCGTCAAATTTTTAGTACTATTCACTATGGTTCTGTCGTTACGGTGAGCAAAGGGTTGCGGCAGGCTGCGCAAGTTCCGGGTTCCAACCTATCGAAAAAAGTGCACAAAAAGTGGCCGGCCTGAGATCATGATGGGCTGGTGGAGAAATGTGTCGCGTGCAAGAACGGATTCACACGACGGTCCTGTCTATGTGCCGTTTTGAGAAGTTCACTCGTATCGTCCAGGGTAGCGCTCGGCCTCTGGGGCTTAACGTAGAAGTGGGCGGTTTATCAGCATCATTTTTTGCCATATTTCAGCATCATGTTTTTACCACGCGACTTCGTTGAGAATGAATATTCAACCGACTGATAGATTGAATCAATTTACGGAATAGGGGTCCGGTCATGGGTAAACCATTTTAACGCTGCTTTCTACTTAAAGCTGATAAATATTAGACGCTGTTTGACACCGACGAGACAATGGTGCATTACGCTCATAAATAGGCGTGGTCCTGGGTTGCATCAAGGAGACTTGGACAAACCAGCCTCCCTCAGAGCGAGCCACAGCCATTGGGCCATAAATCCTGCAGTAACGCGAGCCGTGATCTCCCACGGACTACAATGCTCTTGGGGCCGATCAGAACGATAGTGTGTGTCCTTATAACGCATGGGAAATATATGGTGGACCCATGGGTCAAAACAGTTAGAAGGTGAGTTTAAGCTGGTCCGGTTACTTGCCGTTGAATCCCTGACAAGTCGATCGGAAGCTATGGGTCGGATGATGTCATTTTTCTTCGTTACTGAATGTCTCCAATTAGTCTGCTGCCGAACATCAGGGCTCAACGGCGACAGAGCAGCGGAAGCAGTCGTCCAGCGGACTGACCATCATGTTCTCGAAATTCGTCCCCATGCCTGTAAACCGTAGCATTCTTCTAAGAATGGTTTTCGAGAATTGCAACCGTTTGAGTTACTGTGCGGAAATCACCGCCACCTGAAAACTCTCGAAAACGGTCCGTTTGCGAGAAGCACACTCCATTTCTTACCAGACGATTTTCCCGTTTATGTCAAACGGACAACAGATGCAATTAGTAATGATGATCCTACCACATAAAGAATACGGAGTACCCAATTGTTAACCTTTTCAGGCTTCGTGGTTCCCCCGCGGGTCTGGATTCCCCAAGAAACAAATGCAAGAGTTGCCAACAAGACTGTGGTCACACCGATGCCTTGGAACCACGCAATTCGTGTATCCCTCACCGCACTTTTAGCCGATGCAATGTAGTGTTCGCCGATTATCAGACCAGCTAAGCCTGATAAGGCTGCCAGACAAAACGACTGTAGCCATGAGCTGATGAGCTTATTCCAAGGGTTCAATGGGAATTCCTTTTGGAAACTGCCTAACGTCAGCCGTCACCTGAACGCGGGCGTTAGGCATCAATTCCTGATGCCGAGACGAGCGCATTCCTGTTGAACTTGCTCAATCCCAAAGCCAATTCCAATGCCTGAATTGGCATTGGCCTGAATTATTTGATCCATGATTGAAAAGCCTTCCCCCATCATCTGCGCGAAACTACCGAAGTCAATACCCATGATTTGGGCAGACCCTCGATTTGCTATGCCCTGACAGTGCTGTAGAAGCTGATGCATCTTTTGCCTTAAACCACCGAGCTGAGCTCCGCCCAGAAACCGCCGCTGCGTGACGATACCGATGACTTCCCCGGAAGTAGAATTGATGATTGGGCCACCTGAGTTCCCGCCGTTGACAGAGCCATCGATATAGAACGCGTGAGGAGCCATAGTGCCCGAAATAACTGCTTCCTGAGTCAGGAGGTCATGGATTCCATGAGGGAACCCGGAGAAAACAACCTTTGTCCCCCTTGCCTTAGAGTGATTGAAGGCTGGTTTGAGGACATGCCGCCCGCCAGGAACGGGAGACTTTGCCCGGAGGACGGCGAAATCAAATTGATTCTCAGGAGAGTGCGCTATCAGTTCGGTAGGTGTCCGCCGTCCGTCTTCCGTAACCGCCTCAATGTCCTGCCTGTTGGAATGGTACGGAGCAATCACATGATTGTTCGTGACAATCACATCTGTCTCGATGAAGCTGAAACCAGAGCCCGAGCTGCTGCCGCACTCAATTCGAAATGTTGCGTTAGCGAGTGACTGATGCACCGTGTCCTCCTGATGCCCAACGTAAATTATATTGCACTTTTGGTTCAGTATAACAATAAGTTGCGCCGCATAACACTTGATCAGTCCGTTTTCCGAAGGTCTGTTCAGAAGGCCACGAGACAGAATGCATCATTGTGTCTGGTGTGTTTCCGCTCGTCCAATAGTAAGGTGTCGATTACAGATACTCGGCGAACAGCCTGTAGTGCCATCGCCATGGTGATCTATCCTGCTGGCCTATGCTGTGCTAGGAGAAGCATCGTGCAATTCAGTGGGCCATGCTATCCATTACGCGATCAGGCAACCCAATGACCGCAATCAGTCTGAAGCAGTCACGATACGTTTTCTTATGGGAATCCGTGGCATCACCGCCATTGCCTACGGTGCCACCATCCGTAGTGAATGGGGGGATGACCACGGTAGCCGTACCCATATCCGCCAGGAGCGATGATGCATCCTGAAAGAATAGCTACCGCAACCAGAGCGGTGATCAGCCGCAGAACCCGAAAACTTCTGCGTTGAATTTCTGTGTATTGATCCATGCGCATAGCAATGATCCTTTCCTGAATTGTTTACCCTCAGCCTAGCACAAATCCGTCCATCCACGGATGGTCAATGTGTTAAAAAATATGATGATTTTGGCTTGCGCCACGCAATATATGTCGGTACGGTTGGACGCAATGAGGCATGGCGAATCGGTGTAGGTTCGTTTCGTCAGGTCCTTGCCCGGAAGGACACTGCCGCGCAGCCCGGGAATGGCATCACGCGCCGTTCCTAAAACGGCCATCTTCAAGAATCCTTCAATAACATCACCATCTCCTCGTTATCTTCATCAAAAGGCAATCATCGCCTGCATGGCAAATTCATTGTCCACTGCATTGGAAATACTATCCGCCACAGGATTAGGCTGATGCGGTACATCCAGCGTCCGGAAGTAGTAACCGGCCATGATTTTGGTCAGTGGCGTGAAGTGATACTGCAGACCAATAGCCCAGGTTTTGAATATACGTTGCTGTGCCGGATCATTTGGCAAGCGATCGTAATAGTCATAACGTAAATTCGCTTCAATATGCTTAGTCAAAAACAAGCCGCCTTCCAGCATGTAACCATTGGCCGTGTTCTGGCTGCCGGGATAAAGTTGGGTGTTGGTCAGCGTTGCAGGCAGACCAGGGGCGCTGCTGAATGCAGATGATGCCGATATCCAGCCGGTACCACGCATATACTGGAAGCGGAATTGCTGACCCCATTGGTGCATATAGCCTTGCAAATACTGCACATCCACGCCGTAGCGATTCATACTGTAACTGGCGTCATTCAATTCAGGACTGGCATGCTGATACCAGATACCCGCCTGCACATCGCTACGGAAGGGTCCTTTCCCCCCGAATATATAAGCTTCCTGCAGACGCGCAGCATAAAGGGGACTGCTCGATTGGTTGCCGGCAGCCACGGTTCCAAACATTCCGATCATGGCGCCATAGGTAAATTCCCAATGACCGTTACGGAACCAGTCAAAAGCCATGATGCCTGGATAGCGGAAGGCGTTATCTCCCAAAGATTGTTGGCCATTTATCAGGTATGCGTTTGTCTGTTGATTGATTTTGTAGGGGTCGTTAGAGTTATACATCGGTTGTTGCATCAACTGCCCTATAACTGTCGATGGCAACACGAAGTTGTTGCTCATGAATCCCTGCATGGCTCCTTCGGCGCTGGGTGCACGAATGAGGCCTGCCTCAATTCTGGCGCCCGGAATATAACTGAAGGTAAAATGCCCATCAATGAGACCCGGCTGGTATCCCCTGCGCACATGCGTGAAACCATTATCTCCAAACTCACCGCCAAAAAAGTAAGAGATATTAGGGTTCAGATTTCCACGCAACTCGATTCTCGCCCTCAGGATATTGGCGGTAGTACTTTGCGAAAACCCGGGCGCTATAAGATCAGTGTTCGGGATCTGATTCTTTTCAAAGCTGTCTTCCTGGCCGGATTGTGCATATAAACTTGGCTCAATAAATCCCGAAACGCCAAATATCGGAGCATTGGCCGGAGATGTCCCCTGCAACTCGAACCAGTTGGCGGCATGGGCTAGCGGGGACAAACCAAGCATGGCTGCTGTGACAATAAGCGTATTTCTGGAAATTTTATGCCCGTGATACATGTTCATCACCTCATGATGTTTTGGTTAAATATTTAGCGGCTAATAGCAATATGTAGCTTTTTAAAAATTCTGCCGAGAAAAATGGTGAATGGGTAGAATGTTAATGCCTATTTTTGCTAATGCAGAAGATATCTCGCTCATATAAAAACCGCTCGTCGAGAGACTAACTAGATCGTCTCCCGCCGAACGGTCCGCGTCAAATACCCTTAATGAGCGGCGATTTGTGCGCTTACTTCCGCTTTCTGACCATTGATGTTCAGTACTTGCAACTGGTAAGGACCGGAACTGGTATTGATAAAGCCCGTACTGCTGACTGGCAGATGCAACATGGCTTCTGCACCCAGACCTGCCTTCAGGCCCAGAATTTTATCCGGAGCAATTTGCTGGTAGGCAAAATCATTGTGGATATCTTTGGGATTCAGACGGGAAAGCTGCTTGCCATCCCAGGACTCCACGACTTTGCCATTATAATCCAGCAGACGGATGGCAATAATATGCGCCGGTACGGAAGCGGTTCCTGCATCAATATACATATGCACATCCACGCGACCATCGGGCAGAACCCGCACATCGGTCATTTTGACATGGTGGGCCTTCACGCCGGTAGGATCGCCGTGGAAGGGGGTGATCACTGAGCCACGATAGTAAGAATAGGTGGCGACAATGAAAATGACCGCAAGCC
>NZ_JACKZA010000038.1 GCF_015100155.1 Acidithiobacillus sp. HP-2 | reverse complement strand
GGCCTGGGCATGGGCAATTTTGGCTGCGGCCCATACCCGCCTGCAACAATATCTGGCTTTCCACAAGGCCGTCGGGCAGGTCATGGAACACACCGATCAGGAATCCATCCTGCTGGAGTCCCTGTGTACACTGGCGGTGGAGTGCACCCCCGTCACCCTGGCCTGGGTCTGCCGGGTAGAGCCGGACAATTCCCTGCAAACCCTGGCGGAAGCCGGAAATGCCGCCTATCTGGACAGTTTTGCCGAAAGACGCAGCGGCCTGCCCGCCGACCATGGCCCGCTGTTCCGGGTCTGGCAGACGCAAAGGCCGCTGTTTAATGAACCCTTCTCCGAAGGACCGCTGCGCAGGGCCTGGCAGCAGAATGCTCGTCCCTACCAGTTGCGTTCCTTGGCGGTGCTGCCCATTCACCGCGACCATCAGCCCTGGGCGCTGTTGGTGCTGTATGACCGGGACAAGCGGGGTTTCCCGCAAGACTGTCAGGTGGTGCTGGAGGGCATCGCCCGCCGGGTGAGTGAAGCCCTGGAAGACTGGGTAGGCATACTCCTCGAACGGGTGGCGCGCGAACACCAGCTGTTGCTGGGTACGGCCCTGCAAGCAGCGGAAGAGGGGGTGGTGCTGACCGATGCCGACCGACACATTTTGTATGTGAATGCCAGCTTTTCCCGTATGACGGGTTATACGCTGGCGGAAATCAGCCGCTTCGGGCTGCATCATCTGCAAGGCCCGCGTACTGACCCCCGGACTCTGACCGAAATTGACGAGGCCCTCTGCGGTCAGGGGTTTTTTAACGGTCGCCTGCTCAATTACCGCAGCGATGGGCAGACGTTCTGGAATCATTTAAGCATCATCCCCATTTACCAGTGCAACGGCGCCATCAGCCATTATGTGGGCATTCAGCGCGATGTGACCGCCGAATGGCTGGCCCGCGAACAACTGGAATACGAAGCCTGCCATGACCGCCTGACCGGTTTGGGTAACCGGCGTGCCCTTATGGACCAGGTGGCCGTTACCTTACCCCGCGTCCAGCGCAGCCACGGTGCCCTGGCCATCTGCATGATTGACCTCGATCATTTCAAACCCATCAATGATCTTTACGGCCACGAGGCGGGGGACCATGTGTTGCGCGTGGTGGGCCGCCGCCTGCACGCCGCCCTGCGCCGCAGCGACTATGTGGCGCGTCTGGGTGGGGATGAATTTGTGCTGCTGATTGAAGGCTTCAACCACTTCGAGGAACTGGAACTGATTCTGGTCAAAATCGAGGTCACCGTGAATGAACCCATTCATCTGCAATCGGGTGCCGTGGTCGGGGTCCGTCTGAGCATGGGGCTGTGTTTGTATCCTTCCGACTATGCGGGTGATTTCGAGACCCTGCTGCGCTATGCCGACCAGGCCCTGTACCAGTCCAAGGCCAAGAAACGCCAGCGCGCCCGTTACTGGGAATTATTCGTCATGGAAGAAGCGTCTGGCGAAGCAATCAGTAAAGGCAGTGCTATACACACACAGATCGACAGGAGCGATGCAGACGAAAGTGGATAGATGTGATGCGCAGGATGCCCAACTGCAGACGCGAATTGTCATTGTCGATGACCAGTCCACCGCCGCAAGCATCTCGGAAAAATCAATCAGGAACCATACGGCAGCACTACCGCAAAATTTCCAGAAAACCTGTCGGGCACTAACCGCTTATCTCGACGGCAAGCCCCAGACACGGTGACCATGAACCCGCCATAGCCCTGCCTGCATCATGGGTAAGCGGATGCAGCATTGCGCTTAAAACGGTATTGTTAGATTGGCTCCCACATAACTCCGATGATAACCAGCCCCCCCGCCATAAGCACTGGCTACCTGAGAATAGCCCCCGGTGAGACTGAACTGTAAATGCGTCGAAACAATGCCGGTAATAGTGCCGTAAAAGTCAGTTATGGGCGTGGTGATACCGTCTATAGTCTGGTCCCCATATCCTGCATAAAGACGCATCACCGAGTATGGAGAGAATTTCTGCACGTAAATAATATAACCTAATGCTTCCCTGTAGTGATGGGGGCTGAAATATGCGTTTGTTGGTGAGCCGTTGATTGAGATTCGCAAAGGCGTTCCGCTGGTATAAGCCCTGAAATATCCCTGAACACCAACACTGATGGGCAGGCTGCTAAAGCTGTAAAACTCAGGGGTAACACGAACGACTACTCCGTCACGCTGGTTGCCATCACTAAAAGCCTGGTGAAAATAAGCGGCGCCCACGGTGCCGATATTTCTGAGGCGTCCGAAGCCCCCCAAACTGACCGTATTGACGAGAATTTTATTTTCCACGGCAGTAACCGTACGAATAGGTTGACGATCAAAGCTGAGGTTGAGACCCCAGGAATCGCTGGGCTGATAATTCAGCTGTCCTGCCAGCCTTCCAAAAGTCCAGTTTCTCGCGGTGCTGACTCCGCCAAGTATGCTGTAATTCCAGTTGGTATTTATGGGCGCAGACCAGCCACCTTCCAGGGTCGAAAGGCCAATCTGACCATCGCTGTCGTTTATTTGCATTTGGCGAAAGCCTGCATACCACATGGTGGGACTGAGGCTGTTGTCACCGGGTCCGACGCCGGGAATGGTGACCCCGGCCTGGTATGTTTGATTGATGTTGTGGTCGCTATCACTGCTGTACTGATAGCCCACGTTAATACGATCATGCAAAGGATAGTACACAAAATCAGAGGTTTGCCTGAAAAGCTGCGCTTGCCATTGCGGTCCAGGGTAAACCCCATGGGGTGCGGCCAGATCCAGATGTTTCCAGGCAATGGTATCCCAACTCAATAAGGCGCTGGCAATGGCAGATTGCAATTGCGGGCCCGCACCCAAGCTGCGAACCGGTTTTAAAATATCATAAGCTTCTCTTGGACGTCCTAAATTGATGAGTGCCCTGGCTAAACCCACCCGCATGGTTTTTTGATCCCCAGGACTACGGGCGATGGTGATGCCCTTGGAATAGGCGTTTTCTGCTTCGTGAGAATTACCAACCCAAAGTGCGGCATACCCAAGGCCAGACAGGGCGGCAAGCTGATCATCATGGTATTTGTCGGGATGGCGACGGATTTCATCTCTGGCTTTACGAAAATAAGACAAAGCCAAATCAGGATGTTCTTGTGTCAAAGCTTCACGTCCCAGCCGGATATCATGTCCCGGGTCTGCAGCTGCAACAGTAGCACCAGAAAAAAAGATCAGCCCAGCAATGACTGCCATGGTTTGGATAGGTTTTTTTTTCACTTGGTACCCCATTTTTTTCTCAGGCTTAACAATTCTGAACCATAACCGGCGAGAGATGCTGGAGACATAAGTAATTGCGAAAGAAACACATAGAGAAACATGCCACGAAGATTTTTGCGAATGTGTATTCCGCGTTCTTTAAACATGGTGCTTTGTACCGAGAAAATCACGACGTTATTCAGTGCTGCCAAAGGTAATAGCAAGAGGGTTACTGGTCCGGCAAGCAGGAAAAATCCAAAGCAGGCGGCAATAAGCCCCGGGATAAAAAACAAGAGATAACTAAGATCCAGCCATGGAAATAACATATTCATGAAAACGAACTGGAGAGTTATTCTTCTTTTTAAAAAAATGCCAGGATGTGCCCGTATTGCTTCAAACATGCCGCGTGCCCAGCGCCGGCGTTGTTGAAAAAGCTGTTTGTAAGTTTCAGGTACGTTGGTAAATACAATGGCATTTTCGGCATAACCAATCCGGTAACCTTGCTTTAGTAATCCCCAGGAAAGAACGATATCTTCTCCAACACAAGGAGCCCATCCGCCCATTTCCTTGACCAGGTCGCGTTGATACAAGGAGAATGCACCCTGCGCAACCAGAGTACCCTGATAAAGACTCTGAACTCTTTTGACTACCGCAATGCCGTGGAAGTAATCCCATTCCTGTACTCTGGTGATCCATGATATTCTTGAGTTGCGTACAGCAATTGCTCCAGCAACTGCAGCAGTACCCTCCGGGTCTCCAAGGTAGCGACCCACAATATATTTTAAGGCGTCCTTGTACAGAAACGTATCGGCATCAACGGTGATGATGATGCCATGCGAAGCTATGGCCAAGCCTGCATTGAGCGCGCTGGCCTTCCCCTGATTTTTCTTTTGTTTGATGAGCTTTATTCTTGGGTCAGTAATTTTTTCGACAATATCTGTCGTTTTATCGGTAGATCCATCATCAATAACAATGATTTCCATGATCCCGGAATAAAATTGATTAAGAATGGATTTCAGAGTGTCCTCAATAGCATTTTCCTCGTTGTAGGCAGCAATTAATATGCTCACTGCCGGTAGCTCACTCGGTGTGTTCATTGGAGGTCTTCGATCCAGTAGAATGCTGAATATGATAATACCTGAAATATATCCAGGGACGATGGCCATGCCACCAATCGCGAATATGGTCAGCACCCATCCAAATAAATCAGCGAGACTATCTATCCAGGGGAGAGCGATCCAGATGCTGAATGAAACCCATAAAATGGCACCGAATTGGGCAATGAGAAATTTGCTGTAAACAGGGATGTAAACTTTCTTGTCTGCATTTCTTTGTAATTTTAGTCTTTCGTTATTTGCTGTATTATGACTGGCAAATATTTTATTGTTTTGTGGATGCAATGCGGTGACCACATTTTCATTTGATTCCTGCTCAGTTCTTGTTTCTAGCATGTTTATCCCAACCATTTTGTGGTGTTCATAAAACAAAAGCAAATAATATGCCAATTTAAATATATTGTTTTTTCAGTAAGATACGATTTAGTTGTATCATCGACCAAGAAAAAAATACCTAAAGTAATACAACAATGGTTGAATGTTTGCTATTAATTACAGTTTTTCAATATGTTACAAATTTATTTTGAGTGTTTCATCCACGTTACAGCAGCCTGTTTTGTGCTTCTTGAGTATCAATAATGCATTAGAGGTGAGCAGAGGAAGCAGGTTGCCGGATATGTTTTCTCCGGGTATCCAAAAAATTCTATTTGGGTTATCATTTTCGCTAAAGACATGTTTGACAGAAAGTGTACTGCATCAGACGTATGGCACGAGAAATAGAAACATTAGGAGTATCTTAAGTATGCGAAATCGATTTGTACTTGGCCTTGCTCTGACAGTGTTGAGTGGATTAACCTCTATGGAAGCCAGTGCGGCAGACCAAACTCTCAAGGCTCCACCAGAATCCGCCAGCAAAAAAGCGATTCTGCAACAAAATTCAGGCTCTTCGTCAGATTGAGTGGGTAGGGGGTAGAATGCTGTGGAGCGGTCGTGCCCTGAATAGGAGTTAGCTGATGGTCCCTGAAGAGCTGTTTTCTCTCGCGTTAGGATTGGTTCCGCCGTGGTTGGTGGATCATGTGACTTTCACGGTGGAGGAGAAACGCCTGGATCTGCACATCAACTTTCCCAAAGGTAGTCGCTTTGCTTGCTCCGTCTGTGGTGAGGAGTGTCCGGTACATGATACCCGTGACCATACCTGGCGGCACATGGATTTCTTCCAGCATGAAGCCTATCTCCATGCCCGTGTACCTCGTGTGAAGTGCCAGGAGCATGGAGWTAGGC
>NZ_JACKZA010000036.1 GCF_015100155.1 Acidithiobacillus sp. HP-2 | reverse complement strand
CTCCAGAGCAGCTTGCCGTCCTGACGATCCAGGCAGAAAATCCCGTTGTAACTGATATCCTTGCCGCGCCCGGCCTGCCTGGGATGCTTGGAATACTCCATGACATTGGCAAAATTGAAAGACACACTCCCCGCAGATAGATAGACCTTTTTGCCGACGACCAGAGGGTTACCCATGAGGGTGTTGGCTACTGGACTGCTCCGCCATATCAGCTTGCCAGTTTGGGCATTGACGGCGTAAGCGAACATATCATCGCTTTCCGCATACACGACCCCTTTGACCACCGAAACGCCCAGGGCATTTCCGTAAAACTGGGTTTGTACCGGGAGCGCTTCCTTGATGCCATCCACTTTTTCGCCGTAGGGATGGTTATCGTTGAGCGGCCAGGCCCGGGCTTCAGGGAAATTCCAGCGGACGCCATCACGAATCCAACGGGGCGCGTTGTGCGCAACCGGGAATCCGGCATTGTGCTGAGGGTTTCCATAGGCGTGGGTCCACGCTGAAGGACCGACCTGATCATTTGCCTGAGGCGCATTTTGCGGTAAATATAGCGTCGCAAAGGGACTTTGGGGGTCCAGGGTATTGTTAATGGGATCCTGGGGAACCTGATTGGTCTGCGCCCAGGCGGTCCCGGAAATCAGGATGCTGACTGCTGATAATATGACTATCTTGCGGAATTTCATCACTGCTCCTCACGTATCGAAAATGTGGAATAACATCCTTGTAAATGCTCTCATGAGGCGTGCTGAATAATTAGAAAATTCTAATTTGTTAATGAATAATTCAGTATCATCATGGAGTTACGGAACCGTAAACCTCTCGACACAAGATATCAACAATATAAATGTAAAAAATTGAAACAGGGTTACATATTTTTACATGATATTTGCAACAGTTTTATGTTTTATAAATTAAATCATCCGTTTTATAGTGAATCATGCTTTTCTGGTGTTAATACTAAATTCTGCATGTGATCATGGATACTGAATGACCGCTTTCAGTCTTGAACGGCCGTTCAGGCTGGCCCTGCTACCAGCGATTTTTCCACCGAACATGGAGTAGCCGAATCCAACGACTGCACCAAGTCTTCGGCGCGTGTGCATCCTTCTTACCTCTGGGTTCCAGGTTGATCAGATTTTGGAGCAACGAACCCTCATAGCCAAAATACCACAACTTTTCGTGGCTTCTCGCCTTTTCTGCGGCTGCGCTGTTCGATGTGTCCCGTGATCTCTCCGCCGGCGTCGAGCTTTTGCAGTACGGCATCGCGGTTGCCGTCTTTACGATAAAGCCAACCGATGGGCGTTTTCGGGTGTCCTCCAAGCCAGATCCCCACCGCATCCCGATCATAGGGATTGCCCGTATCCCGAGAAATCCGAACCTGGTTATCCGCTGGGATACCAGACAGGCCAGAAGCTTCAGGGAACTCCTGGTTAAATGCAAGATTTGAAATTCGTCGCATGGTTACCAGCTATAGCTTGAGGAACCAGTCATCAAAGCATTGGCCCCGGTCCAGTCGCAGCCCAATGTTGCCATGCAGACTGTAAAAAGCATCTTTGAACATCGTGTATTCATCCATATCAGAATCCAGCTGGGTATAGATCAAAGAATCTGGAGATACCTGAAGAGGCGCACCCGAGTCCGATCTATACCTGGCCAGGAATCAGACTCAGAGAGAGGGGGAGAGGGATGAACTTCGAGGAAATCGAGATCCCAGACGATCTGCTTTGTGGGGGAGCTTTTATCGAGGACGGGGCGCCAGACCTGCTCATCGCTGCAGCTTGGGCCATAAATGGGTATCGGTGCCCTGTTGACCATTTGCTGCAAGCAGAACCAGAGGAAGATATTGATGATGCGGAGTGAATCAACTCTCAACGCGATCCCGCAAGAGCTGCGTAAAGAGCTTTCCTTGCTTGCCGACTTGCTTCCGGAACGGAGCCCATTGCCATACACAAAGGCCAAACTCCTAGTGCTGTCTTGGAGCAGGATCGGCCAGGATGCCCTGACCTGGGCCGGAGGAAACCTGGTCATCAAGATTGATCCAGCCCCCTACGAATCCGGAGATCCGGCATATGGCCACACTCCCATGCAGACGGTAAACCGGTCGGTTGACCTTTGGAAGCCGTTCTCACCTGAGCACTGGCGAGAGCATATGCGAGGAATGAGCCTATTCGACTTGGCTGTTTACTTGAAACTGAAGGTAGGAACGTGGGGAACAACACCGATGGCCCGCCGGCGGCATGTCACAAAAGATCGGCTTGATGGTCTTGGACTTGGGTGTCAGATTCACCCTGCCAACTCGACTACCTCGCTCTTCATATGTGGCGAGCGATCATTGCTGGATATTATCGAAACAGACCTTGCGGACCAGATCAAATAGGCTCTACAGGTAGAATCAGAAATAGCTAAAGCCTTCTACAACTGAAAACTCGCCTTTGTTTTACAATGGAAATATTTTGCCTTGGTCTGCCATTTTGTAGAAAGTATCCGCGCAGGAATATGCTATAAATACATGGCGTAAGCGAGATTGTAGGGCTAGAATGGGGTTCAGGTGGTCGGAGGTTCAAATCCTCTCGCCCAGACCAATTTTACTATATGAATCATAATGATATAATTTTTATGGGCCATAAGTAAAACTTTTTGGTAAACTTTTGGTTTATTTTTGGTAAACCATCAGAGATAACCCGACGGTATCGGTCACAATCCATGGTTCCTGGTGTTTATCCAGGTAGTGCTTGGTCATCTTTTCGGTTGAGTGGCCCAGCAGTCTCTGGATCGCGTCGTCCGCCCATCCAGCCTGTCGGTACAGTTCAGCTTCCAATGCGCGGATCTCGTGAAAGCTTGGACGCTGTTCCTGTCTGAGACCATTACAGACTCCCGTTTGGTCGCGTAACCGTGTAAATTCCCGAGTCAGCATTTCTGGCTGCACTGCCGTCCAATGGTCCTTTTTGTCGAGATATTCCCGCCTTCTTTTATGGGGTTTTCGGTGAATCAGGAATGGGCTCAGGATTTCATCGCGGCATTGATCAATAACCCTGCGCAATTCGTCACCAACAGGAAGCAGCAGCCTGCCGAATTCTGAGGTGTTTTCTGTTTTCTTCTGACAGACAGGAAGGTGCTGGGCACCATTGTTGGCCTGTATGGCGTCAAAGCGATACAGAACCAGATCCTCTCGTCGTTGCAATGTTTGCAGGGCAAGATCCATCGCATTTTGAAACCATGGTTCTGCTGCTTCACGAATCGACTGAAACCATACTAGTGACAATGGTTGCCGTTCCACCACATGATCTTTGGGAATGGTCATTTCTGGAATGTTTTGGGGTGGGATAATGCCTTTGGCAATGGCATGTCTCCATATCTGTATCATTAAGGACCGATGTGCATTGGATGATCTGGCTGGAAGCTGGTCCAGAAAGAGAGCCACCCTTTTCAGGGTAACTTGTTCCCAGTCGTCCTTACCAAATTCCTGGCCGATCGTGCGCAACATGATGCGATATTCACGAAGGGTTTTTTCTGCCAGGGACTTGCCTTTTTTGGAGCGCCGTTCCTGCAGTATCTGGGTGTCAAAGATGTGGAGGAATTCTCCAATTGTGCCACCGTCATTTTGGGTGATGACGCGCCTGACCAGCTTCTCGGTGTGCTGATCGCTAATGGTTTTGGCAAAATGGGCATTCAGCGCGATGGCGGCCTGGATGGAACGTTCTACGTCCTGCCCAAAGCTGGTCCGCTCTCCTGTTAAAGGGTTGCGATAACGATAATATGTTGTGCCCCCCCGAACGTCTTTGACCAGGTTTGGGGGTAATTTTCTGGATATGCTTCGTGGTCTGGGTGACATTAGCCTATAACTTTCAGGATCAGATCGCTGATCTCCTGTTGTCCTTGGGTCAACGATAGAGCTTCCCATTTCTCCAGGTCAACATAGGCGTGGCCATTTATGACCATGCCAGGTACGATCCCCCCATCAATCCAGCTTCTTACGGTTCTTCGGTCAGGAGCTGATCCCTGCTCGAAGCAGATGCTTCTGAATCGATCGATTTTGATGAGTTTCATCAGGCACCTGAAATCATGATGGCATGACAGCGACCATCATAGGCCAGTCTGGATCCAGGAGGGGCAAAGGGCAGGATGCGCTCCAGTGCCTGAACGGCAGAGGAGTCAGGCTTGTTTCGGCTGGTCCTGACCATCACCAGAGGCTTGTCTGGGCATTCATCCAGTGAAGCGCTGACCGCCGTGCAGCAAATCGTATCATTACCATCAAAACGTACATGCAGATCAAGGTAGTCGGCAAAAAGCTCCGCTGCTTCACAGAGTTCTCTCAAAGAAAGTTCTGGCGCCTGAATTTCCAGTTTCATGTTCTTCTCCTTGAAAAGGGAATTTGTCAGAAGAGTATTTCCGGGTCTTCGACCGGGGGCTGGGGATCAAAAGCTTCGGGCATGGCTTTTCCCTTCCTGTCTCCCAGCAATTCCATCCGCTCGGCAACAATTTGGGTGGTAAAGCGCTCTATGCCCTGAGCATCAGTCCATCTGCGCGTTTGGAGATGGCCGCTGACATAAAGCTGGTCGCCCTTGTGCACATACTCCTGAAGAATTCCGGCCAGCCGACCCCACGCGGTTACTCGATGCCATTCGGTGCGCGCCTGGCGTTTTCCGTCGGTATCTTTGTATGCCTCGTTGGTTGCGATGCTGATGTTGGCCACCTTACCGCCAGAGGCCGTATGGCGTACCTCTGGATTTTGGCCAACGTGGCCGAGAAGTGATACTCGATTGATAGACACGATGCGATCCTCACTTGCCATAGCAGCAACATATTGCTAGACATGATCACTGTTGTCAAGCAATAAAATGCTTATCAGGATGCTGGTAAGAACAGTGGAGCGAGATCTTTTTTATCTAATCGTGTTTCTGGGGATGGTGTTTCGTTTTCTGGCTGGGTTCATTTTGACCGCCAGTCCTCAGCTTTTCAGATGCTGGGTCCGGTAACATGTGATGGTAGCGGACTTCTCTTTTGCTGACGCTCAAGATGGCCTCTCTCCCTTCGTCTGACACGCTGGTGAAGCTGTGTATGAGCTTGTCAATATCTTTTGACGTAATAATATCAGCGGCTACTGCACCAATTAACATTTGCCAGGGGCTGACCCCAAGTGCATTTGAAATTTTTTCGATGTTATTAAGTGTTGGTGAATAGTTGGGATCGGATTCAGGGTTCAGAATATTGCTTATGGTGCGTTGCGACACGCCAGATTTCTGGGCCAGGGCTGCTTGCGTCATGTTGCTCTTGGCCATAAGGCTCGCTACGTTATGAGCAAAAATTTTCTTCATCGCGGTTTCCATCTAATCAGTATGGGGCATTTATTGAGCAATTTGTTTCTTGACTGCTTAGCAATTTACTGCTTACCATCTACCAATGGACATGTCTCTTACCTCTCAAACAATCCGCCGCCTCCAGGCCGTCAAAGGCTCATGGGGAACTGTCGCCGAAGCTACTGGAGTCAGCTACTCCTGGCTTTGCAAGTTTGCCCAGGGGCGAATTCCTAACCCCAGTGTCCGCCGAATAGAGCATATTCTCTGGTACTTCAACCAGTTGGATGCGCAGGCAATTCGCAGGCATGTCCAAAAGCGCAGGCAATTGTCTACGCCTTCTTTCCTACCCAAATCCAGGCCAACCCATGAGGAATCTCCCAATGAGTAAGCGCTATGTACCCCGTAAACCCATCCGTAAATCTCATGCAGGAACGACGCAAAGGGTGATGACTGACGCAGATGTTGACAATGCACTGGCGGAGCTGGAGAGCTGCGGGCTGGTTCGCAGGGAGGTCATGCCTGATGGGGAAGTCCGCCTGTTTCTGCCAAAGGCTCCGTTCCATTCTGCCGAACATTATCTTGTACTGGTAGACTAGCCATGGCCAGCTATCTGATTACCCAGAAAGAACTGGATCTGCTTTATGAAAAACCCTGGTCCGCCCAGATGACCTATTTCAGGGGTCTGAGGCCCAGAATGGACTATGCCACTGGTGTTGTCGGTCTGAAGTGCGGTATCAGTCGCCAGATGATCAAAGAGGAACTTACGGTCCCCTCCATACAGGGCCGCCGTCTTGATGCACACCATCAGCCCAGCACGAAAGAAATCCGCTATGCGCTGGAAGTGCTGGAGGAATGCGGACTTATCGAACGGATTGAAGCAGGTAAGAAACTTGTTTTTCGAATGCCCTACGCTGCTGTGGGTAACTCCGTCCAGAATATGAAGGGCCGATCAGGGGCCGAGCAAAAAAATCATATAAACAACAAGATAAATCATGATGAAGCAGCAATGAAGGGCCGACATCTGGTATCTGGTAAAATAGAAGTGTTAGATAATAATTCTTACACCGAAGCATCCGCTCCGGCGTCGGTGGCATCGCCTTCAAAACCTGCAGGCGTTCAGGCCGAGCTTTTGCCTCCTGTAGCCATTGATTCCGGGAAACAGGAAAAAAAATCCCTTCCCCATCATCCGCTCAACAGCAAGCCTCCAAAACCGTCACTGCCCCAAAACGGTCAACAGCCCCTGTCTGGGAAGCGTATCGGCAGGCATATCTTGAGCGCTACGGTGTCGATCCAATCAGGAATGCCACGATTAACGGACAACTGGCGCACCTGGTACGCAGGCTGGGTGAACAGGAATCTCCAGAGGTAGCCCGATATTATCTGGGCCTCGAAACCCCGCTTTATCACCGCGAAGGTCATTCGGTAGGCATGCTGCTTAAACATGCCGAGCATCTGCGCACACTCTGGGCGCGTGGTCACCAGTCCGGCCCGCCGGGTAACAGCCTCGGTGCCAGTGCATGGACCCGCAACATCCCGGTGGATCAGGTGGTGGTGGCGTTATGACCTGCCGCTATCCCGGCTTTCGCATCCGCATTATCCCGATGAGAGGAGAACACTGATGAGCCTGCAGCCAGTATTTTTCATGGACAGACTGACGACAGGGTTTCTGGAACGTCATGGTCATGGATTAGGAGACAGCAACAACATCACCCTGTTGCCTGATCGTCATCCGCAGTACCGCCTGTGTATGCAACATGGACGCTATCCCTTAACGCAGATGGACGCCGATGGGACCGTACGCTACATCACGCCCGCAGACTGCCCGCAATGTCAGCAGGAACGCCGTATTGCCAGATTGCTTGATCGTGCAGCAATTCCGACCCGTTATCAGGGCTGCACATTCGACCGCTACGAAATCAGCTGTGAGCAACAAAAAACGGCAATGAATATCTGCCGGCACTTTGCACGGACGTTTCCGGAAATTGATGATGGCCGGGGGCTGATTCTGATTGGTCCACCGGGTACGGGAAAGAATCACCTGGCTGCTGCAATAGCCCGGGAATTACTGGCCCAGCATTACTCCGTGATGCAGGTAAGTGCATGGGAGCTCATTGACCGGATAAGAAATGCCTGGCGCAGAAAGGATGGTCCTGGCCAGAAAGACATTATCGACGCCTTCGCCAAGGTGGATCTGCTGATTCTGGATGAAGCCGATAAGATTTTTGGTTCTGACGCAGAGCGGCTGCAACTCTTCAGCGTTCTCGATCAGCGGTACCGGATGTGCCGGTCCACGATCATCATCAGTAACGCGGGACTGCAAGGTCTCGAAACCTGCCTGGGCATGGCAGTCATCGACCGTCTTTGTCAGGGCGGACTGCTGGTCCAGTGCGACTGGCCCAGTCATCGGCGCCAGAGGCGCCCAATCCAGGGAGTCCACTCATGAACAATCTGAATCTGTTCCGAGCAGTACAATGCAACATTCAATCTCTGCCAACGGCCATGATCAGGCCGGACCCCAGTCAGCCGCGTCGGGATTTTGAGACAGAAGCACTGGCCGAACTGGCTGACTCCATTGCCGAGAATGGCATTCTCTCACCCATCATGGTGGCCACCATGCCGGATGGGTTTCACCAGATTGTCTATGGAGAAAGACGCTGGCGGGCTGCCCGGATGGTTGGGCTGAAAGAAATGCCCTGCATCGTTTCGACGGGTGTCGTCAATTCTGCAAGTGCCAGTGAGCGGAAAATCGTACAGCTGGCAGAAAACGCGCATCATCGCGATCTGTCCGATCTGGAGTATGTGGACGCCATTGGGGAGCTTTCAGCCAATGGCTGGACGACAGATGCGATTGCGAAGAAAACCGGCAAACGCACCCGCTGGGTCAAGCTGGTTCTTGAACTGGCGCATAACCTGCCCATGCGGGCACTACTGGAGACTGGCCGCATGTCGAGCGTTGAGGTTTACGCCCATTTCTCCGGACTGGTCGCCGAAGCCCGCCGTGAGCTTCTCGATGCGGGAGGGCGCATCACCAGTGTGGACTGTGCGCGCATGCGGGAAAAATACCGTAATCTGGAAGAAAAGCGCCAGACACGCCTGCAGCTGGTCTCTCAGGAAGATGCGGAGAAGAAGACTGAAGCCGAGATTCCTGACGAAGAATTCACCAACCCCTGCCATAAGGGGCACCCTAGGTCGGAGCTCTCCCATACCGAATCAACCTCTTCTTTCCCATCCTCCCAGATGCCTGTTTCCAGTGCATCCCATCCAAAAGGCAGGAATGAAAACGGTCGTGAAGCCCGTAGCGAGGGGAGCCCGTCATTCGAGACGGGATCCCCAGTCCATGAAGTCATGGATGCTTCTGCGCTACCGGCATTCCATGAAACCGGCAACGCCCAGGCCTTGCTGTACGTGCGCATACCCAGAGAATGGTTTGATGAAACACAGGATCCAGAATATCTGGAACAGATATGCATTGATGCCATTCGGGCGGCTAAAGAGACCGGCTGGCATGGTCTGCCAGCACTTCGGGTTGCAAAAGCCTGAAATCTGTATGTGGTACGGACAAAAACAGGTAAGTATTTTATGGAGGGCAGAATATGGAATACAATGCACTGTATTTACAGCTCAATCAGAATGATCTGGCGCGTGTGGCGGCATGTTGTTCGCTTTCTGTGGAAGATGTCCGCCAGGAGGCACGGCTGATTTGTCTGGAAATGGTTGCTGGTGAAAGTGATTACGATCCCGCCCGGGGGACCGTACCCCAATATGTATTGGGAAAACTGTGGGGGATGACCTTGCGCTGGCAGAACCCGGTATTGGGCAGCTGGAAAAAAGAAGAAGACGTTGGCGCCGATGATGGATTGCTGTTGCAGCAGCTGATGGAAACGGTGCCATGGTACGACAGTCAGGCCAATGATCCGTTGCAGCAGCTTGCCGACATTGAAGAGGAAGATGCTGGCCAAGCCCAGCGCAAGGCCATTCTTGATGCTCTGGAACCGGGAAAACGGACATTCGTGGGGCTCATCATGCAAGGCCTGCCGCTGGAGAGCCTGGCAGAAATTTATGGGATGACGCCCAGGGCGGTGCGGTACCGCATGAGCAGTCTGGCTGCAATGGATTTGGCACATTAGGAATCATAAATAAACTACATGGACTTTTTGTTTGGTGAGATGACGTAATTCCATTCCCCATGGAAGTTATCGCGATCAATTTGGATGGTAGCGAATTCAGCGTCAGTGACTTTGATACCCTTGGGGTAGGGTGTAGGATCAATGGCGGCGTACACTTTCAAGCCTTTGCTGGTGGTTGTAGCCGCGATCAAATTGACAATGACTTCGTGACTCACCAAAGGTCGCCCCCGCCAATTCATGCTGATATAGGAAAACAGACGGTGCTCGATTTTGTTCCATTTGCTGGTGCCCGGAGGAAAGTGGCACACCCGAATCGGCAGATTGAGTTCATCGGCAAGCCCTTGTAATTCCAGCTTCCAGAGGCGCACCCGAGAACCATTGCTC
>NZ_JACKZA010000039.1 GCF_015100155.1 Acidithiobacillus sp. HP-2 | reverse complement strand
CTTTATCCCGACGCCAAGGAGTTGATGATCACGGCCGATGGGGGCGGGAGCAATGGTTCTCGGGTGCGCCTCTGGAAGCTGGAATTACAAGGGCTTGCCGATGAACTCAATCTGCCGATTCGGGTGTGCCACTTTCCTCCGGGCACCAGCAAATGGAACAAAATCGAGCACCGTCTGTTTTCCTATATCAGCATGAATTGGCGGGGGCGACCTTTGGTGAGTCACGAAGTCATTGTCAATTTGATCGCGGCTACAACCACCAGCAAAGGCTTGAAAGTGTACGCCGCCATTGATCCTACACCCTACCCCAAGGGTATCAAAGTCACTGACGCTGAATTCGCTACCATCCAAATTGATCGCGATAACTTCCATGGGGAATGGAATTACGTCATCTCACCAAACAAAAAGTCCATGTAGTTTATTTATGATTCCTAATGTCCGGATATTGTTACGGTAACAGGACGATTTGCGGGATCGTTCAAGCCCCGCACATGGCGTAATGTCACCAGCCCACCGTAAAGGCCTTATATTTGCCCTCTGGCGCATTTTCTGACGCAGGTTATCTAAGCCACCCGATAAATGAGGTGTCCTAGAAAGCGGCGTTGCCTTGCTGCCATCATGACAGTTCCCAACGGTATGCGGACATAAAAAGGCCGCCTCTTCAATCGGCGGCCATATAAACCAAAGGACGTTCAGCTAGTTGATGGTATGTGCCGTGTCAAAGCTGTTCGGACGCATGGGCATCGTGGCTTTGTTATCAGGCTGTAGGGCAAGGTGCCTAGCGGGGACCAGAACACAGTGGGCGGACATCCCGTTGATACGCACGGTCTTGTCCCAGGTGGAACCCGGAACGTCCTTCAAACCGCCAGCCCACGCACCATTTTTGTTATACCGTGACCCCTTGAGCAAGTCGGTCAATCCGCTGTGCTTATGGGCGATGGCAAGACATAAATTTCCATCATTTTCCCATACCCTCAGCCCCACCAGCCCCAAGGCGCGGATTTCATCGCTATTTGTGCCGCCATTCACCAGATTGCTTACTAGTCCACCAATGGAACGGGTTTCACGGTTAATATGTTCTCTGCCAGTGTCATCACACTCATGATATTCGACCGGAATGTTTTTGGTGAGCAGAGTGTTCAATATGATCTCGTGTTCCGCCGTGCCTTGGCGCATCTCATCCAGTTGCGGCTGCAAACAGATAATCATGACTTTCAGAAAAGTCAGTACATGCTCATCCGTCTGTATTTTCGGGTTGGAAATCATGCTGGCGGCAATGACCGTACCAAAGGTTTCCGCCTCACGAGAATCCCCATTACCGGCATACGTGTTCCAGTTCTTCAACACCAAATCATAAATGTGCTGAAACCGTCCCCAACGCTGAATCGTGCCCCAGAAAAAGATGGCGGATTCCTCTGGCGTCAGGTTTTCCGGTGGCTGACCGGTTGCACCCTCGCGAGGGGACAGCTTGACCATGACGATTCGGCTGCGGTCGGCGGGTTCCAGTGCAGGTTCTGCGATACTCGCAGCCATCACTGAAGTCATGATGCGAAATTCGATGCCCTTTTGGTCCGCCGTTCCCTTGAAAACGGTGCTGGTAGCCGAATAAGCCGCACGCATGATCTTCAGCACCTGTTCGATGGCCGAAAGAAACTTCTGCCCGTTTTCCGTGTTTTCTTTTTCCAGCTCGTCGATGATGAATGCGAAACAGGAATTTTGCAGAAATTGGCGCATACCCGCTTCGGTCACACTTGAACCCATGTCCGTATGCTTCAGGTAACCGATGAGCATATGTGCCAAGTACGACAGTAGTCGGGATTTGCCGCTGCCTCGCGGACCTACGACCCACATGTGCGGACGACGTTCCAGCAAGCCCAGATATACCACCATGGTCATCCAACCCATGACTAAGGATGGACCCATAGGGAAATTCTTGAGTCTGTCGTCCATGACTACCGGCTTTTCAAACGACCACGTACCTAAATCCCGATAAATCTTGGCGCAAACGCGGGCGTACTCATCATCCGTGACGGTGTGTTCCGGCGGCGGTGGCGGGGTGGCGGCACCGCCATTCACATATAATTCCCTGCGGTTTTCGTCAATACGGTCAATGGTTGACCCGTCTTGCAAATACACCGCGTTATGCGTATTGATGACAATTTCACGTTTATCCGGCGACCAGACACCTGTACCGAAAATCCGATCACCACCGTGGAACGCGCCCTTATTCGCACAGTCTGATGCAACCGACATACAGGCTTTTTTAATATCAATTTCCATGGTTTCACCGACCATCTTGGTGAATCGCTGTTCCAGCCAAGATGCGCCGCAGATACCCGCCAGTGTCGCTGCATTGTTGAGGCTGGCTAAACTGGTTTTAATCAGACAGTTCTGCGGAATAGACCAGAGAGCCACCATCAGACCGTCATTCGACATGCCCAAGGGGATGTAACCGCCTTCGCCATCCCCTGCAGTCGCCCGTTCGCAGACCGTTTCAATCTGCTTAATCAGGTCATCCGTCTGACCGTTCTGGATGGCATCATCCAGACCTTGCTTTTCAACCACAACGAGCTTACCGCCTTTAGGTGCGTATTCCGGGGCATCGTGGGCACCCATTACGATTGATCGTGGGCACTTTTGTGGATTTTCCGGAATCGGTGCCCACGATGGCGGAATCACTGCCCACGATACTGGAACGGTGTCCAGGTTTCCCCTTGGCGAAAAGAAAACATTCTGGTCATTCATTGGCTTAAACAGCATCCTTGGCTCTTTTTACAGGAGATCAAGGATGCCCACACCGAGGATGACCATGAAGGCAATTCAAGAAGTAATCCGTTTACATGCTGCAGGCCTCAGCCAGCGGCAAATTGCGCAGGCCTGCCGTCTTTCTAAGGGAGCGGTTGGCAAATATTTGCAGAAGGCCGAACAGGCCAGTATCTCTTGGCCTTTGCCCCCCGAAATGGACCTGGCAAAACTGGAAGCACTGCTTTTCCCCAGTCATCGGTCTGCCACTGTGACGGCGCCAGTGATGCCGGATTTTGCGGCCATCCACACGGAGATGCGGCGCAAGGGGATGACTCTGCAACTTTTATGGGAAGAGTATGTAGCAGCGCATGACGAACAGCGCGTCTATCAGTATTCCCAGTTCTGCACCCACTATCGGGCCTGGAAAGGCCGTCTCAAACGCAGCATGCGCCAGGAACATTTGGCCGGTGACAAACTCTTTATTGATTACGCTGGCCCTACGGTGCCGGTCATTGACCCCGGCACTGGCGAGATTCGCCAGGCCCAGATCTTTGTCGCCGTGTTAGGGGCCTCCAGCTATACCTATTGCGAGGCCACCTGGAGCCAGAGCCTCAGCGACTTCCTGGGGTCCCATGTGCGTGCCCTGCGGTACTTTGGCGGAGTGCCCGTCCTGCTGGTCCCCGACAACCTCAAGGCGGCCGTCACCAAGGCCTCCCGATACGAACCCGAGATCAACCGCAGCTATCAGGATCTGGCCACCCATTAAGGGGCCGTAGTGCTTCCAACACGCCCCTATAAACCCAAAGACAAGGCGAAGGTCGAGGTCGGCGTGCAAGTAGTGGAGCGCTGGATTCTGGCGCGTCTACGCCACTTCCAGTTCTTCTCGCTGATGGAGCTCAACAGGGAGATCCGCCGCCTGCTGGAGGATCTGAATCAGCGCCCCTTCAAGCAGCTACCCGGCAGCCGTAAAAGCACCTTCGAGGCTTTGGATCGACCCGCCCTAAAACCCCTGCCAGCGCAGGATTATGTCTTTGCCGTCTGGAAAACCGCCAAGGTCAGCATCGATTATCACGTGGAGTATAACCGGCATCGTTACTCGGTCCCTTACCGTCTGGCCCATGAGCGGGTCGATCTGCTGGTCAGTGCCCGAACCGTAGAAATATTCCATCAGCAGCAACGGGTGGCCAGCCACCTGCGCGAAGACAGTCAGGGCGGCTACAGCACGCTCACGGAACACATGCCCAAGGCCCATCAGCGGCATAGCGAATGGACTCCTGGACGGTTACTGAACTGGGCGCTCTCCATCGGCCCTGCGACCCGGGATGTGGTGCGCTGGCAGCTGGAGAGCAAGCCCCATCCCGAGCAAGGTTACCGCTCCTGCCTGGGCTTGCTCAGCCTCTCCCGCAGCTATGGCAAAGATCGCCTGAATGCCGCCTGCCTCCGGGCAATTAAAGTGGGGTCTCCAACCACCAACAGCGTCAAATCCATCCTGCAGCAGGGACTGGATCAGGTCACGGAGACCCATCAAAAGGCGGCCCCGCTACCCGCCCACGACAATATCCGCGGACCCCGCTACTACCATTGAATAGGAGGAAAAATCGCATGTTACAACAACCCACTCTGAATGCGCTGCGTCAGCTCAATCTCCACGCCATGGCTGAGGCTCTGGACGAACAATCTCGTCTCACACAGGTCCAGGATCTCCCCTTCGATGAGCGTTTGGGACTGCTCCTGGACCGAGAACTCTGTGCCCGGGATCAACGCCGTCTAACGCGCCTGCTGAAGCTCGCCCATCTCAAGCAGAATGCCTGTGTGGAGGATATCGACTATCGCGGCTCCCGTGGACTGGACCGATCCAAGGTGATGGCACTGATCCAGAACACCTGGATTCGGCAAGGCCATAATCTGCTGATTACTGGCGCCACCGGCACCGGCAAAACCTGGCTGGGCTGTGCCCTGGGCCATCAGGCCTGCCGTCAGGGATTGAGCGTGCGGTATCTGCGCTTGCCCCGCCTGTTTGAAGAACTCCGAATTCGTCATGGTGACGGCAGCTTCGGGCGTTATCTCACCACGTTGGCCAAGGTCGATCTACTCATACTGGACGATTGGGGGCTTGCTCCTATGAATGCCGAGGATGTTCGGGACCTGCTGGAAATCATTGATGACCGGGTAAACCAAAGGGCCACGCTGATTACCAGCCAGCTCCCGGTGAATCATTGGCACGAATATCTGGGCGAGCCTACCGTGGCCGATGCGGTACTGGACCGACTGCTGCAGAGTGCTCACCGACTGGAGCTGAAGGGGGACTCCCTGCGTCGTCACCGTGATGGACGCGACACCCCTAAAGTTGACGCATCGTGACCACCTGGGGATAAAATGGCGGTGACCAGAATGTACGCTTTTCGGGGGTGCCCACGATCAGCGGAATCACTGCCCACGATCGCCGGAATGCGCACCGGGGCGTAATCAAAGATCACGATGGGATGCGGGGCATCCGCCTGACTGCGATACACCCAGAGATAAGCTTTGTCCGTCTTGCCGCTGCCGGGGTTGAGGACCGGCAGCGGCGTCTCGTCGGCGTGCAGAATCTTTCCTTCCAGCAAGGCCATTTTGCAGGCTTCGGCGAGCAGGCTGATCCAGTACTCGCCCTGACCCAGCCAACTGCAGAGGGTAGCGCGTGAGATCGGTACGCCCGCTCGCTGGTACTGGGTTTCCTGCCGGTACAAAGGCAGATGATCGACATGTTTCGCCGTCATCACCTGAGCCACCATGCGCGCCGTGGGCAAGCCCTTGTCAATCACCTGGGC
>NZ_JACKZA010000033.1 GCF_015100155.1 Acidithiobacillus sp. HP-2 | reverse complement strand
CGTGGGCTCGGAGATGTGTATAAGAGACAGATGTAGTCATGTCCATGCCGACTGCTGGTTTCATCGACGCCGACGGCATGGACATTGGCCATATCCACCGCAGCACGAGCTTCGGGCACATAATGGTCAATCACTCGCCACAGGAGCTTGTCGGTCTCACCGACCATGCGAGCTGCCGTCAATACCGGCATCTCCCGCACCAGGGTCATGATCAGCGCTTCAAAGAGCAGGGTGAAACGCGAGCCTTCCCGCGCCCAGGGAACAGATATCTGATGCACTCCATGCTCCTGGCACTTCACACGAGGTACACGGGCATGGAGATAGGCTTCATGCTGGAAGAAATCCATGTGCCGCCAGGTATGGTCACGGGTATCATGTACCGGACACTCCTCACCACAGACGGAGCAAGCAAAGCGACTACCTTTGGGAAAGTTGATGTGCAGATCCAGGCGTTTCTCCTCCACCGTGAAAGTCACATGATCCACCAACCACGGCGGAACCAATCCTAACGCGAGAGAAAACAGCTCTTCAGGGACCATCAGCTAACTCCTATTCAGGGCACGACCGCTCCACAGCATTCTACCCCCTACCCACTCAATCTGACGAAGAGCCGCATACGCACCGTATTCCTTGTTACCTAAAGGGTAACGTTAACGTTTTAAATGGTAGACTTTATTGCAACAATATAAAACGAAGATCTTTATTATCTTGTTGTTTATCTTGCGGGGATGTCAAGATATTTGTATGGCATGTTAATTGCCCTTTCTTCTCGGGGCTTTATTTTTTGTACAACCGCTAAATAGGAGTTGAATTATGAGTGATCTGCTCGGTGGTCTGTTGGGTGGCGTAGAAGCTGATTTGGGTACTGTCCTGAATAATTTGGCCAGTGGAGCTTTGACTCAGTCTGCTTTGGACGATGTGGTTTCTACCGTTGGAGCCGTCACGAGTGATGTCGGTACGTTATTAGGCGGCCTTGGTCTGGGTTCAATTGTCGATTCAGCTACCGGTTCTGCGGCTTCTACTACATCCAGCTCTTCCTCCCTGTTGGGTGGTTTGCTGGGCGGCAATGGTCTTTTGGGCGGATTGCTGGGAAGTAATGGATTGTTGGGCGGCCTGCTGGGTGGTGGTGGATTGTTGGGCGATCTCTGATCACAACTGTATGTTTTTAAATGGTAAAGGCCACTGCATTCCGGGTGGCCTTTATTGGTTGTTGGTCCCCGAAACTGTCAAAGCGCTTCGTCGCAGAATGTGATCGGTGTGACAATGCGCGTGCGGCCGATGCTGCCGCGTTGCAGCAGACCAGCGCGACGGTCACCAGTCACGAGGTAATCAGCATCACCAGCCAGAGACATTGCTAACAAAAAGGTATCATTCGGATCGTCGGCCTCGATACTGTTCGGTAGCGGCGGCAGCGTGTTGAGCAGAATGGCCTTGATCTTCGGGTAACGGCTCACCCGGCGCATTTCATCGAGCTGCGCCGCTCCTGTCACCAGTTCAAAACGTGCCGTAAGCCAAGCGTGATAGAGTGTGATTTTTTGTCATCAAAGCGCCTTTCTTGATGCGACTATTTTGACAAAAACAACACTTCTGTTAAGCTTTGCCTATGAACTCAAAGCAGATGAAAAAGTGGTTAGAGCAGCAGGGCGCGATATTTCTGCCCGGTAAAGGCTCTCATCTTAAAGTTTTTTGAATGGCAGACAGTCTACCTTACCCATGCACGGAACAGCCGAGTTGGGTAAAGGGCTGGAAGCCACGATCAAACGGCAGCCTGGTTTGTCGAAGTGAGGTGAAAATGATGTTCGATTACCCCGTAACCTTGACCCCTGATGACAGTTCGGTGTTGGTCACCTTTGCTGATGTACCCGAAGCGATTACCTTCGGTGCCGATGAGGAGGAAGCCCTGCTGAATGCCATTGATGCGTTGGAAACCGGCTTGTCGTTCTATTTGGATGCCCGCAAATCACTACCAGTCGCCAGTCTACCGGCAAACGGACAAAAAACGGTCCGGCCATCGGCATTGGAATGTGCCAAGCTGGGTGTTTATCAGGCGATGACCGATCAAGGCATCAGGAAGGCCGAACTCGCCCGCCGCCTGGGGTGGCACATGCCGCAAGTGGATCGCCTGTTTGACCTACGGCACGCTTCAAGGCTTGATCAGATCGAGGCGGCTGCGAATGTACTCGGCAAACACGTTTATGTTCAGGTTGGCTGACAATGGTGGCCATTATGTTCAGTTCATGGGGGATGATAATGAGTAATTATCCGTGAATAAACACAGCTTGATTCTTTCTGGTATCAGCAAATCCTTTCCCATTCACCACGGCCGGGATATGCGACTGATTCTGGACGATATATCTCTGGAGATTCGTCCTGGAGAGCGCTGGGGGATTATGGGCTCCAATGGAGCGGGTAAATCGACCCTCATCCAGATTATCAGCGGTTCACTACGGGCAGATGCTGGAACCGTGCATCGTGGTATGGCGGTCTCCTGGCCCTTGGCCTTTGGTGGCGCATTTCAGCCCGGTTTGACGGGGCGCGATAATGCCCGACTCATCGCCCGTGTGTATGGCGTGGATGTGAAAGAAACTGTGGAGAAAGTACAAGATTTCGCGGAGCTGGGCATTTATCTGGATGAGCCGGTCAAAAGCTATTCTTCAGGCATGAGTTCCCGCTTGAGTTTTGCTATCAGTATGGCGGTGGATTTTGACTGCTATCTGGTGGATGAGGTGATTTCGGTAGGCGATGCGCGGTTCAATCGCCGCTGTGAGGATGAGTTGAAACGTCGGTCAAATAACGCGCTTATCCTGGTATCCCATCATGTCGATCTGATCCGCAGTAACTGCGATCATGTCGCCATCCTCGAAAATGGCCGTTTACGGGTGATCGACGACCTTGATGAAGCGGTCAATTACTATACGAATATGTGATATATCGGGGAGTGGCATTATCGGTCCCCGAAACTGGAGTTGTTGGGTCAGAAAGGCGCGGCTGGTGTTTCACAACGATACCACTTGCAGACCGAAAGCCTCGGCGGCGCGACATTGGCGGGCGTCGGCCGAGATGAACACTTCGGCGGTGCAGGCGAGGGCGGCGCCCAGGTGGATGGCGTCCATGCCGCGCAGCGCGTGGTTTTCCAGAGCCTTTACGGCGTGCTGGATGACCTGAGGCGTGGTATCGCAGATCAGCGCATCGGCGATGTCGAGCATCAGGGCGCGCTTGATGATCTGGTATTGCGCGCGCCGCAGTCTCCGCGTTCTTCGAGAATGAGGCGGCTGATCTCCTTGCCGCCGATGGCCAGCGGGCGTGCCGGACGCTGTTTCCAGGAAGGCAGTTGCGCCGGGATCGGGTGAATATCGGCAATAGGCTTACCATTGCGCAACACACGTACTGTTTGCCCGGCCTCGACCAGATCGAACCAGATCTTGGCGTGGTTGCGTAAATTGGTGAAAGTGGTTTCTGACATGAAAAAGCTCCCGTCAGGCGATGTACATCAAAATGTACATTACAGAGTGTCTGGCAACAACACGTCGGCGCTTTGCGGGCTCTGATCAAGGCATCAAAAAGGCCGAACTCGCCCGCCGCTTGGACAAGGCTCGGCTTGAAGTTTTTTAATCGCTGGCCTACAGTGACCACTGGTGACTACTATTATGTCAAGAGGGCATTGCGCTTTTAGACAGCAAAGGTGCCACAGCGAAAGCGGCTGATCGATCAGGACGTTTTATTATTCAAACCCGAACAGGGTCAGAGTATTAGCCTGGTTACCTAACCTTATGAGTGTATGCGAGTTTTTACCTTTTCTGCGACCTTGTCTGTTTTGTTTATTGCGGGTGCCGGGTCAAACGTGCGCTGCAACGATTTGTTAGCTGCGGGCTTCACGCTCGCGCCCTTCTCGAACAGCGCTGACAATTTCGTCTCGGCCGAGATTCAACTTCACGCCCTTGACGTCCAGAGGAGACAGAGATTTCTGAACCGGGCGGATGAGGAATGCGCGACCATCTCGACGTGTGATTTTCACCGCCCCTTCAAGTTGGGCTGAATCGAGTACGGTCGAGAACTTTTGACGAGCTTCAGAGAATGTGTAGACCTTCATGAGCTAGACCTCCAGGATTTTGATACTCATTGTGATGAGCATGTCTTGCAGTCTATGCACCTGTACAATTGCACCATTGTATCAGGTCTTGCTCCAAGCAGCTAACATTTCCTTGAGCAAGGTCATCATGGAGCCCTGCAACCGGATCTGTTGGGTCAGAAAGGCTTTTTTGCCGCTGAGTTGCCGCTGGTGAATGCGCATCCAGGTTTCCAGTTGGGCAATGATAGACAGGATGTGACGTTTTAACCATAATGATCATATTGATCGCGATGGGAGAACATGGATGATTACTGAGACCAGCGCTGTGCATTTCAGGCAGAATCTTGGTGAAATGCTTAACCAGGTTCAATACCGTAACGACAGCATCGTTATCAACAAAGATGGCAAGCCAGTTGCAGCCTTGGTGGATGCGGAGCTGTTTGCTCGCATCCGACGCATGCGTGAGCGTTTTGAGACACTGAGTAGCCGGATAGCTTCCTGCTATTCTGAGGTGCCCGTTGAGCAAGGCATGGCAGAAATTGAAGCTGCGGTGAGTGCCGAACGCGTCAAGCGCTAATGTCCAGGCTTCGTGTGGTCCTGGATACCAATGTACTGGTGTCGGGTATAGCTTATCCTGCCAGCGTACCGGGGAGTATCGTCTTGACCTGGCGTCAGGGTGGGCTGGATGCCGTGCTTTCTCACTACATTCTGGACGAAATGGTACGCGTTTTGCCCCGTTTGACACGGTTGAGGATGAGCAGTCAGGAAATTCGGGATTTAGCCGATTGCCTCATGTTTATGGCCGATATCGTTGAACCCTTGGAATCTCGCGATCCTCAATTGCGAGACGAGAAGGATCAACCGGTACTACAGACATTTTTGGCCAGCACAGCAGACTATTTGATCACCGGCGACAAGGATCTGCTGGCTCTGGGAGATCAGTATCGTATTATAACGCCAGCCCAGTTCTGGTCAGCTCATGGGGGATGATGATGCGTAATTATCCGTGTATGA
Organism: Acidithiobacillus sp. HP-2; assembly: GCF_015100155.1. Taxonomy (GTDB): domain Bacteria; phylum Pseudomonadota; class Gammaproteobacteria; order Acidithiobacillales; family Acidithiobacillaceae; genus Acidithiobacillus. The sequence continues at coordinate 8,768 of NZ_JACKZA010000033.1, read as the reverse complement.
AAGTGGTGACGGTGTGCCCCAGCGTGTGGTAGGTACAAGGCTAAACGTAGTCATGAGTCCCTATTCTAGCAGCCTGTCGGATTATTCACGTAACCCACTGATTCTATTGCACCTGCCATTTTCTGGAAATTTTTTAAACGCATATTAATCAATGTGTTACGCTACTTCAAAACCGAAAGTCCGACAGGCTGCTAGCTATAAAGGCTAAGTTTGCTTTTTAAATTTGGAGCGCAACCATGATTGAGGTGACCTCAGTTGAAGCACAGAACAAATTTGGACAGTTGCTGGATACGGTACAAAGGGAGCCGGTAATTATCACCCGGCATGGACGGGCTACAGCCTACATGGTGTCGCCCCAAGATATGCAGGAGCTTCAGGATTTACAGGCTGCTCGACGCAAACGCAGAGAAGCGGTTGCCGAATTCGATGCGCATTTCGCCAGCGCTGACACCCGTCTGACACCGGCTGCAAGGGAACTGAAGGATGAGGATGTGCTGCGACAGGCTTAGCTGCCAGCGATACCACTGGCAGACCGAATGCCTCGGCGGCACGACATTGGCTTGAAGTTAAAGTGCCTCGGCGCAGAAGGTGACTGGTGTGACGATGCGCGTGCGGCCGATGTTACCGCGCCGGAGCAGACCGGCGCGATGGTCACCAGTCACGAGGTAATCAGCATTACCAGCCAGAGACATTGCTAACAAAAAGGTATCATCCGGATCGTCGGCCTCGATATCTTTCGGTAGCGGCGGCAGCGTGTTGAGCACAATGGCGCGCTGAATGTTGTTTATCATGGTGCCAATGCGATGTGCAGGCAGGATGGTCTTGATCTTCGGGTAACGGCTCACCCGGCGCAGTTCATCGAGCTGCGCTGCACCTGTCACCAGTTCAAAACGTGCCGCAAGCCAAGCGCGATAAATGATGTCTGGAGGGCTGTGCGACGAGATCAGTGCGGCCAGCAGCACGTTAGTGTCGAGGACGACCCGCATCAGTGTTTACGCGCCCACTGTACCGCCTCGTCGATAAGGGCATTCAGTTCTGTCTCGTCCATACTCGCCGTGGCAGCTTTGGCTTGCTCGACAGCCCGCTCAAAAAGATAGGCGCGGACTGCCTCCTCAATGAAACGCGATAGGTCGCCCTTGCGACCGCCGCCCTGCGCGGCAATAAACATACGCACGGACTGATCTATTTCCGGCGATACGGCGATATTCCAGCGTACGGTATTCATAAAGCCCTCCCAAAAGTGTTTATGTACATAAGTGTTTATACGCTCAGGTCGGCGTGTCTGCAATGCAATCAAAACCGCCTGGGCTTGTGCACTATCTCAAAACTTTTCCGGGTGATCCGCCCATATTATTCAAACCCGAGCAGTGCCAGAGTATTAGCCTGGCTACCTAAGCCTTATGAGTGTATGCGAGTTTTTTGCCTTTTCTGCGACCTTGTCTGTTTTGGTTATTGCGGGTGCCGGTCAAACGTCCGCTGCAACGATTTGTTAGCTGCGGGCTTCACGCTCGCGCCTTTCTGTGGCGTGGAAGCGTTGCGCCTGAATGGCCAAGCTGGATTCGACGATGACAAAGTAGCAACCTGTGTTTAAAATGGCATCAAATGATGCTGTAATGAGGTTTCTCAAATGCGAACGACCGTTAATCTGGATGATGACCTCCTTGTACAGGCCAAAAATCTTTCTGGTGTGGAAGAACGGGGCGCGTTGCTGAAAGAAGCTTTGCGTGCCTTGATTGAGCGCGAAAGTGCCCGACGCCTGGCGCGACTGGGTGGAACGGAATCGCAATTACAGGATATTCCGCGTAGACGAGAGCCAGCCGCTTGATTCTGGTGGATACTTCAGTCTGGATTGACTTTTTTCGCGCTGGAGACCGGGAGCTCGCTGTATTGTTAGACCGGGGCGCGGTGCAGGTTCATGATTTTGTGATCGGTGAAATTGCCTGCGGAAATCTCAAAAACCGGTAACAGACCCTCTATCTCTTATCTTGCTTGCCCCGATCCACAAACAGCTCGGCTGAGGAGACGCTTTTTTTCATTGAGCGGCATAATTTAATGGGGCGCGGAATTGGGTATGTAGATGCCAGTATTTTGGCCTCTGCCGCGCTCACTCAAAGCGATTTATGGTCCCGCGATAAACGCCTCATGCAAATAGCTGGTGAGCTGGGTTGTGCTTATGTTTCTGGTTTATCTGCATAAACAGGATTCGTGCCACAGTGGCAGGCAAAGTAATTCATTGAGGGCATTTATATATTATCGCTTGCGGGCGTACAGTTTTTGCTTGTGTATGTACGGCTATTCCACTGGGGCATTTGAGACCCGCTATTTTCGGGACTACGTTTGGATTGTCGGGCACATCGGCTGGGATTATCAGACCGATCTGGAGGGGTTTTTGCCATGGATAGAGCAGGGCAGTTTGTTTTTGCTCCATAGTGCCCGCTACCTCCCCGAAAATCCTGCCCCACTGGCAGGATCTGCTCTGGCGGATCGGGAAGTGAGGGCTACGGCGAAAGCGTCAGCTTGGACATTACCAGTGATATACAGGGTGTGATGTTTTAAGATAAAAGAACCATAACGTGAAACTTCAGACAAATAGCGGTCAAACCTCTCAAACCATACTCGCATCGCCTTAGAATTGTTTCAGAAATGTTACATTCATGACAAAAAATTGGCGGGCTGAATAGCGTCGAACCAGCTTGTTCACACGTTTTTTTATGTTAAACTTATACACAAATATCAAAATATTTAAGGCGATAATTATGCGGTGTAGCAATTATTTTTTATGCCTAAAATGCGGCTTATTGCTGCTATGCGCTTTATTTCTCCCGTTGTCAGCTTTCGCGAGTACCTTACCCGGCGTAGGATTTTACTACGGCTCCGGCCCCGCGCCCGGGGCCTTTCATGATTTCAACTGGGTAGTCGTCAACCCTGGGAGTCAACGCCTGCCTGCTGATTTTAGTAAAAATCAGCGGGTTTTTGCATATGTCAGCATCGGCGAGACCACACCAGGTGATGCCCGCTATCAAAACCTGCCTGACCATTGTGCCATAGGCACCAATCCCAACTGGGGAGGCAAAATTATCAACCTTGCTCATGCCAATTGCCGCAGTTATTTATTAAATCAGGTTATTGATCCTATCTGGCAGCAGGGTTACCACGCTTTTTTTATGGATACGCTGGACTCTTTCAGGCTGGTCGACAAAAGCGCCGCCGCTCAGAAAGAGCAGGAAGCGGGGCTCGTACAACTCATTAAAGCCATCAAAGCAGCGCATCCCGATGTACAACTCATTGCCAATCGTGGCTTTTCGGTGCTTCCCGAAATTCATCAGGATCTCGTTGGTGTTGTTGCGGAATCCTTGTTAAAGCAGTGGAATCAAGGCACAAGAACTTACACATCCGTGCCCGATAGCGACCAAAAGGCCCTGATTGCAGAACTTAGAAAAGCCCAGGGGTATGGGCTTCCCGCCATAGTCATCGACTACATGCCGCCCAAACTCAATCGCCACGGTTGGTGGAAGGATGCCCAAAAAATTCAGTCATTGGGCTTTGTGCCTTATGTCACTGATTCCGGACTGACGGCCGTTGGCGCAGGATTACGCGAACCCATGCCCCGTCATGTACTGATCATGTACAACAGCACCGACCCCGAACAGTACAGTTCTGCCTTTGCCAATGGCGCCATGCCTCTGGAATACCTCGGTTACATACCACGTTTTCAGCGTCTGTCCGGGCCATTGCCTGCTAAACCGCGCGCTGGAGAATATGCCGGTGTCATTCTGTGGAGTGATGGTGAACCGGTTAAGGATGTCGCCGGAATTTCTCACTGGCTCGATGAAGCCAGGGCACAGGGTATTCCTATTTTGTTGATCGGTGATTTTCAGGACGCACTGGATGCCAAAACCTATATGGACCTTGGTATGAACCAGCCGACAAGCCGCGAAGTAGGCTCTCTGAGTATTGCGTTCCAAAATAAAAAAATGAGCTATGAAATGCCGGTCACGGCTAATCCTCGGGACTTTATACAAATAACAGCTCCCTCCGATAGCAAAATCTGGCTGACCTTAAAAAGCACTACGGGTGACAACGAAGATGCGGCGGCAATCACGCCCTGGGGCGGCTATGTGTTATCGCCCTATATACTGACGACGCTTCCCAATAAGGACACCCGCTGGTTGGTAAACCCCTTCCAGCTGTATCGCGATGCGTTTCGTCTCCCGGAAATGCCGGTGCCGGATACCACCACAGAAAGTGGACGACGACTGTTCATGGCCCACGCAGATGGTGATGGTTTTGTAAGCCGCGCGCAATTTCCGCCATACCATATTGCTGGTGAAGTTTACATGCACCGGATTCTGGAAAAGTACAAACTGCCCTTTACCGGCTCTGTCATTGTAGGCGATTTACTGCCGGGGAATCGGGGGTTGTATCCGGCTCTGGCACCCTTGGGCAGCAAAGTTGCCCAGGAAGTTTTCCGGCTGCCCTATGTCGAAATAGGCTCACATATGTGGTCTCATCCTTTCGACTGGCCTGCCATTGAAGCCGGAAAGGATTATCCTGGCATTAACCTGCCGGTTCCTGGCTATAAATTCAGTCCTTATATGGAAGCCGTTGGTGCTGCCAAATGGATTGATAAACATTTAGCCCCACCGGATAAAAAGGTCGTCCTTGACCAGTGGTCCGGTGACTGCGAACCGGATGCCCAGGTAGTGGGTCTGGCTTATAAAGCCGGGTTGATGAATATCAATGGTGGCGAGAGCACCATCAGCAAAAAAGATCCGAGTATTACAGCCGTACCTCCCATCGGCATTTTTCGGGGAAAATGGCTGCAGGTGTTTGCCCCGGATGCCAATGAAGACTATTTCACCAACCAGTGGCATGGACCCTACTGGGGCTTCGAAAACGTCATTCAGACTTTTGAAATGACCAACAAACCACGCCGGCTGAAACCCATAGACATATACACGCACTGGTATTCAGCCACCAGGCTGGCTTCTGTTTCTGCTCTGGACAAGGTTTACCAATGGGTGCTGACGCAATCCATCACGCCAATTTACGTGGCTGATTATGGACATATTGCCAATAACTTTTTCACCATTCATCTGGCTCGCGAAGGCAAAGGTTTCTGGATTGGCGGAGCAGAAGACCTGCGGGAATTACGCATGCCCACCGGCCTGGGAACCCCGGAAATTGCCCATAGCCAGGGAATAGCTGGATATAATCCAAGTCCCAATGGCAATATTTACGTTCATATGGATGGGAGTTCGTCCGTTTATCTTGCGTTAAGCCAAAGCCCGAAACCTTTCCCTTATATCATCAGCGCTAACGCACCCATTGCAGCATTTACCGCTGAAAACAGGGGGTTTACCGCCAAACTGAAGGGCTATGTACCCGTACAGGTACAAATGGGAAATGCGCAAAACTGCCGCGCCAGCATGAACAGGCAGACAACAGCCATTCCTGCCAACGGGCAATTGCAAAGCACTGCGCATGACGTCACTCTGCATGTCTCCTGCTCTCAATAAACCGCAGCTTCCGGCGCAGTACGTACTGCGTCCGGCCAGTATTTTTATTTTTATTGTCGTGGTTTTGGCTGTGATTCTGGCTATTGCCTGGAGTTATGGCTGGAACGGTAAGCTGGACTTCCAAAACTCATCCGCCAATGACAAAGCACGTATCCAGAGTGCAGAGCTTTTGCTGCAAAGCGGCCAGTATCAAGCGGCATCCCAACAATTGAAACCCATTCTTGGTCGTCCCCAGGATCCGGTTTACCGTCAGGCGCAACACATGCAATGGAAAATTGACTGGACCAATGCCATGGCCCAGCCCCCGCATTCTGCAGCCAGGGCAAAGGCCCAAACTGCACTTGCCCTACACCTGGATCAATTACTTAAGGAAGGCCATTGGTCTGCCAAAGATTATGCGCATTTTGCCATTGATGCCCAAATGATCGGGGCTTATGACCAGAGCGCAGAAGCGTGGTTGGCCGTAGCCAGAGAAAATCCGGAAGCCGCCACGCAAGCTATGAATTCGGCGGCAGCTGCGTGGACCGCAAATGGTAAAAGTGTCGAAGCAGGACAACTGCTTCTGCAAATGGCATTGCACAACAGGCAGACTTTCTTGCAAAAAGATTATTTTATCCGTGGCCTGGCCCTGATTCAGGGCGGCGGTGGTGCCAGACTGGCCCTGGTTCAGGGTGAAAAAACCTTGTCAGGACTGCCCCAACTCGCAAAAGAACCCGATATTGTTTTGATCATGGCGCGTCTGGCCTTGTCTGCCGGACAACCCGGACTCGCCGCCCAATGGTTAAAAGCGCAACTTGAAAGTCCAGCACAGAATCATCGTCCATGACCACGTCAAAGCTGCTGCTGGGGATAATTTTGCTGGCTACAGGAATCGCGGCGCAGGCTCAGGATTCTGCACTGGCGACACCATGGTGGAAAGCTCCGGGCAGCCTCGCCGCCGACGATGCAAAGTGGCGAGCGGAATATACTCAACAAAAGGATGTTGCGGACGCTTTTGCCGCCAGTCTGGCGCAAAGCATAAAGACGGGGAAAGGCATGGGATATCTGGACCAGGGGGGTGTTTCTCCTTCCTGGTACAAGCCCCCCCTGCTTGTTCAACCGTTTCCAGGAAGCTTTTCCTCCAGACTCTATGATTTGGCTTATAGTGCCTTCCTGCAAAGCGGTCAGCTAGACGAGGCCTATCGTCTGGCTTATACCGCAGTACTGCAGGTGCCGGAAAACATCCTCTGGCGACAAAGGCTCATTCAGGTCGGCACCTGGCTGGGACAAAGGGAAATGGTTTTGCAGCAATGGCAATGGATGGCGCAGCGCGAGGTGCCGGGGGCTCGTGCTGCAGCGGTCAGGTTGGCGGCTGCACTATCCCGGCCGGATATTGTCATCCAGTTGCTTTCACCATTGGCCAGAGCCGGACAACTCAGTGATGCCGACTGGAAAACCCTGATTTATGCTTACGGGCAGTTGAGTGAACCGGACAAGGCGATAGCTGATATCAACCAGTCGCTGCAACGTACGGGCCCCAATCGGTTCTTGTTGGAGCAGAAAGCCTATCTCAGTTATCAACGGGGCGAAATAGCGCAGAGTCTGGCGGCTCTGCAAGGCGTCGAAAAACATTTCCAGGCTACTCCCGACGTAGCCGTACAGGAAGCCCGCCTGTTCTCCATGCAGGGGAAATATGCGGAAGCTTTTGCTGCCATGGACCGGGTACGCAGCAAAGCCAGTCTGAATAATGTCCCGTTTTGGCATTTACTGGCTGTTCTTGCCTGGGAAATCCATGATCACGAAGCGGCCTTTGATGCCGAGAAAAAACTGTACCTGCTGGGTGCCGCCAGTCAATATGACTTGCAACGCTTGATCATACTGGTCGGCTCGAAAAATCCAGAAGCGGCCCTGGTTGTTGCCCAGCGGGGCTGGAAAAAATATCAATTTCCCTACTTTTATTTTGAGAGCCTGACCTATGCAGGTCAGGCGCATAAATGGAAAACACTGGAGCAACTTTTACAGTCAATTCCTGCCCATGACCCTCAGGGACTACGCTCTTATGCCACTTATTGGCTGGCTATGGGTCAGTGGGCCAATGCCGTGGAAAATTATCCTGCAGCAGAATGGGCGTATACTGAAGCGTTACGTCTGAATCCAGAGGATGAAATCGCCAAAAACAATCTGCTCTGGATGCTGGTCGATTCTGGAAATGTCCACGCATTGCGGGCTTTATTGGCGGGCGACGTCCTGCAGGCACCAGAGAGTCTTCGGAACGTGACACAAAATGCACTGGAGCGCCTGGGACACAACACAACAGCCTTGTTCCTCGCCCGGCAAAATTTGCCATCGTCTCAACCCAACAGCCTTCGGCTCCTCAATGAGGCCTCTCTTTGGGAGTCGGCAGGCAGTCCCGGCATCGCCTGGTCATTACGGCAAAACGTCATCGCTGACAGCCTGTCCAGTCTTCAGAAAAACCACGGGCAAGGGGTTACGCCACATGAATAAACGTCAACTGCCAGCCCATTCAAAAATCGCCCTGACTTCATTCAAATTTCTGATTGCCAGTGGTTCTCTGGTTTTCAGCGTAAAAGTGCTGGCCGACACTCAAATGCTGTCCCGCCCCCCGAAGCAACCCACTGCTCCAAGCAAAATCGCTCCTCAAAAAATCAATAGCCAGGACGACGCCCTCCATACCCTGGCATCAGCACTGGCCGCATCGCCCAAAGAAGGCAATCAGACACAGGCCATTCTTCTGGCTGCGGCTGATCGTGGCGATTATCTGCCCGCCATTTCCTGGAGTCTGGCGCAAAAATATTGGAGTTTGGCGGAGATTCTGGTCGCAAATAATCCCGGGCGTACGCCCCCTTGGGTGCGTCTCAGTCTGGCTTCACATAAAAAAGACCTAAGGAATCATAAATAAACTACATGGACTTTTTGTTTGGTGAGATGACGTAATTCCATTCCCCATGGAAGTTATCGCGATCAATTTGGATGGTAGCGAATTCAGCGTCAGTGACTTTGATACCCTTGGGGTAGGGTGTAGGATCAATGGCGGCGTACACTTTCAAGCCTTTGCTGGTGGTTGTAGCCGCGATCAAATTGACAATGACTTCGTGACTCACCAAAGGTCGCCCCCGCCAATTCATGCTGATATAGGAAAACAGACGGTGCTCGATTTTGTTCCATTTGCTGGTGCCCGGAGGAAAGTGGCACACCCGAATCGGCAGATTGAGTTCATCGGCAAGCCCTTGTAATTCCAGCTTCCAGAGG
>NZ_JACKZA010000034.1 GCF_015100155.1 Acidithiobacillus sp. HP-2 | reverse complement strand
GGGTTACATCAAGGGCAAGAGCGCGATCCATATAGCGCGGACTTACGGTGAACGGAAGCGTAATTTCGTGGGCCAGCATTTTTGGGCGCGTGGGTATTTTGTATCGACGGTGGGTAGAGATGAGGCGATGATTCGAGATTATATTCGCCATCAGGAAAAAGAGGATGAACGAGTAGATCAGTTGAACATATGGAGTTGATCCGGGCCACCCAGTGGTGGCGCCAAAACTGAGGGGCCGCGTTAGCGTCCCCGTTTTAAGCCGCTTTGAGCGGCTCACGAACTAAAGCTCCCGGCTTTGCCGGGAGATATTTACTCGACTATGCACGTGTCGCTATTCAGACCCTCAACGCCCGCTATGTCGATGATCGACCCTGCCTGTTTTATTGGTTTCACCGGCCCCGAGTCTGGAATCCATTTGAACAGGTGTGGATGGGCTACGAACGCAAACGCGGCAAACTGGAACAATTTAACGCGCTGCTGAGAGGGGCGGCGGAGGCGGCAGCATTCTCAGAGCAGGTCGGCGACCTGTCCATCCTCAGCAGCATCCGTTATGTCATCACCCTCGATACCGACACCCAATTGCCCCGTGACACGGCGCGGGCACTGATCGGTCATATGGCGCATCCCCTCAACCAAGCCGTATATGACGTCGATAAGGGCCGTATCGTCGATGGCTACGCGATCATTCAGCCCCGCGTAGCCATCGACCTGACCAGCGCCGGTCAATCGCTATTTACTAAACTCATGGCTGGGGATTCTGGGATTGACCCCTATACGCGCGAGGTGTCCGATGTCTATCAGGATATTTTCAGCGAAGGCTCATTCATCGGCAAGGGCATCTACGCTGTAGATGCCTTCCGCCAGGCGGTTGATGGCCGTTTTCCAGAAAACCTTATCCTCAGTCACGATTTGCTGGAAGGCGGGTATGCCCGTGCGGCACTGGCGACCAGCGTCGTCCTGATTGAAGAATTGCCTGGCAGTTATACCGCAGAAGTCTCCCGTCGACACCGATGGATTCGGGGTGACTGGCAGATTATCGGCTGGCTGTTGCCGTCGGTACCCGGTGCCCCAACTGCTAACGGTATGCGGGCGTCGCGTCCGACCAATCCGCTATCCGACTTGTCGATATGGAAAATTTTTGACAATCTCCGCCGCAGCCTGGTGTCATCCGCACTGTTGCTGCTGCTGGCGGGGGGCTGGCTCCTGGGTCCGGCCTTCTCCTGGTTATGGACTACCTTGGTTACCGGGATCATCCTCGTGCCAGTCCTGCTTTCGCCGCTCATCGACCTCTTCCGTAAGCCTCAAGACCTCGACTGGGCAACACATCTCTCCTTGACCAGGGCTTCGGCAAGTCGCCCACTATTCTCCGCTCTGCTGACAGTCGCACTGCTGCCCTATGACGCAGTGATGAGTCTGGATGCCATTCTGCGTTCGGGCATACGAATGCTTTTCACCCGTCGGGGATTGTTGCTTTGGCAACTGCCTTCGTACCGCAGCCGTAACGCCTGTCATACCCCCGGAGATTTTTTCAGGGAGCTCTGGAGTGCTCCGCTGCTCGCCATCCTCCTCGGAATAGTCTTGGTGACTGCCACCAGCCTGGGGACCAGTTCGCCCTCGGTGTTACTGTTCAGTATGCCCATTTTAGGGTTGTGGCTGTTTTCACCAGTTATTGCATGGTGGATCAGTCAGCCGTTGCGGACCGGTGTCACCGATCTGAATGATATACAGCGACGCTTTCTGCGGCTATCAGCACGACGTACCTGGCGGTTTTTTGATGACTTTGTCGGCCCTGCGGAGCACTGGTTACCCCCCGATAATTTTCAGGAGTATCCAACAACGGCCATTGCCTCGCGAACCTCACCGACCAACATGGGCATGTCGCTGCTGGCCAGTCTGGCTGCCTATGATTTTGGTTATATTACTGCCGGCGAGCTTCTCCAATTGACCGAAAACACCGTGACAACCATGGAGCAACTGGAACGCTATCACGGTCACTTCTATAACTGGTATGACACGCGCACCCTGCAAATACTGAGTCCGCAATATATCTCAGCGGTGGACAGCGGCAATCTCGGCGGCTGCCTGCTCACCCTCCAAGCAGGGTTGAACGCGCTCAAAACTCATCCGGTGTTGCCGGACAACGCCTTTGCGGGCCTGCAGGATACGCTGTATCTGTTGGCAACATGCATCCACGACATCCCCACGACAGATCTGGCCAACAAAGTCCTTGCACTGCAGGATGTGTTGTCTGCCATGACGCTCAACGGATGCCCTCCATCCCTGGTGGATGCCCATCACCAGCTTGCCGATATTCAAAGGATCAGCGGCGATCTCGTGAACGGACTCCCCGCTGATGTTCCGGCGGATAGCGACTGTGCTTACTGGGCGCAGGCATTTTATCAACAATGTCAGGCTTTGGCGCTGGATCTCAAAATCCTCGTCCCTGATGCGCGGGATGTGAACAATACCCCGACACTGACCGAATTAGCCCATGGCATTGCCACGGGGACGGCTGCCGCCCGGGCAGCTGCCGCAGAACGGATAAGGGTCATCGATCAGTTGGTGGATCGCTGCCGCGCGTTGGCAGCGATGGATTTTGAATTTCTTTACGACCCTGCGCGCGACCTGCTGGCCATTGGCTATGATGTCGGGGAACGGCGCCGTGATCCATCCTGCTACGACCTGCTGGCATCAGAAGCACGTCTGGCCAGTTTTCTGCTTATTGCACAAGGACAAGCACCTCAGAAGCATTGGTTTTCGCTGGGGCGCCTGTTGACGAGCCACGGCGGCGAACTGTGCCTGATTTCATGGAGCGGCTCGATGTTTGAGTATCTCATGCCGCAATTGATCATGCCGGATTTCCCCAACACACTGCTCTACCAGACCTGCAAAGCGGCCGTCTCCCGCCAAATAGAATATGGGCGCCAACGCAGCGTACCTTGGGGAATATCGGAATCCTGTTTCAACGCCGTGGACATGCATCAAGTCTATCAATACCGGGCATTTGGGGTTCCCGGTCTTGGTTTCAAACGCGGGCTCGGCGATGATTTGGTGGTTGCACCTTATGCCAGCGCGCTGGCACTGACTGTGATGCCGTGGGAGGCCTGCATCAACTTGCAGAATCTTGCAGCGCAGGGATTTCTCGGCGCCTATGGATTTTACGAAGCCATCGATTACACGCCATCCCGGGTGCCACCGGGAGAGAGTCATGCCATTGTCCGAACCTTCATGGCGCATCATCAAGGCATGAGTCTCCTGGCTTTTGCCCATGCCCTTCTCAATCAGCCAATGCAGCGCCGGTTTTTATCTGATCCCGGCATGCAGGCCACTCAGTTATTGTTGCAAGAGCGTCTGCCCAGGCAGGAGGCTACGTTTCATCCCCATGCAGCTGAAGTCAGCGCTGCAGCAAACGTGTCCAGCGTCGAAATCACCGCAATAATGCGCGTATACAGCAATCCGGATACGTCCATGCCAGAAGTCCACCTTTTATCTAATGGCCGCTACCACATCATGATCAACCACGCCGGCAGCGGTTACAGCCATCTTGACGGTCTCGCCGTGAACCGCTGGCGCGAGGATACCGCCACAGATGCCTGGGGGACCTTCATTTACCTGCGTGACCGTCATTCCGGACACTTTTGGTCGACGACCCATCAACCCACCCGAAGCCAAGCTGATCACTATGAGGCGATTTTCGTCCAGGCACGGGCGGAATACCGTCGTCGTGATCAAATGATAGAGAGCTATATGGAGGTCAGCGTTGCACCGGAAGACAATGTGGAGATCCGCCGTGTGACGCTCACCAATATCTCCCCGCGCATTCGTCAGATAGAGTTAACAAGTTATACCGAGATTGTCCTCGCTCCGTTAAATGCCGACCTTGCCCACCGTGCATTCAGCAATTTATTCGTTCAGACCGAAATTCTGTCAAAGCACAATGCGATTCTCTGTACCCGACGTCGTCGCTCGCCGGACGAGCAAGTGCCTTGGCTGTTTCATCTCTTTGCTGCGCCCGGTGTTGCCGCCAGCACAGCGTCTTACGAAACTGATCGCGCACAGTTCATCGGCCGTGGTCGTACCGCCGAGCATCCGCGCGTCTTCGACAGCCTACAACAGGCTACATTATCAAATAGCGAGGGTCCTGTATTAGACCCCGTTGTGGCCATTCGTCGTACGCTGACGCTTGGCGTAGACGAGTCCGCGACGGTACAGATTATTTCTGGAATGGCTGACACGCGTGAGGCCGCTATTGCCCTGCTGGAGAAGTATGGTGATCGTCACCTGGTGGAACGTGCTTTTGAAATGGCCTGGTTCCAGGGCCAGGAAGTGCTCCGTCATCTGAGCGCCAGTGAAGCCGATGCCCAGGTGTTTGAACGCCTGGCCAATTCCGTGGTGTACGCCAGTGCCCTGCGGCGGGCAGCACCCAGTTTGATTGCCCGAAATCAGTTAGGACAATCCGGCCTGTGGCGCTTTGGGATATCAGGCGATTTACCGATTGTGCTGCTGCGCGTCAGTCAATTAAACCGCATCAATTTAGTAAAACAAATACTGCAGGCCCATGCATATTGGCGACTGAAAGGACTGACGACCGATCTGGTGATCGTCAACGAAGATTTCACCAGCTACCGCGCCACGCTGCAAGATCAGATAATGGGCTTGATTCACGCAGGTCCGGAAGCACAAGTCATCGACAAACCTGGTGGCGTCTTCTTACGCCGCGCCGAAGAACTTTCTGAAGAGGATCGCGTGCTGTTTCAGACCGTCGCGCGTATTATCCTCACCGACAGCACCGGCTCACTCATAGAGCAGGTGGAACGGCGGGTACCAGGAGATCACTTCCCTGCTCCGCTGAATCCGCAGTCACCCCCAGCCGTCGAAATCATACAACCGCTGCTGCTGCGGGAACGCATTTTTTTCAACGGGCTGGGTGGATTCACAGCCGATGGACGTGAATACGTCATCAGTTTGGAGCCGGGCCAAATTACACCCGCTCCTTGGGCCAATGTGATTGCCAGTCCGCACATCGGCACGGTCATCAGCGAGAGCGGCGGTGCCTATACCTGGGTCGAAAACGCCCATGAATTCCGTCTGACCACATGGCACAACGATCCGCTCAGTGACAGTAGTGGCGAAGCTCTGTATATCCGCGACGAAGACACAGGAGCATTTTGGTCACCCTCTCCACTACCCGCCCGCGGCCAGTCCGGATATGTGTGCCGCCACGGATTTGGATACACCATTTTTGAACATTATGAGTCGGGGATCTCTTCAGAAATGACCAGTTACGTCGCGATGGACGCGCCAGTGAAATTCGTAGTGGTCAAACTGCACAACCATTCCAGGCGCCCGCGAAGGCTTTCGCTGACGGCATACTGGGAACTGGTGCTCGGCGAGTGGCGTCATGCCAATATGATGCATATCGTCACTGAAAGCGATCCGCACAACGGTGCACTGTATGCCCACAATGACTATGGGCGCGAGTGCGGACATCGGGTCGTTTTTGTTCAGACCAGTGAACGGGAGCGTACGATCACGGGCAACCGCAGCGAGTTTATCGGCCGTAACGGTACGCTTGCCAAAGCTGCGGCACTGTACCGCAGCCGTCTGTCCGATAAAACAGGGGCGGGTTTTGATCCCTGTGCCGCCATACAAACGCCGATTCACCTGGCTGAAGGCGCGGAGCGCGAAATCGTGTTTGTTTTTGGTACTGCGGCCAGCACCGACGAAGCGCAGCAATATTCAGACCGCTTCGCCAATAGAGAGTATGCGCGGCAAGCTTTGGCCGGGGTACAGGAATACTGGAGCCGTACCTTAGGTACGGTCTATGTGGAAACCCCGGATCCTGCACTGAACGTATTAGCGAATGGCTGGCTGCTCTACCAAACCATCTCCAGCAGACTCTGGGGCCGCAGCGGCTACTACCAGTCGGGCGGGGCCTACGGTTTTCGTGATCAACTACAAGATAGCATGGCGCTGATCCACACGACTCCCGAACTGGCCCGAGAGCAACTGATCCGTTGTGCAGAGCGCCAATTCTGTCAAGGAGATGTCCAACACTGGTGGCACCCGCCCCACGGCCAAGGGGTACGCACCCATATTTCCGATGACTATCTCTGGTTACCCTATGCCACCTGTCGCTTTGTGATGGCCACCGGCGATTCTGGCATTCTTGACGAACCCATTCATTTTCTCGAAGGCCGCGAACTGAATTCCGAGGAAGAGTCCTACTACGATCAACCCCAGCGCTCTGCTGAATCCGCCAGCCTCTATGATCATTGCGTTCGGGCGCTCAAAAACGGTTTGCGATTGGGTGTCCATGGCTTACCTCTGATGGGCTGTGGCGACTGGAATGACGGGATGAATCTGGTCGGTCACGAGGGTCGGGGTGAGAGTGTCTGGCTGGCGTGGTTCCTGATTCAGAATCTACAGCAGTTTGCTGGTCTCGCGCGCATCCGGGGTGACCGCACCATGGTTGATCTTTGCGTGCAACAGGCGGCCGTGTTACAGGAGAACATAGAAAAAAATGCCTGGGACGGTGCCTGGTATCGGCGGGCTTATTTTGATGATGGTACGCCCCTTGGTTCTGCTACGAATGACGAATGCCAAATTGATTCCATCAGCCAGAGTTGGTCCATCCTCTCTAGCGCAGGCGATCCCTTGCGGGCGCGACAGGCCATGGCAGCATTGGACAAATATCTGGTCCGTCGCGATGCGCAGCTTATCCAGTTACTCAATCCACCCTTCGACCGGTCAGCACTCGAACCCGGTTACATCAAGGGCTATGTACCTGGTGTGCGCGAAAACGGCGGACAATATACCCACGCTGCCATTTGGGCCGCCATGGCCTTTGCCCAGATGGGAGACAAAGTACGGGCCTGGGAGTTGTTTGACATGCTCAATCCAGTCCATCATGGAAGTAGCGCAGAATCTATCGCCCGCTATAAGGTAGAATCCTATGTGATGTGCGCCGATATTTATGGCGCCGCACCACACGTCGGGCGCGGTGGCTGGACCTGGTACACCGGCGCAGCGGGCTGGATGTATCGGTTAACGATTGAAACCTTGCTGGGTCTGTCGCTCGAAGTTGATCACCTGCATATCAAGCCCTGCATTCCAGCAGATTGGAAATCCTACAAAGTCCACTACCGCTACCGTGACACAATGTACCATATTACCGTCCATGGAATGAGCACTTCGTCCGTACAGATGGTGCGCATTACTTTGGATGGTACTGAATTACCCCAGGACAGGATTCCGCTCATGGATGATCGCCGCGATCATACGGCTGATGTTTACCTAGATTAAATCATGATCAAATACAGCGAAGCTCCCAGGCAAGGAGAAAGAAGTTGAAACCATTCTTTGAAAAACTAATTGCTATCAGCTTCATAGCTACAGCCTGCCTGCTTTTTCTAACAGCATGGTCGCTAATGGCCTGGTCCATATGGAATTTATGGAATGCTTTGAGATTCGGCAAATCGCTATCAGAAACTCTACTGAGTACAATCAGTTCAGTGGTCATAGCAATGGCAGTTATCGAGGTTGTTCGTTACATTATCGAGGAAGAGATTTATCTTCCGAGGACTCAAATTACGCCAGGCCAGAAGGAAATAACAGGAGGTGTAGTAAAAATATATGTGATTATTATCATTTCTGTAGGCCTCGAGGGACTGGTTTTTTTATTTAAGGCAGGTTTAGAAAATATTTCATTGCTACCCTATCCTGCTGTCATTATTCTGGCATCTGTTTTAGCATTGGTCGGACTCGGAATATATCAAAAAATGACGAAATCATAGATGTCTTATTCTAATTTTCCGTAGAAATAGAGTTAATTATGTATTCTCATCCCGCGATGGATGCCACACAGGTATGGTCTTCCTCAAGGGCGCATAGGCCGACAACAAGTTGGTATTCCAGTGCTATATCATAAAGATGTGTTGTTGTATGATATTCACGCAAAGAAACTTTTTCTATCGCTATAGTCCTCAGGGTCACCCGGTAGAAGCACTTTTTCGAACTTGAGGAGCAGCGTAGCAGGACGATATATACTTCGTTCCTGCCTTGCCTTTATGGTTATCAGCTGACCATTTCTTGCTGACGGTATAGATCAGCAACCGCACGTGAGCCAGCAGACTGGCCTTGGGCAATAGAATCATCAATGGTTTCTGGCCCAGTGGCCGCACCGCAGACATAGATGCCTTTACGGGTTGTACCCTGGCTATTGGTATATTGTTCGGCACGATCAATAAAACCATGTTTTTCGAGACCAATACCAAAAGTCTTGGCAATTTCCGCATTTAGAACGTTAGGGTCCATACCGATAGCGTGAACCACGATATCCATGGGAATCACGATAGGTCGCTTCACCAGCGTATCCTCACCTTTAACCAGAAGACGTCCATCTGGAGATTGGGTGACTTCAGCAATACGAGCTTTGATGTACTTGGTTTTGAATTCTTCCTGACTTTTCCAATAGAACTCTTCATAGAGCCCAAATGTACGTATGTCCATGTAATAGATGAACACATCCGTACTCGGTGAGATCTCCTTGATTTCCATCGCAAGATTAATGGAAACCGTGCAACAAATCTTCGAGCACCATTCACGGCCAATCTGGCGATCGCGCGAACCGACGCAAAGCAAAATCGCTATACGCTCCGGCACGCGACCATCCGAAGGACAACGAATCTGGCCGGTGCCGACCATTTGCTCCAACTGGGTAGTGGTCAGCACGTCTTCATAGGTACCAAAACCCCATTCCGGTTTATTGATGGAATCAAAATGCGTAAAACCTGTTCCCAGCACAATCGAACCAGCTTCAACTTTTTGTCCGTTGCTCAAAGTAGCAGTAAAGTTGCCAACATTTCCCTCTAGTTGGGTGACCTTGGCAGACTTATGAATAACAACATTATCATCACCTTCCACTCGGCTAACCATGCGCCCGATGGCGTTTTTGGCCCACTCACCGGAAGGCACGAGTTTGGCGTAACCAGAAATAATAGGGGCACCGCCGAGAATGTCTTCCTTCTCGACAAGGACGGCCTTCGTACCCATTGATGCGATGGTAGCAGCGGCTGATAAACCAGATGGGCCAGCACCTACGACTAATACTATATCCTGTGCACTCACTGATTTTTCTCCTTAAGCGCCCGTTTTCATGTTGATATGTTGGTTGGTGGCGAGTTCGGGGTTGTAGAGGTATTCCACATTGCCCTGCTCGACCTGTTTGAGATATTCCTGGAAATCGGCTTTGGCCTTGTCCCAGCTGATGCCCATTTTTTCCACCAGATCTTCACAGGGTGAAGCATGCCACTGGAGCTGGACGATCTTGAAGGGATCAGCGCCACAGGCCAGGGCGGCCAGCTGCACGTCCGCAATGATCGGGATGCTGTAGTTCATGTCATGGGCCTTGCCGATCCACTGGTTCTTGTCCATGGTGGTGATACAGCCGGTGTCGATGCCAATCATGACGTCGGCGTTGGCTTCTTCCCGGGCGACCTTGATCTTGCGGTTCATGGTGAAGCTGCGGGTGAATTCGCGCTCGGAGATGATGTGCCGGAAGCCAAAGCCACAGCAGTCATACCAGGTGGAGTAGTCGATGACCTGGGCTCCCAGCGCCTGGGCGACCGAGGTGCCGACGGCCGTGCGGTTGCCACCGAGAATGCTGTTGTCGTAAATGGCGTCTTCCGCCACCATCTTGTAGTAGTGACAGGCCGCATGCATGGTCACCCGGATGTTGCTCATGTCGATGGTCTGCAGTTCGCTGGCAATGCGGTTGCGCATGACATGCAACCATTCACTGTAGTGCACGACTTCTTCAGGAATGACAATTTTGCCATCGACCAGACGGCCGAGCTTGCCGAGGATTTTCTTGACCTTTTCGCGCAGTTCGGCAGATTCAATCAAATACTTGCGAATTTCCTTGTAGTTGCCGAAGGAAGTGCCGCAGTGAACCAGTGGAAAAAAGTGACCATTTTCATAGCCGTGCTGCTTGCCGGAGACATAGGCCTGATGGAAGTTGCGCAGGAAGACGGCGGCGAGGGATTCAACATTGCCGATGCCGGAGCCGTGATAATTCCAGGCGGTGCAGGAGGTCTGGTCGGTTTCGTCCAGGTAATCAACACCCAGGTGGTTCATGAACCAGAGCAGGCTGGTGGGATAGCCGGGAATGTTGCCACACTGGCCGCAGCTCTTGTGATGCCACAGATTATTGGTCGGAACGCGCTTATTCCAACCATACAGAGTATTCACATTTACGGGCTTATGTTCATCGGTAATGCGGTGAACAATGATTTCACCTTCTTTTTCCAGTGCCCACATGTGCTCGCGAATGTCGTCCATACGCTCGCCCAGATCTACGGTACGACGGTCTACGTGGCTGCGTACCCATGCTGTGGCCGTTTCTGCTTCGTTGGCCGATAAGTTCGTGTCCTGGAAAAAAGCCCCGTGCCCCGCTACTCCTTGCTGCGTGCTGTTGTCGCTCATCGCTGCACTCCTTGGCCGAAGGGCCAGATATTACGAATGAATATTATTAACTGTTTATATACTCGACCATTATGCTCCACAATAATCCCTTTGCCCACGACAAATTTATTTTCAGCCACCCTCCCATGCGGGACTCTGAATTTTTATCTGCACACCATCAAGTTTACTTCCTAACATTTTGTAAAAAATTATTAATTACAACTTTCATCCATTCTTTGGTCAAACAACCTTGTTGACGCTGCTCCCTGATGAAAATTGACTAATCATAAGGTCTGAATGAAAACCCCACCGAGTCTCGAGATATAGTCCGGCTTATCCACTTCGTGACAGGCGCATGCGGAAATACAGCATCCGCACTTCGTATTTTTGCTTCATTGGCAGCCACTGGCCGGAGGTATGCACCAGAGACAACACCCAAACCGTAGCCGTGTAGATTTCATAGACCCGCCGATAACTTTCATGCGGCATCAGCTCACGGGTGCTGGAAATCTTGCCCACCGAACAAAATCATTACTTGTTCAGCTTGTTATGGCAAGACATATCCCTGATGAATCGATTGCCTTTGCCTTGCGGTAACCAACCCACGCATGTCAGACTGGTTGATTGTGTTCGGGATGGCCTATACCTAAGGCAGACTCCATCGCCCCCATTGGTCAGGAAGAGATCCGGAATCTGTTGGGAGCTGAAAATGTGCTTATCCCACTGTAAAATCGGAGCGTGACAACATGTTATCTGAATTTATCCGCCGCAAAGTCCACGAGACTGAACAGCGTCTGGATCACTGGGATGCTTATGTTCGGAGTGTCTACGTGACCATTCTGGTGATCATGGCCTACCTGCTGGGATACGAGTTTGACATGATTGGCCCCATTCATGGCGGTGTTGCCGTAGTGGGAGCCTTGTGGGCGGCAGCTACCGTGTTGAGTGTGTATAAAGATAACCGCGTGGCCACCCGTGAAAGCTTCTTCTCTACCTTGGGATCCACTTTCCTGGGAGTGGCAGTGGCCTTGGTGTATCTGTTCTGGTTTCCACCTCATATGTGGGATCTGGCACTGATCATCGTTTTGGCTATGCTCATCAGTCAGGCGCTCGGATTGGCAGATCGGGGCAGACAGGTCGTCTCAGCCCTTTTGATCATTGTGATCTTTTCCCATTTGAACGCAGCGAATCCATGGATAAATGCCGCCATGCGGACGATAGAAGTGTTCATTGGTGCAGGAGTAGGTCTACTGGGTGGCTACTTCGGCGAGAACCTGCCGGGATTGGATGCAAAGAAACCCTAGATCTTTGCCCTAATGATGCGCAACATCTCTTTCTGGACTCAATTATCTCGGCACGACGAAAAACTCAGTATCCGCAGCATGCGGAGTGGGCGAACCAATTTGCAGCCACATATGCGCATTCTTAATTGGCTGTCAGGGTCATCAGAATATCGGCGTACCAAGTGCAATTAAGGCCCAGCGATTCATCTACCTCGACATCTCTCCCTCCCATATCAATACGTGCTGAGTGCACCCCCAGCAGTTTCCACGGTAAATTCTGGTCCCTGTTCGCAGAGCGCAGGACCACTGGGGCGCCACTGCTGCCCCGATGTGTCCGGGCATCCGTTAGAAAATACCCCTGACCTTGAAAACGTAAACCGAAAGAAGAGGCAATAACGGCTTGCCGTACTACCGGTAAATGGTGCAGCGTATCATGGAACCCCAGCGGAAAGCCCACAACCAATAAAAAACTACCCACTTCAATTTCTTGGAACGCACTCTGCAAATGTGCGGGTGTAAAACACTGGATCACCACGGACTCCGGTAAGTCGTTACGATTGATTTCAATCACTGCTACATCAATTTCACCGCCGCTATCTTTACCCTGACGCCATAGACTCTTACCATCATGGTATAGATCAATAGATAATGCGGTTGCACAGGTCAAATTTTCAGCATCGGTATGCAGTTCAATCTCAATGCGGTTGGGGAAATGTTTGCTGGGCTTATCAGTCAATACGTGCCGACTGGTCACAAAAAAAAGGTGCTCGCCCCGGGCGAAAAAAAAACCACTGGCGCGCGTGAGTAGACGCGTATTATCAAACGTCGACACGCGAACCGTGGTTAAGAGCAATGGTTCAATCATGGGAATCCTTAGTGCCAGTCATCCGTCGACAGGGCGGAGGGTACCCTCTGCGGCAAGACAAGAGAACCATTGGCATCGGCAATGGCCTCAATACTTATCCATGGTGGGGAAGATACCACCTCTCCAAAAATCGTCGCGAACGCTACATCAGCGGCATCACGGCCCGTACCCAATCGTAACAGTCCCATAGGAATCGCGATGCCAGAAGGGTCGAATAAATACCAGCCTCCAACCAAGTAAACCTCTACATAAGCATGGAAGTCGAAAGTGTCATAGGTCAGATTTACGCCATAATTAATACCTGTCGCAAACCGTGCGGGAATATTGCTGGCACGGCAAAGCGCAATC
>NZ_JACKZA010000032.1 GCF_015100155.1 Acidithiobacillus sp. HP-2 | reverse complement strand
GAACAGGTCATCCCCATGTTGGAAACCCTCCAGGCACAAACAGCGCAACTGGGGCCCATAGAAGCGCTGGTGTCCGATACGGGTTACTGCAGCGAAAAGAATGTGGAGGCCTGCGAAGCGCTGGGGATTACCCCATTCATTGCCGTGGCCCGAGAAGAACACCATCCCGACTGGCGGCAACGGCATACAGAACCGGAAGCCCTCCCTGAAAATGCAACCCGCATGCAGGCGATGATACATCGTCTGAAGACGCAGGCAGGCCGAAGCGTTTATCGTCTGCGCAAACAAACGGTAGAACCGGTCTTCGGGATTATCAAATCCGTGATGGGATTCCGGCAGTTCTCCTTGCGCGGCCTGCGTCAGGTTCAGGGAGAATGGAGTCTGGTCTGCCTGGCGTGGAACATAAAACGCATGGCCGTATTGCGCCTGTAGGGCAGGAAAATGCAGATAAACCGCAAAAAACAGGGCAATAATGACCGAAAAAGACTCAAAATGAGCGATTTCAAAAAATTCGGGGCGAAATCTGGCAGTAGTCCGAAGTTAAAACCGACGG
Organism: Acidithiobacillus sp. HP-2; assembly: GCF_015100155.1. Taxonomy (GTDB): domain Bacteria; phylum Pseudomonadota; class Gammaproteobacteria; order Acidithiobacillales; family Acidithiobacillaceae; genus Acidithiobacillus. Next base: position 21,991 of record NZ_JACKZA010000032.1, on the reverse strand, counting down.
GCTGCTAGTGACGTACCAAGCGTTTCGCCTGTCCCGCTTCCCGTAGTGAGTTTTGAGCTTTTTGCCGTCGTCTGATCCTGAACCCGTGCTTCCAGCATTTTGTAATGATAATTGACGAGCCATTCCTGATATTTCTCGACAGGCGTCAGTTTTTTATGGAGACTGGCAGGGCCAAGCTGGGCAGAATGACCGCTGGCAGTACTGGCCGTTGCGCCATTCTGCTGGAGATCACCAGACGCATTTCCATTCCGGGCCAGCGTCATGGGAGGTGGAGGAGAAGGCGGCTGGCTGATCCCGATCTGGGGTGGGGGGGACCCCGCAGAGGAACCTGATGCTGGATGATGGCTGGCCTGCATGATCCCGACTACGGTCAGGGCCACCAGCGATCCACCCCCCACAAGTACAATGGCTTTGCCCTTCTGGCTGAGGCGCTTGCCCCCATGGGCCGGCGCAGGCCTGATGAGGGGCGCAGATTTGCCGCCGGCGCCGCCACCCGTAATATCCGGTACTGTCGGTTTGTCATTTTCCGCCATGAATCACCTCACCAGAAAGAGGGCTTATGGCCCGCATGGATGGTCACGACCTGTTTGTGATCCCCCACGCCCAGAAGCAGTCGCGCTTTGTTGAAGAGCTGATCCACCACAAAATATTGGCCCTTGAGCTGATAATTGGTGAGCTGTTCCTTGCCGTTTTCGATGACAAACAGTGCCGGAGCATTGCGGTAACGCAGATCAGCCGGCATCTGGATGTACACATGCCCCTCTCCGGAAAACACTCGGATTGGACGCAGTGCTTTAGGGCCTTCCCACCAGTAAGCAAAGTCCAGGTCCGCAGGATTTACATTGCCCAGAACCGCTATCTGATTCTGGGACTGCTTCCTGGCCTTCTGCTGTGCCTGCTGGTCTTCGATATGAAAGCTCTGGACCATTGCGGCAGGATCATAGAACCCGATGGCAGGCACATAACGAGCCTTGTCCGATACCATACTGAGATAGTAAACATGTCCGGTTTTGGGAACTGATACGACCAGATTCGTGTGCAGGCCAGAGCGCACCGGTTTGATTACAATTACTGAGGTGTCGCCAGCAGGAATGGCTTTGGCACGCCAGTCCACACTGTCTCCGATGGACAGGGTTACCGTACCCGTATCGCCTGGCAGCAGTCTGATCATGCACACATGCAGGGGCGCGCAGAGAATTTCAGGATGGCTTTGCCCATAGGCATACATCAGTTCCCCATTGGTTCCCGCAATGGTGGGAGCCTGCCCGGTTTTGGCCCACAGTGCGGATGCCTGCTGTTCGGCATTTTGGGCTCCTGGTGACGTCACCAGATGGGTGGAATGTGAAATTTCGTGATACAGCGCGGCGCTGTTTTCGGCATAAGCCCCCGTACTGGCCAGGGTCATGGCAGCGGCAATCAGCATTCTCTTCATTGGGCAACTCCTTCGGATACGGCAGTCCAGGTCAGGGATTTGATATACAGACCCAGGGGATTGGTGATCAGAACCTGCGGGCTGGCAGTAAGCTTTTTGTCAAAGCCCACGATCACGTTGGCTTTCCAGTAGCTCTGGCCCAGAGATTGTCCGTTCTGGTAATGGGTCTCGACCCAGTTCACCTGGTACGTGTTTTTGGCTACCGGCAGCACACTGGATATATGCACTTCGACGGTCTTTCCGGCATTTTTTACCCAAGCTTTCTCGTACCAGGGGTTGAGTTCGGCCGCCACATCGGTCCCGATCAGCGCATACACCCGCTGGGACATCTGCTTCTGGACCTTGGGGTCCGGAAGAAAACTGCGCCACTCCCAGACCCAGTTGGCCACCTGGGCTTCGACTATCCGCTCACTTACGGCACCACCCGTACTGGGCTGGGCAATGGCAATGGGATTGCCCATGGAATCGATACTCACCACATAGGGCTGGATTTTTGACTGGGCACCAATATAGGCAATGCCCAACACGGCCAGGGCGGCCACTCCGAAAGCCGAAAATGCTGCCTTCCGCCAGTTGTGGGCGCGGGTAACCTGATCACCATAACGCTCGTCCCACTCACGACGGGCCTTCAGATAGGGATTCTGTTCATCGCTCATTCAGAATACCTCCTTTGTATCAGCTTCGGGCAACATCCCGGGATGCTGTTCCCGTTGGTGTGAAATCTTGACGACTCCCGTGCGGGGATTCGTGGTCACCATTAGTCCTTCATGACGACGAAGGATGTGCAGGAACAGCAGGGCGGAAGCAGGGGTATTCAAGGGGAAATAACCAGAAGAATGATCGGCAGAAACATCGGTGGATATTAGGGCGCCATGCCCCGTGGCCGATGTGATTGTCTGCAGAACCGAACGCAACACCACCGGACTCAACTGAATCCTGGGCAGGCTGGTGGAAGACAGGGTTTTTCTGTCACCCGTCTGCACTGCAGGTAATGATCCTGGCAAGGTGCAGTCGGGCGCCACTTTATGGAGGGAACTGTCCGCCTTTCGTGGTGCCAACACGGAAATGTTTTTCTGGACGGAGCCGACAGAGGGTCCAAAGTGCAGGACAATGGTTTTCGTCCGGGGGTTCATCAGCACTTCTGCCGTTCCGCGCATCTGTGCGTTCATGGCTGCGGCCAGTCGTGCCATATGGGCATCTGCCATCACTGCAATGCGTGGCATGCCAAACGCCTGACCTGTCTGCTGATAGGACCAGCCCCACTGTTTCGCCAGATGTTGCAGTATTGGAGCGACAGGGCCGGCAAGCAGGCCCTGTCCTCCGCTCGCCGCCATATCGGGGTCTGCCGTGAACGATCCTGCCGATGTGGGAACCGTAGCCACCTGCTCCACAGGCCAGACGCCCGACGGCTCAATAAACATGAACATGAGAACCTCTTCTGCGAAATGATTGACTGATCGTTATCGGAGAAGGAGGAAAAGAAATAGTTGAAGAGGGGAAATCGTATGCTTATGTTGCGGGATTCCGGTGCCGCAACAGGATCGCCATGATGACAAATGAGAAAACAGTCATTGCAACCGTTCCTGCCCAGATCCATGCACTATCCCGCATCCAGGCATATACCAGCAGAATTGCCAGTCCGATCCGGACCAGCGCACCCCCAAAGGCCAGACGATCATGGACGAGCCCCAGAAAGACGGCGGCACGCATTGAATATCGCAAATCTTCAAACCAGGCGGGACGAAACAGAGCCATGGGCTACTCTTCGTGATGCCGCAGGCGGATGGAAATACCACCCCCATGATGCCCGTCACCAGGCATCCGGCGGGGATCGAGGGCATTGCCCGCTTTTTTGCCGAGCGCCTTGCCAGCTCTGAGCAGGGGATCACCCAGCTGTTTCTGCCGCTCTCCCCCGGTTTTTTGTGTACTTGATCCAGAAGACGGGATGGATTGTCCACCACCGAGGCTGTCTGTAGTGCCTTTGGGCGATGCCGCATTCTGACCACCGGGAACAGATGATCCGGCAAACCCCGTACCATTTGATCCAGATCGCTGGCCGGTTACGTTGGACTGCTTCAGGGCATTGTCAGCAGCCTTCTGGGTGATTTCTCCGCCCTTCCGGGTCATTTGACCGGCTTTCTGTATCCCCTGACCAGCGATATTCATTCCTTTGCCGGCGGCCTTGCCGGCCATTTCCACACCCGCGCCGGCTGCCTGTCCGGCTGCTGCAATCGCCTGTCCAGCTACCGGAATCGCATTGGCAGCCGCAGAGGCCCCGCGAATTCCGGCACCGGCCGCACCCGCTGCTGCGGATATACCTTTGCCTGCTGCCCGCATTCCCGCACCTCCAGCCTGCATACCGGCACCGGCAGCTTTCATTCCTGCCCCGGTCGCCTGACCACCGAGACCCTTGAGTGCGGCACTCACACCACCGCCACTGCCAACTCCACCCACCAGTCCCGAAAGCCCTCCAGAGCCACCACTGATGGCATTCCCCGACCCGGATGCAGCCTTAAGGGTTCTGTTGGCCACCATCGCCGCAGCTCCCAATGCTGCGCCGCCCGCTGCCATGAAGGGTGCGGCAGCCACACCACCAACTGCAGCAGCTGCAGGCATTACATTGCTCATGGACATGGAGGGAGAACCGGACATCAGTGAACCCGCAAAGCCGGGAGCCATATAACCAATGACCCCAAAAATCAGGGCACCAAAGCCCACGTTCAGGAAAGGTGTGACCGTATCTCCAGCTTTCATCTGTGCATAGAACGCGGTCATCAGCTGGCCGGATACTTCCGATCCCAGCCCCACAATCAGATAAATCACCATGAGCTTGATGCCGACCTGCACCGCATAACCGATATACTTCTCGGCGATGGGCAGGGTCCAGCGACTGCCAAACATGCCAGTCAGGACAATGCCACCGCCTACCACGATATACATCTCGATTGTGGTAATCAGCAGCTGCAGGGCAATTAGGGCAAAAGCCAGAACCATCGTGAGGGCACACAGGCCGATGATGATGGCCGATAGTGTATAGCTGGCTGCGGCACCACCCGGGTCCGTCACATCCTTCCAGAAGGATGGTGCGAGCTTGGAAAGACTGTTGATGATGTTCCCCGCGTCCTCCACACCCAGATTGAAAATCTGGGATGGTGTGGTGGCTGTTGTGCCGCCGGCCTGTTGTCCCAGATCCATAAAGCTGTGAACGATGTCCGGCACCCATTGGGGAGCCTCTGTCATGAAAGTGTAGAAAAATCCCAGGGTGATGACTTTCATCATGACTCCCACAAGGACATCACCCACCTCTCCGCCTTTGGCCAGTCGGGTGATGCCCCACCAGACGAACTCCAGTCCTGCCAGGGCAAAAAACAGATGCCTGGCGGCCGTTTCCATGCGTGACATCCAGCTGCCCGAGTTGCCGGAAATGTCGGATTTGATATATCCGAGTACTCCGGCGAGGGCGTCCGGGGTCCAGCAGAAAACCAGAACCCCCAAAACGATGGGATACCAGATGGTTAACGAGCGAAGTCGCATGGTGATTCCTTGCGGAGATTACATCAGGTTCTGGTCGGCATCTTTCCCGGCGCCACCCAGGAAAGAATGTTGCGCAAAATAATGGGCCACTGGACCCATCACCAGCTTGCAGCTCGCAGATTTTGTGCCCGTTTTCAGGCACCATTTGGCCTGTTCTTCAGCCTGAGGCTCGTGCGCTTTATACCAGTCAGTCGTTTTGCCGGGGTATGGCCCCTGATTGGGGTGCGAGCAGGCCGACAGAGACAATATTATGGGTATCAGTATCCAGCGTTTACGCATCTGTTTTCTCCTTACATGAGGTCCTGGTCAGCATCATTGCCGGCTCCATTGAGCCAGCCTTTGATACTCTGCTGTTTCTGGTTGGTTTCAATATTTCTGTTCTGTATATATTTCAGCATGGCGCTGTTGCCCTGCATGATGGTCGATTGCAGGCTCTGTATCTGTTCCACCTGCAGTCCTGCAATCTGGTTGGCCGCATCCAGTACCGCCTTGCGGCCGCTGGCCGACTGCCCGGCACTTTCCAGCTGCTGAAGGGTAGCCTGTGTGCTGGCAAAGTTGCTCTCCGTCATATGGTAATCCTGCAGGACATTCTGGACCTGATTCTGTTCATCCTGTGACCATTGCGCCAATGATACCGAATAACCGTTGGGCATCAGCGAACTGACACCCTGACCATATTCCGCCTGGAATTCCGCCGGAATGTTCTGGGCAGCATAAGACAGCCCCTGAGCCTGGTTCACCACACTGATCAGCTTGCCAATCGGACTGGTCAGGGACTGGTACAGATTCATGGGCAGGCTGACCATATTCTGTGCCTGGTTTTCAACAGACTGTATCTGCTCCTCAAGCTGCTGAGCCTGCTTTGCGAGCTTGGAAACAGAGGTGATTTCCTCAACAATCTGCTCAGGCAGCGAAGACAAGGGGTACTCACTGGCGATGACTCCTCCCGCCAGTGCCGGAGCACTGGCAGTGACAGTCAATACGGTCAGGGCAAGGACTGAAAAACGGATGCGCATGGGTCTCTCCTTCGGGTGACGTCACAAACGGATGATGATCTTATCGGCAGGACGGGAAACTCAGTACGATTCCCAGACGGATGCCGCTTCTGGCAGCCCGCGTTCTCGTAACCACCAGGCGGGCCAGGCCTCGCCATGATCATGGATCATCTCCCTGATACGGTTGATGGTCTCCGGATCTGATGCTCCCAGGAACGCCAGTTCTTCCAGACACAGACCCAGCTCAAAGAGCCGCCTCCCGTCCGGATGCATCATGTAGTACTGCCGCTTTGGTGTGGCGGTAGCCAGAATCTGTATCTGCCGGTCATTAAGCCCCATCGCCTGGTAAAATGGGCGACTGTTCTCCGTCATGGCTTCAGCGTTGGGCAACAGGATCTTGGTAGGGCAGGATTCATGGACCACATCGGCAATTCCGGATTTCTGCAGATCAGAAAGCGACTGAGTGGCAAAAATGACCGCCACATTGGCTTTACGCAGCACCTTGAGCCATTCCCGGATTTTGGCCTTGAAGGTTTCATGCCCAAACATGACCCAGGCCTCATCCAGAATCAGCAGGGTCGGCTGTCCACGGAAACGCTGTTCCAGCCGGTGAAACAGATAGGTCAGGACCGGCATCAGCACTTTCGGTCCCTTGTTCATCAGGTGCCCGATCTCAAAGACCTGGAAGACATCCTGGGCCAGACTGTCCGAGCTGGCATCCAGAAGACTTCCACCCGGCTCACCGAGGGTGTAATAGCGCAGGGATTCCTTGATGGGCGCACCACCCACGTTCTGGATGATGGTCAGAAAATGACTCATGGTCCGCTCTTCCGCCGTGGTATTGGCCCCCATCTGCTGCAGTGCGCGGCTGATTTCTTCCCGGATGACCGGGGTTGCAGACAATCCCTGCAGATCCAGAAGGCTCTCAATCCATTCTGCCGCCCAGTCACGCTCGGAAGCCTTGTCTACCTGCAGCAGCGGGCAGAAAGTCAGTTCTTCCCCCTCTCCCGCAATGTCATAATGTTCGCCACCGGCTGCAGATACCAGTGGATACATGGAATAGCTCTTGTCGAAAGCAAAAACCTGGGCACGGGGATACCGGAAATGCTGGGCAGCCAGAAGGGCCAGCAGCGTCGATTTACCAGCGCCCGTTGGTCCCAGAATTTCCGTGTGTCCCAGATCACCGGCATGCAGGCTCACCCGGAAGGGCGTGAAACCATCCGTACTCGCCCAGAACAGTGGCGGGGAATCAGGGGGATAGAACGGGCACGGATTCTGGTCCGGACCGGCCCAGACACTGGTGAACGGCAACAGGTGTGCGAGATTCAGGGTATGAACCAGTGGACGGCGGACATTGGCTTTCGTATCCCCGGGCATGCTGCCCAGAAAAGCTTCCACGGCATTGACATCTTCGATGCGGGCACCAAATCCATGATTTTCTATGGCCCGCTTGAGATCTCTGGCCTGGGATTCCAGAACAGCCAGATCCTCGTGAGCCAGCAGGATGACGCTCGTGTAGTAACCGAAGCGCACCGCACCCGAAGATGCCTCACCAATGGCGGCAATGGCGTCTGTAGTCATGTTGTCGGCATCCACGTTGATATGGGTGGCCTGCCCGCCGCCATTTTCACGGACCATGTTCATCAGGCTCTTGCGCTTCTGACTCCAGCGCGAGCGATGGCTGTTGATGATTTTTTCCGCCTGAACCGGGTCCAGATAAATGAAGCGGTTCGACCACCGGTAACGAATGGGCATGCGTGACAGAAAATCCAGAATGCCGGGGAAACTCACCGACGGGAAACCGTCCACGGCAATGGCCATGATATGCTGGCGATCTACACGCGGCTGGAAACCGGTCACAAAATCATGACGACCGAGACGGGCATCCAGATAAGCCGGTGGCTCATCCTCCGGAAAACGGATGGGATGGGCATCAAAGCTGACGCAGGATTCCAGAAAGCCCAGCAATGGGCTATCCAGAATCCCCTGGTTATCGGTCCTGTCAGCCAGACGCCGTATTTTCAGGAATGAAGACAAGCGGCCTTCAATTTCCAGCAGCCTGTCCTTGAAACTCTGCAGCGCCCTCTGACCCGCTCCTGTTTTGTCCGCTCCGCCCTCGACAAAAAGCATGGCGGCCTTGCCGGCAGCATCTGGTGGCGGAAACCAGGTTACGGTCAGCACATAACGGCTCGTATAGTGACGGGTTTCCGTATCGTATCGAAGCCGTCGAACGGCATCGATGAGCTGGGTGGTGCGATCCGGGAACGCCCCTTCTGGCGCGTATCCCGGCGCACGATCACGAACGGCATCGCAGTTCAGCACCCAACCATCACCCAGTGACAGGGCTGCGTTTATCCGTGTTCCCATGGCTGCCAGTTCGGCCTGAGTGGCCGAATCCAGATCGGGGCCGAGATAACTCCATCCTGCCAGAAAGCCTCCGGACTTGGTGAGAACAATCCCGTCGTCCACCAGAAATCCCCAGGGAAGCAGATCCGGCAGGCCCATGGCACGACTGCGAAATTCTTTCAGGTTCAGCATGATGTTCCTCGTCTGCAAAAAAGACCGGCTATCAGTATTTGCGCAGACGCCCAAAGGGTGTTGCGGCTGATGGGTAAAACCTGCGGTAACGCAGGCTGCGAATGCCTATCCGCGACAGTATCGGATCGTGTTTTGCGGCCTGGGCAAGTGCCCACTGCCCCAAAAACCAGAGCAGAATCCCGAGTACGGCGCTCCAGACCTGATGCAGGCTGAAAATAAATACGGCCGCGATGATGCCGGTCATCATCACCAGGCTACGCTCTCCGCCCAGAATCAGATGGGGGCGGTTCAAAGAACTGTGAATGTCTACTTCCTGCCGGTTTTCATCCATATGCAGACCTGTTCCTGTTTATTCGGCTCGTTGAAACGCGGTCCGAGAGAGTCACGGACCGTGTCATTGCTGAAATTCAGACCAGTGCTCCGGACAGTCCAAGAGCTGAAAGGAAGTTGTTGCCAAGAACAATAATGGCGATGGCCAGAACCAGATACAGTAGTTTTTTGGCTACGCCACCCAGCTCATCGCCCCCGAAAGCAAGCGCGGCGCCGGCACCCAGCAGTGCCACGACGGAAATGCCTGTGGCGATAGGACCTGTCAGATCATTCTGCAGGGTTTGCACCGGCCCATCCCAGGGGAGACCTCCAGAAGTGCTGGCCAATGCCTGACCAGCACCGGCAATGGTAAGAATAATCGCGCCGCCAATCCGGCGTCGCCAGCGGCGCACATGCGCCTGAATGCGAGAAACAGATTCCATTTGTTGCATGTTGAAACTCCCGATGCGTGATCTACCCAGCCACGATGCTGGTCAACGACTATCAGGAAAATGGGAAAGGAAGTGGGGGTTGCTGGCTATGGAACCGGAGGATGAATGTCCAGCAGGTTTAGCAGGTGATCGATCACAGACAGGTGTGATCTTTGATTTCGCAGTATGTCAGCGGTGACCTTTGACCAGTCTGCCCGGTGATCACGGGGCGGATATCCGTTCAGCAAGCTTTCCACACGCGTTTTCCAGTCCGTATTCACTGCATATGGGTCTTCGCCCACCAGTTTGATCAAGGTTGCCTCCAGACATGGTTCGGAGCGCAACAGTATGATCCGTTTGTTGAGTGCATTATTTTTCAAAACGCTGCGCGGGTTTTCTGTATCTGTATCATACATTGCAGCAACCTTGTCATAGCTGCTGCGCGCCTTCTCAGTCAGGGCTTTTCGTAGAACGTGGTCAGCACCCTTCCCCTTTGCATTTCTGATTGTCACGCTGATCCCGCAATCTCTGGGAACGAAAATGGATCGCACGTGTTTCAGAAATCCTTCTTCATCCGCACCCTCAACAACAATCAGTATTGTTTTGCGAACGCTCCAACGGTTCCGGGAATGATCAGACCTGGGGGATCGCGCCATACGCTCCCGCCATGTATTTTGCGTAGTGATTTTCATCGGCACGAATGCCTTCCACCTTGTCCAGCCGAATCGCTGCGCTTTCGCACTGATCGTCTTTTTCAACCAGAATAACCTGCGACTTGTCCAGAATGTTCAGCACTTCCGGAGCATGGCAGGAAAAAAGCAGCTGAGCGTCGTACGGATTCATCTCGGCATTGGCAAAAAGATCAAGGATGAGTTCCAGCATGTGCGGGTGCAGATCACCCTCCAGTTCATCCACAACAGCGATGCCGCCACGTTCCAGGACAGACAGGATCCGCATCAGATGGATAAAAGCGCCCTTGGTACCACTGGACTCCATATGGAAAGGCAACTCATGGGAGCCCGCTATGGAAAGATGCTGGCCGTAGGGGATGGAAAGCACATCCGTCCTGTCCGGATTATCCCGATCAGTAATGGGAATATCACGAATCTGAACATCTGAAAGACCAAGATCCCAGGAAGAAAGTAACCTTACCATCTGCGCTCTTTGTTGCGGATTGTCCCGATAATACCTTGCCACTGAAGAGATCAGGTCATCCCCAGTCGGCAGCCGGCCCATGTACGAAACGTTGGAAAAAACCATGGGACGCGCCATGGTTTGCGCCATGGGAACCCCATATTGCGCACCCCAGGAAATCAGGGATACATCCGGTCGCAAATTGACGATGGCCTCATCAGGCAAACCAAAATCCTGCTGGCGTACCGCATACCCTTCAGCCTGCTCGTCATATTCCCGGACGAATACATATCGAAATTTGCTGGCAGGCCGGTGATATAGCGCCTCACGCAAGACCCTCTTCCGGGTACAGACCAGTTCATAACGCCAGAGTCTGCCATCAAAGTCGAGAATGCAGGAAAATTCACTAGGCTGATCAGCGTAGGCAAAATGCGGAACAATGGGGATGTCGTTGCCTGCAGGGTTCTGAAATGACTCGGCGATAAACCAGCCAAGGAATGCCGCAGGCTTCAACAGTGCCGTCTTGCCTGCTGCATTTGCACCCAGAACAGCCATCACCTTGCTCACACGTTTCCCGGTTGGGCGTTCAGAAATCCAGTCTGAATCGCTGACTTTTTTAGTGACACGGAAATCAACCGTGGTTTGCTGAGCAAATGACTGAAAGTTTGAAAAGCTGTAGGTATGCAGCATATTGGCCTCATAAAAGGGCATAACCAACGAAATCCCGTTTATTATGTCATATCATGCCTGCAATATATAGAAAGAAACATCGCAACCGATAATCAAAATCATCCTGGACGCGGCTAAAACAGACCCGCTCTTGCAGAGCATACAGTTGATTCCGAAAACGCCGAGAACTACTTCCGCATCCACTTTGGACATCTCCCCATGACGGGCCAGGGCGGCAATAAATTCGGTTTTGTTCGTCAGGGACCTCTCTTTAAACAGGCGGGCCTGGTCAATGTAGGGAATAGCAAAGCCCGCGAGCTATCAGTGGGCGGCAGGTGCGGGTTCACCATGGGTCGGTTTGAAGGCAAGCTGCAGGCCAAGCGCCTGAGCGACTTTCACCACGGTTGCGAGGCTCGGATTGCCATCGCCTGAAAGGGCCTTGTCCAGCCCTTGGCGGCTCATTCCCACGTCGCGGGCAAGCTGGCTAAAGTTGCGGGCGCGAGCTACATCCCCAAGCGCCGCAGCGATCAGTGCGGGGTTGCCATCCTCCATCACGGCATCGAGATAGGCCGCAATATCGTCCTCGGTTTTGAGATAGTCCGCCGTATCGTAGCGGCTGAATTTGACTTCCATCTTGGTCACTCCTTCCACTGCGCTGCAATGGTTTTGGCTAGGGCAATGTCACGTTCCTGACTGCTCTTGTCGCCTCCACAAAGCAGCAGTACCACCAAGGGTCCGCGCTGCATGAAATAGACGCGATAGCCGGGGCCGTAGTCGATCCTCATTTCCGACAAGCCTTCGCCTACCGGCTTTACGTCGCCGGGGTTGCCAAGGCTCAAGCGTCGAATGCGCGCCTCAATCCTCGCACGGGCCTGACGATCACGAATGCCGACAAGCCAGCGGTCGAACAGGTCGGTTTTTATGAGCTCAATCATGTGACAACTATAATTGCTATTCTGGCATATGTCAACTGTAGCTGCTAATACAAACATCACTAATCGGATGATGGCACTCAAGGCTGGATGAATCACCGGACCACTTTCAGACCAGTTGTGTAATGAACGCACCATCCTTCCAGCCGGTCACCTGCAGGATTTCATCAATAATGCGCCCTGTCGCGGTTCGGCGAATGCTGATGACCAGATTGACGGCTTCCGCAATCAATTGTGGTACCGGCGGTACATTCGCCTCCTGGATCAACTGACCTACCCGGATCAGGGCTGCTTGTGCATTGTTGGCATGCACAGTCCCCACCCCTCCCGGATGCCCTGTATTCCATGCCTTCAGCAGAGCCAGAGCTTCGGCGCCACGAACCTCTCCAACCACAATGCGGTCGGGGCGCAGACGCATGGTACTTCGCAGCAGCCGGGTCATGTCGATCCGGTCAGAACTTCGTAGAAATACCGCATTGGGTGCCGTACACTGCAGCTCTCTGGTGTCTTCAATAATCACGATCCGGTGTTCAGGGGTCCTTTCACTGACTGCATGAAGAATGGCATTGGCCAGAGTCGTCTTGCCAGTCCCCGTTCCACCGCAGACCAGAATGTTCTGGCGGGAATCCACCGCACGATGAATCATCCCATACTGCTTTTCACTCAGAATGCCCTTGCGGACATAATCTTCCAGTGTAAAAACCAGTAAGGCCTTTTTGCGGATAGTAAAAGAAGGTGCAGAAACCACTGGAGGGATGAGCCCCTCAAAGCGGCTGCCATCCAGAGGCAACTCACCGCTGATGATCGGAGAATCCACACTGATCATTGTCCCCAGCATGGAAGCCACCGTATCAATGATCATACGGGCCTGGCCCGCATCCAGTCGGGACCGTGGAGCCATCTCTCCACCCAGGACGTCCACCCAGACCTGCCCATCAGGATTCAGCAAAATCTCGACAATCTGTGGATCTTCCAGATAGCTCTGGATATCCTTTCCGAGAATGCGCAGCAGAAACTGATCCAGGCGCTCCTGTTTTGCTGCCATGGCGGCGGGCATGTTTCAATCTGCCTGCATCGGATCAGCCGATGCCAGATACTGATCAATTTTTGCCTGTTCTTCGGGACTGATGTCCTCTTGCGGCATGTCAAACATTTCTCCGATATCGCTGCCCTCGCACATGGACAGCACGAGACCGTGCCCAAACGCATTCCGGCAGGCAAACGCCTCGGCTTCCGTATAAAAAATCACGGGTTCGCCCAATGGATCACGATATAACTCTCCCTCCCGGGGCTCGAACAGATATATCGTGTCTTCGGCAAGGTCTGCAGAGGGCTGCTGATTCTCACCAACATAACGGATGGCAAAATCACCTACGCTGTAGCGGTTTTCAATTGCCTGGTTGTCCATCATGCTCTCTCCTTCAATAACTCAGTGGATAGTATCATTCCCGATAATCGGCCCATGAGGAAACTCAAAGCGGCAACCAGACGTGCGCTTTCCAGATCCAAACAGGTCGGGCGATAGCCCTGATCCTGGAACCGGATACGGGACCGTAATAGCGCGAGTCATAGGACAGGCGTGGCCAGCCACTGCCATAAACCCAGTATTGGTGAGGTTTCAGCCGGATCTTGCCACGCCACAGGGGCAGAGCAACCGGATACCCGACTGCCCTCAGCAGAGGTTTGCTCTGTGGCAAATGATGCCCATCAATTTTTACCCCGGCCGCTGTCTCTTCAACCAGATCACCCGGAACCCCAACCACCTCCTTCAGGAATGGGGCAACCCCATCATCACAGTTGCCGGGATCCAGGAAAGAAAAATCCGGGGTTGGGGCGCAGAAGCTGATGTATTCTCCAACCCGGACGGGTTGCGTGGGTGACGTCACCGGAACCAGATGCCAGATGCCGACCGGTTCTGAAGGCGTACTGTTTATCCGGTAACCTGCACTCCAGGCAATCATAAAACCCACGACAATGAATCCCAGCGCGAAAGCGGGAATGCGCAGCCCACGAAAACGGACCGGACGGTGAATGGTTATCCATCCGGGCAACTGCAGCCGGGTAGTCAGCATTTTCGATCACCACTGACATCCGGGGCTTTCAGGAGTCGGCTCTTGAATCCTTCATCCAGATAATATTTGATCTTCTGTCCATAAATTGGTGCATGGCCGGCAACAAAGATCAGCTCATCATCCGGTGGCAGGCGCATGCATTCATCCGGGGTCAGCAGGGGGCGCTGCACTATCTGTTCGTTGGTATTGACGTTGTGCAGCAGCAGGCTGAACCGCCCACCCGAGTATTGCCGCTGGTTATGCCGGACCGTCGCCTGCCCCGCCATTTTTGACAGCAGCTCTGCCGTCTCGATTTTATTGGGCGCATAGGCAACGCGGACATGGCAGTTGCTGATAATGGATTCATCCTTTCCGTAAGCGGCAAAAAGCTGGCTCAGATCCTGTACGATCAGCAACGCCTTGAGACCATAGCCGGCAATGAAGGCCAGTGCTTCCTGAAACACATCCAGCTTGCCCAGACTCGGGAACTCATCCAGTAAGAGCAGCATCCGGTGAGGATAAAGGCTCCGGCTCCGTCCATCCTCCTCAAAATCCATGCCCTCTGTAAGGCGCCGCACCACCTGGTTCAGGATCAGACGCAGCAAGGGTTTCAGCCGATCCTTGTCGGATGGCGGAACCACCAGATAGAGGGATGACTTTTCGACGACTTTCCGGCCATCAATATCCTCACCACCCATCAGGCTCGGGATATTGAAATCAGAAACCCGTGTGTTCTCGGCAACAATGGGGTCACGATACAGGGACAGGAAAGACAGCGCTGTCGAGAGAACGCCTGAAGCTTCATTGGGCGCCTTGTTCAGAAATGATTGCGATGCTTCCGCCACTGCACGCCAACCCGTGACCCGGTAGGCATCCTGTTCCTGTTGCAGAATCTCCAGTGCGTAATCCTTGATGTATTCAATGACCGCCTGAAACCCTTTGGGCGCAGGTTTGGCCCTGGCATTGGCCTCGCGGGGCGCCAGGGCAGCCTTCTGCTCCGCCTGGGTCTCGGCAATTTCACGAACCGGTCCCCCGTCCGACAATATGGACTGGACCGTGTGCAGGCAGCGCAGATTTTTGCCATCGGATCCGGGCTTCAGGTCCGGAGACAGCAGGACATAAAGAATGACCCCCGTCAGCAGATCAAAGCCGGTTTTGGCCCAGTGGTCATTGAGGCCCTTGCCATCCGGATCGACGATCATCGTGGCGATGTTCTGTACATCCTTGATGAGGTTTCCGTCCAGTCGAATTTCCTGCAGCGGGTTGAAACGCACGGAATCCGGTTCGGTCGGGCAGAACTTCAGGCAACGCTGGCCCAGGTGTTCTTTCCTGAAGCCGGCCGTCAGCGCCCAGTTTTCTCCCTTGATATCATGAATCAGTACAGATTCATCCCAGCCCAGCAAGGTCGGAATGACAATGCCAACCCCCTTGCCTGATCGGGTCGGAGCAAAAACCATGATATGTTCCGGCCCCTTGTGCCGCAGATAAAAAATGCGCTGATCGGGATGTGCCACCAGCTTTGTACGGATTTGCCGGCGTACGGATCGTTGCGGGGCATTCATGGTGTGGGCACCCAGAAAAACGCCGCCCCTGTTATCCTCTGTCGGCAGCAGCCCCTGGGCAATGACTTCTTCATCCGTAGCCCAGTGCGCCGATCCATGCAGATCATTCCGCTCCTGAGCCGCCTTGCGGGTGCGCCGATAGGCCCAGATTGCCGGCAGCAGAATGGCCGACATCCCGAAAACCAGCATGATGACGTGTCCCACCAGAAAAACATGCAGGACTCTGGGTCCATAGCTGACATTATCGTACTCAATCCCCCAGAGAATGGACATCCAGGGCGCATACCAGTGCCCCATGATCGGCGCACCCAGCGCATCCGGCCAGCCCAGCGCCCAGGCGGTGTATTCCGTAGAGGCCTGAAAGCCCAGGAAAGTCAGAATGACCATCATCCCCAGGGCTGGCCAGACCATGCCCGTGATGTCTTTCTGGGATTGCGGGATATGAACCAGAGATTCGGCAGCCATGGCTTAATGCTCTATTTCCCAGTCGGGAAGATCATCAGGCTGCTGTTCAGGCCCATGCGCTCGCCTGGCATCCACAGCCAGATCAGCCGCCCAGTCAATGGAATTTCCCATGGCCATACTGGCCGCCATTTCGGCACCTTCCAACACCTCCTGCTCCAGAGAGCCACTGTCACGCGCCTGCTCATCCTCAGCCACCAGTTCCCCATCCACGTTCCGGGTGCGCAGAGACTGCTGCCGGTTTTCCTCCTCCACCTCTTTCTGGCGGTTTTGTAATGGGGACGCCATCTGCCCGCGCAAGTTTTCCGGTACCTGTTCCCGCGCTTCCTGAAGCAGTTGTTCCTGGACCAGCAGAATATCTATCCCTTTCGCCGTGGGCTGACCCCGCTCATCGGCAAGTCCGGCGGACAGCAGTTTCGCCCGGCCCTCGGGCGCAAGTGCCGAAAACCCTCCCTCCAGCGTTGCCTGCAACAGATCGAGACGGGTTACCGCATCGGCATGGGCCAGTTCCGCCCGTGCGGCCATGTAACGGTCAGAAGGAATCAGGATTGCTTCCCCATCTACCGGAACCCCGCCCTGATCGGCCAGTTTTCTGACTTCTTCGGAGGCGGGGAACCGCATGGAATGCAGTGGAAGTGCATCTTCTTTCGTCAGGTTTTGCGCCGCTGGCTCAGATGCCGTCTTTTCAGCTGCAGGGACGACCCCATAATCTGGCTGTACCTCCTTCTCTGGCAAGACCTCCGGGGATTGCATCACATCGCCGACAATTCCGTTGCGGGGTGTGATGTCAGGATACTCGACTTTGAGATTGTCGGTTTTGCCCTGCTCCTGGCCCTTCTGCCATATTTCCTGCAGATCCCGGTTGCGAATGGGAATGCCCAGTTCACCTGCAAGGTGTGCTGCGCGTTCCTTGAATTCATCATCCCCGGTCAGCAACAGCGGTGTACCTTCCCGGAACTTGGCAGTGGCAAGCCGCAAGGCCGCTTCAATCTCACGGTCACCACTGTCCAGCATCTCGATCCGCTTGCCCCGATCAGCAAACACTTCCTGATTTTGCCGCAGATAATGCACGGCACTGCCATCTTTTTCGATTTTGCTGGTCAAGCCTTCCAGAACCAGCGGTTTTGGAGCTACTTCCGCCGGACCTTCCAGGCCCGCACCCTGGCCTTTAGCCTGCAAGCCCACAATTTCAGCAAGCAGTGCCTGGGCGGTGACGTCACCACTGCGGGATTTGTCTTTCAGGTAATCCTGCCAGGCTGGAATATTTGCATTGATGATCACTGTTTCCAGTTCTGCCTGATGCTGCTTCCCCAGCATTTCCTTTTGCCTGACCACCTCCATGGCCCAGGCTGACTCCCGGGCTTTGGCGGGCAGTTTTTCATTTGCTTTTTCCCATGCTTCCCGCTGATCTTCCAGTGATTTCGTCAGATCCTTGCGCTGCTGCAGGTGCTGGGACCCCAACTTGTCCATTGTCTGAAGATGCGCATCAAGTACCGTATCCCGCTCCTGGCGGAATGCATCCAGCAGTGCTTTTCTCTGCGCTTTGCTGATTCCGGATTCTTCGGCCGGATTTTCCTGGTGAAGTTCTTCCGCAGGTGTAGCCATGTCAACCTCCTGTATTCATGAATATTCCGTGATTAGTCCAGTCCTTCAGAAACCGATTTCCAGACCATCATCCGTGTTTTCCCGCTCTGATGATGACTGCATGGATTTCATCATTTCCGGGGCTGTTTCCAGTGTGTCACGCCCACTTTCCTGCGCCCTGTCTGAGTCGAGCCCATAGAGCTGCCGGAGCCCAGCGATAGATGTTTCTGCCGCCTGTGCGGGCGGGACAGGGGCTTTCAGCAAAGGCGAACGATCCAGGCGATCTACTGGTTCGGTGCGTTCGGTCAGTTCGCTTTCATGACGGGCATATTCCTTCCCGACTTCCAGAACTTTGTCCGGGTCCGCATCATCCGTGATGCGAAACACTTCAATCCCATCATCCCTGCTGGATATCTGCTCTGGAGTCAAAATGGTGCGGACGCGAACATTGCCAGCACGGTTGATTCCCACCACCAGCGCAGGCGTTTTTTCCATGCCAGTTTCCAGTGGTCGATCCAGGTAAACCGGCATGTTCAGCATCAGTTCGTCCGCAAGGAATCCACGGTGCGTGTTTTCAGTATCGACACTCATGGCTGCGGCAGGGATTTCATGACCAGGAACAGTGGTACTCTTTTCGATATCCTGCTCCTGCAGCAGTCCCTGTTGTCTGGCAAGTTCCAGCTGCTTCTCCAGATACACGGCGGCTTTCAGGCCATTATCAACCGCCAGACGCCGCTCATCCCGGGTCAGATTTTTGCCCCAGGACGCAACATAGGCCGCATGCTGCTCCTCAGTCATGTCTGGACTGTCGCCCATATACGGAATGCCCAGATGCAGGGATGTCAGATAGGCACCAATCTCAGCCGTCACTTCTTCGGCGGCGCGCGATTCCAGCTTTGCATAGGTTTTCAGGGAGTCCCGGTCCAGCCGGGAAGCATGGCCTGTGGCGTGGGCGAGTTCATGCGCTTTGGTGGCATCATATCCGTGCTGATCGTGAAACTGCTCCCGCAAGGGAAGATGGATGCGATCCAGACCAGACCGATAATAGGCGCGGGCCTGGGTTGCGTGGACAATCACTACACCCATCTGCGCGGCAATGGCATCCAGTTCGTGGCTTTTGGGCTGTCGTTCTGCTTCCGGAACAACCCTGAGAGGCGGAATCCCCTCAATCTGTGCAGCATTGAACAGGGGGGTAGCCCGGTAGCCTACTGGCCGGGTCACATCCTGACCACTTTCTTCATCACGGACGGTCTTGATAATGGGAGAATAGATGCGTGCGCCTGCTTTTTCGCCCTTGCGAACGGAATAACCGGCCTCTTTGGCTTGGCTGTATCCCATCCAGCGGGGATCCTCATAGCCATGTTCCAGCGCTGCTACGGTCAGAATCATGGTATTCAGCGAACTGTATGCCTTGCCCGTAGTGGGATTGTGCGGCGCTGAAAATTCCCCATATCTGGGTTCCCAGGGTCTCTGCCAGACCGGCTTTTCACCGGTAGCAATCATTTTTTCTGCTGACTCCAGCAGAGAATCCAGCATTTCTGCCTTGGAAATTACGGCCATCTTGCACCTCATCGGGGAAATGCGCCTCGCCAGGACAAGCCGGGGCAGAATGACAGGACTGCGTTTCGGATGGGTTTACCCGCCGTCAACGACCCATGCCCAGATCTTCCTCATCATCCAGGTCTGGTCCGCTGTCCGGTGCCTCCAGTCCGGTTTCCTGTTCCAGCACCTCATTCCGTTCCAGGTCCTGAGCAGCCTGGCGTTCCATGACCGCTTCCACTGCATCCCGATGATCCAGACGGGCGAGGGCTGATGGTTCTACACCCAGAGTTTCCCTGAATCGGCCTGTTTCATAGAGTTGGCCCTCCTTTTCGGTGAACTTGTGCGTCATGGCTTCGTTCATGCGGACAATACCCCCCTGTCCACGAATATCCTGAAACTGCGCCTGCTCCCCATCGCGGTGCATTTCAGCCATCCGTAAGGCGGCAAAGCGGCCATGGGGGCCATCAATGCCCACCATCCGTACCACCAGGGGATCCCTGCCTTCGCCACGGTTCACCACGCCAGACAGATACTTCTGGCCGTTGTGTTCTTTCGGTTTCATTTCAAAGTCGTATTTCTCCCTGACTCCGGTTTCGGGATTCTGGATCTCGAATTTACCCTTGAGGCCGCCCTCTTCCCGCAGTGCGTCTTTCTGGGCGGGTGCCCAAAGTCGGGCGCTGTGGTAGGTGCCCTGCTCATCCTTAATGGTTCCCTGAGCTGCCGGGTATTCATGGAAAGTTTTGTCAGTGGGTGCAGCTTCTTTGCTTTCCTGCGCCGGACTTGCGGCTTTTTCCGCTTCTGGAATCTGGGT
Source organism: Acidithiobacillus sp. HP-2 (assembly GCF_015100155.1). Classification (GTDB taxonomy): domain Bacteria; phylum Pseudomonadota; class Gammaproteobacteria; order Acidithiobacillales; family Acidithiobacillaceae; genus Acidithiobacillus. The sequence continues at coordinate 2,005 of NZ_JACKZA010000032.1, read as the reverse complement.
TTTGCCCTTCGCTTTTGCCATGATGAATCTCCTTTCAGTACGTCAGTACACGGTCTGACCCTGTTCGGGGTCATTAACGGCCTATCGGCAAGATGGGAAACACTGCACGGAATGTGGTATTTGCCAGTCAGTTTCCTGTCAGGACGATTTCAGGAAATCCTTGATCTGGAGAAAGGTATGCGAACGATAGAGGATGTGGATCGGGTGATTCATGGCGAGGCGGGAGTGAGGATTTACAGTAAAACCGGACGTGGGAATGCCACGATCAGCGCGTGGCCATCGCCCAAGGTGTCTATATGCACCTCTGCGGTAAAAAAGACTTTCCTGAAAAGGTTTAAGGCAGGAACATGATCGGTCTTCAGCTGTTGCAGGAATGTGCTCTACAGGTTGCCCCTGTCACCATGGCTGCAGTGGTGCAGACCGAGTCTGGCGGGAATCCTCTGGTCATTCACGACAACACAACGAATCGCAGTTATTTCCCAAAAACCAGACGCGATGCAGAACGAATCCTGCATCTTTTGCTGGCAGCGGGGCATCAGGTAGACGCTGGAATCGCCCAGGTTGATTCTGAAAATTTTGCCGCATACAGATTAAATTATAAAAACGTCTTTGATCCCTGCACCAATCTGCAGGTGGCCTCGAAAATACTGGTTGATTCATGGAAAGCATCAGGTAAAAAGTTACCAGGTGCTCTGCAGGTTTATAACTCGGGGAAGCCATCTGGTGATGCCCGCTATGCCCGTATTGTCTACCATCAGGCTGGAGTCAGTGTTCCATCCATTCCAGGAGGGAAACTGGCTGCCTGGGCGGTGGAACCTGTCGTTTACAAGGGGAATGGGAAAAAGGAAACAGAGGCAGGTGAGCCAGTTCGAATCAGGATTTCATGGACTCCAGCAGCCAGTCCCATACAGCCGAAATGGTAATGGCCTATCCTATCGCTATTTTGAATAATTGGGTATCCGTAATTTATTGTGTATGTCGCACCATAGCCCATTCTGCTCCTGTTTGAGCAATCACTCCCTGAAACACACTCCCCAAAGAGCAATTTCAGGCGCTATTTCAAGGGCAGGTAGATATCGGTTATTTGTTCGTGTTCCGAGGTGTCAGGAATCCGTTTGATATAGTGAAAGAAGAGCGGAAAGTCTCGCAATTCCTCACCACTCCCCGGCAGCCATTCTCGGTAGAGATAATAGGCGCTGTCGCTGATGCGATCGGTGGATCCTTGATGACAGACCGTGGCATAGCGGCCAGCTGGAATATGCTTTGTGATGATGCCTTGTGGGTTATCCGGCACGGGGGTGCCGATTTCTCCGCAGATATCGAAGCGAAATTCCTCCGGAGCGGTAGAAGCAGGGTCGCTGTAGGCGAGACCAAAAGTACGGCTGGTGGCGACGGGCGACAGACCGCTGCTCTTACGCCATTCGATGAAGATCTGAACTGACTCGAAAATTAAATCAGGTGGACCCTTGTGCTCTAATACGGCAACCATTGCTTCGGAAAAATCGACAACTTTCACTTCCATGGGAGTACTCCTCTTTCGTCCGGGTAGTTGCATACGCTCAGCCCAAGGCTGCCACGCAGGTTGGTCGCGAAATTGAGAAGGCGTCTGTCCAAAGCAATTCTTGAACGCACGTGAGAACGATTCCGGATTTTCGAAACCTGCCTCCAAGGCAATGTCGATAACCCGACGATGGGGATGAGCTATAGTCAAATCTGGTGTATGAGTATTTTCTGACATAGATCAGGCGGCGGTCTGTTGATCATCCGGCAGGGTGAGGTTAGCCGGTATGCCATCGATAAATTTCACCCCTGCAAAAAGCTGCAGGACTTTCTCTGGAGCATAAATCCCAATCCAGCGTTTTTCAGCCTGCTGCAGCATCTTGAAACCCAATCCCAGAAAGCTGCTGCGTGATACACAGTTCTTCGTCCGGGTAGTCCGGTGGCGTACCGTAGCGAAGGTGGACTCAATGGCATTGGTGGTCCGGATATGCCGCCAGTGTTCGGC
>NZ_JACKZA010000031.1 GCF_015100155.1 Acidithiobacillus sp. HP-2 | reverse complement strand
GCTCCGATGGTTCGAGAGCCAGATCACCAATGGAATTCTGGAAGGTTTCAACAGCCTCATTCAATCCGCCAAGGCCAAGGCTCKGGGTTACCGCACGCACAAGAACTTTATCAACATGGCCTACCTGATCCTGGGCAAGCTGGATCTCAGGCTACCCACTTGAAATGACGAGGAACCCAGACGGTTACGCAGAGATAATCCCTTCCAGAATCCTCCCGGGGTATAGGTCACATCCAGATAGTTGGCGTCTACGTTCGGCAGGTAGGGATGGGTACAATACATGCTGTAGGAATATTTGATCCGCAGTTGCCGTAGGGGATGGATCAAAAAACCAAACTTCCAGGCATGTCCCGCCGCAGAAGAAGACACCAGCCCATAATCCATGATGCTGGTGTACAGTGGATCGGCACTGTACTGCTGGGTATAGGGGGAAACAAATCCGCCGTTATACAAAGTCCGGCCACCCATGGAAAACGGGCTGCGACCGGGAATCTCATCATAAGCCGCAAAAACCTGGCCCAAAGGCGTTTGCAGACCGAGCATTCCACCAAATACGGTCGCGTTGACGGGGCCCGCGTATTGCGTGCCGTCTGCCCATTCCCGCGCATACTGAAAGTCGGCGAAGGGCTTCATGCCATAGGGCAAGCCGGACACTCCATAATGGACAGTACCGTAAAACAGATTCGCCAAATCATAAAACCTGTAGAACCAGGCGCTGGATTTCAAGCTCTGCCAATGCGCTTTCACCCCGAAAGCCAGTGTGCCATCCATATGATCCGGCATATCGGGATAAATGGGATTTTGATTCAGCAGGGTTTCTCGGTAGTAATTTTCCTGTATCCGGTTTTTGAAACGAAACTCGCGAATCCCGATCAGTTGCAGATTGCGGATGGGGTTGACCTGCAAAGTCACTGCCTGGAAGGTGCTTGGAATCATGAAAGCATCCGACGGATTCATCCAGGGGGTATGCAGCAACATATCGCCGGCTTTCACTTTCAACCAGCGATCCTGATACTGCAAATAGGCTTGTCCCAGCACATTCAGACTGTCTTTGTCCCCCATCAGCAGGGGATCCAGACGGGGAGCATTCAGATCATTGGCACCCAGACTGTTGGCCGTATAAAAAGCCACACCGGCGCTGAGGCCATAGAGCGGCGCCGTTTGCACTTTCAACATACCGCCCAGTGAATAGGCATACTTATTGGGTAATGGGCTACCCCCATAAAGCTGATTGAAGTAGTAGGAACGGACATTCCCGGTGACCTTGCCGGCTTCCAGAAACTGTTGGATCGTCTGGTAATGCTCCGCATGCGCCTCCGTATCAGCCTGGGCGAGCAGCGGACTCATCAGCAAAGCGCCTACAGCAGCAGCGATCATTGGATATTTCATGATTGATATCTCCTTTTATTTCGACAAGGTTCTGAATGATTTTTTCAGATCCTTCTAATCCCTCATTTTACTGAGGTCGTTTTCCGTCAGGCGCCGCGTACTTTGGGGAGCACAGGTTTCCGGCAATCCTGTTTCGGCGGAAAGGCAGGGCGCACGAAACAGGCGTCCACTCCACATACCCTTAAAGCTGCGTTGGGTCACAATGACCCAGAAAAAGGCCAACGCGATGGTGAACAGGGCTCCCAGGGGCAAAAACACGCCCCAGTTGGTCTCCCGTGCGAGCAGGTAGGTAGCGGCGTCAAAGACGCCCAGGGGAAAGGTAAAACCCCACCAGCCCATATTGAAAGGCAGACCTTCGCCCAGATAACGCAGGGTAAAAAATACCGCCATCAGCATCCACCACAGCCCGAATCCCCAGAGAATCAGGGCGACAAAGAGGCCTGCCATGAAACCAAAATCACCCATTCCCGCAAGGGTCGTTCCCGCAAAGACTTTCTGATCGGCCACCCCCAGAGTGATCATCGCCATGGCACCGGTTCCCAAGGGTCCCAAAGGCAGCCAGGCGGATACCGCCATATCCTGATGGGGGAGCTTGTGCAGGGTCAGGCGTAAAAGCAGGATCGCCAGAATCCCCATGGCCAGCAGCACCGAAACGGCCCAGAGCAGATAACTCACGTAAATGACGGTGCTTCCCAACGCGGGGGGCAAATGCTGCGCCAATAACCCGCCACTGGCCGCCGTGACCTCCGGAGGAACAATGGGCAACAGCCAGGCAGCCGTCATTTTTTCAACGCTGTGTTCCTGGGCGGTAAACATGAAGTACGGCACCAGGAGCACCGAAAACAGCGCCAGAGCCACGTCCACCCACCACATGACATTGGTGATTTGTAAAGACAACGCCGTGACCGGCCAGATAATCAGCATGCCATTGACGATGGTGGCGAAACCCATGGGGATGGCGCCAATGAAAAGAGACTGTACCGGATGCTGAAAGAGGCGGCGAAAGCTGGCGGGATAAAGCGCCGCCCGCCCCAGAAACAGCAGGGCAAACAGTGCGAAAAATAATGTGTTAATAGTCCATAGGCCCTGTGCAAAGATTTTCTGACCCCAGTCACCATAAGGAAATTCGGCAATCATGAGCGCCAGAATCCCCGTACCCATATTGGCGGCGAACCAGTTGGGGGTGAAGTGACGAACGATTTCCCGGGGATCGTTTCCGGGGACTTCAGCGAATAGTTTCATAGTGATTGATTCCGGTGCTGTACATTTGCGCCAAGCTTGCACCTGGACAGGATATTCATCCAATGCTAATTTTTCATTGTTTTAATAATCACAGATAATTTCTTAAATACTGGAGCCCGTTTATGCTGCATCAGCGTATTGATCCTGTTTTGTTGCTGGTCTGGGCCCGGGCGGCACGCCATGGCAATCTCCATGCCGCAGCAGAAAGTCTGTTCATGACCCAGCCCGCCGTCTCTCACCGCCTCAAAAACCTCCAGGAAATTGTCGGAGAACCCCTCTATCAACGGAATCGCCACGGTATCACCCCTACGGCCATGGGGATGGCGCTGTTACGCATTGCCGAACAAATCGAAAATGCCCTGGAAGACGCCCGCCATCTCTGTCAGGACACTGAAAAAATGCTGCGTGGCTCGCTATCCATTCTCGCCAGCCACAGCAATGCGGAAACCTTGTTGCCGCAGGCTATTGCCCGCTTCCAGCAGCAATATCCGGGGGTGTCCCTGCGCCTCATAGCCACCAACAGCCGCGCAGCCAGGAACATGCGCGACCAGGCTGATCTGGTTTTTGTAGAAGATGATCTGACCTCGCCTGCACAGACCGAGTGGGTTCAGGAAACTCTCCGGGAAACCACCATTGTCCTGCTGGCGCCAGAAAGCCCGTACTGGCTGCAGATGGCGCAAAAACCATTACCTTTGCGGGCGTTGGAGTCCACCGCACTGGTATGGAGAGAAGAAGGTTCAGGCATTCGCGAGCATGCTCTGCAAGCCCTGAAAGATGCCGGAATTTATCCTGAAATCCGTTATGAACTGAGTGGTCTCGCGGCTATTCGTGATGCTGTACGTTGCGGTTTGGGGGTGAGTTTTGTTTCAGCACTGAATGACAGTTGGGGACAACGTCCGGGACTGATTACCCTGAATACGGAACCGCATATTCATCATCGCCTTTCGGTGTTATATCGCAAGGAAGCCAGCCACAGCAGCAGAGCTTTTCTGGAATTGCTGCGCCAGCCTGCTGTTTAACCAACCGCTTATTTGACTTTCCCACAGTGAGCACTGAGATAAGTGCCCTGCATTTGCATATCAGTCACTGTTTCGTAATGAGCCTCGCTATGCACAATAGCAGTAATGACCCAGTGCGAGTTCAGATGACGGGCGCTGGTCTGGAACCAACCTATCTGGGTCATGGAGGCCCCCGGTGCCTGACAATGAAAAGTCCATTGGGTTTTGCCATCGGGCAAAACTTTATGACTGCCGGTACAGCGATCACTTCCCGCAGGCAGAAAAACGGATTCCGGTTTTTGATGGGCTTTCACACAAATTTGCATACTGCGTTCCATGGGGGTGCTGACTGGCGGCGAAGAGACTTTCGTTGTACCAGAAACATGCATCATCCAGAGCCCCGGCTGCATGGGCGCATCGGCAGCCAGGGCGGAAACGGAACTGGCTCCAGCCAGTAATAAAACGGCGATCCCTAAACGGCGCATAAGACTTCCTTTGATAATATCTGCAGACTCAAAAATTTTCTGGACGGCCAGAAATGTAACACAAATATGAGTGGCTACGATATTAAAAACGCCTCTGCGTAACGGCCTTTACCTAATGAGAAATGACCGTTAAGGTGCGCTGGTCAGGATGGTCGGGATGCTGCACCAGCCAGTGGTGACTGACTTCAAAAGCTCCCCAGAAACACAGGGCGATAATTATCAGGGACAACCACTGCTTCATTCTCCGTCTCCTAGAAAATATGCATCAATGCGTGGATAAAACTTTGTGTTTCCGCACTGACCTTGGGTTTGGGCTTGGGTGGCAGGTAACCGGACAAAAAATATCCCCTAGGATACTGATGCCCTGGATCACTCTGAGGCGCAAGGTCACCCGTTTTGGGATTATAACGTGCCGTCACTACATCGGGCGGCTGGAAGAAGCCCACATCCGGATACTGCGCCAGCGCCGTATGCATATACCGAATCCAGATAGGCAAGGCTTGGCGAGCCCCCGCCGCCCAGGTCCCCATGGACTGATTGTTGTCATAGCCCACCCAGACCGACGTCGTAATATCGGGATTAAAGCCATTGAACCAGGCATTATCTTCGTGATTGGTTGTGCCGGTTTTTCCCGCGAGATCATGGCGATGAAGAATCTGCGCGGCGACCCCAGTACCGACCCGGATAACCCGCTCCATCATTCGCGTCATCAGAAAAGCCACCCCCGGCGGAATCACGGTTTGTCCAGATGGCGGCCGATACCCCAGGGGACAATCCAGCAGCGAAACCGTGGTACCGTGCGCAGTGACAATTTTGCGAATCAAATAGGGATGCGGCAGAAAACCCCCGCTGGAAAAAACGGCGTAGCCACGCGCAATTTGCAGGGGAGTAAAGTCTCCGGACCCCAATACCATGGAGGGTGAGGCGGGAATCTGTTTTGCCGGAATACCAAAACGCTCCACATAGCGCTTGGCGTAAGGAATGCCGACATGCATTAACAGGCGGACACTCGGCACATTATGGGAATCCGCCAGATCCTCCCAAACTGGAAAGGGAATATTCGAAAAAGTACGACTGTAGTTGGTCGGCGCATAAACCTGTCCGTTACCGAGATGAATCACCAGCGGCGTGTCGGCAATGAGGGAGACCGGGGTAAGATAATGTTTGCGCCCGCTGGCCAGATAGGTCGGCGCGTCCATGGCCGAAGAATACACAAAAGGTTTGAACCCCGATCCCGGCTGCCGGAAGGCGTAAAGAGCCCGGTCAAAATGGCTCAGTTCATAGCTAAAGCCCCCCGATAAAGCCAGGATGGCCCCTGAGCGGCTGGCAAGCGACACCAGGGCACCCTGCACATGGGAAATCTGCGCCAACTGCCAACCACCATGGGGAATATTGTGCCAAACCTTGGTGCCCCAGACCGGATTGCCTGTTCCCGATGTGGCGGCAACCACATAGCGCCTCAGCCAGATCAAATCACCGGGTTGCAGCACCTGATTGACGGCGGTGGGTGGATTACCCTTGGGAGCAGACCGTGCCCAGGCGACGTCGCGCAAGCTCAGATGCACCAGATGACGGCCTTCGAAGGAAATCGTAGCCATTTCCGGCGTAGATTTGACTACGACTCCCCAGTGCAAATTGGCCGGATTATGGTTGGGTAACTGGCTGGGCCGCTGTCCCTGCAGTGCGGCTTCCATGGCTGCCGTCGATAACTGGGCAATTGGACCATGCCAGGCCTTGGGATCCATGCTGTCAAGACCCATACCATAGTTCTCAAGACCCACGGCAATATCCCGATCAGCAGCACGCTGGTCAGTGGGGTTGATGCTGGTGTAAACCCGCAGACCGGTGCGGTAAGTAAAATCAGCCCCGAAATGTTTTTCCAGCCAGTTACGAATCCAGTCGGTGGCATAGGGGGCTATGTTGCTGGCCGGAGCGTGATAATGGGCTTTGATGGGTTCAGCCAGAGCCGCTTCTTCCTGCGCCTTGCTGATGTATCCGTAATGGGCCATGTGCCGTAACACATAATCGCGACGGGTTTTTGCCGAAGCGGGTGAGGCAATCGGATTGAAATCCGAGGGTGCCGCTGGCAGGCCCGCCAAGGTCGCCATTTCGCCAACGGTCAGCTGATTGACGGTTTTGCCGTAGTAAGTTTCCGCCGCTGCCTGTACCCCGTAAGCCCCCTCGCCCAGATAAATCTTGTTGAGGTACAAATCCAGAATTTGCGGACGATGCAGACGCGCGCCCAGTTTATAAGCCAGCAGAATTTCCGCGACCTTACGGGTAATGGTTTTTTTGGGGGTCAAATAAAAATTGCGGGCCACCTGCTCGGTGATGGTGCTGGCCCCCTGCACGGGAGCCATATGCACCAGATCCACAAATGCCGCGCGGATAATGCCCGGAAAGCTGACTGGATAATAAATCGGATTATGACTATAGAATTTTGAATTTTCGGCAGAAATAAAAGCATCTTGCAGCGTCTTGGGAATTTGCTTCAGAGGCAGGGCATAGCGCAGTTGCGGCCCGACCACCTGCAGCAGGTGGTCATTGTCCGCATAAATACGTAACGGCTCCTGAGGGTGCCAGTTTTCGAGTTGCACGACGGGTGGCAATTCCTGCCATATCCGCCAGGTCCAAACCCCGATCCCCACCACAATATTCAGGGCAACCAGCAGGAGCACGACAAGCGTCCAGAACACCCAGCGGCGCCGGGAAGACATTCCACGTGCAGCCAAAATCAGCCTCCGATCCGCTGGGCTGTAAAGCAGGTGCTCTCGTTACCGGTCATAACCATGACTCGCCCTCGTGAATCAGGCGGACAAACCAGCCCGCTGGCTTCACCGCACTATGGGTTTGTACAGGAACCGTTTTCAGGACATGACCGTGCCAGGAAATTTGCAGGGTACCAATTCCCGCACCCGCCGCGAGAGGGGCCTTCAGGTTGGGAGTCGGTACGAAGCGGGTTTGCAACCGGGTTTTCTGCTGCTTGGGTTCGGAAACCACGACCGGGCCTGCCGTCACCCCCTGCACTGTTGCCGGGCTCCAGTCGCCGTTATGGATTTGGGCAACGGTTGCCCCCGCCTTGTAGAGAGACACATTCTGCCAGCCGTTCCAGCCATAGTGGAGCAAGGCGCTGGCATCACTGCCTGCAGCACTGCGCGAAGGCGCACCCAAAACCACGGCCACCAATGTACGACCATCCCGAGTTGCGCTGACCGCCAGATTCCAGCTGTTTTTACCGGCCAGACCCACCCCCAGGCCATTCACACCATCCTGCCCGGCCAGCGGATTGTAGTTGTATTGGGTGATGTGGTTATAGGTATAGGAAACCTTGCCGGCAACCTGCATCACTTGCGGATAACTTTGAATCAAACGCGCTGACAAACGGGCAAGGTCCAGCGCGGTGCTGGTTTGTCCCGGCTGTGGAAGACCATCGGGATTGGTGAAATGGGTGTGCTGCAAGCCCATGGCCGCTGCGTCATGGTTCATCAAATCCACAAAACCGCCAACGCTGCCGGCCACCGTCTCGGCTATGGCAATGGCGGCATCATTCCCGCCATCAATCAGGAGTCCATGGGTGAGCTGGGTCATGGTCACTGGCATTCCCGGTTGAATGAACATGCGGGAACCCTGGGCATGCCAGGCGTCATTGGACACATGTGCATTTTCGCCTGGCTGTACCAGACCCTGCTTTTCCGCCTGATACATCAGGTAGGCGGTCATCAGCTTGACCAGGCCCGAAGGATTGACCGGCTTTTCATCATTTTCAGCCATCAGGATCTGGCCACTGTTGATGTCCAGCAAAACGGCAGACTGAATACCGGTCAATTGTGGCGCCGGCATGGGTGGTGGCGGCGGCAAAGTAGGCATGGGAGGTAAAGGCGGAACGGCCGCACAGGCGACGCTCCCCCAGGAAAATACGGCCGTAATGGCCAGAACAATGGGCAGTTTCATGTTGTTGGGCGGCTCTTCAATCCGGCTAATAATTCCTCATTGGAAAACCATAGCCGGGTAAAAGTTCCCGCCCCGTTGCATGGAACCCGGTCAATCCCGAAAAATCTAGTGGCCACGTCGGCGCAAATAGCGTTCCAGCAGGGTCGATGTGGACCCATCATGGGGGTGCCGGGTTTTACCCTGCATATCAGAAACAATGCGCTGCGCCAGCACCTTACCCAATTCCACGCCCCACTGATCAAAAGAGTCAATGCCCCAGATGATCCCCTGAGTGAATACGCTGTGTTCATACAAAGCAACCAGTGTACCCAGACTGTGCGGACTCAGGGCATCCACGAGAAGCACGCTACTCGGACGGTTTCCGGTAAACGTGCGGAAGGGAACTTGCGCTTCGGAAACACCCTCAGCACGCAATTCCTCCGCCGTTTTGCCAAAAGCCAAAGCCTCTGCCTGGGCAATCAGATTTGCCATCAACAATTCATGCGGTTCTGCTGAAGCACTGAGGGGATGACAAAAGCCAATGAAATCGCAGGGAATCAATCGCGTACCCTGATGAATCAGCTGATAAAAAGAATGTTGTCCATCGGTTCCCGGCTCGCCCCAGATGATGGGACCACTATCTACGGACAGCAGTTGCCCGGCTTCATCGACACTTTTACCATTACTTTCCATTTGTAGCTGCTGTAAATAGGCTGGGAAACGTGCCAGATCATAAGCATAAGGTAAAATAGCCTGGGTTTGCGCTCCCCAGAAATTGTTGTACCAGATGGACATAAGGCCCAGTAACACCGGCAGATTCTGTTCCAGCGGCGCGTTCTGGAAATGCGTATCCATGGCATGAAAACCGGCGAGCATTTCCTGAAAATGCTGCACCCCCACGCCGAGCATGGTGGACAAGCCAATAGCCGAATCCATAGAATAGCGCCCCCCCACCCAGTCCCAGAAACCGAACATATGTTCAGTATCCATACCAAAGGCCTTGACGGCTTCAGCATTGGTGGAAACCGCCACAAAATGCCGGGATACTGCGTCTTCGCCCAAAGCAGAAGTAATCCAGTGCCGGGCGGCATGGGCATTGGTCATGGTTTCCAGCGTGGTAAACGTCTTGGATGAAATAATGAACAGGGTTTCTGCAGGATCCAGATGCGCCGTCACATCGCTGAGCGTCGCGCCATCCACGTTAGCCACAAAATGCAGATGAACATCAGTATGACGGTAGGCACGCAGGGCTTTCCAGGCCATTTCCGGACCCAGGTAAGAACCGCCAATACCAATATTCACAATCTGCCGAATCGGCTGACCGGTGGCACCCCGCCAGGACTGTTCATGAATGGACTGGGTAAAACGGGCCATATGTTCCAGCACCTGATGCACTTCAGGGACAACGTCCACCCCCCCGGTGCGCATGACAGTACCCTTGGGTGCCCGCAAAGCCGCATGAAATGCGGCCCTACCCTCGGTATGGTTGATTTTTTCCCCGGCAAACATGGCGTCGCGGCGCGCTTCCAGATCACGACTGCGGGCAAGATCAAAAAGCAGATTCAGGGTTTCCCGACGCAGCAAATGCTTGGAGTAATCCAGATAGATGCCGCAGGCTTCTGCCGAAAAACGCCCGGCCCGCTGAGGATCTTCCCGAAAAAGCTGACGCAGGGTGACATCTTCCCAGCTCTTGCGATGCGCCTGTAAATGTTGCCATGCGGGTGAAGCGGTCAGAGGGGCTGCAGACATGAGGCGACTCCTTGGTCAAAGCAAGCAGGATGATTTTGCACAATTCATTTACTTGAAGAGTAGGCCATGCCCTCAATTTCCCGCAAGCATTAATCCTGAAAACGGCAGTGGGCCTGGGGGCTTTGCTTCTGCCAGGCTTCGCGGAGCAAGCGCAAAAAGCTTTCCTCAGCCTGATTCAGGGCAACCCAGTCCGCCTGATCCCGATCCACTGCCAATTGCCTGAGCAAGCTGCCCAGCTCGCGATGATAAAGTTGATGATGGCGCATCAGCAAATCTTGATTTGTTGGCTCCAGACTTTGGAGATAAGCATGAATGGGGCAGGATTTGTCATCGCTGAGGGTTTCTGCGTGCAGCAAATGTGGGTTTTGGCAGGCCATTTTAGTCAAAAGGTTGTGATTGGCCATTTGGGCCGCATAAATTCCCAGAAGGGTCGAAGGATGCGTGCGCACCGGCTGCTTGCGTCGCAACCAGGTACGCAGCCGGCTGATGGACATGGGACGAGCAATATGCCTGCCTTGCAGCAGGGGAATATTGAGGGTCATCATCGCATCGAGAATCGCTTCGTTTTCGACGCCTTCCACTACCAGATCCACCTCTAATCCCTGAGCCAGATCGCGCAATGCCAACACGAAATGTAAATCATCCGGACGTTGCGCCAGAGTGCGCACGAACCCTTGGTCCAGCTTGATTTCGTCTACTGGCAACTCTTTCAGACGCAATAGGGAGGCATAGGCACTGCCCACATCATCCAGGGCCAGACGGACACCTAATGCGCGAATCTGGCGCAACAATTCCAGAGCGGAATTGCGTTCAAGGAAATCTGTCCCTTCAAGGATCTCGAGAATAATACGAGACGGATCGAGGCCACTATCGAGAATAATCTGACGGATTTGGCGAATACAAGGTTTGGTGAGTGATTGCGGATCAATATTCACAGAAACCCATAAGCCATCCCCAGCCTCACCAAGACTGTTCAGGTCTTCCAGAGATTGGGCCAGCATACGTTGGGTCAGATGACACAAATGGCTGCCCCGCAGTTGGGGCAGAAAATGCCGGGGCGTTAATATGCTACCATCTTCCGCTTGCAAGCGGGCCAATGATTCCATACCGGCAACCCGGCTCGACTGGGTATCCCAAACCGGCTGATACAACACCAGAAGCTGCCCACTGGCGAGGAGCCGCTGGGCGAGTGGCGCACGCTCCAGAGCAGTACTGGGTTCGTGCAGGATCCAGCAGGCATCTCGTTCTTTTTTACTGTTTTTACTTTCATAAAGGGCGCGGTCCGCCTGGCGGAGCAACTCTTCTGGGCTCAGCATTTTCTCTGCGCCCGCGTAGACACTCACCCCAATGCTCAATCCGACGCGGACACTCTGACCATTCTCCAGTTGAATGGGCGAGGTCATCACATGCTCAATTTTACGCAATATCTGATAAAGGTCGTCCTGATTTTGCACGGACTCCAGCAAAATCACAAATTCGTCACCACCAAAGCGACCAACCATGTCATTTTTTCGCAAAACTTCCGCCAAACGATGTCCCAAGCTCACCAGAACCTGATCACCCGCTTCGTGCCCAAACGCATCATTGATCGGCTTGAAGCGGTCAAGATCCAACATACAAACAGCCAGTACATGATCCTGACGCTCCTGGCGAGCCATCGCCTGTTCCAATTGGGTTTCCAACAAACGCCGATTCGCAAGACCCGTCAGCGGATCGTAAAAAGCCACTTTTTCCAGCTTTTGCCGGGCTTCTTCAATTTGCATTTTTTCTTCGGCCAGCTTTTGCTTCAGAACCAACTCGTCCAGCCCATGTCCCACAAGGCGTGCTACCTGGCTCAGGACATCACAAATGTCATCCGAAAACATTTGCGGCCGATCACCAATAACCGCAAGAATCGCCCAGCGTTCTCCGCCATGTTCAATAGGCAAGGCAGCAGCCGCACGCCAACCATATTCCAGAGCTTGAGCACGCCAGGGTTGAATGAGCGGATCCATCAGGTAATCCTGCTGAACCACGAGGGCATCCGCTCGCCACGCCCGGGCCCCGACCGTTTGCCCCTCAGGCAAGTCTGCAGACACCGGCCAACGTCTTTTCAGGGCATTAGAAGCACTCCAGCCCGCGTAGGCCAAGGCGTCCATACAACCATCTGCGGCAGGTCGTGCAATCCAGGTGGCAATGAAGATGCCGCTGTCAATCAGCTGCTGACAGCTTTTTTGCAGGAGCTCCTGGACATCTTCAGCTGCCAGAGTCACCTCACCGGCCCGCAGTAGCGCCTGCTGCAAAACACGCGTTCGCTGCAGTGAAAAATAATCATACTGACGCTGGAGAAAATCCTGCAGATCGGCACTCACCTGACCCAATATCTCGGTCACCTGATCGGGAAAACCGGCCCCCTGGGCACGCTGCAAAGCTATATGGCCACGCCGACCATCGGGCCAGATAAAGTCCTGGGTTATCCTATTGCCTAATTGGTGGCTTTTACTGAAATCCCGCCAAGTTCTCCATAGCTGTACCTTGTCACGCCCCTCATCGACCAAATCTGGAGCCTGTTCCAATTCATTCCGAAAGGTGCTGGCAAGCGGGCCAGCTACTGCACAAAGCACCGCCGTATCCAAGGCGTTGCCATCTTTGACAATCCATACCAGAGGCATCTCCAGCTGTTTCTGCAGGATTTCACAGAAGCTCTGAAAAATCAGATTTTCATCCTGGCCGACGTTCTCCGAAAATAATCGATTAACGGCACTTGCTGCACTGATAAAGCGTTCCCGCACCAACAGTTCTTTCTGGCTCTGCAGTAAAGCCAGGGTGCGTTCTTCGACGCGCCGCTCTAACCATCTATTACCATGACGCAGGGCCTCTCTGTAGCGCGCAGACTCAGCCATCATTGCAGCTGCAAACAGCACAACGCTCATCATGCCCATTCCCATAATTTGTAAAAACGTCATGGGGCGCAGAGGCACAGCCACACTTAAGGGCCCCAGGCCACGGGCAGTACCGGCAATGGCAATCACAAACAAGAGCAGCACCAAACGAGAAACCGCATCAACTGGAAATTGTGTCAGCGCCCAAAGTATGGGCAAAAGCAGTAAAAACACCAATCCGACAATGTCTGTAAATTCTGCATATCGATGCCAGAAAAGCATTGTGGTAGCAGCAACAGCAAAGCCCGAAAAAAGCCAGAACCATGCCCCCCCCGAAAACGAGTTCACGCCAGCGCTGGCCTTTCTGCCAAAATAACAAATTACTGGCCACCAGCAAGACACCAAAACTCACGCCGCTACCATTGCTGAGCATATCCAGAGGAACAGCAGAGGATGTCCACGATACGGACGTTTGTTGCCAGACTGTCCCCCACAGTCCGGCCATTACGCCATTTAAAACTCCAGGGAAAATCACAAATGAGAGCAAATCATTGCGATATGTCAACGAGTTCCAGTCAGCAGTCCATCGATACATCAGGCGCACCGAGATCCATGCCGAAAGCAGTTCTCCTGCTGCCAATCCAAAAGCGTTGAATGGACTGTAACCCAAAGACCAGTCACCGAGAAAACCACCCAACAATAAGCCTGGCCATAAGCCGATGCCTCTGCGCATCACCAGAAAAACATACAGACCTGAGGTCACCCAAACCGACAGATACCAATGTTGCGCAGGGTCAGGGATCAATATGCCAGCAAACTGATTCAAGAGTACCAACCCTGCAAGGACTGTAATCTGATCCAGCAGATACAGATTAAGACGCGACCTGGCGCTCCTTGAAATCCAATGTCCTAAAGGCATATTTGGCGCTGCTTCAGCACGATGTTCTCCCCAACCTCGAGTAATGGGCAACATTGAAATTATTCATTTTTGTTTATTTGGGACTGTAACAATTTGCAGTAAAAAACTCATTATTTTTGTTGAACTGCAGCACTGACAAGAACAATAACAATCTAAGCAGGTATTTTTATACTGGGTTATTTTATGGCATTCGGTTCATTTAAACCACCCAATTATGGTTGTTATGCACACAATGATCACCGCCTATATTACAAGATGCTGATAAAGCAGGCGTTCACCGCTGACCGGACCATGGCACGGCATTTGCTGACGGTGAACCAGTAGTCAGCAACAGCATAATAAGCTAAGGGAGTATCACCATGGTTATCGAAAATTCATTACCGGTGCTTTTGAGCCGTCTGGATTTTGCCTGGATCACCTCCATGCACATTCTCTGGACGCCAATGACCATCGGCATGTCCTGGCTGCTCTTTTTTATGGAGCTTGCCTGGTTGAAAAGCGGTGACGAGCGCTGGTACAAGCTCAATCGTTTTTTTGAAAAAATCTTCATCATCAATTTTGGCGCAGGTGTCGCCACCGGTGTCACCATGGAAATGGCCTTTGGTATTCTTTATGGTCCTTTCTCTCAGGCTGTCGGCCCTTTCTTCGGCAACATTCTTGGCTTCGAAACGATCACCGCCTTCATGTATGAAGCCGGCTTCATCGGCCTGATGGTGTTTGGTTGGGGCAAAATCAGCAAAGGCATGCATTTATTTGCCACTTTAAACGTTGGCATTTCTTCCAGCTTGTCCGCCATGTGGATACTGGTGGCCAACTCCTGGATGCAGACGCCTAACGGGGTTGTGCTGAAAGATGGATTATTTCAGGTCAGCAACTGGTGGCATGCCATTCTCAATGACAATTTTATCTGGGGCTTTCCACACATGTGGGTCGCCACTGTAGAACTGGCATTGTTTGTATTCGCCTCGGTCAGCGCCTGGTTTATCCTCAAAAACCGTCATGCTGATCTTTTCATCAAAATACTGAAGCCCACTTTGCTGGCGCTGCTCATTGTCACTCCTCTGCAGATTTTTATCGGTGACAGTGTCGGTCAAGACGTTGCAAAAACTCAGCCCACCTCTTTGGCGGCCATGGAAGGACACTTCCACACCTACCTGCCGAATGGAAAACCCAATACCGACTGGAACCTCATTGCCATTCCAGACGTGCAGGCCGGGAAAAATCTGTTCGCCATTCAAATTCCGCATGTGCTGAGTCTCCTGGAAACCCATACCTGGAGCAGCCCGGTACAGGGTATGGATGAATTTCCGGTGAACGAACGCCCCGATGTATGGGTACCTTTCTATGCCTTCCGGGCTATGGTGGCCATCGGTTTCTTCCTGTTTTTTGTCGCTCTTTGGGGCAACTGGTTGCGCGTGCGTGGCAAAATGAACGCCCTGGAATTGCGTAAAAATCCCTGGTTTCTGCGTGCGGTGGTGTTCTCGGGCTTCCTCCCTTATCTGGCCATCTGGACGGGTTGGTGGGTTCGGGAAATCGGTCGTCAGCCCTGGGTGGTATTCGGCCTGATGCGGACCTACGAAGGGGTCAGCAACATGAGCATGGCCCAGGAAATTGTCTGGTTTGTCGGTTATATCATTTTTGAGCTGGTGGTCTGGTCCGGCGCCTGGTACTTCTTCAGTCGCGTCATCCAGAAGGGTGTCGATGACATTCCACACTCCGACACGTTGTTTCACGATCACGGTGAAGATCATGATGCTGCGCAAGCGGGGGGCGGGCATGTTGCACCGACTTTCGCCCACAAGCCCATGATGCACTCGGATCGTTAACAGACCCGGATCAGAAGGAGGAATCCGTTCCTCCTTCCTCAATTAATAAGTCACCGGAGTAATTATCATGGAACTTAGTTCAGATATTGTTCGTATCGTATCTGCCCTCTCCACCTGGTGGTGGATGATACTTGGGCTGATGTTTTTGTTATATATCGCTTTGGACGGAGCTGATCTCGGCGCCGGTATTTTTGCCTTGTTCTCCAAGGACGAAGAAGAGCGTGGCGCCATCATGGCATCCATGGCGGGTTTCTGGGATGGCAACGAGACCTGGCTGGTAGTCGCTGGCGGTGTATTGTTTGGTGCTTTCCCCCTGGTTTATGGGTCTGCCTTCAACTTTTTGATGATCCCCCTGATGATCGCCCTGTGGGGTATCATCTCCCGGGCTGTGGCTTTTGAATTTCATATTCATGCGCGCAGCAGTAAACGTCTGTGGGGCTGGGCTTTCGCCATTGGCAGCCTGGTCGCGCCCTTTTTCGCCGGTGTCTCCCTGGGGGCCGTATTACAGGGATTTCCCATGAAATCCGGTATTGCCATGAGTGGGATCGCTGATCGGGGTTTCACAACCCCCGTGATGCATTATGCGGGAGGGGCCATGGACTTCCTGACCCCATTCTCCATCTGGACGGGTTTTGGTGCGGTGATTGCCGCCGGTCTGGCGGGAGGATTGTTTCTCTGTGCCCGCTTTTTACCGGGCGATGTGATTCATGAACGCGCCAAGTCCTGGACCAACCTGTTCTCCTATCTGGCGTTAATAGCGATTGTCATCACGCTGGTTTGGTCTTATGCCATTTTTCCTTGGGCCGCTGCCAAGTGGACAGGTCCCAATTGGTGGATCTGGGCCATCTGGTTTGTCATCGTCCTTTTCTTCGCTTTCAAATCCATGACCAACCACTCCATGCAACATGATTTTACTGCGCTGCTTTGGGGCGAAGGGGTAGTGGTTCTACTCTGGGCGGCCATGTGGGCAACCATGTTTCCCTATATTGTACCGGGTACATGGACTATCCATGCGGCCTCCAATCCAGCCAATTCCATGGCTGTGTTTACCTTGTTCATGACCGGTTTTGTGCCAGTCATGATCATGTATAACTGGTATCAGATCTGGGTCTTCCGGGGTCGCTTCACTAAAAAAAGCGTCTACGGCGCCCACTGATAGTGGCTTGCTGAAACACCGGTCGCTGCTTCGGCGCGGCCGGTTTTTTTATGGCCAAGCGCAACTTTTCCCACTCTACAACAGTCATAAAAGCTGCAGTTAAACGAAAAAATTTCAATTCAAAAAGGCCAACATCATGAAATCAAGCTCCTTGAAAACAGCCCCCACGAAATCAACGCAATTACTCGGACTCGCCGCCGAACTTCATCCCTCCACGCATTCCGTAAAAAATCCTGATCTGGATGATTTACTGAATGCTCTGGAAGAACGTCACCAATTCATCAACAGCCAATGGCAGGAAATCATGCAACGTCTGCCTGAAGAAAGGCCTGATGCCATGATGGATCAGATGCTGCTGATGGATCATGAACTCACGCGCTACCAACGCTATTTTGTCATGCTCAAGGAAACCCTGCGTCATTGCGCGCCCGATCTGTTGGACGCCTCCTGAAAATCATTGGTTGTTCACTTTGGTTTACCCCGATGCTGAGGGTATAATCAAGGATTGTCCCTTCTGGAACTTTTTTCCTTGATTGCAAACGCTTTGACCGGGCACTGTCCTGGCAGAAAATCGAGATGACTGCACCGATGCAGAATCTTCAGCGCGGCTTCAGGATCAAGGCCCTCGCCCTTTTCTTCCTGGCGTTCCTCTTTTTTGCCTGGGGCACCGGCAACACCAGCCTCTGGGATATTGATGAACCCATTTACGCGCAAAGCCTGAAAGATCAGATTGCCGCCGACAACCTCGTCGTCCCGACTTATAATGACCGCTTGATGCCGGATAAGCCTGCCCTGAATTACTGGTTGATGTGGTCGGGAGTCCGTTTACTGGGTATGAATTCCTGGGGATTACGCATTGGCTCAGCCCTGGTCGGGGCGTTATTGGTTCTGTATCTGATCATCGCCCTGCGCCGCCTCTACGGGGAGTCCATCGCCCTGCTCAGTGGGTTACTGACAGCCACCGCACTGCACAGTACCGTCATTTTTCGCAGCGCCACCCCCGATCCACTGCTGATATTATTGGTCACCATTGCGTTATTAAGTTATCTGCGTGGATATATTTATCCAGAAATTCGTACCCGCGAATTCCATTGGGCCTATGCCGCCATGGCCCTGGCTACCCTGGATAAAGGCCCCATCGGATTTCTATTGCCGGGACTCATCATTGTCTTGTTTCTGTTATTGCGTCAGCAGTTACCCCTGTTATGGAAAGAGGGGCGGCTGACAACCGGCATTCCACTTTTTTTGATGATCATGCTGCCCTGGTATCTGGCAGTAGGTATTGAAACCCACTGGAATTGGGATCGCCTTTTTATTTTTGAGCAGAATATCGGACGCTTTGATGACAGCATGCAAGGCCACCGGGGTCCCTGGTTTTATTATCTCATCAGTACTTTTCTGGGCATGCTGCCCTGGTCCATATTTTTACCGCAAGTGCTGCATGATCTTTGGCTGAAGCGGCGTCACTTTTTGCAACACCAGGCCGTACCACTGTTTCTGCTGATATGGGCAGGCACCTGGATCGCCTTTTTTACCCTCTCCGCGACCAAACTTCCCAATTATGTCTGGGAGGCCTATCCACCTTTATTTATTCTTCTTGCCTTCTGGTTTGAAAAAATCCGCGCCCAATCCAGGTTACCGCAAACATGGGGACTGGCTCTATCCTTCAGCACATTGTTTCTGGTAGGACTCGCGCTGAGCATTTTTGCTGCCTGGGTTTTACCCCTGCGCGAACCGCATCTTCCTGGAATGGTTGAAGTCGGGTTTCCCTACATGCTTGCAGCAGTCTTCGCCATGCTCCTGATTTGGAAAAAACATTGGTCAGCGGCATGGGCTAGTCTGGGAGTGGGCAGTATTGTCCTCAGTGGTCTTCTGGTGTTTGTCATTCTTCCACCGATCAATGCGCTCAAACCCTCCAGAGCCATGGGACAGGAAATTGCTGCCATTCAGGGCAAGCATCCTTATCATCTGGCCTCCTGGGACTGGTTTCAGCCGAGCTTCCTGTTTTATGCCGGGCGCGGAGACATGCCCATTCGTCACCTGTCGTCATTAGCAGAATTACGGACCGTTCTGGGTGAAACCCCGCTTTATCTGGTTTGTCCCTCTCGCGATGTTTCTGCCGTAGAGGCAGCCATTCCCCAAGATTATCAGGTGCAGAATCTCACAACCGCTTATGAAATATATGGTCATGAAAACATCAGCCTGCTGCAAATCAAAAACCTCCCGCACGCCAAGGGCACCCGGCCTGATCCTCTGGTGCCTGATCCTGTAAAAATAGAATAAGCCTGTGTCGGAATCATCCTCATCTGCACACAGGACCGATAAGCACAGGCTCTGGCTGCTCCGCAGCATTTTTCTCAGTGCCCTGGCCGTCTATGGTGGAACCTGGATGGGTTATTATTTGTTCAGCCGTGGTCTGGATCCCGTTTCCGGGACCATTGCCAAGGCTTTGATCAATTGGGATGCCAAATGGTATGTGGACATTGCCACTCACGGTTACAGCTACATACCGCACGCCGATATTGGACAAAACATCATCTTTTTCCCCTTATATCCGGCTCTCTGCAAAGGCCTCAGTTTCATCCTGCCTTTCCCTATTCCCGCCATTGGCATAGGGCTGGCTCTTTTTTTTGGAATACTCTCGGTGCTGTTATTTCAGCGCCTTGCCAGGGACTGGCTGGAACCCGATAGCGCCGCTTTTGCCACTTTGGGTTATGCCCTGTATCCTGCTGCCGCTTTTTTCATCAGCGCCTATCCAACTTCCCTGATGAATTGTCTGGCCATCGCCACACTGATTGCACTCCGTCAACAACGCCCGTTTCAGGCCGCTCTCTGGGCGGGAATCGGCACGGCTTCCGGACCGTTGATGGTTTTTTTCGCTTTCGGAATATGGCTGGTTTTACTGGGGCGCGTCTGGGCGGACAGGCAAAACCGTGCGCTCATATTCCTATTCAAGGGGTTAAGCCTGGGAATAATCGCCTGCAGTGGGCTGGGTGTATTCATGGCCTACCAATGGTATTTATTCCAGACACCTTTTGCTTTTGTAGTGGCCCATGGTCCTTATATTGGCCATTTAACGCCTCTGGACAAACTGAGAAATATTGTCGAACTATTTCCCTTGTGGAGCGGAGACTATACGCCGTTAGTCCATGCATTACTGCTGGAACCCACAGTGCTGAATCCTGCCCGCAGTGTATACTTTTTCATGAATGCCATGATCTTGCTGGGTAATTTTTTTGCTCTGGGGATTTTATGGTGGAAACGTCAATGGGCCTTACTCGTCATCAGCATTCCTCTGGTTTTTGCTTACTTATGGTTTCAGGGAGCGGCACAGGGACCGGTTTCCACTTACCGCCTGCTTTATGTCAATCTGCCCCTGTTTCTGGCGGCTGGCTGGATATATCAAAGCTCCGTCCGTAAAACCTGGGTGCTTCCGTTTCTGGGCGCGGAAATGGCTGCCCTCGTCCTGCAGGCAGCCTTTTTCATTTCCGGGCACTGGGCATTCTAAATCCGGTTTTATCCGTTGTTGCAAGGTATCATGGTTGCGTTTTTTCCGGGGATACCGTCACAAATTCAAAAGGTTTGCCGACCGGCTTGAAATCCGCTGTGACATCTCCGGAATAAACCTGGCCTTGGCCCATGGGCAACTGCAAAATGGGGGCGCCCTTTTTGAGATCAGCCTGATGCAGATTAACCCAGAAGGTATCCATGCTGCTGACGGAGTTATAGTAGTATTTGAGGCCCGTCTGATCCGCGACCACCCGCCAGCGCGTTGAGGAAATATTGGGTTGTCCGGGTGTTGAAATACCCATGGGCACAGATACATTCTGCAAAACACTCATCACTTCAGCCGCGCCCACGGACTGGTTCGCCGTTTTGGGAATGGCATGAATGTAAAATGCTGCCCGTGCAAAACGATCAGCGGCACGATTGGTTCCCGGCAGGAAAGTGGTTCCGCCAATCTGGTTCCAGTACTTTTCAATAGCCAATTGCTGGGAATATTCGGGATCATTGGTCATGACCTGATATTCACGGCCTTCATGAATCACCAGCTTACCGTCGATATACTCAAAAATGGCACTGTTCCCATTGGCATCGGAAATGGACAGGTGCAAGGTTGTATAACGATCTGTGCCGGGAATCTTGTCAGACACCACACACAGAGGATGTGCCTTGATGGACGCCACAGCTTCCTTGACCGAGGAAAAATTATCCAGGAAATACTGGGCCCAGGCGGCAATACTCAAACGGGGATCCTTGCCGCAATCATCAGGATACTTGCTGCCCGCCAACCAGAGCATATTGGCAACCAGACCCTTCTGGTTCATGCCATCGCTGACTGCGGCATTCAATGAAGTCACCACCACGCTGCCATAACGCGATACCCAATGCACAGAATTGCGTCCTGCACCGCCTTCATGTTCAAGACCCTTTGGAAAAATCCACAAGCGCGAATGCATGGGATCTTTCCAATCCATGGTCCGTCCGGTGATGACCAGCCCGTCCTTGCCGTGATAAACCACCCGGGTACAGGCATCTGCAGAACCCGCCGCAAATACCGCCGCGACCACACCCAACAGGACCCATTGCCTCTTTAGCTTCATCATTTCCACCTTTTTATAACTGAATGTGTCATTTAATCTGGTCTCAACAACCCGAAGAACCCAGGATTTTACCGTGATAATAGCAGGTTCAGTTCTTTATGCTCATCTGGAGTCAGGATTTGTTTGAAATATCCGGGGGCGTTATCCTAAGCCCGCGCCTTACCCCATGAAACTGCAGCTTTCACTAGCAGGCATGGAAATGGCAATTCATCTTGCATAAGGACCAGAACAGCATGATTTCTCCAAAGCACATTCTCTTGTCTACCCTTGTATTTTCCTGTGTGGCAGCTGGTGTTTCGGCTCAGGCTTCAGCGCTTTCCGGTTTATCCGGTGTTTCCGGTTTTCCCAACACCGCCAGCATGTATACCCAATTTATCGCCGAACATCTCCAAAAGGCAGAGGTTCCAGGTGCTATCGTCGGCATCTGGCAATCAGGGCGACCTGTCTATCTGCAAGCTTTCGGGACAGCAAATTCAGCCGAAAAAACCGCTATGAGCGTACGCATGAATATGCCTATTGGACAACTCAGCACCGCCTTCACAGTGAGAGCGGTTCTGGATCTTGCCAAGGCCGATAAAATTCAGCTCAGCGCGCCAGTTTCCCGGTACCTAAGTGATGTCCCTGATGGCGAGCACATGACTGTCGCAGACCTTGCCCAAATGCGCAGCGGCCTGGTGGATTTCAGCAAACAGGCCGCCTATCTGGACGCCATTCAGAAAAATCCGGAAGCCCGCCTGCTGCCCGATCAGCTCCTGCATTACAGCTTCACCCATCCGCTGTTGTTCAAGCCGGGCAGTCGTTTTGACTATTCCAGCACCAACACGATTTTATTGGGTCTGATCATTGAGAAGGTTACCGGCAAGCCCTTGTCCCGGGTCATCACCGAACAAGTCCTGCAGCCTAACCGCTTAAACAGCACGACTTTTTCCACCAGCTTCGCAGATCCTTTTCTGCAGGTTCGTGGATATGCCCGCAATAATACTACCCAAAACCTGCAACCCGTCGCCTGGAATCCTTCGCAGTTCTGGGCCGCCGGGGCAATGACCGCAACCGCCTCTGATCTGCGCGACTGGGCAAAAATCAGTGCGAACCTGACTGAATATAATCACATACTGGCTGCGTATCCGCAGTCCCCGGCATCTGGACAAACAACGACTTCCGTAGAGTATCGCTGGGGATCGTTTGTCAACCATGGTTGGGTTGGCAATGCCAGCCGTCAGGCCGGATTCGAATCCATAGCCATCTACGCTCCTAAAAGTAAAGATACCATTGTCATCCTGCTGAACTCCGAGGCGCTGGATAAGGGCGTCCCGCTTGCCGCCAGCCTCGCCCAGCGCCTGAGCCGCTTCATCAGTCCTCATGCCATTTATCAGGCCGACGGACAGCCCTGAATGATGGCGTCTTGCATAAACCTAAAAACGGCAGTTGCCGTGGGTGCTTTTTGCTCCGTTGTCCCTCGCCTGTTGTTCTAACGTCCATTGCGACTCGCGCCACCCCGGAGAATGAAAGAGAATGGGAGCGGGTGGCGGCGGATTGAGATCGCGCGAAATTTTGGTGACTTGATCCCGTTTCTAACGTGACCCGCCGGACCGACTCGTACCCCGGATTGCCTCCATGAGAGCGCACATTAAGAGGACCGCCTGTGGCTTGCTGCAGGCAGGTTGATTCGGCATCGGCATCCGTTGCCTCCCACGTTTTCAGTATAGATGGAGAGGAAAGCCAATGGAACTGAAACCCATTTTTCAACGTGTGATCGGCCTGGATATTCATCAGGCACAAGTCACGGCCTGTGCCATCATAGGCAACCCGGATGGCACTGTGGAGGTAGAGCGCCGTCAATTTGGCGGCTTCAAGAAAGACCGTCGGGCCTTGGCGGATTGGTGTGCGACCTGGCAGCCGGATGCAGTGGTCATGGAGAGTACTGGGATTTACTGGAAAAGCCCCTATGCAGCCTTGGAGCAGGTCGGCATTCGTG
>NZ_JACKZA010000035.1 GCF_015100155.1 Acidithiobacillus sp. HP-2 | reverse complement strand
ACCCAAGCTTTATGATCTGGGGATCACGCCATCCCGTGGCCGACCACGGGTCAGCAATGACAACCCGTATTCAGAGTCGCTGTTCCGGACGCTGAAATACTGCCCACAGTGGCCGGAAAGCGGCTTTGCAAGCCTTGAAGCTGCCCGGATCTGGGTGCGTGACTTCATCGCCTGGTACAACCATGAGCATCGTCACAGCCGCATTCGCTTCGTCACCCCCGCCCAGCGCCATCGGGGCGAGGATCATGCACTGCTGACGAGGCACCATGACCTCTATGAGGCGGCCAAGGCGAGAAACCCAGCGCGCTGGTCAGGCCACACACGCAATTGGACACCCGTCGGTGCGGTAGATCTGAACCCGCAGCGGCAGGATAAAAAGGTTACTTAAGAAATGGGTGACGCGACAACTACCTTGACAGACGCCGAACCTGCCTTCGCCTTACTACATCGCGAAATTAGGGAGCATAACTAGTTTTATCGACGGAATTATGCGATCGCGAGTGAGTGCGCAGTCTTGTGGTGCAAACGCACAGTGGTGGGGCCCCAATATGGTGCGCACGGAATAGCGACAATTGAGAAGCCAGAGATTACATAGAAATATAAGACATTAAGCACTAGAGTTGCGTGGCACGTTAGTTGCATGTTTTTTGAAGTGATTGATGCTTGCTCGTGAGAGATCCATTATACGATGGCCATAGCATATTTTTTATGAAGTGACATTATTGAGGGACGATTACATGAAAAGTGATTACCTAGATTTATTATTAAAAGAATATGCACGAGTAATGAGTAAAGATGAGAACGAATCTGAAATGCCGCCACGTGAAATATATTACGATGAAGAATACACCAGTCTTGAGTTTAAAAAGGTTTTGGCAGCATCTTGGCTTCCGATAGCACACAGATCACAGTTACCTAATAATGGAGATATGTTGCCATTTAATATATACAGTGAGAAATTCTTGCTGGTAAACGATAATGACGAGATAAAATGTTTGTCTAGAGTATGTACTCATAGAGGCGCGGATCTATTGGCTTCAAAATGCATGGAAAATCGTAAATCAATAACATGTCCATATCATTCATGGGTTTTTAACTTATCTGGTGGATTAAAATACGCTCCACAATCAGAGGGTGTAAGGAATTTCTCGCACACAGAAAATGGCTTGATTAATTTTAAGACTGAATTATGGAACGGTTTTGTCTTCGTTAATATTGATGGAAATGCAGAACCTTTGAGTAGTGCCTATAATAACCTAAGTGATTTAATATCTCCGTGGCATGCTGATGAGATGGAGGTCGTGTATTCGCGAACCTGGAATGGAGAATTTAATTGGAAAGTGATGGTCGAGAATTGGGCTGAGTTTTATCACCACATAGGAGCGCATTCAAACACTCTAGAATATGCCTTCCCATCAAAAGACACCACGATAGATATATTCAATAAAAGCTTTGTTAGAACAAAAGCACCATATGGTGAAGAATATAAAAGAAACACAGAAGAAAAGTCCGATATATTTCCATTCGAAAAAATAGAGAACCTACCTTTAGAAAACGATAATTGCCAGCAATGGGTGTATGTTGCGTACCCTGCATTTCTAATAGCAACATTTCCGGATAGTATATATTGGATCAGGGTTCTTCCAAAAAATGTCAGTGAATGCGAGGTGACGACATTAATTATGATAAGCAATAAAAACAAGAGTCATAATGACTACGACGAGCGCCTAAAGAAGGCTATAAATCTTTTCGAATCGTTTCACAATGAAGATATGGAGATAAATGCCTCTGTATATAGTAGCATACGAAATAAAATAACCACAGCTTCTGATAAATCAAGGTTATTCCCCACAGAAAGACAAATTTTTAGGTTTCATAGCTTCTTGTCTGATTGCATGTCACGTTGATAGCAAAAAATAAACATCAAATGTAGTTTTGTTATTTATTGTAAATGTAATCAGCTATTGATGCTTATAAGAATTTTATGGCACAAATTATTTCTTCCTTTTTGTATTATGATATCTTGTACAACACAACTATAAAAGATATTATTATTATCAGGTAACAATAAGTTAACCGTTTTTTTGTAACTCAGTTAATGCTAAAATATTTATATTGACTGTTTTTAACAGTTTATTTCATGCGATACATATGTAGGGTGAATTATGACAGATGTGTTATCAGTAAGACCACTTTTAACGGGCACTCAAAAATATGATAAGTCATGGTCAACCCATAACAACGGGTTTGGGACAATTATAACCGCACCAATTTTAGCTTATCTTATCGAAACAAAAAACGGACGAATTCTTTATGATGTTGGTTGTGACTATAATAAAGTAATTAAATCTGAGACATATTTTCAGAGTAATGATTTCCCATATGGCCCACCGCAAATGACACAGGAGCAACGTATACCAAGTTATCTTGATAGACTTGGTATACGCCCTAGTGATATCGATCTAATATTTATTGGACATTTGCACTATGACCATGTCGGAGGAATCGGTGACTTTCTAAATTCTGATATACATATACAGAAAAAAGAAATTTTATCCGTAAGAGATAATATGACACCGGTTTACTTTTCTGACGATATATCACGACTAACGTCCGGGAAGATGATAATAATGGATGGTGATTACAACGTTACTGATGGAGTACAAGCAATATCAACGCCTGGGCATACTGCTGGTCATATGTCATTACATATTGAATTGCCCAAGGGTAAACCAATAATTATTTGTGGTGATGCCGCTGATCTTGAGGAGAACATAAAAGAAGAGATAGCTCCCGGACTATGCTGGAATGATCAATATCAAACCGCTATAAGTAGCATACAAAATCTTAAGGAAATATCAAAAAGAGAACATGCATATCTATGGCCTAGCCATGATTTTAATTTCTTCCATAAATTAAAATCATTTCCTGATTTTTATAATTAATTATCATAAAAAGGTATTTATTAATGCTTTGGCAAAATATAAGTTATAAAGATATTGTTGGCTGCCTAGAGAAGTCAAATGGAACAGCAATGCTTCCTGTAGGAGCTACTGAACAGCATGGACCACATCTTGGATGTGGGGTAGATTCAGTGATTGTCTCTAAGCTTTGTGAAAGTGTTTCTGATATTACTGGAGTTCCAGTTCTTCCACTTATACCTTATGGTTGCTCGATTGGCCACAGCAAAAAATGGCCTTCAACAATTGCTGTTAGTCCAGTAGTTTTGATCGAATTCATTACTGAGATAGGACGATGGGCATATTTTAGTGGAGTAAGACGACTTTTTATTATAAATGGTCATGTAACTAATAATGCGCCATTACGTTGTGCACTGGAGATATTAAGATCAGAATTTGACGATTATATGATAGGTCTAATTGACACCTCCAGGATTAGCCAAAGAGTTAATGACATGCATATTAAAGATGGTGATGACTGGCACGCTAATGATGCTGAGACATCCATAATATTAAAAATTGCAGACGAACTCGTTTCTCATTCATTAATAGATTCATCAGACGATCAAGATCGAACGATAGATAAAGTATTCTCTCATCCCGTAAATAAAACGAGCATAAATGGTGTTACAGGGAAACCTAGTGCGGCCACCAGAGAAAAAGGTGAGGAATTATTTGATTGGATGATTTGTGATCTCGCAAAAATAATCAGAAAAGGCATGACTGAAAGTCCCCCACTACAAGGATAAATTATTCATAATATTTTTATTTTAACTTATGGAGTAACATATGAGCAACGTAGATAATGTATCCAAATTGATTCAGGAATTAAATAATAAGGGGGTTAAATATTGTATATCTGCTTATGTTGATATACACGGAACCCCTAAAGGAAAAGTAGTCCCACTTGAGCATCTCAGGAACATGAATGATGGTTCAGAAAGATACACAGGATATGCCTTAGACGGCCTTGGACAGGCTCCAAATGACGATGAGATTGTATCTATACCAGACCTAAATCGCATGATAGAAGTTCCATGGGATAAAAAACTTGTTTGGTTTCCATCCGACAACTTATTTCGTGGAAGCCCATATGAATTGAATACTAGAGTTGCTCTTAAAAATCAGCTTGCAAAAGCTGAGAAACTTGGTTATGGAATGAACACAGGTATTGAGTGCGAAGTTTTCTTACTTGAGAAAAGTGAATCTGGATTACTTAATTTGCATGACAAAAATGATAAACTTAAAAAGCCATGTTATGATATTAATAGTTTTTTAGGTAGCTTTTCATGGCTGGACAGGATG
Source organism: Acidithiobacillus sp. HP-2 (assembly GCF_015100155.1). Lineage (GTDB taxonomy): Bacteria > Pseudomonadota > Gammaproteobacteria > Acidithiobacillales > Acidithiobacillaceae > Acidithiobacillus. The sequence goes on along the minus strand of NZ_JACKZA010000035.1, from coordinate 5,891 downwards.
GCATCTTCAATTCAAACTTTAGGTTGGGATTTGTACTCATTTGATCATGAGGATGCAAATGGACAATTCGAATTTGATTTTAAATATTCCGACGCACTTACCACATGTGATAGATTTATATTTTTTAGGATGATGGCAAAGAAATATGCTAATGATCTCGGATTATTTTCAACAATGATGCCTAAACCATTTGCGGATAAAACGGGTAATGGAGCCCATCTTAATATGTCCTTATATGATATCAATACTAAAAATAATATTTTCCAGTGTGATTCTAATGAAGACCCTCAGGGAATAGGAATGTCTACAGTTGGCTATAATTTTATTGCAGGAGTTTTAAAGCATGGTAAGGCGTTGTGTGCAGTTCTCGCCCCGACCGTAAATAGTTACAAGAGGTTAGTTAAGAGAAGCTCGACTAATTATTTTTCATGGGCTCCTGTTTTTAATTCCTATGGCTCCAACAATCGTACGAATTCTATTCGAATTCCATCCGGTGGTGGACGTTGTGAGTCACGAAATGCTGATGGAGCAATGAATCCGTATCTAGCTACGGCATTGGTTTTAGCTGCAGGACTTGAAGGAATTGAAGAAAAGCTAGATCCAGGGATGGCAAATGATGACAACTTATATGAAATCTCTGATTTAGAAAGGAATGAGCGTGGTATAGCGTTCCTCCCTCAGACATTGAAAGAGGCTATAGAATATTTTGCTGAGGATCCATTTGTAGAAAAAGCAATAGGTAAAGATCTTCGTGACGAATTTGTAAAATACAAGAGAGAAGAGTGGGAAGAGTATCATCGCTCAATATCAACATGGGAAATAGAACGGTATAGCGATATGTTTTAAAAGTGATACTCGATTAAAAAGCATACCCATTAAAAAATTTGAACATCAAGTGGACAGGATAGATGAAGACAAAAAAAATTGCAATTAAAAGTCGTCTGATTCCAACAGACCTTGAACAATATAAACCTTATCGAATAGATGATCTTCTCTTGCGCTTTTGCTCTTGCATCGACTTTGCGGCACTGGCATCACAGGTGGATGGTGCGGATCCTCGACCAGTGAGTCCCCAGGGTGGCTACCCGCCTTATCCCACAGAGGTCATGGTGCGGATCTTGGTATTGAAACGCCCGTACAATTTCTCGGATGAACAGATGGAATACCAGATTTTGGATTGCCACAGCTATCAACGTTTTTGTGGCCTGCTGGATGCCGCTCGCCTGCCTGATCGCACGACGATCTGGCATTTTGAGAACCACATCGGGGTAACCGGTGCCGAAGCCCTGTTTGCGGCGGTAGAGCAACAAATTCTGCAGCACGGTTATCTGGCGCGAGGGGGGGCAGATCAAAGAAAAGAGACCATGCCCGCTGACTGGATCCCTGCCAAACGTATCCAAAAAAATCTTGATGCGTCCTGGATACACAAACACATTTTTCCCAAAATTGATCCTATCAGAGCATTAGTGTGCCCGTAATGAGCCAAATTATGAGTAATGGTCATAATAACTTCATTCTGCGTCTAATTACCATTAAAATACCCTGATACATGATTTTAGGTTATTGGAGAAATTTACAATGCGTGTTTTGCATACCATGATTAGAGTTTCTGACTTAGAAAAATCAATTAATTTTTATGTTAATTTACTTGGCATGAAAATATTGAGAAGAAATGAATACCCTGATGGCAGATTCACCTTGGTCTTCCTTGGCTATAATGATGAAACTCTAGGATGTTCCATAGAACTCACTTTTAATTGGGATATAAGTGCATATAATTTAGGTTCAGCTTATGGTCATATTGCTATTGAGGTTGACGATGCAAAACAGGAATGCTTACGGATAAAAAAGCTCGGCAGCAAAGTTGTCCGTGATGCAGGCCCAATGAAGCATGGAACTAAGGTGATAGCATTTATAGAAGATCCTGATGGATATAAAATTGAGTTGGTGGAGAGTAAAGTACAAATTAATTCAGAGTCCTCTATATTTTAAATTAGTAGAATGATGATCTAGCATGTCTGGATTTTATATATGTATATATGTACGATAAGGAGATACCGTGACGAAAGCCTATGCAGCCCAATCATCCACCAGCCCTTTAGCCCCGTACGAAATTGAAAGACGTCAGCCGGGTCCGGATGATGTCAAAATTGAGATTCTTTACTGCGGTGTCTGCCATTCCGATTTACATACTGCCCGTAATGAATGGAAAAACACCATTTATCCCTCAGTGCCAGGTCATGAAATTGTCGGCAGGGTGGTGACCGTAGGTGATCAGGTCAAAAATTTCAAAGTGGGTGATTTAGCAGGTGTAGGTTGTATGGTGGATAGTTGCGGACATTGCAGCGCCTGTGATGATGGTGAAGAACAATATTGCGAGAATGGTTTTACCTTAACTTATAATGGCCCGGTATTTGGCGGGGAGAATACGTTTGGGGGTTATTCCCAGAGTGTGGTCGTCAAGGAGTCTTTTGTACTGAAAGTCCTCCATGACGAGAAAAATCTGGCCAGTGTGGCCCCCTTGCTGTGTGCGGGCATCACCACTTACTCACCGTTACGTCATTGGCAGGTGGGGCCAGGTAAAAAAGTGGGTATTGTCGGTTTGGGTGGATTGGGTCATATGGGCGTCAAGCTGGCCCATGCGATGGGGGCTCATGTCGTTTTATTTACGACCTCGCCCGGTAAAATCGAAGATGGTAAACGTCTGGGTGCGGATGAGGTCTGCATTTCCACGGATCCCAAACAGATGGCTGAGCAGGCCAACAGTTTTGATTTTATCCTCAATACGGTGGCCGCTTCCCACAATCTGGATGCCTTTCTGAGCCTGTTGAAGCGGGATGGTACCATGACGTTGGTGGGCATTCCTGCAGAGGCCCATCCTTCTCCGGAAGTATTCAACCTGATATACAAGCGGTGTCAATTGGCGGGCTCGCTCATTGGCGGTATTCGTGAAACCCAGGAAATGCTCGATTTCTGTGCAGAACATGGAATTGGTTCGGATATTGAAATAATTCCCATGGACTATATCAATACGGCCTATGAAAGAATGCTGAAAAGCGACGTGAAATATCGTTTTGTCATTGACATGACCACCCTGAAATAGATGTATATATCAGCCAGATTTGATCAATTTAGAGGTGTAATGACGTCGGCATAGCGACGGTGGCCCGCCAAAATAGAGAGGGACAAAGTACCCGGTATATCGAGCGCTGGGCGAAACGATGTACCATATCGAAGTCCTCGAAGCGCAGATCGTGCGCTTCGAGGATTACTTGCTGGACGGTTTGGCCCCGCAACAGCATGCGCTGGCCTTGCTGTAGACCTTGCCCGGGGTGGATACCATAGTTGCTGCCTTATTGCTGGTGGAAATCGGGGACGATATGAAGGCCTTCGGGAGTGCCGATCGCCTGGCGTCGTGGGCCGGTCTGTGTCCGGGCAACAACGAATCGGCCGGTAAGCGCAAAAGTGGTCGCACCCGGAAAGGGAATCCTTACGTGCGCCGCGTCTTGTGCGAATGCGCCCATGCCGCCAGTCGCACCCAATGCGCCCTGCGCGCCAAATTCCAGAACCTGGTCGTGCGCCGAGGTCATAAACGATCCATTATCGCCTTGGCCCACAAAATGCTGCGCATCATCTACTTCATGCTCTCTCGCGGCACATATTACCGGGACGCCGCCACCGATTATGAAGCCTTGAGCGTACAACGTAATGCCGCACGCTGGATCAAAAAGCTGATCAAGTTCGGATTGATTCCTGCCCGATCCAGCATAACCGCTTTCAGATCCCGTAAAATGGTCCTCACAGGCCAGGGACTTCAGTGCCCGTAATCCCATTTCTTTCACATTAAACTAGAGTTCCAAAAAATCACGCCCCACTACCACATCTGGTAGGTGTCTGTGACAACCGGATAAGCACGAATTCATCTATGCCAGAGGCAGCAGTACCGCCTGCGCGCGCCGCAATTCTTCAGCGGTCTCCGCCTATGCAATAAAACTCTCATGCTACCACCACTTGCTCTATTCCACTCGCTGGACGCGCCATGACGTAATCCTCCTTGAAAGCGTGACACATTATCACCGTTTATAACACTAATTGGAATTAGCCAATGAACGATGAGAAAAGTTCATAGACACGAATCACTTTAGAACCAGAAGCCGGTTTCAAGAATATCCCGGATCTGGTCTGGTCTGTTATCATTACCAAAACCGGTAGTGTAATTGCTTAGACGCACATAGGACAATTCATCACGAATAAAATATCCATCGTTTGTATAGGTGGGTGTGATCATGACACCCAACGCACTGGATCCTGGACCATAGCCGAAATAGAAACCATTTGTTTCGGATTGACTGGAATGTTCATAGTCTACGCCGGCAGCTATTGACCAGTGACTACTGATATCGTAAGCCCCGTGGATCATGGCACTGATGTTAGAAGAACTTTTTGTTGTTCCTAATGAGACGCTCTTAGGAGTGTGAATGTACTGTACTTCAGGAGTGATCGTAAAATCAGATCCTGTATATGTGTAGTAAGCGCCATACATCTGACTATTATCTAGGGCAAGTTCACCATTGACATAGCCATTAGGCGAGTAACGTGTTGTGCTAGTGATGCTGCCAGTATGCCCAGTATTACCCATGCCATAGATAGATAAGGAATTATCAGAATTGATGGCGTAGGTGACCAATCCAGATACTACATTGTAGCGATTTGTATAATAGCCATCATTCCAGGACACGGAAGCGGAAACTGGACCCATATTGTAGTTGACTTGTACGCCACGGCTCACAGTTGTTTGCAAATACCAGGGAAAGCCACCTTCTATGTTCATGCGCTCGTAGGTGAATGTTCCGGTATATCCCAAGAGACTTGGAAGTTTTCCAATACTTACCGAGAAATTGCTCAAGGGGGCAATAGTCACATAGGCTAAGGGTAGTGCACCAAAATCGCTGATAGTAGAACTGGTAGAGCTAAAAGGTTCACCTAAAGATGGAAAGTTATAGGCACCAGCTGTTAAGTTGAATTGGATCAACCCGGTTGATTTGCTTATATTGATTAAGCCGCTGGTAATATCTGCTCCGGCATTTTTGCCATTTAGCCCTGAACCAGAAGGGTTGCTTTGCAAAAACCCCATACCGGATACGACCCCCTGCACGTTGACTTTGCCAATGGGGCCAGCGTCGATTTTCAAAGGCGCTGGAATGGAAAAACCAGATGCATGAGCATACCCTGCGGATGCGATGGTTGCAGAAAGTAATCCTGTAAGAAGAAGTCGAGAACGCAAAGATTGTTTCATGGAGGACTCCATTGGTAAGTTTATGTCATGTTATTGCAACAGATCCGAACAGCAAATATTATGCCAATCTACGATATTTATGTAACATAATGAGTAATTTAACTTATTTATGTACGAATTGAAATTTTACGATCGATTTTTACCATAAAATGAGGGTGCTGCACTTTTTTGGTGCTATAAATGCCTAAATTTGGAGAGCTGTGCGTCACTTTTGTGCGTTGAGAAGTTGAAATCTATTTGGGGCAGTTCGAAAAACTGGCGGCTCTTCGTCAGATTGAGTGGGTAGGGGGTAGAATGCTGTGGAGCGGTCGTGCCCTGAATAGGAGTTAGCTGATGGTCCCTGAAGAGCTGTTTTCTCTCGCGTTAGGATTGGTTCCGCCGTGGTTGGTGGATCATGTGACTTTCACGGTGGAGGAGAAACGCCTGGATCTGCACATCAACTTTCCCAAAGGTAGTCGCTTTGCTTGCTCCGTCTGTGGTGAGGAGTGTCCGGTACATGATACCCGTGACCATACCTGGCGGCACATGGATTTCTTCCAGCATGAAGCCTATCTCCATGCCCGTGTACCTCGTGTGAAGTGCCAGGAGCATGGAG
>NZ_JACKZA010000027.1 GCF_015100155.1 Acidithiobacillus sp. HP-2 | reverse complement strand
CTTTCAGGCCCTTCTGCCGACCTTGCGGCAGATCGGCACCAAATTCATAGAGCAAGCCCCGGATCTGATTCACCTGCATCGTCCGGACCTTGATGAGTTGCTCCCGGATACGGTGGAGCGACAGGACGAATTGCTGCTCTTCACTCTTGACCGCCACAAAGCGCATATCGGGACGCTGTACGGTTTCCCAGATGGCTGCCGCATCCGCTGCATCGTTTTTGTTGGTCTTCACGAAAGGGCGCACAAATTGTGCTGCTACCAGATGGACCTCATGACCGAGATTGCGTAATTCCCGGCCCCAATAATGCGCACTCCCACAGGCTTCCATGGCCACGATGCCCGGTTGCCGATTGGCGAAAAACTCCAGAAGTGACCGACGCTTCATCTGTTTGCGATGAATCTCACCGGTCTCCATGTCTACCCAGTGCAGCTGCATGACCCTTTTTGCCAAATCCAGTCCATAAGTTGTAACCTGCATGACGAGTCCTCCTTGTCCTTACCGTGGATAAATTTCCACCTTGGCACCTTGATGCCGTCCGGATCAAGCGGGGACTCCCTTCTGAAGCGCCCCGCTGCCGGTCCTGTAGGGGGAGGCATCCATTACATCTCTGCAACCAGGCAGACCTACCCCGAGGGGAGAAGAGCGCCGACAGCGGGAAGACGGCGATGCAGGACGCGCACCGCATGGATGAAGGACAGATCCTGCGCGGCCTGACCGGTTTGCGCTGCGGCTTCGGTCATCAGGTGGCGGATAGCTGCATGGACCAACAGGAGTGCATAGAACTCCTGCTCCACTAACTCCGGTCGCTTGCTGCGCAGTACGACCCTGCGCTCTGCCAGATGGGTCTTGAGCTCATCGAAACTGGATTCGATGGTCCAGCGCTGGTGATACAGGGCGGCCAATTCCAGGGCGGGCGCCTCAATGGGGTCCAACCAACTGGTGATCAGGCGGTAAACCGGCTCAGCATCGGGGATGCCCTTCAAGGTATATTCGATAACCCGCACCCGGATGCCATGGCGCTGTTTTTTTCGGTCTGCAGAACTGGGGTAAATGGTGCTGAGATACGACCCGTCGGGCAGGGCTTCTTCTCGGGGCAATTGCACGACGCTACTCAGTCGAAACAGCAGACGGGCACCCGTGGCGAGGGAGTGCTTCCAGAAAGCGTAGCCATAAAACCCTCGGTCGGCGGTCACCAGCATGCTGGAATCCGCATGCGCCATGACTGACAAGGCCAGATCTCGCTCCCCCTGGTCGTACGGACCCGGTTCTGCATAGCACAAGGTGTGCGTCCCACATTCGGCCATGGCGACAAAACGGAGCTTGGGAAAAGCCGACGCACCCCGAGAAGAAGGGGGGTAGCCATAGCACTCCGCATTGGCGGCTTCATCCGGCATGTCCAGGGTGGAGCCGTCAATGGCCATAATCCGTAGGCCGCGATAGAACAGGCCGGGCATCTCTGCCGGGCCATGCGGTTGGACCTGCTCTTGATACAACGCCTTCAGCGGACCCGCACCGACACGGCCGCGTGCCTGGGAGATGGCCCCCTTGCTGACGGTGGCCTGCGTCAAGCCCTCCTCTCCGAGTAGGGGCCGTAACCGCTCAATCACCAAACGGAGAACCTCCTCGTAGGCGACGTTGGCATAGAGGACCATCGCCAGGACAAAATAAATCAGGACGTCGTGGGGCAACCCCCGACGGCGCTGACTTCCAAGCCTTGTTGCACCAAGGTCTCCCGAACTTTTCCGATGGGACAGCGCATCGCCAGATAGCCCACCGTCAGATAATCGGCCAGACGAGCGCCCACAGGTAATTGTGCTTTGGTACGTGCCATTGCCATGTCTCCCCAGAAACAAAACATGGCGGTTATTCTGACAGAAAATTATCTATCTAAACGGTATTACATTTAAGTGTCATAATAGAGTCAAAATTCATCCGCCAGAAGGATTATTTGTACTTGTCCAGTGTGTAAACAAAGCTATAACAACCAGATAAAAAGGCAAAATCATGGCGAGAATAGGAATATGGAAAAGAAAAATGGAAAATAAAATCGCGCCTACCAGATAAGCAAAGAGCGCAGCTAGCTGTTGCCTCCAGGCAAAGGGAAAGGCACTTTTTCTACGAAAGTTTTCAGTAAAGGTAATGACAATGCTGGTTAAGGTATTCGTGAACACAACAGAGGGCACTCCGGCGACATTAATCAATCTTGCAGCCACACTTTGCAACCCCATGCTCAGCGCAGACGCCATAATCAGGACATAGAGCCATGCACCATTATAAGGAAATCCTGCATTAAGCCATGTCACCGCATAAATTACCAGAAAAGCGGCTTCTAAACAGAGCAATATGCGTAATGCGTGCAAGTGTTCTTTCCAGAGAGTCCCGAGTATAATTCCAGCTATAAACCCCAGAAGAGCTGCAAGAGAATGGGTAGACGAAAGCAGGTGCCCCTCACCCACGGCAATGCCAAATAGTGCCAGATTACCGGTCATAGCCGATGTAAAGACCATATGAAATTTGAGAAAGGCAACGATGTCTGCTCCTCCGGAAGTTGCCGAGAGCAGATGTATAGTCCAATCGGCTTTTCCCAAACGTTGGGGTGCGGATGATTGCATAGTCATAAGCACAGAGCCATTTCGATATCCTCTTAGTTTGTTATTCTTAGAGTTTATATTTTTGTGCGTTGTAGATCAGTATAGTTCACAGAAATCTTATTATTAAAAATATTTTTTTGTAGAATTTAAAAACCACACCTATAACACAATTCAAGCTATTTTGTTTTACAGAAAAAAAAGGATACATATAATAATATAGCCCAACAGAAAATGACTAACAGATATTTTTTAATGCCTTTATAAGATTGATTGAATCAGTCGTTGCGCCGAACATACCCCCTTGCATATTAATCATGCTTATCGCTGCATCATGATGATTCTTCTCAGTTGCAGCACAACAATCTTTAAGTAAAAGGCATTCAAATCCTCTATCATTTGCTTCTCTCATCGTTGTATGAACGCAAACATCTGTTGTTATGCCAGCCAATATGAGGTGTGAGATTCCCTGTGTTCGAAGGATATGTTCTAGATCTGTAGCATAAAAGCTTCCTTTACCTGGTTTATCTATAATTATTTCTCCGTTAATAGGAGCCAATTCTGGAATAATGTTCCATCCTTGTTCTCCTCTAACAAGAATTCTTCCGCATGGACCGTGCTCTCCAATACCTGGACAAACGTTTTTACTTCTCCAGAATTTGTTTTTTGGCAAATCTACTAATTCTGGCCTATGGCCTTCACGTGTATGAAAAACAAGAATATCACCAACTTCTCTGATTGTTTCCAACGTTCTTCTTATTGGATTAATTACTGCCCTAGTTAGCTCTATATCGTAACCCATTGAATCAATATAACCTCCTTTACCACAAAAATCAAATTGCATATCAATTATTATAAATCCTACATTTTTTTTATCTACATATCCATCAAACGGCCAAACATATGGATCTGCTGTAACAGTAAGCTTAGTCTTCATCATTCTAACTCCTATGCCATGCTGTTTTTAAGAGAATTTTTTCTTATCTTTTTAGAAGCAAAGTAAATTATTATTAATGAAACAAAGAAAGACGCAACCGGCACAGGTATAATTGTACCTAATAATGTAAAGTTAACAATAAATCCAGAAATCCAACCTATTATTAACGCTATCCATGGATATTTATGCCATTTTTTATTTCCATCTAAGAATGATTGGCCGCTATGCTTATTATAAATTCCAGTATAGTATGAAACAATAATTACAGCACCAATTGGCGGTACTAACACCCCTATAATTTTAAGCCAATCTATCAGCAAAGCCCATACTCCAGTGGCTGCGATTATAATTCCAAGTACACCTATTACTGAAGTTGTGAAAACATATCTTTTACCAAAAAGCTTTGAAAAACCAACACCACTGTTATATAAACAATGTGTTGCATTTGAACCTTGATTTATTGCGGCTACCAATACTGCAAAAGTAAGGGCACCGCCACCAGTTAAGATCATGTAACCTATTGGATTTGATGTCTGAAATGGTTTATCAAAAACCAATCCCTTATCTGACAATAATACTGTAAAAAGAACACCTGCAATCATTGCAACTCCAAATCCAATCGGAAAAGCTGAAAAAACTGAAATCCAGGAGGTTTTACGATCCTTAGCCCATCGATTAAAATCTGGGGCGAGGGTGCCGCTATCTGCGAATGAAGCTAGAACACCTGCAAGCACTTCTGAGAAGGTCATAGCCTTATCTCCAACATGCGCATGTACGATGTTTCCACTTGGATTGTGTGACATTATTATGATAAATGCGATAAGCATTAAAACAATAAAAAATGGTACTGATATACTAGAAATTAAATTCATACCTTTTATTCCGTACACTGTAATTAAAACAAATATTGCTCCTAAAAGTACTGAAATTGACCAATATGGTAGATGGAATGATGCAGCCATTATTTCTGCAGGCATAGCCGTATTAATTGTGAACCAACCTAATACCAATACTGATAATAATCCAGCTATTAGTTTATAACCTTCTCGTCCAAATATTGCTTCCGCTATTTGAGCAAAAGATCTGCCTTCCTTCCAGCCGATCTCGCCCAGCATACCAACATAAATGAACATTATTAAGCTTCCTAATATTATTGCTAATGCTGCAGTGCTAGGCGTTGAATTTATAGCAAAAACTGACCCAGTAATTGTTATTGCTAGTATAAATGGAAATCCTGCCCAGATCATGGATAACTTAAAAATACCTAGTTTATCATCTTGTTTTACCTTTCCTGATGTGTGCTCATTTATGTCCATGTTTAGCTCCAATGCAATTATTAACTTTTTTTATTATGCTTAAATTCAATTTTTTTACTAGTGTTTTTTTTGCATCATTAATCAAACAAAAACTCAACGGTTTATTCTGGATTATTCGTTCAATGTTTTGGTTTTTTTCAAGTCATTTGCGCGAATGACTTATCCTAAATATTTGTGGAGGCTTTGGTATGCGAAAGATCTGTACTGGATGTTTTAGGTCTATGTAGCAGTCAATGGTCGGATGAGTTATGGCACTTTTGTCAATACCTCACGACGTAACCGATGAATAGTGGTATCTCGGTAAAACCTAGCGATCATGTTCGGCCAGAATGCTCAAATGGGATTTGACTAATCATCTGTCGTGTAATGCACTTGATTGCCGCGACTATTGTGGAGGCTGGATTGTCTAGGGAAAACTACGTTCAATATTCATTCGATTGCAGTACCATTTACTCACAATATTATAAAAGAGAAGGTGGTCGATCAATAATTAGATTATTGTAAGCACCCGCAATAAGGTTAAATTGGATTAACCCACTGGATTTGTTAATCATCACCAGCCCATTGGTGATAGCCGCACCTAAATTCTTACTATTCAAGCCAGCACCGGGAGCAGAAGGATTGGTCTATGCGAATCCCATGGCGGATGCGACACCCTGGACATTCAACTCGCCCAATGGGCCAGCATTGAATTTGAGCGGCGGGGGAATGGAAAAACCATCCGCATGAGCCCGGCAAGAAATGGCTGATAAGACGCCGCCCATAATTAAAACGGATTTTTTCGAAAAAAACATGTTATTTCTCCTAGTAATAAAGTTCAACATATCGCTGATTTACATCCCACACTCAACATACCCATTAATTAGCTCAAGAACACTTCACAGGAACATCCTTTATACTTCCGACTGTTTTACACATATCATGACACTCCTTATCTAATGAACAGCATAAAGAACAGATAGGACCATCATGGGCTGGGCAACAAGCCATATCTTCTTTTTCATACTCAAATCCACAGGTCGTACAGTTAAGCACATCGTGGTGTGTGCCGGCGTGATAATGTGGATCTCTGGCAATGTAATATTTCCCTTTGGTCAGAATCGCAATAACAGGAGAAAGACTAAAAGCGAGGAAAAGTGCAATAAAGGCACTGAACGACTCTCCCCAGGGTCCAAATGTCCCAAAAAATGCAGCTACAGAAACAATGGAAGCAATCACCATCGCTCCGAAGCCTACCGGATTAAAGTTGTAGAGATGCGCTCTTTTGAATTCAATATACGATGGACTCAACTTCAGCAGTGGTTTGTTGATGACCAGATCAGCCACAATCGCACCAATCCAAGCTACAGCTACATTAGAGTAAAAACCAAGGATTGTGCCCAAAACAGAGAACATATTGCCTTCCATCAGCGCAAGAGCAATACCTACGTTCAGGAAGATATAAATCACACGTCCAGGATGGCGGTGCGTCAGGCGTGAAAAGAAATTCGACCAGGAAAGTGATCCGGAATAGGCATTTGTCACATTAATTTTGATTTGTGACATGAAAATAAAGATAGCGGCCAGAATCAACGCAACTGCCGGGAAGGCATAGCCAAAACCCGCAATGTACATATGAATGGGCTCATTGGCGTTCGCCAGTGGCGTACCATGGGTTGCGGCAATCGAAGAAAGAAAGGAACCCATGAGCTGCTTGGTTGCCCCCAAAATCACCCAACCTGGACCAGCAGCCAGGACGGCAAACCACCACTTCCATTTTTTTACCGGATTGATCTTAGGCATAAAGCGTAAATAATCAGCCTGCTCTCCAATCTGAGCAATCAATGAAAGTGCGATTCCGGCAGCACTCCCCCACAGCAGGGGATTGAATCCTGCACCACTGGGAGATTTGCCCGCAAATTGTACCCAAGAAGCGACGGTTTGGGGGTCCTTGATCAGAATGGCAGCAATAGGGATGACAAACAGCCCGATCCAAATGGGGTTCGTCCATTTCTGGACCACCGATAGCGCCGTCATTCCAAACAACACCAAAGGGATAATGATCAGAGAGGAGATAATGTAGGAGAGCGCTATGGGGATGCCTAAAAAGAGGGTAAATGCCTGAGACATCACCGAACCTTCAAGGGCAAAAAATATAAACGTAAATGAAGCATAAATAACGGAGGTGATGGTGGAACCCAAATACCCAAAACCGGCACCTCGGGTCAGCAGATCGACATCCACATTATATTTGGATGAATAATAGGCAATGGGTATTCCCGTGAGAAAAATAATCAGTGCAGCGGTTAAAATTCCCCATAGAGCATTGGTGAATCCATACTGAATAGCCAAAGAGCCGCCGATAGCGAGATCAGCCATATAGGCAATGCTACCCAAGGCAGCCATCGCCACGCCATACTCCGACCATTTACGAAATCCGGATGGTGCATAGCGCAGAGAATAATCTTCAAGAACAGGATTGTTGACCAACCCTCCAAAAATTCGTTTTGCCCGCGTTTCGGGACTTTTGCTTACTGTTGTTGCCATTTTGCTCTCCTTAATCTGATTAAAACTGATATTTATTTGTCTATATAGAGCTAACCGCCATCTCCTTACCGATGAATTAAAAAAATATTGGTACTATTTTTAAATACACACCTGTTCAATACGCCCTGTTTTTTTCCAGCCTGGCCTCATACAGCATGCTCAACGTAATTTTATGCACTTCCAATCGGCTCGCTTCTATGTGTGATCTTAATAGTCGTTGCGCTTCACCGATTCTGCCCCGCTGAATTTGCCCCAGGATCGCCGCATGTTCTTCGTAGGTGGCGTTTACTCTCTGGGCTTTCGTAAAATCCAGACGACGAATAATCCGCAAACGCTCCATCACGTCCTGATGAATGCGGGACATCTCTGCGTTGCCACCGGCCTCGACCAAGCCGGCATGAAATTGTTCATCCTGCAACCAGACGGCTTTGGCATCACTTTCTCGTTCATCGGGTAAACAACACCAAGTGGCCATGAGCATTTTTATGTTCGAGATATTTTCTTTGCGTACCAAGCGTTGTAGCGAAGACTCTTCTAAAAGAATCCGTATTTCATACAGTTGATCAAATTTATCAAAATCGAGCGGGCGTACTTGCCAGCCCACTCTGGGCATAACGCGCACATAGCCTTCCCGTTGCAGCCGGAACAGGGCTTCACGAACCGGTGTGCGACTCACTGCCATCCGCGCGGCAATTTCGTTTTCACTAAAATAATCGCCGGGTAACAGATAAAAATTAAAAAGCTCGTCTTTTAATCGCAGATACGTTTCATCCGCACGATTAGAAGCGATGCCTAACGGTATGGGCGCCTTTTTATTCATGGGTTAGTGCTCCCGGGTATCCAGAATGAGCAATGGCACGCCATAGCTCACGAGCTCCCCGGGTTTACAACAATGTGCGCTGACCACACCGGAACAAGGGGCATGAATGGTGAACTCCATTTTCATGGCTTCCAGAATAACCAGTGGTTCTCCGGCCTGGACGGAACTACCCGGTTCTACCAGGTATTTCCAGACGCTACTGGTCATATCGGCCGGCACAGAGGTTTCAAATTCATCCAGTTCCCGGGTTTGGTCTGGAGAGACCCCGGTCACCTCTTCCATTTGCAGATCCTGTTCGGACCACAGGGTCACCTCTGCTGCAAACGCCTCATCCTGCCGGGACTGAAACTGGGCAATATCCGACGCGTTATCTGCCAGAAATTGCTCATAAGTACCCAAATCAAAAATGGTTTCTTCAAAGTTTATCTGGTAAGTCCCATATCGGAATGCCTCTCTATGCTGGATGAGTTCGTCTTCGCTCACCGGATAGAAGCGCACCTGATCAAAAAACCGGAGTAGCCAGGGTTTGCCCTGGGCAAATTGTGGGTTGCGCAAATAGGTATTCCAGATGGGCAAGGTGCGGCCCACCAGTTGATACCCACCTGGAGAGTCCATGCCATAAATGCACATGTACACGCCGCCTATTCCTACCGTACCTTCCGCCGTAAAGGTGCGTGCCGGATTATATTTGGAAGTCCGCAAACGGTGACGTGGATCAACAGGTACAGCGCAGGGTGCGCCGAGGTAAACATCCCCCAGACCCAGTACCAGATACGAGGCATCATAAATGGTATCCACCACCTCTTGCACCGCATCCAGCCCGTTCATGCGGCGAATGAATTCCACATTGTTGGGCAACCATGGTGCGGTATCGCGTACGGATTGACGATAACGACTGACCGCCTCCAGGGTCGCACTATCTTCAAAAGCCAACGGCAGATGCACGATGCGGCCCGGTACCTGCATACTCTGAATGGATGGCAGGCGATTTTCGGTTTCCTGCAAAACAGCAATCAACTGTGACTGAGGGATGACCTGACTGTCATAACGGATTTGCAGCGAACGTACGCCCGGTGAAAGCTCCTCAATTCCGGGTTCGTTGCGTGCGTTCAGCGCCTCCATCAAGGCATGTACCCGAAAGCGCAGGCGCAAATCCAGCACGTTATCGCCATACTCAAGCAATACATAATGATCACCGGCCTGACGATAAACGACGGCCGGAGATTCTGGCTGTGCCTGATGACGGCCCAGTATCGCCTCCTCAAGCTTACAAGCCGGTGAGTTCATCAGGTGAAATCCCGCTGGCAAAGCCATGGTCTGAATGACACTTTCCTGAAGCTGTTCCAGACGCAGGGCCGTGTCAAAATCCAGGGGAACAAAACGGATACGATCACCCGGTTTGAGTTGGCCCACTTTCCACAGCTCAGCCTTGGCAATGGTGGCGGGACAAACGAAACCGCCCAGACTTGGCCCGTCCTTCCCCAAAATTACCGGCATATCACCGGTAAAATTGATGGCACCAATCGCATATTCCGTATCGTGAATATTGGAAGGATGCAGTCCAGCCTCTCCACCGTCAGATCTGGCCCATGTTGGGCGCGGTCCGATCAGGCGAATGCCGAGACGATTGGAGTTGTAATGCACTTCCCAGTCAGTTGCAAAAAACTGCTGGATGAATTCCGGCTGAAAAAAATCTGGTGCTCCATGCGGACCATACAACACCCCAATAGTCCAGTGGCCTGTGAAGCTTGGGATCAATTCTGCCGGAATCGAAGCCGCCGGAGCTGCAGTGGCTGTCGGTACGCCGAGGGGCAGCTCATCACCACTGCGGATGGGTCTGCCACCATGACCACCAAACTGGCCCAAGGCAAAGGTGCTCCGGCTGCCGAGATAGGCAGGCACGTCAAACCCACCTGTCACCGCCAGGTAAGCACGACAACCCGCCGTCATGCGTCCCATATCCAGAATTTGTCCGGCGCGCACGGTAATGCTCTGCCAGGATTTTATGGCCTGGCCATCCAGGGTGGCGTTCAGATCCGCACCGGTCAACGCGATCTGCGTCTCTGCATGAAACCGGATTTTTGCCCCTACCAGCGTGCATTCCAAGCCAGCAGCATCTGCCGGATTGCCTAACAGACGGTTCGCCAAGGCGAAAGCATAATCATCCATGGGACCGGAGGGCGGTACCCCAATATGCCAGTACCCGACCCGGCCGGGGATATCCTGAATGGTACTGTAAGTACCGCCGTCCATTATTTCCGCTACTCGAGGATGAAAAGTAAAGGTACTCAGCGCGGTGGTCGATAATTGCGCGTCGACCAACAAGGGCGCCCGCGATATTTGCCGCAAATAATCCAGATTGCTGACAATGCCGGCGATCCGTGTTTGTGTCAGGGCATTTTGCAACTTGGCTACGGCCTCTTGCCGGTCCTGACCATGCACAATGATTTTGGCAATCATCGGGTCATAGAAACTGGAAATTTCAGAACCGCTTTCTACATAGCTATCGACACGGATATCTTCCGGAAAAACCACTTCGGTTAATGTGCCGGGAGACGGCTGAAAATCCTTGAGGGGATCTTCCGCATAGAGGCGGGCTTCAATGGCTACCCCTTGGGCCTTGGGACGGTGAGCCAATACCGGCGGATCTCCTGCGGCTGTCTGGAGCATCCATTCGATCAAGTCTATCCCGGTCACCATTTCGGTAATGGGATGTTCCACTTGTAAGCGGGTATTCACCTCCAGAAAGTAGAACGCATCCCGTTCCGCTTCGTACATAAACTCCACGGTACCCGCGCTGCGGTAGGCGACGCTTTGCCCTAAACGCTCGGCTGCGGCAAATAAGGCGGCACGTGTTGCAGCAGGCAAATCTGGCGCAGGCGTTTCTTCTATGACTTTCTGATTGCGACGTTGCAATGAACAATCACGATCACCCAAGGCCAACACTTTGCCCAGTCCATCGCCAAAAATCTGCACTTCTACGTGGCGTGCCTGCGCTACAAATCGCTCTAAAAATACCCCGGAATTGGCAAAGAAATTTTGTCCCAGTCGCTGCACAGATTCAAAAGCCTGGCGCAGTGACGCCTCATCCGCGCAACGCGTCAAACCAATCCCCCCGCCTCCGGCGGTACTTTTCAGCATGACGGGGTAGGTAATGCGTTCTGCTTCCTGGCAGGCCTGTTCTATATCGCGCAGCAATTCCGTGCCCGGTGCCAGAGGTACCCCTGCCTTGATGGCGATTTCGCGGGCGGTATGCTTGAGGCCAAACTGACGAATCTGCTGCGGTGTCGGCCCCACAAAAGCGATGCCCGCCTGTTCACAGCTTTCGGCAAACGCCGCATTTTCACTCAGGAATCCGTAGCCGGGAATGATCGCTTCCGCACCTGTACGTAACGCAATATTGAGAATGCGATCAGCCTGGAGATAGCTTTCTGCGGGCGTATTACCGCCCAAACCCACAGCGGTATCCGCGTCCAGCACATGGCGGGCGTGTCGGTCGGCTTCGGAATACACCGCGACACTGGCAATACCCAGTTTGCGCAGGGTTCGTTGTATGCGTACGGCAATCTCACCCCGATTGGCGATCAGCACCTTTCGAAACAGGTCAGCCATGGTCAGGCTCTTTGTTGTTTGCAGGGAGGGAACTGAGATATGCCCGCCAGCCACCCAGATGAGTGATGTCTTTTGCATCGTTCTGGGCGATGCCTTCACAGATGAACCCCTTCACGCGGCGTCCATCGCGAAGGGTAATGGTCCCGATTCCCAGAGGCGCCGGGATTCCGCGCATGAACTGCCCGAGTCCCGTGTCGTTCAGGGACCATAACTCCACTTCGATCCCCGCCTCTCTGACAGCCTGATCGCAACGCATCAGTCCCGGTTTGGGCGGAACGCTGTCTTTCAGGGCAAACAGACGATAATTGGCTGCGGTATAGGTGCTCTCCAGAAAAGTGGCTCCCAGACTGAGCAATTGGTGATTGAGCGGTTGGCCGCGCAGATGGGCACCCACGACGGCCACAGTAATGGCGCCGTCCTGGGCTGTTGCTGGCACCATCAACTCACTGACGGGGGCGGGAATATCCGAGATACCCAGTTTCCAGGGCATGAGGTCCTGCCACTGCCTGGCAAAAGCCAGCAACGCTTCATCCTGAAAGGCCGGAGCGATGAGGGTAATGCCGAAAGGTAAGCCATCGGCACGGAATCCAGCCGGAAGCGCCAGTGCGCACAAATCTGCGAGATTCACGAAATTGGTATAGCGACCCAGCTGCGCATTTTTCCCGACGGGACCGGCTTCCACCTCGGCAATCGTCGGGAAGGCCGGCGTTGTCGGGACCAGCAGCGCATCGACTTGCGCAAAAATAGCCGCTATTTTGCGCAGCAGTCCCTGGCGTTGATACTGGGCCTTGAAAGTATCTACAGCACTAAATTGCGCCCCTCCCCGAATAATGCCCTCGACAACAGGATTGGCGACGCCTGGATGCTGGTCAATAAAGTCGCCCACCGCCACCGTGCGCTCCGCGACCCAGGGTCCTGAATAGAGCAGCGAGGCCAGTTCATACAGCGGGCTGAAATCCAGTGGCACCAGCTGCAGCCCAGCCGCACGCGCTTTTCCCAACGCAACCTGCCAGGCATCGGCCTGAAGCTGATCTCCATGCCACTCGCTTTGGTCGGGGATCCCAAAAACCTGGGGGGAGACTGCAGAAGAAGCGGGCGTTGGTCGAGACCAGATATCATTGGCATCATACCCGGTGGCGGTATGAAGAACTGCTGTAGCATCGTCAATCGTCATTGCAAGAATACTGACGCAATCCAGAGAAGCACATGCCGGTACCACACCCCGGGTACTCAGCCGCCCTCGGGTAGGTTTAAGCCCGATGAGATTATTAAAACCCGCCGGGACACGCCCTGACCCTGCCGTGTCTGTCCCCAAGGCGAAAGCAACATAGCCTTTGGCGACAGCAACCGCAGAACCGGAGCTGGAGCCACCGGAGACATACTCGGGATTAAAGGCATTGGCGACTGGCCCCCAGGGTGAGCGGGTACCCACCAACCCCGTCGCAAACTGATCCAGATTGGTTTTACCGATAACAATGGCACCGGCGGCGCGCAAGCGCTCAATGACGCCCGCATCCGCTGATGCCGTATAAGTAAACTCGCGGCAGGCCGCAGTGGTGGGCCAGGCTGCAACATCAATGTTGTCTTTGACCGCAAAGGGGACGCCCCTTAATGGCGCATCGACCGGCAAAGTGGCAATCCTTGCCAGTTCAGTTTCAAGCACTTCTGGACTAATCAAGCTGATCCAGACGGACTCAGAAGCATCCAGGCCCGCAACATGTTGCTTGAGCTGCTCGACACCTGACTGAAAATCAGCACGAAAAAGATCACGCCATGCTGAGAGGGTAATATAGGATTGATTAAGGTTTCGCATCTGGTGCTCCGTCTGGTATACAAGAGCTCATCAGCAATGACTGTGCCAGATGCGTAGATTGTGGGGAATTCAAGTAAAAGGCATAATCTCAGACCAATTAACATATTGAATTTATGAATATTTTCTATTTTAAATAAAAATCAAAGTTACAACGGAGATAAAAATCGACAATAGAAGGATTGAATTCTTTGCACCATCGATATGCGCTGCGCACGCTTATGGTGCATCCTCAGTACGGCATGAGGTCAGGAGAAAAAAATTATTTTAATAAAAATACTGAAGTTTAGACATCTATGAACCTCTCCGGTTTTGCAAGATGCCGTAAATATTGGTTGGGATCGACTGCAAACATGTATCCGGCCTGTTAGTGGGCTATTGCCCTGGCCCCAATGGGTAATCCGCGCATCCAGTCCTCATCATTCAGGCAGCTTCAACAGCAGCTAATGTGTGAATACTCCACCGGCTAAAAGCCGGTGGCTTCAGGTTACGGCTGAAAGCCGGATCAGTCGGCACTGAGGCCGACGGCTGTCGCTACACGACATGAAAGTCATCGTCTGGATCTGGTGGGGTTTGATTCTTGATGTACTCCTGCCAAACCTCATCTGTTACATTCCCACTACTCGCGACCCAATAGCCTCGCCCCCACAAATGTTGGCCCCAGTATCTCTTGCGTAACTTCGCATACTCCGTCAGCAACCGATGCGAGCTCTTCCCTTTCAAATACTGTACCGCCTTGGATACCGATAGATTCGGTGGTATCCCTATCAATAGATGTACATGGTCCCTATTAATCGACCCCGCATAAATCACCATTTCCTTACTACGCGCTATCTCTCGCAGCAATTCCCGACATCGTAGCCCTACATCCCCGGCCAATACCTGATATCGGTACTTCGTCGTCCAGACTAGGTGATACTTACAATCCCAAACCGTGTGACTACCACTTTTATAAGATTCCATAGCTGGGTTATACCACCGAACTTATCCGCCGCCTAAAGGCGGGGGGTTTACGGATCCCCTATCGGGGACTTATCCTAAAAACCGCAGTTTCCCCTGCTGAAATGACCTTATCCATCTGATAGGATGAGGTTTTTCCTGATGATGGAGGTTCACCCGATGGGTGAAGCAGAAAAACACCCGCAGAAGGCTATTCCGGCGGCGGTGCAGACCATGATAGATGGCATGGATGCCTCCCCCTACAGGACCGGCAGCGGGGCGCTTCAGAAAGGAGTCCCCGCTTGATCCGGACGGCATCAAGGTGCCAAGGTGGAAATTTATCCACGGTAAGGACAAGGAGGACTCGTCATGCAGGTTACAACTTATGGACTGGATTTGGCAAAAAGGGTCATGCAGCTGCACTGGGTAGACATGGAGACCGGTGAGATTCATCGCAAACAGATGAAGCGTCGGGCACTTCTGGAGTTTTTCGCCAATCGGCAACCGGGCATCGTGGCCATGGAAGCCTGTGGGAGTGCGCATTATTGGGGCCGGGAATTACGCAAGCTCGGTCATGAGGTCCGTCTGGTAGCAGCACAATTTGTGCGCCCTTTCGTGAAGACCAACAAAAACGATGCAGCGGATGCGGCAGCCATCTGGGAAACCGTACAGCGGCCCGATATGCGCTTTGTGGCGGTCAAGAGTGAAGAGCAGCAATTCGTCCTGTCGCTCCACCGTATCCGGGAGCAACTCATCAAGGTCCGGACGATGCAGGTGAATCAGATCCGGGGCTTGCTCTATGAATTTGGTGCCGATCTGCCGCAAGGTCGGCAGAAGGGCCTGAAAGAAGTGCCGGATGCATTGGCCGATCTGGAAGAATTCCTATCGCCCATGTTCCTGGACACTGTTCGCCAGCAATTAAAACGGCTTGAACAGATGGACAAGGATATTGCGGATATCGAAAAGTGTTTGGCGCTGTGGAAGAAAGATCAGGAAGCGGTGAAGCGATTGATGGCGATTCCCAGCGTGGGACTGCTCACGGCAACCGGCAACATCGCCACCGTAGGCGATATGAAGTCCTTCTGCTATATGACATTAGATCAAATATTTTAGGGAAATGGAATCTCAGTTCATATTTTCCATCCCTTGAATTATTAATTCGGAGAACTTTGCCGCAGCAACAGAAAGACCGCGATTGCGTAGTTGTGCGCATATGATGGGAACAGGATGGAGATCTTGGGCAATGATGGGACGGTAAACGATCGAATTCGGTATTGCGTTTAGTTGGAAACCCGTTGAAAGTACAAAACCAATTTGTTCTGTTTCAGGGAGTAAATCCAGCATAACTTCGTAGGAATTAGTCTCAGCTGCAATTTTGACATTGCGACCGAGGGGCCGTAGGACACCGTCAAGCGTCTCACGAGTCGTCAAACCCTCTGATGGCAAAATGAGTGGATACTGGATCAAATCACTCATACGCAGTCTGGGATATTCCGATAGGGGGTGATCTACATGCATTGCGGCCAGTAGGGGTTGCTTCACGACTGCCAAATCAAAAACGTCGGGATGTTTTGGTGGAGCAATAACAATTGCAAGATCAACATCAAAGTTTAACAGGAGATGCATTGCAATTTCATGTTGAACAATGCTCACAGACAATGAAATGCCTGGATATTGACGGCGATAATTTCGAACAATATCTGGGATAAAATCCGCAACGAGTGCGGGACTTACGGCTATGGCTACCTGCCCTTGCTGCATGCCTCGAAGACGGTCAATCTCAGACTGCACGCGCTGACTTTCGGCTAAGTGGTGGCGGATGTGATTTATGAAAATTTCTCCGGCAGCAGTCAGGTTCATTCCGCGTGCGTGACGCTCGAAAATAGGTGTGCCAAGTTCTTCCTCCAGGTCATGCAAACGCCGATCTAGAGCAGAAGCGGTTACATAGAGTTTTTCAGCAGCCCGCCTCACTGAGCCTTCACGAACAATCGCATCAATGTATTGAAACAGACGGAGATGACGCATCTGAGCACCGTTCGATTAATGGAAACACTTAGCCACGAAAATAACACTTTTTCTTTCGATTGCAAACTGGGACCATATCGGAACACAGATGTCTTGATATTTTTGCGGAATGCAACCTACCACACTGAAAAAATTAAGGAATAGCATTGAAAGATCTTGCTGACAAGTCGCAAACACCGAAGAACACAAAAAAGGTGCAAAGTTCACTACTTATTCGTGGGGCTGCAGCGATCATGACTGGCGGCCAAGGAGCATTGGCAAGGGCTCAAGGGCACGATATCCGAATCAAAAATGGCATTATTAGCGAAATAGGCGATCTTTTTCCCGAAACCGACGAAAAGGTGCTTGATGCTTCTGAATGTGTCGTTTATCCCGCTTGGATAAATACGCATCATCATCTGGCTCAGTCATTGCTGAAGGGGGTTCCAGAGGGAATTAACTGTACGCTTACTCCCTGGCTATCGGCGGTTCCCTTCCGTTTTCGTAATCATTTCGACGAGAATCTGTTGCGTACGGCGGCTAGAGTGGGATTAGTTGAGTTGGCTCTATCTGGGTGTGGGACTGTTGCCGACCACCACTACATGTATTGGCCGGGAATGGATTTTGATGGTGCAGGGATATTATTTGAGGAGGCTGACCGTTTAGGCCTTCGATTTGTCCTCTGTCGTGGTGGGGCAACACAGTCACGTAATTTTGAAAAGAAGAGGTCAGACATAGAAAGCCTCACCGACTATTTGGATGACCTCAGCAGGCTGCAGCGAGATTATCACGATCCCAAACCCGATGCCCGACGACGTGTTGTGGCTGCGCCGACAACCGTGATGTTCTCCATGGATGCAGGAGAACTAAGGGAGACTGCTGCCCATGCACGATCATTGGGTCTGCGCTTGCACTCCCATCTATCTGAAACCGTGATATATCAGGATGCTTCACAGGAAAAAAACCATTGTTCACCAATACAATATGCGGAAAGGATAGGTTGGTTAGGATCAGACGTTTGGTACGCACACCTCGTTAAACTAAGTAAGGAAGAAATAGAGTTGCTTGGTGCTACGCACACGGGAGTCGCACACTGTCCCCAGAGTAATGGACGCTTGGCAAGTGGGATTGCACCAGTGCTCGCATTAAAGAATGCGGGAGTTCCCGTATCTCTAGCAGTAGATGGTGCTGGTTCAAATGAAGCGGCAGATATGCTTCAGGAAGCGCATGCTGCATGGTTGATGGCTCGGGCGAGAGCTGGACAAAAAGCATTACCCCAGTACGCGGGAGGGAGAGGTGAAGAGGGCGCGGATAGTGTCACAGTTGAGGATATAATTCACTGGGGAACAGCAGGTGGTGCTGAAGTATTGGGATTGGGAAACATAGGGTTGCTGGAACCTGGCAAGGAGGCGGATTTAGCAGTTTACAAGTTGGATAAACCGCGAAATTTTGGTATCCACGATTTGTCTATCGCGCCTGTAATTTGTGGTGACGCAACATTGAGGGCGTTGCTGGTTGGTGGAGAAGTGATTGTGGAAAATGGAAAAATACCAGGACTCGATTTAGAGGAGTTGGCGAACTCAGCTAAACTGGGCGTGGATTTATTGAAGAAAAGTACTATCTAGAAGGTGAAATAATTATGAACATATCTAAATCAAAGTTAATTGAACTAAGAAAAGAAGAGGCTATGGGAAGTTGTGAAGGAGTAATATCTGAGAAAAATATACCGGTAATCGACATAAGTAACTTTGATCAGAAAAAAAAAGAAATTACGGAGTTGTTGTGGGAGGCTGGAGTAAATACCGGTTTTTTTCAAATAGAAAATCATGGTATACCATTAAATGATATAGATAATATGTTTATCTATGCAGAAAAATTCTTTGCGCTGCCGAACGAAATTAAAAATGAACTTTATTTAGATAAAAACGCTGGATGGGAAAAGCTTTCACAATTTAGACCATCTACCGGTCGGGCGGATCAAAAAGAAAGTTATCAGATAACCCGCCCCTTGATGCGGAAGAAATGGCCAAGTGAGAATCAAATACCAGGTTTTCGAGAATCGGCATTAAACTTTGAGAAGGCTTGTTGGAAGGTTGGGATGCAAATATTGTCTTGTTTTGAAGAAAAGATAGGATTGCCACAAGGTTTTTTTAGAAAGGCGCATAATCCAGAAGAGGAAACTTATCGGAGTACGCTTCGCTTATTACATTACTTCCCTTCAACTTCCGATAAAAGTAATGGGTGGAGAGCAGGTGCGCATACAGATTTTGACTGTTTAACCTTATTATTTCAACGCGAAGGAGAAGATGGTTTGCAAGTATGCCCAGGAAAGGATATGACTAAAAAAGAATGGATACCTATTCCAGCAGTAAACGGAAGGATTACTTGTAACATTGGTGATATGTTAATGCGTTGGAGCGATGATCAATTGCTTAGTAACTTTCATCGGGTAAAGGCACCTGATGGAATTGCAGCTCCATCTCGATATAGCTTAGCATTTTTTTGTCAGGCAAATAGTGACGTTCTGATTTCTTCCGCTAGCGAGAGGTATGATCCGATCTATGCGGAAGAATATATCACCAAAAGAGTGCAAGCGAACTATAAATTGACGACTTTTGCCCCATAATAGGGCAATAAAGAATTGTTTTTGGTAGTTTAAGTTGGCACGATACGTGCTTGGTTATAGTTATTGGGTTTGTTGAATTTAGATTATTGGCATTTAACAATCATGAGATAAATTTAGGAGAAATATTATGACTGCATTGAATAAAATCAACAAATCTTGGAAAAAAACGATTAAAGCAATATCATTGACAACTGGCATGTTTATTTTATGTCCAGGGCTGGCAATCGCAGACCCAAATGTTGTTTTTGGAACTAACTGGTTCGCAGAAGCGCAGCATGGTGGATATTATGAGGCTGTAGCTACTGGGTTGTATAAAAAGTTCGGATTGAATGTCAAAATAGATATGGGTGGTCCAGAGATTAACGGTGAACAACTTCTTGCTGCAGGGAAGTATCAGTTCTACATGGGGAACGGAGTAGATCAGTTGATTGCGACAGCTCATGGTTTACCACTGGTCACTGTCGCAACAATTTTTCAAAAAAGTCCGACTTGTATCTATGCGCATGAAGATATTACTAAACCACAACAACTTGCTAATCCGAAATACCAGATTTTGGTTTCTTCTAACGAAATTCATACTTGGTGGCCTTGGGCAATCCGGCAGTTTGGCTACCATGAGAATCAACGTGGTGTATATACGGGTAGTGTTGCACCATTTCTTGCGGATAAAAATATAGCCCAGCAGGGATTCTATGGCTCAGAAGATTATATGATTGCAAAAGCAGGTGTGAAGTTTCATACCTATATCCTTGCAGATTATGGCTATCCAGAATATTCAGAAACCATACAAACAACTGAAGAAATGATAAAAAAACATCCCGAGATTGTCAAAAAATTCATCGAAGCAACGATGCTCGGTTGGAAAGAATATTTAAAAAATCCCGCGCCTGGAAATTCACTAATAATGAAAGCAAACCCAAAACAGACACCATCACAATTAGCCTATGGTGTAAAAACAATGAAAGATGGCGGTCTCTTAGTTGGATCATCAGAGGAAAAGGATGGACTTGGTACGATGACGACTGCGCGCTGGAAAAAGATTTTTAACATGGCTGCGGAAAATGGTGATGTTCCTAAGACCATGGATTGGAAAAAAGGGTTTTCTCTCAAGTTTATTAAGGATATTCATGTAGCCATGAAGAATTAATCGATAGTATATGATAATACGAGGAAACAATGGGGAACGTTAATGTGTTAGATTATCCTATCATCGCAATACCTTGTGAACATGAAGACAATGATCATAGGGTGTTTCATGTTGATGGAGAAGTTTTTTCTGACTCCATTAAGATTCCTCTCTCTTTGTCTGGTATCAGTAAAAGCTATGGAAGTCATTTAGTTCTCGATGACATTGATTTAAAAATTCCTGCAGGAAAATCGATCAGTATCATTGGAGCATCTGGATCGGGTAAAAGTACCTTATTGCGTATTATGGCTAACATTGAATTGCCTAGCTCAGGTCAGATTCGTTGGTGGGGCAATGATTCAAGAATTCTCGGATCAACGGATCGTAGACTTGGCATGGTGTTTCAGGATGCCAATCTTCTACCATGGGCAAATGTTTTACAAAATGTGGCATTACCATTACGTTTACAGGGGATTCCAAAAGCTATAGCAATGAAGGCCTCGTTCGAAATTTTAGAGGTCGTTGGTTTGCAGCAAAAAGACAAATTATTCCCACGAGAATTGTCAGGTGGAATGAAAATGCGTGTATCTATAGCGCGTGCAATCGTTACAAAACCAAATCTTTTGTTTATGGACGAACCATTTGGTGCATTGGATGAGATTACGAGGGAACAACTTAATGATGATATGCTCCGAATACGTGAGGAGTTAGGTGTCACCATTGTTCTTGTAACGCATAGCATTCAAGAAGCTGTTTATATGGGTGATATGGTGCTGGTCCTACAGGCTAATCCTGGACGTGTAAGTGAGATCGTCGAATTACCTAAAGTATCTGAATTCTGGAGAAATAGCGATGACTATCGTATCTCTGATGCATATTTTAATAATGTACGCATTGTTTCACAGGCCCTGCGCAAATGGAGTGAAAGATGAATAAAATAAAACTGCTTAAAAGATTCTACCCATCCATTGTTCTAGGCATAATTGTAATTTTTATATGGCAGTTTGGTGTACAACTGCTCAATATTCCGAAGTATCTTTTTCCCACACCATTAGATATAGCTTTTGCTTTAAATTTACATGGAAAAGGCATGCTAATTAATTTATGGGTTACCATAGAAATTGCTTTATGTGGATTTGCCTTGTCAATTTTATTAGGTCTTTTTATTTCTATACTTATGGTTATGAATAAAAAAATTGAACATGCAGTTTTTCCCTATGTAATTATTGTACAAGTAACACCAATTATTGCTTTAGCACCGCTGATAATTCTACTGATTAAAAATACATTCTGGTCTCTTGTTTTTATTTCATTATTAATTTCAATATTCCCTATCGTTTCAAATACAACGCTTGGATTAAAAAGCGTTCCTGAAGGGCTTTTGTCAGTCTTTGGCCTGTATGATGCCTCAAAAACGCAAATTATAGTTCATCTTCGCTTTATGAGCGCCTTACCATATTTTCTTGGGTCACTACGAATTTCCTCAGGATTATCATTAGTTGGTGCTGTTGTAGGTGGATTTGTTGCAGGTAGTACTGGCGCAAACTCAGGTATTGCTTATGATATTTTGCAAGATGGATACAATCTTGAGGTTTCGCAACTTTTTGCATCGGTATTTCTGTTGGCTGTAACTGGTGTTGCCCTTTTTTCTATTTTAAGTGTTATTAACTGGCAAGTGTTACATCGCTGGCATGATAGTTATTCCCTAGATAGGTAATTTATGTCTCAATGCACTACATTGATTGGGCATATAAGTAAACACATAAATTAACCTTTATTAAAACCAGTTATCTAATTTATAAAAGGTCAAGTGGTGATTCGTACATTGGTAATAGAGGAACTACTAATTTGTTGAAATGACAGACGTACTTTCACAGAGTAGAAATACGTGGAATAGTTAAAAATAACACCTGTCAAATGGCTTTTAATAACTTTAGGTGTTTGTCAATATTACAACACGGAGTTTCTAGGTATCTGTGTTCAGTAACTCCATTAAAACACTTTCTCTTTCGTACTTGGTAGCTTTGTAGGTTGTTAAGAGCATACCGTAGCAGGAACTACGTCCGCTAAGTCATAATCAATATCCCCCCTACCTAACTTTTAAAGCAAATCCAGATCGAGTAAGTGCGCCTGATTTCACAATTAAGCTGTTCTGAGTTGATTTGCATCTATAGGTTGCCGGTCACGTTTAAGGTGCCTACCGGCGCCAGAATACTCTTCGTGCATTGCCCAACGTGTGCCATGGTACTTTATGCTCCTGCGTAATATCGTTGATGGTTTTTGGGGAATAACGATCGCATTCAATGCCACATTGCCCTTAACGGCACTACGTAAACTTTCTGATTAGCCGTCCATATCTTGTCCTTCTTACCAGGAAAACGATGAAAATTAATGTTTTAAATCTGGTTCCACTATACAACTTAAAGTGTTGAGTTTTTATTGATTGATAGCACTATAAATTGCACTATACACACGAAGTAAAATCGGTGACTATCTAATTAATTTAAACGATCATCGTTGATTCATGACTCTCAAAGCTTGATAGTTTCAAATAGGATTCGTTTAATGCTTGTTAGAAACTGAATGGGAAAATGGTAGGTGTGATATGTATTGATGGAATGACTTAATTAATAACTAAATTTGCTGAGAGTGTGCACAGCAAAAATTTCGATGGTTGATATGTCCATTTGGGGGAGAGCAATAGTGAAGTCAGAGTAAACGCCATTATGTGCTTATCAATTTGAATTTACACGTAGTTTATTGTTTCAAGTATTTATTGATTAAAAGTTATTAAGGAGAAACCCAATGTCAACATTTAAAAAGCTTATTCTGCTAGGATCTTTTTGTGGAGTGTGCAGTACTCCGTTATGTGGTGAGGCTTCCGTTCCCCAGTGGTTGCAAGACTCTACAGTAAAGGGTTTTGTTTCTATGTATGATTGGACATCTATTAACCACTATTTCTCACCTTACGATCAATACACAATGAGTGTCGGCGGTGGTTTGTTTTTAGGCACCCCACGATATAAGGGTTTTAGCCTGGCTATTGAACCCATGGGGCAAAGCGGTCTTGGAACGCATGCCTCAAATCCAAATTTGGTTTCACCAACCTTGGGCCCATCATTTTCCACCCTTGGTCAAGCCTATGTACAATACAAAAAATATGGCATTAATGCCAAGGTAGGCGATGTTGAATTAAATGATACACCTTGGGACGGATCTGACGTCGGATATAGAATATTACCAATAACATATCAAGGTGTTAGCTTTGATTATACCATTGGTCATGGTTTGAAATTCTATTTTGCGAGAATGTATAAATGGAGATATTTTAATCAAGAAAGCTATAATAGAGAGACCGCCTATTCAATATACCTGCCTGATGACCAAAAAAAATCTGATGGGTTGCTTAATGTTGGTTTGAAATATAAGGGATTTGTTCCGGGAATTAATTTTGTGAAAACGAATAGTGAGTTATGGTTTTATAATTATTACCAATACAATCGGTTGTATATGTTGCAAAGCGTCAACACTATCGGAAAAGGACCATACAAAGGTATTGTTGGTTATCAGTTTATGCATGCAGGTAAAAGTTCAGGCTTCTTAGGAAACGTTAATTCTCAATTATATGGAGCTGAATTAGGTGCAAAGAGTAGTTTTGGAAAGGTAGTTTTGGCGTACGATTATCTGCCAGCCCATCCTAACAGCTTTAACTATGGTGGACTGGCTACTCCTTATGACACAATAACGGATTCAGGACCGATTTTTGCTCAGCCGGTGATGACTAGTACTCAGGATTTAGGGTCTGGTACGGCAGCAGGAATAAAGGTAGATTACTATGGAATTAAAAATCTATTTACCCAAGTGCGTTTTACCCATTTGCACATGAGAACCACTCCGATTTTCGAAAACTATAATGAATACAATTTAATTTTATCGTATAGTTTCAGCGGTGTTAAAGGGTTGAACTTAACAGATATTGCTTCGTATGCTAATGAGCACCCATCAAGCAATCCTAACTTTTATCAGAATAGATTGATGCTAGTCTATAATTTCTAGTGTATAAATAATGTGGCTCTAATTTGGAGTTTTAATTTTCGTGGGGATTCCATGATTTTCGAATTATATATTTTGATACCAAGGTTTCCCTACGCTAAATTAGACTTGATATAGGTTGAGTTTTAGCAGTCAGTTGAGTTTGCTATTTTAGGAGGCGATTCGTGAGTTCCTTGCCCATTGTTCGGCGAATAAAAGACACGACTCTCCCCATAATAAACGTTAAAGGTTTATCTTCATCTAGGTTTGATGATCGTAAAATGGTGGGCGTTGCGATTCGAGCTGCGTGTACTGAAAATGGTTTTTTCTATTGTTCCGGCCACGGTATACCTCTGGATCTAATTGATTCTGTTATGACGCAAACTAGAGCGCTATTCGACCAGCCCATTGAAGCTAAGATGAAGCTTGAAATGTCGGTCGACTCGAATAGTAATCGTGGATATGAAAGATTTGGAGGCCAAACATTAGAGGCGGGCACCTTGCCGGACAGTAAAGAAGGTTATTACATTGGTCGTGAACTTCCTGAGGACGATAAACCAGTGAAAGCTGGGCGCTTTTATGGCCCCAACGTTTGGCCGGAGAATTTGCCCCTCTTTAAAAATATCATGTGTAACTACTATCAAGCCATGGTTGAATTATCTGAATTGGTCTTGAATGGGATTGCGCTTTCACTTGACCTTCCTGAAGACTACTTTGATAGTTATATGCGGGAACCGCTTACGACACTACGTCTGCTTCATTATCCACCTAAGCCTACAGATGAGGCAGCCAACCAAAAAGGCGCGGGGGAACACACAGATTGGGGTGCTCTTACTTTCCTACTACAAGATGCTGTAGCTGGCCTGCAAGTCTATGATGATAGGGGTGGAGATTGGATACTGGCTGAGCCACTTCCAGGTACGCTCGTCGTTAATATTGGTGATGCACTTGCTCATTGGACTAATGATCTTTATAAATCCACGAAGCACCGAGTTTATAATCTATCCGGTCGCGAGCGCTATTCTGTCCCATTCTTCTATTCCGGTAATCCAGATTATGTAGTTAAGTGCATTCCCACCTGTCTGGCTTCTGGTGAGACCCCGAGGTATGCGCCTATTACCGTTGAGGATCATCTGGTGAATATGTACAAAAAGACCTATGGCTGATCAAACGTTACTAATTCATGGTGCCTGGCAGGGGAGTTGGTGCTGGATTCTGCTTCAGCCGTTGTTAAGAAGAGCTGGGATTCGCTCAACAGCGATCGATTTGCCAGGCAATGGAACTGACGCCACCCCAGCTCAATTAGTAAACATTGATCTCTACGTTGATCATATCGGCGAGCATCTTGATGGTATAAAAGGGAGGGTTTCGATTGTAGGGCATTCTGGCGGGGGTGTAGTCGCGACGGCCATCGCAGAGCGATTTCCTGATAGAATTTCCCGTATTGTTTACATCGCGGGAATGATGCTACCGGCTGGCGTGTCCTTCCGCGACGTTCAAAACGAATTTTCTGGACCTAATTCGGAACCATTCGGGATTACTAGCCACCTCATCTGGTCTTCTGACCGTCTGACAAATTTCGCTCCCCAGGGGAAGGCGTTAGAGACCTTTTATCATGACTGCGCCCCGAACATTGCCGAATGGGCAGTAAATCGACTAACCCCACAGCCAGTAGGTGGCTACACATTAGTCGCTTACCCAACGCCCGAAAGATTTGGTAGGATTCCGCGGCTATATATCGAAGCAAGACATGACCGCTCAGTACTCATTAAAGCTCAGCAATACATGCAACAGTTAGTTCCCGGTGCGGAAGTTGCCTCCCTTGATGTTGGTCATGTGCCGCAACTATCCTCACCTGAAAAGTTAGCCGGCATACTTATTCCTTTTCTGACCAGAGGCATGCCTTGAGACCAAAGGGTAGCTCGAAAAACAAGTTTTAAGGGCTAATATTCGCTCATAAACTCATGGGTAAGGTGGCCAGATTAAAACGGCGGTTGAAGCGATAAGTCACGGTGGAGAGATAACGTTGCGCATATTTCCGAAACTTAAAGGCATGATAAGCACCGGAAAGACTCGTTTTGAGATTGCCCAGCACGGTGTTGACCCAACCGAACTGAGGCAAATCCTTCGGTTTGCGACCACCAGAGACAATTACCGCATGCCCCCGTCCCGCATCGGCTATTCCATTGAAGCAAGGGAGACCATCGGTCAGGACCTGACATTTTTTATCCAGCGTCGTGCGCGCCCAGTCTGCTATGGTGAGACCAGTAAATCCTTTAATGACGGTGAAGCGTGCGTAGATAGGATGCTCCTGTTCATCGACCGAAACTGCTGCGACAAAGGGCACCTTGTTTTCGGAGCCGCGTCCCGGCTTGCCGCCGGATCGTTCCCCGCCCAGGTAGGCATCATCGGCTTGTACAGACCCCTGCAGCGTATAGAGGGCTTCGCTTTCCAGCATGGATTGCATGAGCTTGTGATGGATACGCCAGGCTGTGGGGTAACTTTCGCCGAGCTGGCGACTCAGCGCCAATGC
The DNA here is from genome assembly GCF_015100155.1 of Acidithiobacillus sp. HP-2. Lineage (GTDB taxonomy): Bacteria > Pseudomonadota > Gammaproteobacteria > Acidithiobacillales > Acidithiobacillaceae > Acidithiobacillus. The sequence continues at coordinate 2,676 of NZ_JACKZA010000027.1, read as the reverse complement.
GGACATCCCGGTTTTCGCCTGGCTGATCATGTAAACCGCCATAAACCAGAGGGTCAAAGGCAAACGCGTTCCCTGAAAGAGGGTTCCGGCAATCAACGAAGTCTGATGGCGACAATGGCTGCACTGAAAGGTCTTGCGCGAGCCGCCTTTCAGAACAGAATGGCGGGTACCTTCACACTGGGGGCAATGAAATCCGTCTGGCCAACGCGCCGATTCCAGTGCCGTTGCGCACTGTTCCTCGGTGCCAAAACGTTGCAGAAAATCAGGGAGAGACAAGCCTTTCTGAAACTGCACGCGGTTCATCGCCATGGGACACCTCACTGTCATAAGAATCAGTGGATTATACCAGGTGGAAATGTGGGTTTTAAATATAACTCAAATTATGTGCCGGGTTTTTCTACATCATTTATTTGGGAATATTGAACTATGATAAGTTATCTTTTATTTTATTTACTAATTAGGCGTTGTCCGCTGAATGAATAACTATTCTAAAAATTTAAATAAAGTTATCTATAGAGCATCTATTGTCAATCCTATAAATTCATCAAGGTGCTCTTTTTACAAGGATGGTGGGTTGTTAATTGATAACGGCGTTATAGAAGATGTTAATTGCTTTGATAATGTTCTAAAGAATGCTAGTCCAGATGTGCCTGTTATTGAACTAAACGGTGTAATAACACCTGGTTTTGTTGACGTGCATCTTCACTGGGTTCAATATAAAGTAAGAGGGTTGTATTCTGGCGAGCTTCTTACTTGGCTTAGGGAATCCATTTGGCCAGAAGAATCGCATTATGTTGATGTTGAGCTAGCTACCTCAGCTGCTAGGAATTTTTACGATGATTTATTGCGTGCTGGTACTGTTATGGGCTTAAGTTATTCTAGTCCTCATGCGCATGCAACTCAGATTGCAATTGATCTAATGCGTGGCGATTGGGTTGTCGGCAATGTCTTAATGGGCAACAATGCGCCAAATTATCTTACTGATTTTAGTTTGCACGATTCTGATACTTTAAAAGCGTTTATGTCAAATATTGATCTTCGTCATTATGCCGTGACTCCTAGATTTGCTCCAAATCTAAGTCAATTTCAGCTAAAGGCACTTGGTGAGATTGCTATTGATAGTGGAGTCATTATACAGACTCATTTGGCAGAGTCTCGCGAAGAAGTTGAATGGGTGAGGAAATTATTTCCGGAAGCTGATAATTATACTGATGTTTATGATCGTGCAGGGCTGCTTGGGCGAAAAACCGTGCTTGGTCACTGCATTGAAATGTCAGATTCGGAGTGGCGGTGTTTAGCCGAACGGGGATGCTGGGTTGCACATTGTCCTACGAGCAATGAAGCATTAGGTAATCGACGTATGCCTCTTGAAAAATTGCGTGAATACAACATTGCGTATGCCTTAGCTACGGATATTGGTGCGGGTCCCAGTCATAGTATGTTACATGTTCTCCAACGTTTTTTAGCTTTGCATAGGGATGCTGGCGTCAGCATAGATCACGAGGATGCGCTTTATCGTGCAACATTAGCCGGAGCTGAAGCGATGGGGAGGGGCTTGATAGCAGGCAATCTTTGCGCTGGGAAACGGGCCGATTTTATTTTATTACCTGGGATGGGGCCCAGGGACCATTGGGCAGGATGGCTAGAGGATTGTATTTCAGGTTCGATGTCTGAACTTGAGACTCGTCCACTGGGTACCTGGTTGAGAGGTAAAAAAGTTTTATAACATAACCTTTACATATTATTTGTCCTGATTAGCACGATGTTTAAGCTGTACTTTCATACAGTAACCTATCCTGATATAATCCACTGATTCTTATGACAGTGAGGTGTCCCATGGCGATGAACCGCGTCCAGTTTCAGAAAGGCTTGGCTCTCCCCGATTTTCTGCAGCGTTTTGGCACCGAGGAACAGTGCGGTACGCCCTTGGAATCGGCGCGTTGGCCAGACCGATTTCATTGCCCCCGGTGTGAAGGTACTCGCCATTCTGTTCTGAAAGGCGGCTCGCACAAGACCTTTCAGTGCAGCCATTGTCGCCATCAGACTTCGTTGATTTCCGGAACCCTTTTTCAAGGAACGCGTTTGCCTTTGACCCTTTGGTTTCTGGCGATTTACCTGATCAGCCAGGCGAAAACCAGGTTGTCCGCTTTGGCGCTGAGTGGCCAACTCAGCGTGAGTTTCAAAGTGCTGACTGTCACGGACGCTGGCCGTATCCGTCACCCATTTCCGGATGAGTTTGTGTTTGTGGTCCACACAGACAGAGAGCTTGTACCCATGGCTGCTTTTCCCATGCTTCTTCATCCAGGTCGTCTCCAGATCATACTGGCGACGTTTTCGCAGGGCTCCAGTCAGCAGGTATGGCCTTTTCTCTGATCTGTTCTTTGTCTTCCCGGGTAAAATGCTGCTTGAGTGTAAGCGTTCAGCGAACCCACCCTTGCGGATCGGCGCCAATCAGGCTAATGCAGATTTTTTCCAGTTCCACGGTAAGAGTTCGTGGAGTTTTTTGTTGGGCCAGGTCGGGAGCTTTTCGAGGACATCACAGAGGTACGCGAAGGGCTCGATACCGTTAAGCTTGCACGTTTCGATGATGCTGTAGAAGGACGCGGCCCGTTCACCACCAGCGTCGTTGCCCACGAACAAGAAATTCTTGCGACCAATGGCCACGCCCCGCAGCGC
>NZ_JACKZA010000001.1 GCF_015100155.1 Acidithiobacillus sp. HP-2 | reverse complement strand
GCCTGCCCGCCGACCATGGCCCGCTGTTCCGGGTCTGGCAGACGCAAAGGCCGCTGTTTAATGAACCTTTCTCCGAGGGGCCGCTGCGCAGGGCCTGGCAGCAGAATGCTCGCCCCTATCAGTTGCGTTCCATGACCTGCCCGACGGCCTTGTGGAAAGCCAGATATTGTTGCAGGCGGGTATGGGCCGCAGAAAATGACGAAGCACCCGAAGGCACCCCCCCACCCAACCCCAGACGTACCCAAACCCGGCGCCAGTGGCCGTTTTTCGCGGGCGGATCAGGAGCATCACGGGACATGCGCGGAAGGCCGTAGATCAGGGGATGGGCAGCCAGCGACCTTCCGCCCTGCAAGGCAGGACGGTGCGCCAAGCGCCGCAGCCCGCGACGATCAGGCCATTTGCAAGCCGTGGGAGGCGGATATCCGCTGATTGGCGGGTTTTTGAGCGCGCTGCAGGGCATAGAGGGCCTGCAATTCACTGCGCACCACATTGAGCTCCATGTCGATGGTTGCGGTGGGCGCACCGCGCTGTTCGCGACGACTGAGCAGGCGATGGCGCAATTGCTGGAGCTCATTGATACGCTGTTGCGGATGATGGGCGTTCATGGTCGTTCTCCTGTGAGTTTACGGGGTGACTTTTCCGTTTGGGGTGATGATGACGCCGCTGCTTGTCGCGGCGTGAATGAATCCTTCGGCACTGCAGGCGCGGGCAATAGCGGTACCGAGATTGCCACTGCAGCCCGTGGTGCTGACCATGACGGTGACTTGCTGTGGCCCTGCCTGGCTGATGGTGGTCGCATCAATCAACACCTGCCCGCATTGCCCCATTTGGGCACCGGTTGCTGCGACAAAAGCCGGAGTGCCTGAGCCATACACCGGGTCGGCCACATCATGGGCAGATTTTCCGTTCAGGGTGCTGTAAATATCCGTAGTTACATCATTGTTGCTGGCTGCAAAAGCATTGGTCACTGCGTCCACCGCCATTTTCAGATTACCCGATACCGTCTGCGCCTTGGCGGTTTCGATGTACGCAAAGTATTGCGGTATCGCAATGGCCGCCAGAATCCCGATGATGGCAATGACAATCATCAGTTCGATGAGGGTGAAGCCGCTGCTCATTTGGGGTTTTGTTGTTGGGCTGGGCATGGTAAGACCTTTCCGAGAGGGTTCTGAAATTATTTTTGAGATGGGGATCAGAGCACTGTCCGAAAGGTGCAGCCCCGAAGGACTGCACATGTAACAAGTCAGTTATAATTACGCCGCGCTGTATGTAGCGGCTCCGTCAGCAGTGATGGTTGCTTGGCAGGGGCCTGCTGAGCATGCAGATATGCCCTGAGCCGATAAAGCTTGAGCAACAGCAGCGGCTATAGTTGTACCGCTTGAACCGCCGCCACTTTGCGTGAGTGCAACCACAATCGAGGTACCATTGTTGGCATCAGTAGGGGTATAAGCATTGCCACTATTCCACGCGATAGAAAATCCACCTGGCATATTGCCTAAGTTGGTTGGCGCACTAGTCGTTTGTCCAGCATTTGCTGCAGCAACTGCAGCCGTTGCTTGAGTAACTGCCTGATGAAAATCCTGGGTAATCGTGGTCGCCTTTGAAGTCACGATATACTGCTCATACTGCGGAATGGCGATGGCCGCCAGAATGCCGATGATGGCAATGACGATCATCAGCTCGATGAGGGTGAAACCGGCTTCGGCGCTGGCCTGCGCCTTCTTGACTAGCATGCTCATGAGTCTTACTCCTTAAATTCTTGCAAGAAACATCATCTGACATCGCGGGGTGCGGTGTCTCATGGTCATCTAAGCATGAAATGTGCCAAATTTTCCTTTACCGGAAAAATTTATAACTTTATGATAAAAATATATTTTATTTAGGCTGTTCATTATTGAAGTATATAGTTAAATAATAACAGAACACCTTTTCATCGTATTTCCCATGAACACCTGTTATTTCCTTCATCGTAACCACCATGAAACCGGTTTGACTTCATAGCGTTTGCGATGAAATCATTTGTGTGCAAATCTTCATGCTGGGATGAAAGGAACAGGCAAGGCTGTTATGAATAAACTACAGCATTCGTCCGTTTTCATCAGCACGCAAAGCACCGCGATGTTGACGGGCAAAACCGTGCGGACGGTACACAACTGGCTCGAATCTGGCGTGATTCAAGGCAAGAAAATGTCTGCAAACCATCTCCCGGGCGGAATGCTCCGGCAGATAGATCTCTCCAGTGTCGAATCCCACATCTGCATCGCGCTGACGCCGGAACTGATAGGCTGGATTCAGCAGGCGGATACTGGAGAGGCCACCGCGCTGAAACTGGTGGGCATCGCTTTTTCTGCCGAGCAGCAGCACGCTATCGCGGTGCCATGGCTGGAGGCCGCTGCCAAAAAAAGCGAGGTGGATGCTATGGACCTGCTTTATTGGCATTATCTGAACGGAGAAGGGGTGCCCAAAGATGCGAGTATTGCCCTGCAGTGGCTGGCGAAGGCTGCAGAGCAGGGGCTGCCAACGGCAAAAATCAAACTCAGACATCTCGGTTTTGACGTGGGACCCATCCAACTGAAGGATGGCTCGGAGTACACCAACTGAATGAGTAAAATGGGTTAGTCAATCAGCCCTAATAATTGGGCCTCGACCCTATCCAAAGGGGGGAGGGGTTTTCCGGGTGAATTGGCCAAAATATCTTGCATTCGGTGTATTCGTAGCAACACGGAGGCTTCGGAAACCTCCAAGGTTTTTGCCAGTCGCTGGATGTGATCGGGGTCACTGGAGACCACGTTGCGCTGGATAGGAGGTTGAAGGGGGGCGGTGGCTCTGTTTTTTTTCTGCAGTACGGCCTGCTCCAGTTTGGCCATGCGATGCCGCAGATCGCTGACATCTTCCAGCAACTGATCGGTGCGCTCCAGAATCGTGTGCAGGTATTCCATAATGGGGTTTTCGTGGGGGTTCATGGGTCTATTTACCAAAAGTTAAAATCCTTCGTAGGATCCAGATCGTCAAAAGTATTTCCGCTGAAGAAGGCCCGCGCTGCTGTGCAGTCATGTACGGTGTCGGGCCTGTCCATTGTGGCGGTTAACCCAACAATATCGCCAAATCCTCCGGCTTCAAATGCGTATATCGTTTCAACATCTGTAAAGTCTTATGCCCGGTGATGGCCGACACCTGCATCGGGTTCAGTCCTTTTTCAAATAGCCGACTGGTGGCTTCATGGCGCAAGTCATGGAAGCATAGGTCCTCAATGTGGGCGAGTTTGCAGCATCGGGAGAATGATTGGGTAATCGTATCGGGTTTGGTCTCCCAGACTGGTCCCTCCAGACGATGGGGCAGGGCGTTGAGCACCTTCAAAGCGGCTGTAGAGAGGGGCACAAGGCGCTTGCTGCCGTTTTTGGTGTCAGGTAATAGCGCAACCCTTCGAGACAGATTAATGTTTTCCCAAGTCAATCTACAAAGCTCTCCTCGTCGCATGGCGGTTTCTATGGCAAATTGAACCAGAGAATACAGGTGGGGATTGTCATCTTTTCGACAGGCTTCCAGTAGGCGTTCTTCCTCATTGCCTTCCAGGCGTCGCTCTCGACCTTGCGGCAGCTTCGGTTTGCGTATGGCTTGCACGGGATTGGTGAGGGCTTCCATACCCCATTCGGTTTTGGCCACTTTGAAAAGATGGCTGAGAACGGCCAGATGCAGGCGGATAGTGTTGGCACTTTTGCCCTCCCGTTCCATCGCTTTGACAGCTTCGGCAACATCCATGCCGCGCACGGCGGACATGAAGCTGCAGGCAATAGGGCGTTTCATCCACTGGCGCAAGCGCATTTGCTCAGGATGTGGCGTTTTCTTGTGAGGCGTCACTTCCGTTAAATAGCGTTCGAGACATTCTTTCAGGGTGGTGTTTTCTGATTGGGACCGGTCACGCCACAACCCTCGCACCATTTCTCCCTCAACCGTGGAGGCCCAGGCCTGTGCGTCCGCCTTGTTGCGAAATACCTTGGATTGGGCGGGAAACCCCTTCTTCCGGATCTTGGCTTGCCAGCCGATACGGATGCCATCCCGATCTAACTGTTCGTAAAAGCCTGCCATTTGTTTGCCTCCTCCATTGCTGTCTCCGGAAGGGTTCAGAGGACTGTTTGGCGGCGGCAAAGCACGGCTGAAAAAGCGCCTGAACCCTTTGCCATTGTCCAGATATTGTCCAGAAAAGGCAAATAGGGAGTTTCTGAGGCGCAAAAAAGAGTGCTTGAATTTTTAAAAACTTTTTATAATCAAGGTGGTGCCCAGGGCCGGACTCGAACCGGCACGGTGTAAACCGAGGGATTTTAAGTCCCTTGCGTCTACCGATTTCGCCACCTGGGCAAGGTAAAGGCTGATCTTTTCATCGTACGCTGTTACCGTGGCGAGAGTCTGATCAACAATGCTCGCATCATAACAAGATCAACCGTCACAAACCAGATGATCAAGTTATTCGAATAAACGCAGCAGGTTGTAGGGAGGCTTTGCAGCAATTTTTGGCCTCGCGGTTGTTGTTTTTGTCGACATCTTTCCCCGAGCCATCATTCTTGAACAGAGGATTGGTAGCTCATTGATCCACAACTTGTTTAGCCAGCGATTGCTTTGAAGTTATGTGAGTATGGTGTATCTGCAAAAATATGGATGCTTGTAAACAGACCGACTAGTCGGTATTATTTCGGTGTTTAAGACTCTAAGCTGATACTGACAAGGAGAATCCATGGCCGACTTGTTCTCACCATTGCAACTGGGCAGCATCCACACCGCTAATCGCATTTTTATGGCACCTTTGACGCGCTGCCGCGCAGAGGGCGAGCATGTACCAACGCCGCTTATGGCAGAATACTACGCTCAAAGAGCCAGTGCGGGGTTGATCATCGCTGAGGCAACCATGATTTTGCCTGGTAATTCTGCCTTTTGGCATGAGCCGGGTATTTATTCGGCCGCACAGATTGATGGTTGGCGCTTAGTGACCGACGCCGTGCATTCAGCTGGAGGTAAAATTGCCCTGCAACTTTGGCATGGTGGTAGAGCGTGCCATCCTGATTTGAATGATGGGGCTGTTCCTGTGGCTCCCAGCGCCATTGCCATTAAGGGTGAAGAGGTACATACCCCAAATGGAAAGCAAAATTATACTGAACCGAGAGCCTTAAAGGATGACGAAATACCCGCTATTGTCCAAGGGTTTGCCCAGGCTGCGCTGAATGCCCGTTCTGCCGGGTTTGATATGGTGGAAGTGCATGCGGCAAACGGTTATTTACTGGATGAATTTCTGCGCGATGGAAGCAATATTCGCTCTGGAATATATGGTGGTAGCATGGAAAACCGTGCGCGACTGCTATTCGAAACATTGACGGCTGTTTCTAATGCCATTGGTGCCGACCGGGTCGGTGTGCGTTTATCTCCCCTCAATAGCTTCAACGATATGCGTGATAGTAATCCCGTGGCCTTGCTGACGTGGCTTGCTGATCGTTTAAATGATTTTGGCTTGGCTTATCTACATTTAATGCGCGGAGACTTTTACGGCCATCAATCAGGGGATATTTTGTCTCCAGCGCGGAAACATTACCGTGGAGCTTTGATTGCCAACATGGGTTACTCGCCAGGAAAAGCCAAAGAAGCTGTAACTTCTGGCATGGTTGATGCCATTGCGTTTGGGACCGCCTTCCTGGCAAATCCAGATTTGCCAGATCGGATTCATGCAGGCTATCCCTTGAATGCTCCTGATCAATCCACTTTTTATTCTACTGGGCCAAAAGGATATACCGACTATCCGGCGTATAACAAAGGCTAGCTTTGGTAAATAATACAGGGCGAGATGAATACCTATTATTCCTTTAGTTATTCTCTCAATTTCCACGATATTTCCTCTCCAGCCCGGAGAGGAATTAATGTGTCCACCCCACAGGGATAGCTTTCGGGAACCGTCCAACCCCGTTTTTCCAGAGTAATGTGCCCCTGATTACGAGGGAGCTGGTAGAAATCCGGTCCATGAAAACTGGCAAAGGCTTCCAGCCGGTCCAGAGCGCCTGCGGCTTCAAAAACTTCTGCATAAAGTTCAATGGCTGCATGGGCGGTGTAAATTCCGGCACAGCCGCAGGCCGACTCCTTATCCTGACGTGGGTGGGGGGCGCTGTCCGTACCGAGAAAATATTTGGGATTACCACTGGTAGCGGCTTGAATCAGTGCCTGGCGGTGGGTTTCCCGTTTGAGGATCGGCAGGCAGTAATGGTGGGGACGAACCCCACCGACAAACAGGGCATTGCGATTGAGGAGCAGGTGGTGAGCGGTGATGGTGGCCGCTATCTGCTTTCCGGCACCGGCAACAAATTGGGTGGCGGTGCGGGTGGTGATATGTTCGAGAACCATGCGCAGATCCGGAAAATTGCGGGTCAGGGGCAGCAGATGGCGTTCTATGAATACGGCTTCCCGATCAAAAATATCAATATCCGGATCGGTCACTTCTCCATGCAGGAGCAGCGGCAGATCCATTTTTTCCATGGCTTCCAGCACGTTGTATACGCGTTTGAGGTCGGTGACACCGTTTTCCGAGTGGGTGGTTGCGCCCGCCGGATAGTATTTCACTGCCTGTACAAAACCGCTGCATTTGGCTTTTTCGATTTCACTCACGGTGGTGTTATCGGTGAGATAAAGGATCATGAGGGGTTGAAATTCCGATGTCGGCTCTAGTGCAGCAACAATCCGGTCACGATAAGCGGTGGCAAGTTCCACCGTGGTGACGGGCGGTTTCAGGTTGGGCATGACGATGGCCCGACCAAAACGTCGGGCACTGTCAGGAAGCACCGAGGCCATATTGGCCCCGTCACGCAGATGCAGATGCCAGTCGTCGGGACGAGTCAGGGTGAGTTCTTGCACAGCATCATCCTCCGCTTGTTGAGATCATACTGGATGATATGTTGCTGGCGCGATGTTTTTCAATCGGGCACTGCGGACTGCTCAGATTTTTGGTGGGCGGCTTCCCTGGCTTTTTTGGCTGCTGCAGCGCTGTGAACCTGCAGGCTATGGTCAATGGTGGTAGCTTCCTGAGGATTCAGGCAGCCTATCAGCGACAAAAGACTATGGGCTTCTGCAAAGCGCTGCATCCGAATTGTCGTTCCATGTGGTTGCTCGCAAACCACTACCGGTCGCCAGTCTACCGGCAGATGGACAAAAACGGTCCGTCCATCAGCCGATGATTGGCTGGCGGGTAGCCCCCGGATAGGCCACCCATAAAAATGATGGGATAGACTGAGTCATCTAACAAGCGATGCTGTATTACGGAAAGCCTATAGCAGCTCTTTCATTTGATATAAAACGGCCAATGCTTCCCTGGGGCTGGTGTTGTCAGGGTCCATTTGCTCCAGGAGTTCCAGTGCGGGGTGGGGTGATGCTGCAAATAGGGGAATTTGCGCCGGTGGATTTTGTGCGGGTGCCGGATTGGGTAAGATGCTTGGTCGTGCAGAGCTCGAATTTTCAAGTAACTGCAGCCGTACCTTGGCAGTGCTGACCACCTTTTCTGGAATGCCGGCCAGGCTGGCCACGGCCAGGCCGTAACTCTGGGCGGCTGGCCCTGCTTCGACACGATGCAGAAAAATGACCTGATCGTTCTGGGCGACAGCATCCAGATGCAGGTTGCTGAGCTGCGGGTTTTCCAGTTCGGTCAGTTCAAAATAGTGGGTGGCAAAAAGTGTAAATGCTCCGCGTTCGAGCAGGGCTTCGGCGGTTGCCCAGGCAATGGCGAGGCCGTCATAGGTGGCGGTGCCGCGCCCGATTTCATCGAGAATGACCAGACTCCGGGCGGTGGCCAGATGCAGTATGCGGGCGGTTTCGCTCATTTCCACCATGAAGGTCGAGCGTCCGCCGGCCAGATCGTCGGCAGCACCAATGCGGGTGAATATCTGGTCGACAGGCCCGATAATGGCTTCGCGAGCGGGCACCCAACTGCCGATATGAGCGAGCAGTACGATCAGTGCGCTCTGGCGCATGTAGGTAGATTTACCGCCCATGTTGGGGCCGGTAATCAGGTGCATCCGCTGTTGCCCATCAAAATGAAGGTCGTTGGGCACAAACTGACTGCCCATTTGCGCTTCGACGACCGGGTGCCTGCCATCAAGAATGTGCAGGCTGTTTTCCGCCACCAGTTGCGGTGCGGACCAATTCAGTGAGATGGCGCGTTCAGCCAGGGTGCTCAGGACATCCAGTTCCGCCACTGCGGTCATGGTGTTCTGCAGGGCTGCAACTTCCGGAATCAGGGCGTCCAGAAGCGTTGTGAAGAGCAGACGTTCCCGGCTGAGAGCCAGACTTTCGGCAGAAAGCGCCTGATCTTCGATAAGCTTGAGGGCGTCATTGATGTAGCGTTCGGCATTTTTGGTGGTCTGGCGGCGGCGGTAGTCGTCGGGAATAGGTCCCTGATAACTGCGGCTGATTTCAATATAAAAGCCGTGAACCCGATTGTACTGAATTTTGAGCTGGCTGATGCCGGTGCGCTGACGTTCTTCCTGCTCCAGATTACGCAGGACATCCTGAAGGTTGTGACTCAGGGCCTGTAAACGATCCAGTTCAGTGTCATAGCCCGTTTGAATATAACCCCCGTCTCTTTGGGTCATGGGGGGCTGATCGACAATGGCGTTTTCCAGCAGCAGGCGGGTTTCTGCGAATAACCCGATGCGTTCCCGATAATCATGAAGTGGACTTTGCGCGAAGCGCTGCAGGCTTTCGTGCAGGGCGGGCAGCGCCTGGAGGGTACTGCGCAATTGCGCCAGATCACGAGGGTTGGCACTGCGCAAGGCAATACGGGTGAGAATGCGCTCGGCATCGGCGATTCCCTGCAGGGCCTTTTGTAGCGGCTCTGGACCCTGGCCGGCTACCAGTGCGCTGACATGCTGCTGGCGCTGCAGCAAATCGGGTCCCTGACGCAAAGGACGTAACAACCAGCGCCTCAGAAGCCGGGTACCCATGGGGGTGCGGGTCTTTTGCAGCAGAGACAGCAGGGTGGGGCCCTGTTCGTGCAAGCTTTCAACAACTTCCAGCGCACGAAAAGCGGTGGCATCCAGATACAGCTCATCTTCGGCGCGTTCAGGCTGCAGGTGCTGGATCTGAGCCAGGCTACCCCGTAGTTGGGATTCGGCATAATGGAGAAGTGCTCCTGCAGCACGCAGGGCCAATGGCCAGTCATTGCAGCCAAAACTGTCCAGGCGCTCGCCAAAATAGCGCTCCAGCACGGCCTGACTGCGCCGGGTCTGGAACAGGGTTTTATCCAGCCCCTGGACATGTTTGTTGTTCAGGCTGGTTTTGAGTGGCGCATCTTCGGGAAGAATGATTTCAGCTACAGGACGCCGGGCAAGCAGGTCGGCCAAGCCGGTCTGGGGAATTTCCCTGAGCATCAGCCGCCCTCCGGCAGCATCCAGCCAGGCAAGGCCGCAGCGTGGGCCTTCTGGACAAATGGCCAGCAGGAGGGGCTCCTGGTGACTATCCAGCAAGCCTCCATCGACAATGGTGCCGGGGGTCAATACCCGGACAATGGCTCTTTCGACAGGTCCTTTGCTGGTGGTTGGGTCACCAATTTGTTCACCGATGGCGATTCTTTCACCGAGTGCGACCAGTTTGCCTAAATAACCATCGATGCTATGCACCGGAACCCCGGCCATGGGGATGGGTTCTCCTGCGCTGTGCCCCCGGCTGGTGAGTGTAATACCCAGCAAAGTCGATGCTTTTTGTGCATCTTCGTAAAACAGTTCGTAAAAATCCCCCATGCGGTAAAACAGCAGCGCATCCGGACATTCTGCTTTCAGTCCAAGATATTGTTGCATCATGGGGGTGTGCTGAGCGCTTGGTTCAGCGGAGCGCATGGTGAGAGCGTTGCCTGTGCAAATCAATGTTCATATTGGGCAGAGGATAGCGCAGGACAAGTAGCTGCGGCTACATCCGTCACCCGTTACGGATGACGGACAGGAAGCGGTACGAATGAATTCAGCTTCGGTTGCCGCCGCCAAAAATTTCCAGCAGGGCCATGAACAGGTTGATGATGTCCAGGTACAGGCCGACTACCAGCAATACCGGTTCCTGAATACCGCCGCGAACCATACGCTGGGTGTCAAACAGAATCAGTCCACTGAACACCAGTACCAGAACCCCGGCAATAGCCAGTTGCAGGGCTGGCAGATGCAGCAGGAACATGTTCAATAAAGAAACCACAATGGCCAGAATCAGTCCGGTGATGAGGAATCCACCGATGTTGCTGAAATCCCGGCGGGTGGTCATGGCGTAGGCAGACAGACCGATAAACATGGCCGCCGTGGTGCCCAGCGCTTCGGCAATGACGGTGGCTCCGTTGGGCATCCGCAGATACATTTCAATCGCGGGTCCCATCATCATGCCCATGCCGGCGGCAAAGAGGAAAACCAGCGGTATGGCAAAAGGACTGCGGTGAGCGCCGGTATACTGCACGGCAAACAGCAGGGCAAAAGAGCCTATCATCAGGATGAAGGGGTGTTCATAGGCAAACGGTGAGCTCATTCCATAAACCGCAGCAATGGCCGAAACGACCAGAGTCGCAGCCAGCAGCGCGTAGGTCTTCCCCAGCAATGCGCCAATGGACGTGCCAGTACGGCTTCCCTGGGGGTTCATGCTGTCGGGAAACTGATAGGGGTTCTGATCCTGATTCATTAACGGACTCCTTCAAACAAGCAACGTGCTTGGGTATATCTCAAGAATGGGGGTTTCTGTTCGATAAATCAATGGTCCTGCTGAACTTTCAACAAAGCAGATCGGGGCTAAGAGTCTGGCAGCGGCGAAAAGTTCCGGCAGTTATCGGCGATTTGTTACTTGCCCATTGCTGAACACATCATTACCCTGCAATTCTTTTCTCGGATTGATGATGGAGCCAGCATGCGCGCACTGATTTTTGACACGGAAACCACGGGGCGGGTGGAGCCCGATCTGATCGAAGCGGCCTGGCTGGCAGTCAGTGATCTCAAGACCCTGGAGGTAGAAGAACAGTTTGTGCAGCGTTATCGCCCGGATAAGCCCATTGAGATGGGGGCCATGGCGGTGCACCATATTCTTGAAGAAGAACTGCTGGATTGTCCTTCGGCGCGGACTTTTACTTTGCCGGAAGATACGGGTTATCTGGTAGGGCATAGTATTGATTATGACTGGGGTGTGATCGGTAAACCCGATGTCAAACGCATTTGCACCTATGCCATGACCCGCAAACTGTGGCCGGAAGTGGACAGTCACTCCCAGTCGGCACTCATGTTTCATTTCAGCAAGGATCGCAAAAAAACGCGGGATAATCTCAAAAATGCCCATTCGGCCCTGGCTGATGTGAAATTTTGCCGGATTTTGCTCAACAAGGTGATTCTGGCGGTGCGTCCTTCTTCCTGGGAAGACTTGTGGGAGTTCAGTGAACGTGCCCGGATTCCCGAAACCATGCCTTTTGGTAAGCATAAAGGCGTCAAAATTATTGATCTGCCGGATGACTACCGTAAATGGGCGCTGAATAATCTGACCGATATGGACTTTTATTTGCGCAAGGCACTGGAAAGCTGAGCACGCAGTACCGCCTCCAGCAGTAGTGCTCCGCACTGGGCGGCACTATTGCCGGCGGCGATAATGCCGTCTTCATGCCCCGCCATTTGCAGTAACACCGGCAGATGAGCATTACGGATGATGCTGCTGATGGCCTCGGCCATGGCGGGGGTCCCATACTCCGCATCCAGAGGGGTGGCCACCATGCCCAGTCGGGCAGCAGCCTGCCAGAGTACCGGGCTGTGCACATGAAATACCCAATGAATGTCAGAGCGGGCGGCGTAACAGGCCGCATGGCTCAGGGCTTCGGAAGAGGGTGGCTGCGGTCCTCTGGCGCGGATTTCATTGCGCAGGATATCCCAGCCTGTCACGGTGCAGAAATTATGCGTGCTCAAGGTCGGGAGCCCTCCGGTTTGGGTGGCGCTGACCAGAAATCCCTGCGTACTGCGGCAGCTCACATTACCAAAACCGATGCCGCCATAGCGCTGTGGATCCGCACCGATCAGCTGGCGGGCAAAAAAAACATCACGCCAGTCCTGTAAGGTAGTAATTTCGGCTTGATCGGAAGCGGCGGCTGGCGTCCAGTGCAACAGGAATTTGGTGACGCCTTCTTCGGATGTGTTGGCTGTGTTCATGAGTTTTAGCGCCGGACAAATATTTTCTGGAGGATTCGGTACCAGCCGGGGAGGGTGACCGGGCCGGATTGGGCTGCATGGACTCTGGCCACTGTTTTGCCGGGACTGGTCGGGCGCTCGGGCAGGGCTACATCCGGCGGGTAAATATCTACCAGGGTGGCTCCCCAACTGCTGCGGTCATTGGCCAGACGAAAGTTTTTGACCATGGGTTCCCGGCGCAGCAAGGCATGTACGGTTTCACGGAGCACGCCTTTACCTTTGCCGTGGATGATGCGGATTTCAGTAATGCCGGCAGCGCGGCAACTGCGTAAATATTCCCGAACCAGATCAGGTGCTTCCTTGGGACGGAAGGCATGGAGATCAAGAACGCCATCTATTGCGCTTTTGAAAACCGGATCAGGCCCTTGCGTCAAAGCAGAACCCTCTCAATGCCTCCCTGTCGGGTGGCGTCAATAAAGCCCTGTTGCCACTGGCTGCCGAGAATTTTACGGGCCAGCTCCACGACAATGTAGTCTGTATCCAGACCGGTATCTTCCCGGTAGCGTTCCAGACCCTGCTGACAAGCCGGGCAACTGGTCAGAAGACGGACATTGTTGTCTACGGCTTTGTCACTGCCGGTGAGCTGGAAAACGCCTTCTTTGAGCACTTCTTCCTTGCGGAAGCGTAACTGGGTGGCAATGTCGGGACGACTGCTGGCCAGCGTTCCGGCTTCGCCACAGCAGCGGGCCGATTCCAGCACTTCCTGACCCAGCAGGCGACTGGCAACTGCCTGGGGTTTGTGGGTTTTCATGGGGCTATGGCAGGGGTCGTGATACAGGTATTGCACGCCCGCGACGCCTTCCAGAGCAATCCCTTTTTCCATCAGATATTCATGAATATCCAGCAGACGGCAACCGGGGAATATTTGCTGGAATTGATATTGCAGCAACTGATCCATGCAAGTGCCACAGGAGAGGATTACCGTTTTTATATCCAGATAGTTGAGGGTGTTGGCGACCCGGTGAAAAAGCACCTGATTACGCACGGAAATTTCCTGTCCTTTGTCTTCCTGCCCCCCGGCTGTCTGGGGATAACCGCAGCAGAGATAACCGGGAGGCAGGACGGTTTGGGCGCCAACATGATGGAGCATGGCGAGTGTTGCCAAGCCGATGTCACTGAACAGCCGCTCGCTGCCGCATCCCGGAAAATAAAAGACGGCGTCACTGTCGTCCGTGACTTTGCTGCTGTCCCGAATAATGGGCACGGTTTTGTCATCAACAATGGCCAGTAACTGGCGCATGGTCTGGGCACCCATTTTGGTGGGCAGGGGTTTGCGTAAAAAATGAATGACTTCCGTACGCATGCTGGCCTTGCCGGTTGTCGCCGGCGGCGGGCCCTTGGGCAGCAAGGGCTTGACGATGTCATGGGCCAGTGCCTGGGCCTTGAACATGGTCTGCAGAACCCCCTGACGCATGAAGTGCACCTTGCCGGGTTCAGTGGCATTCAGGTAGCTCATGGCCAGGCGGGTCCCCATATTGAAGGATTTTTCACCACGCGCCCGGAGAATGTTGCGCATATGAATGGAAACCTTGCCGAAATCAATATCCACCGGGCAGGGCGTCATGCATTTGTGGCAGGTAGTACAGTGATCGGCGACATCATTCATCGCTTCAAAATGCTGCCGCGAAACACCGCGCCGGGTTTGTTCCTCGTACAAAAAGGCCTCAATCAGCAAGCCGGTCGCCAGAATTTTGTTGCGCGGCGAATAGAGCAGATTGGCCCGGGGAATGTGGGTCATGCAGACCGGTTTGCACTTGCCGCAACGCAGGCAATCCTTGATTTCGCGGTTGAGTTCGCCCAGTTCGCTGGCTTCGAGGAGCAGGGCTTCCTGCTCTACCAGTTGCAGGGAGGGGGTGTAGGCGTTGTCCAGACCTGAGCCTGCCAGCAGCTTGCCCGGATTGAAGACATTACCGGGGTCCACTTCGGCCTTGTAGCGGGCAAAGGCGGCTATTTTTTCCGGTTCCAGCCAGCGCATTTTAGTAATGCCAATGCCGTGTTCGCCGGAAATGACACCGCCCAGTTCCAGGGCGATGGCCATGATCCGGTCCACTACGCCGTCGGCCTCATGGAGCATGCGATGATTACTGGATAAAACCGGAATGTTGGTGTGGATATTGCCATCACCCGCATGCATGTGCAGCGCGACGAACAAGCGGGCGCGTTTGTGCTCTGCGTGAATTTCCCGGATCCGTTCGCGCAGGGCATTAAAGGCATCTCCCGCAAATAGCGCCTCCAGTGGCCTTCCTACCCGCTCCCGATAGCTGACCCGCAAAGCCCCGCGCAGGAGCAGGTCAATGAGGGTTTCTTCCGGCTGCAGCGCCGCAGCCGCCGGAGCGTCCAGCAGTTCGGGATGCAAGGCTGCGTCGTCATCGAGCAGCCTGAGCAGGGATTCCCAACGTTGTCGGGTATCCTCAATCAGGGCGAGGGCCGCCGCTCTTTTGGCGGCAACAATGGCCTGATCTTCGCTGGAATCTTCGTAATCTTTGGCTTTGCGGATTTCGGCCATGTCGCCGTTGAAATAGGCTTCCAACGCCGCGAGGCTGCGCAATTTGCTGCTGATGGACTGTTCAATATTGATGCGTTCCACAGCGCGCGTATACGCACCCAGTTGTTCCAGAGGAATCACCACGTCTTCATTGATTTTGAAGGCGTTGGTGTGGGCGGATATGGCGGCAGTGCGGCTGCGGTCGGCCCAGAAGCGCCGTCGCGATTCGGGTGTGGTGGCTACGAAGCCTTCGCCGCCCCGGGCATTGGCAATGCGCACGACTGCGGCCGCCGTGGCTCCGGCCGCATCAGGATCATCGCTGGCAATATCGGCCAGCAGGAGCATTTTCGGGCGCTCGTGGCGGGGAGCCTTGTTACTGTATTTGATGGCTTTCAGATAGCGGTCGTCGAGATGCTCCAATCCGGTCAGCAGAACATCTTTCTGGCTTTCCACGAAGGATTTCACTTCGACGATGGCGGGCACCGCAGCATTCAGGTCGCTCCCGTAAAACTCCAGGCAAACCGTGCGGATATGGGCGGGCATGAGATGCAGCAGGAAACGTCCGGAGGTGATGATGCCATCGCAGCCTTCTTTCTGAATGCCCGGTAGTCCGCCGAGGAATTTGTCGGTAACATCTTTACCCAGGCCAGGCTTGCGGAAGCTGGCGCCCGGCAGGGTGAGTTTTTCTGGCTCACCCAATGGCGATTTGCCATCGGCAGCAAAGCGTTTGAGTAGGAAATCCACCTGCGGCTGATCATGAATTTTGCCGAGGTTATGGTTCAGGCGTTCCACTTCCAGCCAGTTACCGTCGGGGGTGACCATGCGCCAGGAGATTAAATTATCCAGGGCTGTACCCCAAAGTACCGCTTTTTTGCCTCCGGCATTCATGGCGATATTGCCGCCGATGGTGGAAGCATCCATGGATGTGGGATCTACCGCGAACACCAGACCAGCAGCATCGGCAGCATCGGCAACCACTTTGGTGACAACGCCGGCACCCGCGACCATGCTGGGTACTGCGGAGTTCAGTCCCGCCGGCGTAATCATTTCAATAGCCGAGGTCTGCTCCAGTTTTTCGGTGTTGATGACGGCCGTGTGACGCCGGAGCGGGATGGCGCCGCCGGTATAGCCGGTGCCGCCGCCGCGCGGAATGATGGCAAGACCCAGTTCGCGGCAGGCGGCTACCATGCGTTGCACTTCGGATTCATCGGCGGGATAGAGCACCACAAAAGGAATTTCCACCCGCCAGTCGGAAGCATCGGTAATATGGGCGATGCGCGCATAGGCGCTGAAATCGACATTATCCCGTGCCGTAATTTTCAGAAGACGCTTTTCCGATTTTTTGCGTAGTTGCAGATCTTCATCAAACTGCCGGGTGAAGGTTCGTACGGCTTCCCGGGTGTTAGCCAATAGCCGTAATACCAGCGCATTGCCCTCGGCACGCGCGCTGATGTCGTTGAGGCGATGGTCCAGTGCATTCCACAGGGCTTCTCGCCGGCTCTTGTCGCGGGCCAGGTCATCCTGAATATAGGGATTACGCTCTACCACCCAGAGATCGCCCAACACCTCAAAAAGCATGCGCGCTGAACGCCCGGTGACGCGTTGTTCGCGCAGGTCTTCGAGAATGCGCCAGGCTTCCTGGCCAATCAGGCGCGAGACGATTTCGCCATCGGAAAAAGAGGTGTAGTTGTAGGGGATTTCGCGGAGACGTGAGTTCATAAGGGAATCATAACATTGTCAATGAGCCGGGTCTGCCCGAGATGCGCGGCCGCAAACCAGCGCGCACCGGGCTGGGCGACATTCACGGCCTGTAGCGTGTCGCTGTCCCGTAATTCCAGATAATCCATGATAAATCCGGCTTGTTCAAGACGTTCTCGACCGGCTTGGGCCAATTCTGCAGCCGATGTCTGAGGGGTGCTGCGCTGGACCAGATCGAACAGTGTAGCAGCCAACAGAGGAGCCATTTGCCGCTCGCCAGGGCTGAGCCGTGCATTGCGTGAGCTGTAGGCCAATCCGTCCGCTTCTCTTTGAACAGGGCCAGGAAGAATCTGGGTGGTCATGTTCATGTCGGCCACCATTTGCTGAACAATCCGCAGTTGCTGATAGTCTTTTTCGCCAAGGATCAGAATTTCGGGCTGAACCATCTGCAAGAGTTTGTTGACTACGGTGCAGACCCCGGCAAAATGTCCCGGACGACTGGCCCCACAAAGGACTTTGGCCAGACTGTGGGGCGGTATGATGATGGAAAGATCCTTTCTGCCACGCGGATACATCAATGCATCGTCCGGGGTGAAAACTGTGGAGCATCCCGCTGCGTGGAGTTGCTGTAAGTCCTTGTCGAGACTGCGGGGATAATGGGCGAAATCCTCCTGCGGCCCGAACTGCAGCGGGTTGACGTAAATGCTGACCAGCACCTGTTCGGCCCGGGCGGCAGCCAGGCGGACCAAAGCCATATGACCGTCGTGCAGGTTTCCCATGGTGGGGACAAACGCGAGGGTGCCGCGCAGGCTTTGGCGCCACTGACGCAGGCTGGCAATATCCTTGAATACCGGCATGTCAGTGTGGGCGTCGGGGCGGAAAATTGCCGCTGACCACGTCCTGAACATATTGGGCGAAGGCTTTCTGCTGCAGGTTTCCAGCTTCCAGATAGCGGCGTGCGAAGGGTGGACTTTCTGCCTCCAAACCCAATACATCATGGGCTACCAGCACCTGAGCGTCGGTGTCAGGCCCCGCACCAATGCCAATGGTGACGGCATCAATGGCTCTGCTGATTTTGGCAGCGACCTGATCGGGGACGGCTTCCATAACCACAAACCGCGCCCCGGCTGTGCTGAGTGCTGCGGCTTCATGATGCAGACGCTGAGCCTCGGCATCGGTGTTTCCCTGGCGCTGGAAACTGCCCCACTGGCGAACGCGCTGGGGTGTCAGGCCAATATGCGCACAAATATTGATGCCGCGTTCTGCACAGAAAGCTACCGTCGCTGCCATTTCCGCACCGCCTTCCAGTTTGATGACATCGGCCCCGGCACGCAGTAATTCACCCGCCGACTCCCAGGCCTGTTCCGGGCTTTTCTCATAAGTACCAAAGGGGAGATCGGCAAATACCAGGCATCCGCCAGCGCCACGGCGCACCATGCGGGTGTGGTAGCACATCTGCTCCAGCGTGACGTTGAGCGTGTCATGATTCCCACAGACGACCATCCCCAGAGAGTCTCCGACCAGAACACCGTGCATGCCAGCTGCCCCTGCAAAACGCGCCGTGGGGTAATCGTAGGCGGTTACCAGCGCCCGTTTGATGCCCTGTTGTTTGTCTTTAACCCAGCGGGAAATTTTCTTGTGCATTGTGCTCCTCAAATGTCTTGCAGGTGATACTTGACCATTTTAATCAAGTTATCATTGTGCCGCTCTTCATGGACAAAATCCAGTTCTGCGGTATTGATTTCCAGGCACGGCGCGGTGTAGTTGCTGCGCCAGTGCAGATATGCCTGTTGGACTTTGGCCAAATAAGCTGTATCCAGATTTTGTTCATAGGCTCTGGCCCGGGACAGGATACGCTCTTTGAGTGTGGCGAGGGGGGCATCCAGAAAAATCAGCAAAGCGGCGGGCGTGGCTTGATAATGCAGTTGCATTTTGATTTGCTGAAATAACTGGAATTCAGCCGCATTGAGTGTCAGGGGCGTAAATATTTCGTCTTTGCGGGCGCTGTAGTCACTGATGATATAGGCATTGGTCAGCGCTGCAGTCTGCCACTGAGTCTGGCGCTGAAGTAAAAACTGCAGCTCAGTGGCCAGTGCGCCGCCGGGTTGCCGATAAAAGCCGGGCAGGAAGGGGTTTTCTTCAGGCTTTTCAAGAATCAATTCGCCTTGAAAATGATCTGCGAGAAGACGGGCCAAGCTCGTTTTACCGGCCCCTATGGGTCCCTCAATGCTGATGATGCGCGAATGATTCACGCGCTGGCTCGGTGCGGGCGTAAAGTTTCCTTGGGTATGGCTGCTTCGGGCAGGCGCGTGACAGACTGGTCAGCAACGGCGGGCAGATAGTCGGCAATACATCCACATCCTGGCAAGTTCAGCGCAGGATCAAACTCCGCGAGTGGAATCAGGACGAAGGCTCTCTCGCTCATGCGCGGATGCGGTACGCGCAGGCCAGGGTCATGGGAAATCAGATTGCCATGACTCAATAAATCCAGATCGAGAATGCGTGGACCCCAGAACACTTCGGCACTGCGTTGTCGGCCCGCCAGGGCTTCCAGATTTTGCAGGGCCTGCATCAGGGCCTGGGCCGGCAAATGGGTTTGCAAACGGGCAACCGCATTGATGAACGCCGGTTGTTCGACGCCGCCTACTGGCTCCGTGCGATAGAGATGCGAACACCATAGCAGCTTTGAATCCGGCAATTCTGCCAAAGCCTGGATGGCCTTCTGCACCTGTTGCACGGGCTGAGCAAGATTGCTGCCAATACTGATCCAGGCAATTACAGCGGGTTCGGAGGCAGAATGCCCTGTTTGATCAACCATTGTTGCGCATTTTCCTTGTTCGAGATTTCGCCATCCAGTTGGGCTTCCCGCAATGATTTCAATGTTTTTCCCAGAGACGGTCCGGCCTTTAGCCCCAGCGTTTGCAGTTCCTGTCCGTTGAATGGCGACGGGAGACGTCTCTGTACCTGCAAGTAAAGACGGGCGCTGTCCACCAGTGTTGTATTGTCAGCATATACCGCCATAGCCGCCAGTATGCCCGCGACCGAGACACCTTGCCAGATGTTTGCCTTTTGACTGGGACGATTTGCCTTAAGCAGGGTGTCCGGCAAGCCGGGCAAGACCTGGAGATCCGCCAGCAGTCGACCCCGGTCTGGAACCGGCCACCGGTCGAGATAGTGTTGAAGATCGGGTAGGGGTACATCATGCCAGATGAGGGTCAGCATGGGGATAAAAATGGCCAGCGGCTCATCAGGAAACTGTGCGCGCAGCCGCTGAATTTGTTCCTGACCGCGCTGCAGCAAAGTCTGCATGGTGTTGATTGCGGGTGGTGTTGGGCGCAGCAAAAACCAGAGTTTCCACGCAGTCAGCTGGGATAATGCACTGGGTAGTGCTTCCAGTTCCAACAGGTAGCGAAGTTCCCGCCACAATCGTGCGCCACTCAGTTGGGTAAAAATGTCTGCTTGCAGGGCTTGTTTGAGTTGCTGATGACATTCCGGGGCCAAATCCATCTGAAAACGTGTTGCAAAGCGTAATCCCCGCAATATGCGGGTAGGATCATCCAGAAACGAGCGGGAATGCAGGGTTCTGAGTAAACCGGCCTGTAAATCAGCCTGTCCATCATAAGGATCAAGCAGGATTCCGAACTGTTGGGGATCCAGCCGGATAGCCATGGCATTGACGGTGAAGTCCCGGCGCGCCAGGTCGGCATGAATATTTCCGGGGTGAACTTCCGGCAGGGCAGCCGGGGCGGGGTAATGCTCCAGTCGGCACTGGGCAAGATCCAGAGCAACTCCCTGGCTGTCTTCCAGAATAGCCGTGCCGAACTGGGCATGAAACTGATAGTGCGCGCCATGAATCTGCGCTTTGCAGGCTTCCGCCAGCATGCGCGTATCTCCTTCTACGGCCACATCCAGATCGGACGCATAGCGCTTTAAAAACAGGTCACGGACCGCACCACCAACCAGATAGGCAGGGGTGCCCAGTTGTTGGGCAATACGGCCAATTTGCCGCAGATGGTCCAGCCTTGCAGCTCCCCACTGCTTTTCCAGCAAGGGGAGGAGATTTGCGGAGTCTGCTTCCATGGGGCGGATAGACGTACGACCTCGTCAGTCGTTGTCTGTCACTTCTTCAGTGTCTGCTGTATTTTTTGCAGCCACAGAATCAGAACGGGGATGACGGCGACGCCGTCGTTTGGGACGGCGACTGCGGGTCGCGGGCAGCGGACCGAGAGCCGTTTCCTGTCCGTTTTCCTCTAAGCGGGCGGCTTCGATCAGGATGCGGCGACCTTCGTGATCGGCAGTCTGAAATTGTTCCCACCAGTTTCCTAATTCGGCAGCGATCTCTCCGGCTTGAATCCGTAGTAATAAGAAGTCAAAGGCCGCACGGAAGCGGGGATGGGCGAGTAGCGCATGGGGACGTCTTCCGCCTCTGCGCAAAAAACGCGCCTGGAGATCCCAGATTTCGCGCATGGGCAGGGAAAAGCGCCGTGGTACAGCTACCCGGCCCATGCAATCCTGGAGAATATCGCTGGCCGCCTGCTGCAAGGCAATGGCTGCAGGTTTTCCTTGCTGCTCCAGTACCTGACTTTGTTGTTGCAATACCGGCCAGAACAGGGCTGCAAACAAGAAGGCCGGCGTGACGGATTTGCCATCGTGAACCCGCTGATCGGTCCCTTCCAGGGCGCCCTGTAATAAAATCCGGGCAGGTTCGGCGTTGTCCGTATCGAGGAGGGCGTCGACTTGTGGAAATAAAGCAGCGAACAGACCATGTTGGCGGAGTAATTCAAAGCTGGAACGGGCGTTGCCATTCAAAAACAGCTTGAGGGTTTCCTCAAAAAGTCGCGCAGAGGGCACTTCCTGCAAGCAGTCCCGACAGGTGCTGATGGGCGCACGGGCGGCTTCGTCGAGTGTGAACCCCAGTTTTGCGGCAAAGCGCACTGCCCGCAACATGCGTACCGGATCTTCGCGATAGCGTTGTTCGGGATCCCCAATAATACGTAAAAGGCCAGCCTGCAAATCTTCCATGCCTGTGGAGAAATCCAGAATGCCGCGATCAGCAATGTTGTAATACAAGGCATTGGCCGTGAAATCCCGGCGCCGGGCATCTTCTTCCAGCGACCCGTAAACATTGTCGGCCAGAATCCGTCCACTTTCACTGCGCTCACTGGCATCCTTCTTTTTGCCATCAGCGCCGCCCCGGAATGTCGCCACTTCAATGATTTCACTACCAAACTGAACATGCACCAGAATAAAGCGCCGCCCAATCAGGCGGGCATTGCGCCGAAACAGTTTGCGCACCTGCTCCGGATGCGCGTCCGTGGCCACATCAAAATCCTTGGGTTCGCGACCCAGAAGGAGATCACGCACCCCCCCACCGACCATGTAGGCCTGAAAACCCGCCCGATGCAAGCCATTCAGTACCTGCAAGGCGCCGTCGCTAATATCCCTCCGGGAGATATTATGTTCTGCTCGCGGTGTTACCTGCGCGCCAGGAATCTGCACGGGGAGCGGGGTCGGCGCATCGGCAGAGCTATCCGTACTTGCCTCTGCAATGTTTAACTGGCTGGTTATAAAAAATTTTAAAGATACCAAGGCTGATCCCTAGCGAGGGTGGTCTGTCGTTCCCGGCGATAGTGTACCTGAAAAGTTGGGGAAAAGCAGCGTGGGGTGATGTTAAGACATAAACAATATCAATAGATGCAGAAAAACAGTATTAAAAATGAAAAAAATCAACAAGTATATGTTATTATAATTGCGTGAATTGTGTGATCATAATTTATTCCACTTTTTTCGTATCAGATAAATAGGGCGATGCTTGCTTTCCTCGTAAATCCTTCCCAGATATTCACCTATTACACCAAGCGCCATCAATTGCACTCCGCCTAAAAACAGCAGGGTGACCATCATGGAAGGATATCCCTTGACAGGGTTTCCATAAACGAGGGTGCTGATAATCAGCCACAAAGCATAAAGGAAAGCCAGACCGGAGACGATAAAACCCAGATAAGCCGCTAATTGTAGGGGTACCTGACTGAATGAGGTAATGCCTTCGACGGCAAAATTCCAGAGTTTCCAGTAATTCCAGGTGGTTTTGCCGCTATGTCGTGGTGCACGGTGGTAGTAAATGTTGGTACTGCGAAAACCTACCCAGGCGAATAGCCCTTTCATGAAACGACGGCGTTCTGGAAGGCTTTGCAAGGCATCCAGTACCGGACGCGACAAAAGCCGGAAGTCACCCGTGTCAGCGGGAATATCTACGGCGCTCATCCGGTTGATCACCCGGTAAAAAAAGTGGGCTGAAGCGCGTTTGAGCCAGGACTCCCCCTCTCGGGAGAGGCGTACGGCGTTGACCACATCATAACCATCGTGCCATTGGGCAATCAGTTCAGGGATGAGCTCTGGAGGGTCCTGCAGGTCTGCATCCAGGGGAATGGCGGCATCGCCCTGGGCAGCGTCCAGACCAGCAGTTAAAGCGGCTTCTTTCCCAAAGTTGCGGGACAAATCTATGACCTGAATCCGAGGGTCGTGCTGGTGCAGGGCGATCAGCTGGAGGAGGGTGTCATCGGTGCTGCCATCGTTGACACAGACCATTTCCCAAGGTTCCCCGCAGGCATCCATAATGCCACTCACCCGCTCATGAAGGATTTTCAGGTTGCCCGATTCATTATGGCAGGGAACGATGATGGAAACGGTCATTGCATGTTTTCGTTATGATATGGGCAGCCTGCGACGTTAGTTGCGAAAGTTAGCAGGCTCAGACCGCTTCGGTCAATTCCGAATCAATTCTACATACTGGAAAAATGGCTTCTCATTGGCTATAGTTCGGGATGCCTTTTATCACGGGGCTGGGATGCGCACACCCGGCCCCTTTCTTGTTATAGGTGATCCATTATGCAACTGATCGGCGAAGCTCTGACCTTTGATGATGTCCTGCTCGTACCTGCCCACTCTGCAGTACTCCCCCGCAACGTCCAGATTTCAACACAGTTGAGTCGACGCATCCGCCTCAATATTCCCTTGTTGTCGGCTGCCATGGATACGGTGACGGAGGCAGCCATGGCCATCGGGCTGGCGCAGGAAGGTGGTATTGGTATCGTCCATAAAAACATGTCACCGGATCAGCAGGCGGCTTTGGTGCGACGGGTCAAAAAATTTGAGGCCGGAGTCATCAAGGATCCCATCACTACGCGTGCCAACGTCAGCATCCGTGAGGTGCTGCAGATTATGGCTCTGCATGGCATTTCCGGTGTGCCGGTGGTGGATGGAGAGCGTCTGGAAGGTATTGTGACCCACCGTGATCTGCGTTTTGAAACGCGCATGGATGCGCCCGTAAGTAGTGTGATGACACCCAGGGACAGGTTGGTTACTGTACCGGAAGGTACCAGTCTGGATGCAACCAAGGCGCTATTGCATCAGCATCGGATTGAAAAAATTCTGGTCGTTAATGAGGACTTTGAGTTACGCGGTCTGATTACGGTCAAAGATATTCGTAAGGCCACTGAGCATCCCCTGGCTTGTCGTGATGCCCAAGGGCGTCTGCTGGTTGGCGCGGCCGTGGGTGTGGGGGAGGGCACCGATGCCCGGGTGCAGGCACTGGCTGAGGCCGGGGTTGATGTCATCATTGTGGATACGGCTCATGGTCACAGCCAGGGCGTACTGGATCGGGTGCGCTGGATCAAGGAACGTTACCCGGACGTGGATGTCATTGGCGGCAATATTGCCACCGGTGAAGCGGCGCTGGCGCTGGTGGAAGCGGGCGCAGACGGGGTGAAGGTCGGTATCGGGCCGGGCTCTATTTGCACCACCCGGATTGTGGCCGGTGTCGGTGTTCCGCAGGTGACGGCTATCAGTAACGTGGCAGATGCTCTGGCCAATACCGGTGTACCCCTGATTGCCGATGGTGGCATCCGTTTTTCGGGGGATTTTGCCAAGGCGCTGGCCGCCGGAGCCCACTCGGTGATGGTCGGTGGTTTGCTGGCGGGTACGGATGAAGCGCCCGGAGAAATCGAACTTTATCAGGGCCGCTCTTATAAAGCTTATCGCGGGATGGGTTCTTTAGGCGCTATGCAACAGGGGTCGGCTGACCGGTATTTTCAGGATGCCAGCCCGGAAGCGCCCAAGCTGGTTCCAGAGGGTGTGGAGGGTCGGGTTCCCTACAAGGGACCGGCTGGACAGGTGATTCATCAATTGCTGGGTGGATTACGTTCCAGCATGGGCTACCTGGGTGCCGAAGACTTGACCGCCCTACGCAATCGCGCCCGTTTCATCAAGATCACCCAGGCTGGCGTCCGTGAAAGTCATGTTCACGACGTCAATATTACCAAAGAAGCCCCTAACTACCGGGTGGAGTGACCCATGCAAGAACGCATTCTGATTCTCGATTTCGGTTCCCAGTTCACCCAGTTGATCGCCCGGCGGGTGCGTGAAACGCATGTTTATTGCGAAATACATCCGCATCATATGTCGCTGACGGATATACAGAATTGGGAACCCCAGGGCATTATTTTGTCTGGAGGGCCTGCCTCTGTTCACGATCAGGATGCCCCCATGGTGGATCCGGGTATATTTGCGCTGGGTCTGCCGATTCTTGGTATCTGTTATGGTCTGCAATTGATGGCTCATGTGCTGGGTGGCGCAGTCGCCAAAGCCGAACATCGGGAATATGGGCGCGCCCAGCTGCAGATTCAGGAAGCTTTGGGGCCTTTGTTGTCTTTTAAAAGCGCGGAAGCCACGGAAGAAGTCTGGATGAGTCATGGTGATCGCATTGAAAAAATGCCAGACGGATTTCGGATTCTGGCCAGTAGTGCCAATTCGCCTTTAGCGGCTATTGGCGATCCGGTTCGCCATTTTTATGGGGTGCAATTTCATCTTGAAGTAGTCCATACGCCGCGTGGGGCAGAAATGCTCACGGCCTTTGTGCGTGGTGTTTGCGGTTGTCACGGTCAATGGACCATGCATTCCTACGTGGACAGTGCCGTAGCCACCATTCGCGCTCAGGTCGGCAAGGGTAAGGTCATTGCGGCCCTGTCTGGAGGCGTGGATTCGGCGGTGGCGGCGGTTTTGATTCATCGCGCCATAGGCGATCAGTTGACCTGTATTTTTGTGGATAATGGCTTGTTGCGTTTCGGTGAATCCGAAAAGGTCCAGACGGTTTTTCGCAATTATTTTCAGATTCCATTACAGGTCATAGATGCCCGGCAACGTTTTCTGGATGTGTTGGATCAGGTTACGGACCCCGAAAAAAAACGCAAGGCTATTGGCAATTTGTTCATTGAGATTTTTGAGGAAGAGGCCAAAAAGGTCGAAGGTGCCGATTTTCTGGCGCAGGGCACCTTATATCCCGATGTCATTGAGTCGGTTTCATTCAAGGGGCCCAGTGCCACCATCAAATCCCATCATAATGTGGGCGGGTTGCCGGAACGCATGCATCTGCAGCTGGTGGAACCTCTCCGGGAATTATTCAAGGATGAAGTCCGGGAGCTGGGTCGGGAATTGGGTATGCCCGAAGAAGTCATTCGTCGGCAACCCTTTCCGGGTCCGGGTCTGGCGATTCGTTGTCTGGGAGCCATTGATGCGTCACGCCTGGAGATACTGCGGCGTGCGGATCGCATTGTCATGGAAGAAGTTCGCGAGGCTGGATTATATGATCAGCTTTGGCAGGCCTTTGCCGTCTTGCTGCCCGTGAGGAGTGTGGGGGTCATGGGCGATGCCCGCACTTATGATGAAACCATTGCCCTGCGTGCGGTAGAGTCGTCCGACGGGATGACGGCGGACTGGGCGCATTTGCCCTACGCAGTTCTGGGCCGCATTTCCACCCGAATCATCAATGAAGTATCGGGTATCAATCGGGTGGTTTACGATATTTCTTCCAAGCCACCGGCCACCATTGAGTGGGAGTGATCTGAAAATATTTCCCAGCCTGCATTCATGCAGGCTTTCTTGGGGTTATCTGGTATAGACGGATATATCGTGACAATTGCCTTATCGCTGGGCTTTATTATGGCATCGCGCGATACTGCGTCATTTCAAGCTGCTGGAGTGGGCATTTCAATTCCTGGTAAAAAAATAATTCATCCATATTGGACTGGATTATTAGTATAGTCGATTAAATAATGGATTAATTATGTGGATAGCTTGCAATTGCCATATTATGTTTATTTTTTTATAATAATATGTTATAATTAAAAGATATTTGATGAAATTTAGGCGGACATGAGAAATAAATCACCGGATAAGTCGCGGAATTTATTGCAAACGAAAGCACAACGTTGGGTTGTAAAAATAGGCAGCAGCCTTCTCACGGATGAGGGAAGAGGCCTCGATCGAAAGTCCATAGGCGGCTGGGTCCGACAAATTATTGCACTTCGCCGTTCCGGCATTGAAATCATTCTGGTTTCATCAGGGTCAGTCAGTGCCGGAGTGCAGCGTTTAGGTTGGTCGCACCGACCAGCGAATCTTAAGGAACGTCAGGCGGCCGCTAGTGTTGGTCAATCTGCTTTGATTCATACTTATGAAAAGCTTCTTCGAGAGTGCGATGACCCCAATGAAATGCCCATTCATTGTGGTCAGGTTTTATTGACACACGATGATCTGCGCAGTCGTCGCCGCTATCTGAATGCCCGTTCTGCCTTGTTGACCTTACTCGAAATGAATGTGTTGCCAATCATCAACGAAAATGACACGGTTTCTTACAATGCCATCAATCTTGGTGATAATGATACGCTTGCCGCTGTGGTCAGCAATTTGCTGGATGCGGATTTGCTGGTCATTCTGACGGATCAGGATGGAGTGTTTAATGCGGACCCGCGCAGCAATCCGAACGCGCAACTACTTGCAGAAGTTAATGCTGGTGCCGCCATGCTGGAACGGATTGCTGGTAGTGGCGGTTCGGGTGTCGGCACCGGCGGTATGCTCGCCAAGGTGCGTGCAGCAACTCGTGCTGCCCGTTCCGGCACATCCACCATTATTGCTAATGGTCGCTGCGACAATGTGTTACTGCGCATTCGCGATGGCGAAGCTCTGGGTACTTTCATTCATGCCCGACTTCCCAAACTGGATGCGCGTAAACGATGGCTGGCCGGGCATTTGCGGGCAAGAGGGACTCTGCACCTGGATGCTGGCGCGGTCCATGCGTTAAAGCAGGATGGCGGGAGTTTGTTACCGGTTGGGGTAACGGCGCTGGAAGGTAATTTCCATCGCGGTGATCTGGTACTTTGCAAGGATCCCGATGGTAATGTGTTTGCCCGAGGCCTGGTCAATTGGGACGCTAACGTGGTGCAACGCTGTCTGGGTAAAAAAAGTGCGGAAATTGCAGATGATCCCGATGTGGCAGAAGGGGTCATGATTCATCGTGATAATTTATTAATTCACTGATTCCCTGGGACCAGTGGATCATGAATGGTCCCGGTAGTCTTATCTACGGGAAGAATTTGACTGGGAATGAGGTGCACGTCCTGTTGCTGGTGGGCCAGACGAATATCATGACGTAACAAGCTCTCCACGACCGATGCCCGCAAATCAGTTTGGACGTTAAAACTCTTGTTGCAGTCATCAAGATAAACACGCAAGTAAAACTGCAGGGCATTTTCACTGACATCCAGCAACAAAGCTGTCGGAGGAATTCCACGCGGGTCATCCTGCAGAACATCCGGATGATTTTGTCCTTCCTTGACCAACAATTCTTTGACCAGTTCAATATCCGCGCTATGGGCAACATTAAATGGAATCATCAGGCGCAGCACGCTGTTGGTATACATCCAGTTGGTTACCTGGCCAGATATGAGTTCGGAATTTGGCACGAATACCTCGGTACGGTCAAAAGTGAGGATCAGCGTGTAACGAATACTCATTTTTTCTACGTAACCTTGGGTGCTGCCGACCTGAATCCAGTCACCCACCCGAATCGGACGTTCGAGTAACAGGATTAATCCTGAGACAAAGTTGTTGACGATATTTTGTAATCCAAAACCAATGCCCACTGACAGTGCGCCCGCAATAATGGCGAGATTATGGAGGGCTACACCGGCTGTTGAAAGGGCAATAAGTATGGCAATAATAAAACCTGTATAACGTACAATAGACAGAATGGAATGACGTGCACCGCTTTCCATATGACCAATAATACGGGAATTATCAGAAAGATACCGTTGTACAAATGTATTGATATTAATCAGCAGGATCAGCAGTCCAATGGCAATAATCCAGCGGAAAGGTTGAAGATGAAAGGTGCCAACGCTAAACCCGGTAATGAAGTACTTCCAGATTAACGAGAAGCCGGTATGAGTGAGCCCCCAGGCGTAAAGAATGAACGCGCCAATCCCCATCCAGACGGCAATATGACTCAGTGCACTGAACCAGCCAAGCCAAGGTAGTGCTTGATCATCCTTGAGTCCCAGACGTTGCTTCAGCACATGTTGCCAGCGACCATCTTTACGCGCAGTGTAATTCCAGAAATCACTGAGCCCCCAGGAAATAAACAGGCCAATACCCAGTGCTAACAAAGACATCAGCAGGCCAAAAAACAGATAGTTGGTTAGATTGCGATAACCCAGTAACGTAAACAGAGCTGTTGCCAGCAGCGCAATCAGTATAACAATCCGCAAAAAAGGATAAGCTTTAAAGGGCCTTTTACCCCCGGCTTCCATGACCAGCCGGAATACCGCGCTGATGACTAGAAGATGATAAACAGACCATAAAAAAGCCTGTTGTTGTGGGTTCAGAAAATCCTGTGGAGCGGTGATAATCCAGCTCACTGCAAAGGCGGCTAAAAAAGCAACAAAACGCAGGGTACGCAATGTGGAACGTAAGGTTTTCGGGCCCCAGGCGAAATGATGAAAAACGACTCCACTGGGACGTAATGCCCAGGTGACCAGAATCGCCAGCAAGGCATAGCCACCACAGGTTATCAGCACAATATCCACAAATGGAGAAAGGACCCCCATAAAGTGTGCTGCTAGTGCCGCTGCGGAAACACCGACGACAATGGGCAAGTAATGATAGAGACTTTTTTGCGCTGCCGATAGGTGCGTTCCTAGCTTTGTACTCTCAGGAAGTGATTTGCGTACAACCAGCAGTAGTAAAAAAACAAATAGACCAATGGCTATGGATACCTGAAGATTTTTCTGGGCAAAAATGAAGCGGTGATTGTGATGAAACCAGTAATTTTTCTCCTGTGTCCATGTGCTTGAACCTACAGCCGAAAAAGTATTGATCTGTGCCCATATATTTTGATCCTTACGTAATAGTATTTGCGCGTGCAGATTGTCACGCTTTTTCTCAATTTCCTGTTCCAGGTCAGTGCTGGCTACGGCAATAACTTTGCAAGTAGCAATTTCTCCCTGCAGATCTTTTTGTCGATGGAGTAGTTTTGTTCTTAATGCCGTAAGGTTTTCAGGTTCACCGGTGACCGCAGGCCCCAGAATTCCCAAGCCGTTATCAGTCTGTTTAAGCTGATTATTCTTGTTGCTAATGCACTTTTGTGCATTGTCTTTGATGATGCTGGTGCTTTTATGCCAATTAAGAAGCTGCTGCATATCAACAGGTTGTTCTAATTGTGCATGTATTTTCTGCAGAATTTTGCTGTCCTGATCAATTTTTGTACTGGTAGATGCATCAGCAGAAAAAGATAATACCAATGTTAGAAATATAAAAAACTGAATGATAATGATGTACAGATAATTGTTTTTAAAGTGTGAGCCGTGCCATATCGAAAAAGAAGATTTTAATTCAGTCACAATAACTCCTCTTTAGGGCAGCATGATGATAGTCACACAATATCAGGATGTATGAATATAGCATAAAATGGCATTAAAGACCTAATCCTCAGGCTGTAGCCAATTGACCGCAGCCTGGTTAGACCATAAAACCGGCCTGTGAACGAAGAGGCGCGTCTGCTTGTCGGGTTAAGGAGACAGACTGGGCAGGATTGAGGGGTATACCGAGCTAAGCTAATCATTTTGTCAGGATTTCGCTCCTATTCAGAAAGATGACGTAACCACCTGCAGAAAACTGATTTAACAACGTTTTTTGATGAAGGGATGAGGCTTTTTTCAAGAGTTGGCACATAGTTTGCTTGATATGTGTCATTCTACCTGATTCGAAAAAGGACCACTCATGAAAAAGTCACTCAGCAATATGATTTTTGTGCTGCTGCTTGCCACGCCTTTTATGGCCTTGGGGAGCTTTGTGCATGCCGTCACCCCTTTACATAACCAACTGGCGCAAGGATCTTTGCCTCACCCTATTGTTCACGGTGAATATCAGGCAGTACGCGTTATGGGTAAAACCGCAGCGCATCTTGAATCCGCTGGCTGGCTTCAGTTGCATCCGGACAAGTTAAAGGTTCGCACCTGGTCTCTCTAACTGACCAAGGCCTTACGGGCACTGCGTTTCAACAGGGGCAGTGCCATTTTTTGTATTGTGGGTGGTAGTGATACCGGTTTTAGCAGCATTTTAATGGCCATTTCAAAGGGGTAGTGGCGGCTGACCCAGTCTCCCATCCGTTCCCGGAATGCCGCAAAGTCCTTACCTGAAAAAGTTTGCCCCGGATTTTTTACTTCAAAAGCATTTTTGATGGCTAAATAGCTATCTTCCTGATCGACTTCCGATACTCTTTTCCAGAGTTCCCGGCCAATGCGCCAGCGTGAATTTTTTTCCTGCTGCTGATAGGTCTGAAAGAATTTATAAAAGTATTTGTAGTGGTGGACTTCGTCAGCACGAATGCGACCAGCCAGTAAACGGAGAACCGGTTCCGGGCTGGCGGACTGAATCATGGTGTAAAAACTGGCGGTACCTGTCTCTACGACGCAGCGAGACGCCATTTCCAGCGCCTGGCTAGGACCCAGCAAATCTGTCTGGCAGTAGGGCATGTAAGCTTGCGCAAAGCCTTTATAGGCGCGCTCCCAGTCGAAGTCTGGCCAGATCTGCAGGACATAGGCCTTCAGGGCCAATCCATGCTGAACTTCTTCCTGCTCCCATTCTTTGCTGAGCCATGCAGTAGCCGCAGCATTCTCCTGAAAGTATTCTACCAGATTGCGGGCATAGAGGTCAGAAAGCGTTTCCACAAAGGAGGCTCCTGCCAGCAGATAAAACCAGTCTGTCTGATCAACTATTCTGGTTTTTTCTATGGTTGCATAGGGTATATCTGCCAGAGTCCAGGTTGGATGCTTTCTCATAGTGGGGATGGCAACGGGCATGGATTGAGCCGTCTCCTTTGGGGTGGATGAAATCGGGTCAAGGATTATAGCCCAGATCCTGGTCCTTGGCGCCAGCCTGTGCAAAAGCTTCCCGTCTTTTCTTGCACTGGGGACAAAAACCACAGTGTTTTTCGCGCCCCAGAAGGCAACTATAGGTTTTTTTCCAGGGAACGTGCAAACGATTCCCCTCAAGTATGATGCTAGCCTTACTGAGTTGAATCAGAGGCGTTTCCAGTTGCAAATTCAAAGTGCCCAGGGTGTTTGTGATGGCATTCTGAAAAGCGGGACGTGAGCAGGTATCTACCTGCGCATCATCAGCGCTGAGACCTATCACAATGCGTTGAATATTCAAATTGCTGGCAATCGTCGCAATGGCAGCAATAGCGAAAAAATTACGATGGGGCAGCGGGACATGGTACCGCTCAGCGCGCAATGCTCCAACGGCATTTCCAAAAGCGGACAGATCATAGCGTTGTGCTTGGACTTGCTGATTTTCACTCAGCCTTTGCACGGCTTCCCACTCCTGTTGGGCAGCGCGTTGCGCATAGTCCAGAAAAACCGGTTGGGGGCACTCAGTTTGGGCAAGCTGAAATAACAGCGTGCTGCTTTCTACGCCGCCGCTCATCAGCAGCAGGCAATTTGCGGTTTTGGGCCGGGCCACGTCCAGAGACATCGGGTCTGGCGACATTGGGTCGGGCTGGCGTATGATCGCTGCGGTTTCGGTATGAGTGTTCATGGAGATTGAAGATAACATGAGTTCATGCGTCAGTGTGCATCCGGTCAATCCTCAATGGCGCCTGCTGGAGCCTGTACTGGATGTGTTACGGGCTGGCGGGTTAATTGTTTTCCCGACAGACACCTGTTATGCCTTGGGTTGCATGGTTGGCGCCCGCGCCGCCCAGGAACGATTGCGGCGTATCCGTCAACTGGATTTGCAGCATGATCTTTCCCTCCTGTTTCCGGGAATTGCCCAACTCGCAGAATATGCCAAGTTGGATGACCGCGCTTTTGCTTTGCTGCGTAAAGCCTTGCCTGGACCTTATACTTTTATTTTGCCAGCCACCAAAGACGTTCCACGGCGTCTGGCGGATCCCAAAAAGCGGAGTATTGGGGTGCGAATTCCAGCTCATCCCATTTGTGAAATGCTCCTGGCAGAGTTGGGTGAACCCTTGATGTGTTCGACTCTGCAATTGCCTGAAGCCGATATTCCGCTGACTGATCCGGAAGAAATTTGCACGCTGCTCGAAAATCAGGTGGATAAGGTGATCCTCGCCGAACAGGGGCGGGCTCAGTGCTCGACCATCATTGATTTGTTGAAATGGCCTCCGCAACTGCTGCGCAAGGGGGCGGGAGATCCGGCTGCTCTGGGGTTGGAATAATCCTGGCAACGGTTCCGCAAACGGGCTGCATTAGGTGGCCGGTAGTTCCTGCTGATATACTCGCGACCATGTTTGATATCACACATTTTGTTCGTACCCTGGCGATCTGGGCTATTCCGGTGCTGTTTGCCATTACCGTGCACGAGGTCGCCCACGGCTGGGTGGCCTGGAAGCGGGGTGACCCCACGGCGATGCTCATGGGACGCCTGACCCTGAATCCGGTGAAACATATTGATCCTTTTGGAACGATTATCCTGCCGGGTATTTTGTTGCTGTTTCACTCCCCCTTTCTGTTTGGTTATGCCAAACCGGTGCCGGTCAATTTTAGTGGCCTGAAAAAGCCGAAAACCGACATGGTCTGGGTAGCTATCGCCGGACCCGCAGCCAATCTGCTGATGGCCATTTTCTGGACGGCCGTGCTGTGGTTGGGGGGGCATCTTCCCGGCGCTCTGGCGTATGTGGCTACACCCATGCAGTTGATGGGCGAGGCGGGCATTATCATCAATGTCATCCTGATCATTTTCAACCTGATACCGATTCCGCCACTGGACGGCGGCCGGGTTGCCGTAGGCTTGTTGCCGGCTTCTGCCAGCATCGCCCTCAGCCGGGTTGAACCTTATGGGTTTATTATTCTCATTGTGCTGCTTTTTACCGGCATTTTGTGGAACGCACTTGGCCCATTGTTTTTATGGGTTTATCATTTTTTCCTGGCAGTAGGTGCTGGATAATGAAAGAAATTATTGTCTCTGGAATGCGCCCGACCGGGCGTTTGCATATTGGTCATTATCATGGCGTACTGAAAAACTGGGTACGCTTGCAGGATCAGGGCGAGTGCTATTTTTTTGTGGCAGACTGGCATGCCCTGACTACCCATTATGAAAGTGTTGAAGGTATCAGTAGCGCCGTGTGGGATATGCTGGTTGAATGGTTGGCGGTGGGAATTGATCCGGATAAAGCGGTTCTGTTTATTCAGTCGCATGTCCCCCAACATGCCGAATTGGCCCTGCTGCTGGGGATGCTGACGCCTTTGTCGTGGCTGGAGCGCGTGCCGACTTTCAAGGACCAGCAGGAAAAACTGCGGGAACGGGATCTGGCGACCTTCGGTTTCCTCGGGTATCCGCTGCTGATGACGGCGGACATTCTGTTGTACGAGGCCCAACAGGTGCCCGTAGGAGCCGATCAGGTGGCACATCTGGAAATCAGCCGGGAGCTGGCTCGACGTTTCAACAGCTTTTATGGCCGTGATGCGGAAACCCGGCAGCAGATTGAAAGAGGGTTGCAGGCCCTGGGCAAGCGTGCTGCCAAAACTTTTGCCCAGTTGCAACAGCGTTTTCAACAAAATGGGGATTTGTTGGCCATCACTGAAGCGGCTGAATTTCTCCGGCAACAGGCAGGACTGAGTCCACTGATGCAGGCGCAGCTATTAGCGCATCTGGAAGGGAAGGGGCGTGAAATTCTTCGGGAACCCCAGGCATTACTGACTGCTGCTTCTAAATTGCCGGGCCTGGATGGTCAAAAAATGAGTAAATCCTATGGGAACACCATTCCCTTACAGGAAGATCCGGAACTGATTCGCAAGAAAATCCGTACCATGCCTACTGATCCGGCGCGCGTCATGCGGACTGATCCGGGTACTCCGGAAAAATGTCCGGTATGGGGTTTTCATCAGGTGTATTCCAGTGAAGAGACTCAAAACTGGGTGCGTCAGGGCTGCACCAGTGCCGGTATTGGCTGTCTCGATTGCAAACAGCCCGTGATTGAAGCGGTGCTCGCGGAGCTGGCACCTATTCGCGAACGAGCCGAATATTGGGCAGCGCGTCCGGTGCAATTGCGGGAAATTGCCCATGCCGGTGCGCAACGTGCCCGCAACAGGGCCGGGCAGACTATGGAAAAAGTGCGCTCCGCCATGGGCCTGGCTCACGAACAGGGTAATGACTGAGTGATGTTCGTGTGACTGTGGTAAATGCTGGCATGGGGCAGACCCTACGGGTCAATGGCCAGCCCCTGGACATCTTGCCCGAGGGTTTATTCATACCTCCCGATGCCCTGGAGTTGCTCCTGGACAGCTTTTCCGGACCCCTTGAGTTGCTGCTCTGGCTGATCCGCCGTAACCGTATGGATATTCGCGATATTCCGGTGGCGGAAGTTACCCGTCAGTATTTGCAGTACCTGCAGGAAGCCCGGCGGCGGAATCTGGAGCTGGCCGCAGAATATCTGCTGATGGCAGCCTGGTTGGCGGAAATCAAGGCGAGAATGCTGCTTCCGGTGCCGCCCGTCTGTGAAGACGAGGAAATGGACCCGCGACTGGAGCTGGTGCGCCGTCTTGAAGCCTTGGCGCTGGTACAAAGCCAGTCAGAAATCCTCCAATCCCTGCCGCAGTCAGGGCGGGATTTCTGGTCGGTCAATCCGGTCCCCTATGCGGCATTGTCCCCGTCTCCGCCTCTGCTCGAACTGGGTGATATAGCTGCGGCCTGGTTGCGCATACAGCAGCGCCCTGAACGACGCGATCAACCTGTCCATCAGCTTTTCAACCCGGCCATGGGTTTGCGGCAGCGCATGGTGGAAGTGCTGCTCTGCTGCCGTCGGGACCATCGTCCCTGGCAACTGCTTGAGTTGTTGCCGGAGTTGAGCCGGCAGGCCTTGTCTATATCCTTGCTGGCCATTTTGGAGTTGTTGCGCCAGGAGGCCTTGCAACTGCTTGAAGATAGCGCAGGTGGCTGGCAGGTACGTATTGCGGGTATGGAGGCTCCGCAGCATGCGTGAGGCCTTGCTGGCTTTGTTTTTGTCCAGTGCAGAACCACTGTCGCGGGAACGACTGGCTGGCATTTTCGCCGACGATCCGGAATATGCGGGCTGGGAAGCGGCACTGGAAATTCTGCTGGCTACCGGCGAAGGTCCCATGCAGCTGGTTGCCGTAGCGGGCGGATACCGCCTGCAGGTTCATCATCGCCATCATGCCCTGTTAGCCCGTTTGCATGTAGAAGCTCCCCGCCCTTTAAGCAAAGCCGTCCTGGAAACTCTGGCGGTTATTGCTTACCAACAGCCTGTTACCCGTCCGGAAATTGAATACTGGCGGGGAGTATCGGTGAGTGCGGGTATCATGCAGCAGTTACAGGAACTTGGCTGGGTTGCTGTGGTGGGTCATCGCGAAAGCCCTGGTCGACCAGCACTTTGGGCGACTACTTCTGAATTTATGCAGCATTTTGCTTTGGCTTCCCTGGAAGATTTGCCTGTGGCAATCACCGGTAAATAGAAAGATTATTTTAATAGTAGAAAAAACTTATTTGACGACTTGATAATATGGTCGCATATTTTCCTGGAATTTGTTGATGACGGTTAATCAGGATGCCGACATCCGCATTGGGTTAGATGTGGTCAAAAATGTGACGAGGAGCAGACCAATGGCACATGTGGTGATTTTAGGGGCAGGTACAGGTGGCATGCCCGCAGCTTATGAAATGAAGGAGGCCTTGGGTTCCGGGCATGAAGTGACGCTCATCAGCGCCAATGATTATTTCCAGTTTGTACCATCCAATCCCTGGGTAGGCGTGGGCTGGACCAAACGTGATGATATTGCTTTTCCCATCAAACCTTATGTAGAACGCAAGGGCATTCATTTTATTCCCAAGGCAGCGGAAAAAATTGATGCTGAAGGTCAGGAAATTACCTTGGCTGATGGCAGTAAGGTGCATTATGACTATCTGCTGATTGCCACCGGACCGAAACTGGCTTTTGAAAATGTGCCGGGGTCTGATCCGCACGAAGGCCCCATTCAGTCCATTTGTACGGTGGACCATGCGGAAAAAGCCTATCAGGACTATCAGGCGCTTCTTGCCGAACCCGGTCCCATTGTGATCGGTGCCATGGCCGGTGCCAGTTGTTTCGGGCCAGCTTACGAATACGCCATGATTGTAGCTTCTGACCTCAAAAAACGCGGCGTGCGTGACAAAATCCCCTCCTTCACTTTTGTGACCAGCGAACCGTATTTGGGCCATCTGGGTATTCAGGGCGTCGGTGATTCTACCGGAATCCTGACCAAGGGACTCAAGGAAGAAGGTATTGAAGCCCACACCAATTGTAAGATCACCAAAGTGGAAGATGGGAAAATGTTTGTCACCCAGGTCAATGACAAGGGTGAAGTAGCCAAGGAATTTACCCTGCCAGTCAAGTTCGGGATGATGATTCCTGCTTTCAAGGGTGTTCCTGCCGTAGCTGGTGTTGAAGGTTTGTGTAATCCGGGCGGCTTTGTGCTGGTAGACGAACATCAGCGCAGCAAGAAGTACGCCAACATTTTCGCTGCTGGTATTGCCATTGCGATTCCTCCGGTGGAAGCCACACCGGTGCCTACTGGTGCCCCCAAGACCGGCTACATGATCGAATCCATGGTTTCTGCTGCGGTGCACAATATCAAAGCGGACCTGGAAGGTCGCAAAGGTGAGCAGACCATGGGTACCTGGAATGCCGTCTGTTTTGCCGACATGGGTGATCGTGGCGCAGCTTTCGTAGCCCTGCCGCAGTTGCGTCCCCGTAAGGTAGACGTATTTGCCTATGGTCGCTGGGTGCATCTGGCCAAGGTGGCCTTTGAAAAGTATTTCATTCGCAAGATGAAAATGGGTGTTTCCGAACCTTTCTATGAAAAAGTGCTGTTCAAGATGATGGGCATCACCCGCCTCAAGGAAGAAGTACCGCCACATCGTAAAGCTTCCTGAGCATCACCCGCAGCAAAACATCAGACCCCGCCTCGCGCGGGGTTTTTTATCCTGAAAACTACCATGAGGCATGCCCGGAGATTTTTGAAAAATGGATGAAAAATTACAAAAAGTTTTGGCACGCTTTGGTCTGGGATCCAGAAGGCTGATGGAACAATGGATTACTGCCGGTCGTATTCAGGTGAATGGGCAGGTCGCCAAACTGGGGGATCGGGTTACACCGCAGGACAAAATATCGGTAGATGGAGAAGCCTTGCGGATTCCTTCCTGGGTTCGCCCGCGACTGCGGGTGCTGCGTTACCACAAGCCGGCAGGGGAGCTGACTACCCGGAATGATCCCGATGGTCGTCCAACTGTTTTTGATCGCTTGCCCAAGTTGCGTGGCAGTCGTTGGGTGGCCGTTGGCCGTTTGGACTATAACACGGAAGGACTCCTCCTTCTCACCAATGATGGGGATTTGGCCAATGCCTTGATGCATCCCCGTGCGGGCATTGAAAGAGAATATGCCGTCCGCATTCTGGGTGTTTTGAGTAACGAACAGCAAAACCAGCTTTTGAAAGGTGTGGCTCTGGAAGATGGGGAAGCGCGATTTCTCAAAATTGAAGAAGC
Source organism: Acidithiobacillus sp. HP-2 (assembly GCF_015100155.1). Lineage (GTDB taxonomy): Bacteria > Pseudomonadota > Gammaproteobacteria > Acidithiobacillales > Acidithiobacillaceae > Acidithiobacillus. The sequence goes on along the minus strand of NZ_JACKZA010000001.1, from coordinate 253,512 downwards.
CGGCGGTGAGGGAGCTAATCACTGGTATCACGTCACTCTTGCTGAAGGTCGCAATCGGGAAGTGCGCCGTCTGTTTGAAGCCTTGGGCCTGACAGTCAGCCGTTTGATTAGAGTGCGCTATGGCGTGGTGGAAATGCCGCGTTTACTCAAGAATGGTTATTTCGATGAGTTGCCCGATGAAGAACGAGATAATCTGCTCGCTAGTGTCAATTGGGTGAATCCGGCAAGGCCGATGGCCGAACATGGAGTGGCAGATTCCAGGTCACACAACTCAAAAAAATCATCATCGGAGCGGCATCCAGGCACATCTCGTTCATCCAGATCCAAATTTTGAATGAGAGTATTGTAATGGATTCGATGGAACTCATGACCCAATCCATAACCCCCGTTGGCGAGGTGCGGACTTGTTTGTCAAGGCCGGAAAACAAGATTCAGGAATTTTCTCGGGCACAGCGCATTAATCCAGAAAATTATGATGCGGATATTTCATGGTTGGCCACAGGTTTTTTTTGCAAAACTATTTCGTTGAAGCTTGATAATACTCACCGATAATTTCCCAAGCAGCAAAAATTATCCGGGTGATGATGTGTGCTGCGAACCATATAACAAAAAAACGTAATACATCCATTATTACAGGTATCCAGAAAGGGAACCCCCCACCGAATCCCAAGGGTTGTGGTAGCAGTCCCCATTCAGCAGCTATAATGGCCAATAACCAAGTGATCGCCCAACCTTTTACGCTGACAGTAGAGCTACTGCGGCGCTTGGGATTAAATTTCTTATCAGCTATTGGTTCTTTCTTGTCCTTTGCCATGATATTTCGTGCTCATTTTTTTCAGTGACCCATGACATGGTCGCGCAGTTTATCCAGTTGTTGTTGCACCATGGTGCTGAGACTTTTCAGCTGATCGGCACCAGTATGAACAGCGGCATTATCTCCTTTTTTTAAGGCATTAATCATGGCGAGGCCCAACTTATGTACTTGCGGGTGCACCTGCTGTACGGCAATAAAGGCTTCAGATTGAGCGATGGGGGTTTCCAGCATGCTGTCCATCCATTGTCCTAAACGGCATTGGTGGTGGTCTTTAATGTTATTGACATCAATCTGGCTGGCTTTATCGCTAATCGCTTCCAGAATCCGGCCTACCCATAAAACATGGTCTGCCTTAACTACGGTTAGTCGAGTAGCCAGCGCCGGATCACCCTGCATGGCTGCTTCACTGGCATGCGTGAGTTCATCACGAACATGATCGAGGCATTGGCGGATAGCCTGGAATTGCCGGGCAAACTGTCCCATCGACTGCTGCAAGGAACTCATGTGTGTACCCATGCTTTCAGCGGCGACAACTTCCCGGGCACCACCACTGACAATGTTTTCAATGTTTTCACGGGTTTTTTGTGCAGACTGGTTGGCCATACCCAGGACCTCGGCAACTGTTTCGAGCGCATCTCCACCACGACGCAAATGTTCCACACTGGCGCTGACGCCAGTTTCAACTTGTATGGCGCCTTTGTTGATGGTGGTTGCAGAACTACGTATGTCAGCAGCAGCACGAGCAGAACTTTGCGCCAGTTTTTTGACTTCATCGGCAACTACCGCAAAACCGCGCCCATGTTCCCCGGCGCGTGCAGCCTCAATAGCGGCATTGAGAGCCAGCAAGTTGGTTTGCTTGGCAATTTCCTGCACTTTGCCGGCTAAGGTGGTAATGGTACGGGTTTGTTGCAGAAATGCCTCTACGGTTCCCCCCATGTCAGTGACAGTTTGCTCGACCAGATCCATTTCTCCAATCAATATGGAAAGACGTTCGTTTCCCATCTGGACATCGCGTAAGGTCGCTTCCGCTAGCGACTGGTTGGAGCCAATACTGTCAGCCGTGCTGCGCACCGCTTTTATGACCGCCTCGGCCTGATCATACAAGGATTGGCTATCCAGCTGTGCAGTATGTAAATCCTGCTCTAAATCCATACCCAGCAGGTGACTTTCTGCTGTTTGTTCCAGGGCCGCAACTTGATGATCCAGAACTTTACAGCTTTGCCTGAGGCGTGCTTTTTGCCAGTCGCATATCGGCGTAATGGTTTTTCCGAGTTCAGGATCATCTCGAATCAACCGTGCCGTTTCTGCATCGCCATCCAGACAGGCGGAAAACAGGGAAAGCAGGGTATGTTTTTCAGTGGACATGGCGTAGCCTCGTCATGGTAAGATTTTAGTGGAGGCGAATAGCATTCGTGATGGCGCGAGCCAATTCGTCGGGAACAAACTTCGCGACATAACCATCAGCGTTGACACTGCGCGCATGGGCTTCATTGGCAGTGCCTGATAGCGATGAATGAATGACGACTGGTACATTACGGAGGGCTTCATTTTCTTTAATCTGGCGGGTCAGTGTAAATCCATCCATTTCGGGCATTTCGAGATCAGTCAAAACCAGTGCTACCTTATCACGAAGTGGGATACCTGCCGTTTTGGCATCTTGCGCCAGTTGTTTTAAACGTTCTAATGCTTCCTTACCAGTTTTGGTCCCTATAAAAGCCAGGCCCAAACTTTTAAGCGTTTTTTCGATCTGGTTGCGAGCAACACCAGAATCATCGGCATAAAGAATGACGGCACCTTTGGGAATTTCTACGGCATGTTGCTGCACGAGCTCGTCTCCAGCCTTGAAACGCGATGGCAATACCAGACGAAGAATGTGCTCCACATCCAGCACCAGAGCCAGACGTGCAGTTTCTTCGTCTTCATCCAGCCGTGCCAGACTGGTGACCAAGCCACCCACTGCAGCACCCTCAGCAGAAAGTACGCGACTCCACTCCAGTCGGACAATTTCTTCGACATCTTCAACGGCAAATCCCTGCACCGAGCGTTCATATTCTGTAACCAGCAAGATGTTTAATCCTTCAGTTTTACAGCCGACCACCTCCGGTAAATTGATGACGGGAATGATTTGTCCGCGTATGTTGGCGACGCCCATCACATGTTCAGGGGCACCGGGCATGGGTGTGATTTTGGGCATGACCAGCGCTTCACGGACCTTGAACACGTTGATCCCAAAAAGTTCGCGGCTATTGATTTTGGGATCCATGCCGAGACGGAATACCAGCAGCTCAAACTTGTTGGTGCCCGCAAGCTGGGCGCGTTCATCAACTTCCCGCAGTAACTGATTCATGATCCAATCCTCAATAGGTTTTTTGAATGATCGCGCTCAGCGCGTCCATATGCTGGAAAATATTATCCCGAATATCCAGGACCTGCCGCAGTAATTTGTTAGTACTTTCCTGATCGCCAGCTTGATGAGCAGCCAGCAGTTCCCGCGCGCGCTGATGAAATTGTCGATGCGGCTCGGCCAGGGCGACAAATTCTGCTTCATTACCCAGCACCTGCTTTCCATAACCCTCGTACCACTTTCCCAAGCCACAGGTCAGGTAATCCTGAATGTCTTCCATCTGCATGAGATGCCTATTGTTTATTACTTCATCCTGCAGCTTTTGGGCAAGTAAATCATGGTGTTGGCGGGCAGCGTTCAGAGACATGAAAAGTGCCAGCGTGCGAAGGCTTTTTATTTCCTTGCGCAAATTTTGGGTAACATCCATGGATTGTTGGGCCTGATGCTGATTTTTCTGTGCAACGGTATCAATATTTTGGGCAGTTGCAGTGATCCTTGAAATGTTATTTTGAACCTCGTCAGTGGCTTCCTGTACGCGTTTGGAGAGATTGCGCACTTCGTCTGCAACTACCGCAAAGCCTCGGCCATGCTCTCCGGCACGAGCGGCTTCAATGGCCGCATTCAGTGCCAGAAGATTGGTTTGATAGGCTATTTCACGAATGGTCTGGGCAATTCGACTGATAGCGACCACCTGACCCGTGAGTGATGCAGTGGCCTGATGGTTTTCTTCGCTGGTTTTTTCCAGCAAAATCAGATTTTTATTGACGGTCTCCATGGCTTCGTCCACTTCGGCCGTAGTGCGGGAGAGGGTTTGCGCGTTGTCGTTGGCATTTCTGGAACTGCTTGTTGATAGTTCGTCAACACGACGCTGATCGCTCAGGTCCTGCCAGCTGGCATGATAGGCAATAGGCGACCCGGAAGTGTCGCGTAACAAAGTAAAATTTAACCCAAAAACAATTTTTCCCAGTTTTAGCTCTGCTTGATGTTGCTTGATGTTTCCCTTAGCTAACTCCCTAAAGATATTGCGAATCCGTTCCGGATCTTTATGAAATTGATGAATGGAGTAATGCAGGGCGTTGCGCACATCTGCGCCGCGTAATAGAGGATTTAATTTTTGATGATGAAAATTCATGATACTTAGCGCTGCGGGATTCATGTAAAAAATGACATTTTCCATGGCCTCATCCGCTTCACAGAGCATTTCCAGGCTAGGTAAGGGATCCAAAAGTGATTTCGCATATTCTTCGAGTGCTATTCTATCCATAATTTTTTCCTCCGCTGATTATTAGATGATGGCCGTGCCAACATTGATTTTGTCGAACCAGTCCAGAAAACGCTTAACGTTGTCACCACTATAAATAGCCCCATGCTGAGGGCAGAGATGTTGTATATCCAATTGACTCACCCGCTCTATCCAGTTTTTCTTGGCGGCATTGGAAGGCATCCAGCGTTCATGAAAATATTTGGCTTTTTTGATATGTTCTTCAAAAGCGCGACCGGTGTTATCGCGTCGATCTACCCAGGCGTCATGGCCGGGGGGTAATAATGCGGCACCCACATCACCGGAAAACAGGATTTTAGCTTCTGGGTCATAAACATGAAAATTGGCTGAAGAATGCAGGTAGTGAGCCGGTATAAATTCCAGCCGCCGCCCTCCAATCATCACCTCCCCGCCTTCATCTGAAATGTTTTGCAGCGGTGCATTGAGCGCACCATAATGACGAATAAAACCTTCCCATAGCTTGGGAACGTACCATTCCATTTTATCGTTACAGGCATGCCAAAGCGGCAAGCTGGAAGCAATATCGGGGTCCTGATGTGAAACAAAGGCTGCTTTCAGGCTGGAAGGCGGAATGACCTCCACCATGGCTGCAAATACCTGGGGGAAAATCTCAAATCCTCCCGGATCAAGGATGATGCTTTGTCCCTTCGACTCCATGACGTAAACATTGGAATCAATAACCCGATGTTCGTCCTGATCATAAATGATCCACCAGCGATGGCTGCCTGCTTCAAAGACGGGTGCTGCTTTCATGTTCCAGACTCTCCAGTTGATGGCGATAGCTACGAATCGCCTGCGCGACGGTGCGGACGGCTTCGCCCATATCCCGGGAAACCCGCATCAGCGGGGCTCCGGTACTTTCTGCAAGGGCCGCTTCGATTCGGCCGTTGGTGACGATGTATTCCTGTTCTTCAACGCCTTCCTGAAGCGTTTGTACGGCTTCCAGTAACTGGACCAGAATTTTTCTGGCGGTGGCTTCCTCTTCATGGATGGTTGTTTGCCATTTGGACTGGGTGCTGATCAGGTTGGGACAAGCCTTGCCATGCAGCGGGCTGTCACTGAGCATTTCCTGGAATGATTGAACAAAGCGCTGATGCTGCAAAATACGCATATAAGCTTCAATGAGTGGCGCGATACTTTCCTGAAGATGGGAGGCTGATGTCTTTAAAATGGCCGCTCTTTCCCGGAAGGCCTGGGCTACTACACCATAACCAGCCAGGGCATTACCATGACGTTTAACCAGAACCATGGCATTGAGTGCGCGCCGATCAATATCACGCAATGCCTTTTCGATACTTTGCCTTGCCGCAAAGGACGCATCGACGACCCCCATGATGTGCTGAATATCCATCAGGCGGCTCCTTTGCAGAAAATATCCATGATGGTCGAATCATCGCCATGATCAATCACATGGTTAGCCAGTGTGCCGGCATCAAGAATCAGCACCACATCTCCCTTTCCGGAAATGGTAGCGCCCTGATACCAGTTCTGTTCAGTCAGGAAATCAATGGGTTTGACCACAGAGTCCTCGTTCCCGAGCACTTCAGAAACCATAATCAAGCCACGCTCTGTCAATATTCCCTCTATAGGTTCTGATCCCAAATGGAGGGGGCGATCATGAAGAAGCCTGCCGAGATCTACCATGGGGATGACTTCAGTACCGTCTACCCGATAGACACTGCGACCACTCATGCGATGAATCCGGCTTTCCTGTATGTCCACCAGACTGTCAATACTGGATACCGGCAGAGCGTAGATTTCCCGCCGCAAACGGAGGTAAAGCACGGGTAATACCGCCATGGTCAAAGGAAACTCCATGGAAATACTCGTACCTAAACCTGGTTTAGTCTGAATGTCCAGGCGCCCGCGCAGCTTGCGAACGGTTTCCTTGACCACATCCATGCCGACACCACGTCCGGAGATATCGGTAACCTGATCATTGGTAGAAAATCCGGGGCGGAAAATCAGTTCAACCGCTTCCTGTTCCGAGAGGCGAGCCGCCTGCTCAGCAGTGATGACCCCCTTATCTACCGCTTTCCGGGTGACAAACTGACTATCAATGCCGCGCCCGTCATCGGAGACTTCAATGCGAACCTTATCGCCCAAATGGACAGCAGCAACACTGATTTTGGCACTGCGCGCCTTCCCTGCGGCCTGGCGATCTGCGGGTAACTCAACGCCATGGTCGAGACTGTTGCGGAGCAAATGGGTCATTGGACCAGACAGCGCATCGACCACTGCTTTGTCGATTTCCACGTCTTCGCCCACAATTTCGAGCGCAACTTCTTTGCCGAGTTGCCGGGAAGCATCCCGGACTACTCTGGGCAACTGCTGAAACAGACGCTTGCAGGGTTGCATGCGCAAACGCATGACGGTGCTTTGAATGTCGTTGACGGTGAGGTCGACCTCTCGGGCGATGCGCAGCATGTCTTCATTTTCTTCGCCCAGGCTGCCGATGGCAGAGCTCAGTCGGTTACGGAGCAAAACCAGTTCACCCACCTGATTCATTACGGCGTCCAGTCGGGCGGCATCAACGCGTAGGGTGGTTTCGGCTGCTTCCTGTGCGGTGGCGCTACTGCGCGCAGGTGGTGTTGCCTTGCCTGAAGCTTCCCGGGGTTGGACAGTTTCTGTACGGACCGATTTTGTTGGCAGAACAAGCTCAGCAGTGACTTGTTCTGATTCTAACGAACTTGCACAAACGGCTGAGCCAAGCGCTGGCTGGACATAACCTGGAGCTTGCTGGCCGTAGAGTTGATCCAGTACCTGCTCAAACTCTTCTGGCGAAATTTGGCCACTGTTCTGGTTGCCGGAATCCGGTCCATCGCACATCCCCGGAGCCTTGTTACCATACAGGGCGTCGAGAGTGGCCTCAAACTCTGCGCCGGTAATTTCGTCGGCTGCCATTTCGCTGTGTGGGCCGGATGGATTGCTCTGTGATTCCGGGTGAGGTGCTGATTCAGAGTGTTCCAGGAACAGTCCCGATTCACCGGTAGCTGTTGGTCGCTGGCTGACCAACAACATGGATTCTGCAGGTGGGCGGCTGCAAGGAGGCGCTGCGCTTTCCATGGGTCCTTTGCCTAACGCCAGATTCTGAATGGTCTGGCCTAGTTGTTCTGGTCCTGGACTGGGATTTTCTCCGCTGGCAAGTTGTTGCAGCATGTCATCAATCACATCAAGACCGCGCAGGATAGCATCGATCATGGGTCCGCTAACGATCAAGCTGTGTGAGCGAAGTTTGTCCAGCAGGTCTTCCAGATGATGGGTCCAACTGACGAGATGCTCGGCTTCGAGAAAACCGGCTCCCCCTTTGAGTGTATGAAAAGCCCGGAATACGGAGGCGAGCACTTCATCATTGTTCGGATCGGATTCCAGACGCAGGGTGTCGTCCTGAGCTTTTTCGAGGAGTTCCCGAGCTTCCGGCAAGTAATCCTGCAGAATTTCCATGTCCATGTTTTTAGATCCCCAGCTCTGCCAGCAAGCTATCCACTTCATCCTGATTAATGCTGGGATTGGCCTTGGCGGTTGCGGTGTTTTCCTCTGCGATATTGTTGGCTGATTCCATACCTACTTCAGCCAAGGTAAGGCGTATACGTTCTTCAACAGCCCGAAGCAGTGTGATGGCTTTTTTCAAGCGTTGACCGGCAAGATCCTGCCCCTGTTGGCTGGCCAGAATCACGAGCAAGGCGCTTTCAATATGCTTCAAGGGCTCATCAATATAGCTATTGTGCGCATTACGAATGGTGATTACCGCATCCTGCGCTCTTTCGACAGCGGCGAGAGTGGCCATGGTCTGCTCTTCGGTTAAGCGCAGGGCTTCTTCCAGAGGATTTTGTGCACCGGACAAATTTTCTTCGGCGCTATTGGCGATCCGCTTCAGGCCTTCACGCAGCAGTAACTCCGCTTCACTGAGCAGACGATTGGGATCCAGTAGATTTTGTGTGGTCATCACTGGCCTCCCTGAGCCGCCTGAAGACGCTTGAACACGCTATCCAGCTTTTCTTTCAGGGTGTCGGCAGTAAAAGGCTTGACGATGTAGCCGTTGACTCCAGCCTGGGCCGCTTCCAGGATGTTTTCGCGTTTGGCCTCAGCGGTGACCATGAGTACCGGAATATGTTTGAGTTGCGGGTCTGAGCGGATGGCGCGCAGCAGATCAATTCCCTGCATATTGGGCATGTTCCAGTCGGAAACGACGAAATCAAAGGGTCTGCCGTGCAATTTTTGTAATGCCTGAACGCCATCCTCGGCTTCATCAAAATTACTGAAACCGAGTTCGCGTAACAAATTGCGTACAATTCGCCGCATCGTAGAGAAGTCATCCACCACTAAAATGTGGATGCCCTTATCGACCTGATCAATACCCATAAATGCTGATCTCCTCCTTGAGTCGCACCCCACCCGTTGTAGTTGGAAAAGCAATTCCTGTTCCACCTGTCTGGATGGAGTAGTGCAGATGTTCTGCTCTTCAATACGGCACATCTCCGGGAAAACTGAAGCCGCTTGATTAAATCTAAAAATGGCAGTTGCCGTGGGTGCTTTTTGCTCCATTGTTCCTTGCCTGTTGTTCTGAGGTTCATCTTGCTGTCAGGAGAGAACTCGCCCTGCGGGCTCAGACAGCTCTCCTGACGGGCGCTGGATTTCGCCAAGAACAACAACGGCGCGGAACAAAAGTCGCTGCAAAGCTCCCACGGCAACTGCCGTTTTCAGTTTAAAGAATGCTTACATAGGCAATCAGCCGCGCTGACTGATGTTGCCAGCCATGATCGGGTCTGTTCCTGCCTCGCTGGGGTTTTGCGGGGCAACTACCACGATGCTTACACGACGATTCATGACCAGACCCTTTGCGGTATTATTGGATGCAACAGGATGGTATTTGCCATATCCGGCAGCGACCAGATGATGCGGGTTGACCCCATGCTCAATAAACAGTTCGACGACGGATACGGCCCGCGCTGCAGATAGTGCCCAGTTGGAGGCAAATTGCGGAGTACGGATGGGCAGGTCGTTGGTGAAGCCGTTCACCTGGATTTGATAAGGTACCAGCGCCAGAACTTTGGCGATATTGCCTAAGGTGTCGCGCGCATTACCGCTGATCTGTGTCTGCGCCGATGGAAAGAGAATCTTGGCATTCAAGTCAATGACAACCCCCAAATTGCTGCGGTGGATGGCAACGCTACCCTGATCAATCAATGGCTTAAGTAAGGCTTTCATTTGTGATTCAATTTTTTGCATTTCCGGGTTTGCCGGGGGTTTGGGTTCATGTGCTCGGGGTGATACCTGACCTTGCTGGATATGGGGAACCGGGTCCAGGGTGGCCACTTTCGGTAATGCCGGCAGGACTACCGGGGTTTGGGTAAGGCTGTTGGTATCCGATCTTATCGGGACGGGTGACCAGGGTTGACCACTGAAGGCGGATACCATGGTTTCTGATAATACCTTGTATTTTCCTTCGTTTACTGAAGAAATGGCATACATGACCACAAAAAATGCGAAAAGCAGGGTAATGAAGTCGGCGTAAGAGACCAGCCATCGTTCGTGATTTTCCCATTCTTCTTCTGCTTTTTTTTTGCGTGCCATCCCCTAATCTCCTGTGTTCTCCATACGCTGAACCATTAACTAGTCGATTTTTCACGTTTGCAGTGCCCACTCGAAAAATAAGCGAGATTTATGCCTGATCGGGCTGGCTGTGAAACGGCATGAATTCTGCTGAAAGGTCGTCAATACAGGGTCAACCTTATTGGTTTTGTCAAATTTTTGACATATAGATGGATGTGAGAAGGAAGCGGTCATGATCAATGGTGAAACCCGGTTGGGTAAATTGTTTGTAGATGCCAATCGTTTGACGTTAAAAACAGCGTGCGAACGCGCACTCCAGTCCCTGGTGAAAAACCAGCAAAATATGCAGGTCCTGGTAGGGCAACCCGGCACTTTCATGGGGCACGCCGCTTTGCTGTACGATGATGTGCTTAATGAGAGCCTGATTCTGGATGCTCTGACGCCGGAAGCGGCTAATGCCTATGCGCTCGCCGGTGAAGATCTGCTGCTGTGGACTGACGATGCATTGCCCCTTGGTTTTCAGACGGTGGTTGTAGAGCAACTTATCTGGCAGCGTTTTGCGGCCATTCGTATCCAGCGACCCGAAATGGTTTTTCAATGGCAAAGACGGAGTACATTGCGTGCAGCGGTCGATTCGTCCAATAAAACTTCTGTACTATTAAAACGTTATGGGGCAATGGCCGTAGAGAGCGAATGTGTGGATATTGGTGCCGGTGGTATGCGTGTCGCCATCACAGCGCCACAGGACTATCCGGTGACTCAGGGTGAACTCCTGGCTCGGGTTCAGTTTAAGTTTCAGGGGCAAGCCTGTTCAGTAGAGGCTAAGGTCTGTCATCTGGGGCCAGGAATTCACACCCAAGGCGCGGTTCAGCACTTAGGTCTGGCGTTTATCCATTTGCCTGCTGCGCTGGAGGATAAAATCATTCAGTATACGCTACGTTACGATCGTGAATGCCTACGCCGCGCCAGTCGCTAGGGATTGATCTCCTTCAGTTTTTTGGATATTCATTTTCTGAATGGGAACAATAATCTGAGCTTGAAGTTCAGCCGGTGGTAGATGTGAAGCACTTAATGATTCAGGGGGCATTTCGTGACGTTCCACAATCCATTGTCCGAACTGTCTGGTTTCGGGGAGAAAATAGAGCGGGGCCAGTGAGTTGCTTTGGAGCATGCCGTTTTCCGTTTGGGGAAGTATTACCATTAGCATGGGTACTCCTGACGTTTTGGCAAAATACGGAGCTTGGGAATAATGTAAATTAAAGTGCTTGGGAGCAACCAGTAAAAAAGTGATCAGCGCTTCATCCAGTGACTGTAACCAGACAAATGGTCCTTGACTGGGAAGATGCAGTAAAGCAAAGCGTTGCAAGTTGGTAAAGCCTGGCATGGGCGCAATACAGTGCCATATTTCCTCGTCGGCAATAGAAAATGGGCCGAACCGGGTATCATAGGTTTTCATCCGGCTTTATCCTTTGTGTTGCCAGCTTCATCAACTGCTTTGAGCTGTTGATTCAGCCAGTGATCCAATGCTTCCGGGGCTGAGCTCAGAGCGGACTGGTTGGCCTGTTTGACGGTTTCCAGTAATTCTTCACGTAAAATAGTGACATTGTCACTGCTTTCTATGCCCAAGCGTACCTGCCCGTCCTCAATACGGGTGACGACAATACGAATATTGTCACCAATACATATGGCCTGACCGCGTCGTCTGGTAAGAACCAGCACGATTCAGGCACTCCCGATCAAATGGCGCTCAGCAGTTGATTTTGCAGTACCCAGGTCTGAGTAGGTTGAGGGCTGTGCACCAAAAAAAATTTCCCAGGCTCCCTGGTTAAAGCGTTCCAATGCGCTGATAATTTGACCATTTAGCTGGTTTTTACGCATGATTTCGTTTAATAAATTGCGTAAATGCGCATCAGCGGATGAATTTTTTGAACACTGTCTTGCTGGTGTCATGCGGCTCTGAATGTCAGCAAAACAGCGCATTTTTTCAGTGGCAATCTGTTGGAGTTCTTCCATCTGACCTGATTTCAGGCACTCAGTCTCGTCATCCAGTAAGGCCTGTAATTGTGCGAGCAGCACGCTTTCCTGAGAATCAGCCGAATCGTTGATATCCATGATCGGCTCAGGCTGACTTGTTAGTGCTTGCAGGCATGAACTGCTGATTATCCTGAGTCAGGCCCTGGCCAATTTTGAGTGGAGAAATCTGATAGGTTCCATTGGATATGGCGGCTTTGATCTGCGCGAGCTGATCAGTATGACCAGTATTCGTATCCTGAGCAGCCATCAATTGCCGCGCCTGCGGTGAAAGCGTGAGATGATCCTGTGCAACAGAGCTCGCGGCAAGAGTTTGTCCGGAAGATTTGCCGGAGTCTGCTGTGGACCCACTAACCGCTTTATCGGTGTTACTCCGGATGTCTGCTGTCGGTTTTCCTGCAAGCGATCCAGAATATGGATTGATGGGATTCATGCGCTTATCTCCTAACGTATCTGCTGCCATAGTCACTATTACGTCACACCAGCGTAAAAACTAAAGCGAAACAGTCAATGAACTGCACCTCTTAGCCTAAAAGGCTACCACAACATGCCCCTGTGCGGTTACTGTTCCCCGGATTACGCGACCGGACTGCAGGTTTCTGACCATGATGCTTTGTCCGGGGCGACCGTTTTCAATGGCGTCGGCAATGGTGGCAATGCGAATTCCATTGCCTTCAGCATAAAGGGTTACCTGCTCACCTGCGTGGACTACATCAGGGGCATTCAGCATGGTCGTAGTTATGGGTTGTCCGGCGAGTGTTCCAAATCGCAGGACTTTTCCAATGGCTCCATGGGGCGAACTTAAGGTGTTGCCCCCTAAGCCGCTGGTATCCCTGCGAACTACAGCCAGATCTCCTTTCTGCAGAATGGTTCCGGCAGATAGCGGGCGAGAAGCAATGACGACACTCTGATCCACTTGGATTTGTACGGATAAATATAACTGCCAGGGGGAGGGCGACTGACAGTGGACTTGTACGGTTTGGTTGCCGTAGGGGTTGCTATAACCAAAATAAGCCACTGTCAATTTGCTGCAGGCAGGAAAATGAATGCCCGGGGCCGGTCCGTCCAATTGAATATGTACATCCGCTGATTGATCAGGCAAATGCGCCCGCACAAAATTTCGAACCACCTCACGAATGGTTGCGGGGTTTTCCACGGCAGCCTGAGCGCAGGGGCTGTCAATGGCGGATATCGTCGCGAGCAGCAAGCTGGCAACAATAGATTTTATGGTGTTTGAGAAACCGAACTTCATAACCCCGGGGCACCTCATGGAATTAGGGTGTTAGTAAACCAACCAAGCAAATAATGCGCCAGATTTTTAAGGCGCTTATTTCGCCCAGTGATTTCCGAATGCGCGCAGCAGGGTTGGCTGAGCGGCATTTTTTTGCCGGTCGTGTCCTGAGAGTTGAAGCAGGGCGGCTTTTTTCTGCCGTGTGGCACGCGTAATGAAGGGGGTAATCACGTGATAATTTTTGGCATGCATGTTGCTATAAGGTGATCGTGAATAATTTTAAGGAGCTCACGAGAATGTCGGGATTGTTAGATCAGGCTCTGGATCCTTTGGCTGCAGCGCTTAAGGTTACGGGTTACCGGCAGCAACTGCTGTCAGCCAATATCGCCAATGCCGACACGCCCAATTATCGGGCCGTAGATATTCCGTTTGCTCAGGTGATGCAAGCCGTTCAGGCGGGTGATAAAGGCAGTTTACCATTGACGACTGACAGTAACCGGCAATTTTCTGAAACCGGCAATAACGCGAACATGGCTGCTTTTGTGCAATATCAACGTGGCAGCCAGGTAGGGCTGGATAATAATTCGGTAGACATGAATCGAGAGCAGGCAGATTTTTTGCAAAACAGCGTGCGTTACCAGGCCGATCTGACCTTTTTGACCGGTAAAATTAAAATCTTGACCTCGGCCATTACGGGAACAACCGCTTAAATATGCAGGAGTAAGACTTATGTCATTGTTTTCAGTTTTGGATGTAGCGAGCTCGGCGCTGACCGCCCAAAGTTATCGACTCAACGTGGTCGCGAGTAATATGGCCAATGCCAATTCGGCAACCAGTTCAGATGGTCAACCCTACCGGGCCCGGGAGGTGGTTTTTGCCGCGCAACCTTTTGCCAATGCTGGCGCTCCCGCCGGAGTCAATGGTGTACGGGTGGCCGGGGTCATCAGTAAACCCGGGCCATTCAAAATGGTGTATCAACCGGGGAATCCGCTGGCGGATAAAGAAGGCTACGTCAAAATGCCCAATGTGAATCCCGTCGATGAAATGGTCAACATGATTTCGGCTTCGCGGGCTTATCAGGCCAATGTGAATGTGATGAACACCACGAAATCCCTGCTGCAGAAAACCCTTAGCCTTGGAGCCTGAACATGAGCGTCAATTCTCTGACATCCAGCGTCAATCCTTTTTATCAGTCGTTGCAGACCAGTTCGGCAAGTAGTTCAGGTACCGCCAGCAGCGGAGCCAGTGGTCTTGCCAGCGAAAGTACATTTTACAATCTTCTGGTTACGCAGCTCACCAATCAGGACCCCTTGAACCCACTCAGTAATCAGGATTTATCTTCACAGTTGGCACAATTCAGCATGGCGAATGGCGTCCAGGCCATTCAGGGTTCGCTGAGTTCTCTCATGGATCAAATCAATCAGAATCAAGGCTTGCAGGCAGCTTCCCTGATTGGCAAGTCGGTCACCACTTCAGGGAATCAGTTGACCTTGAGCAGCGGCAGTGCCAATGGGGCTTATGACCTGGGCAGCGCCGCCAGTGCGGTAGACGTGCTGGTACAGAATGGCGCCGGTCAGACGCTGGCGGTTTTACCCCAGGGTGCACAGTCTTCGGGAATGCAGACTTTTAACTGGAATGGAGAAGGCGCCAACGGGAGCGCTTTGCCGTCGGGTAATTACCAGTTTTCGGTAAAGGCCGCCGATGCCAATGGTAATGCGGTGACGACTACCCCCTACATGTTTGGCGTGGTGAATGGCGTTACTTTGGGAAGTTCCGGTCCTACCCTGCAGTTACAGGGGCAACAAGGCTCGGTGCCGTTCAGCTCTGTGCAGAATATTATTTAAGGAGTTTGCAAAATGGGTGCATTCAATACAGCGTTAAGTGGATTACAGGCAGCTAATACGGATTTGCAGACTCTGGGTAATAATATATCCAATGCCAATACGGTAGGGTTCAAAAGTTCCAATGCCGAGTTTGCTGATGCCTATGCTTCCGCCATGGCGAATACGGCGCCAACCGATGGGCAGGTAGGTATTGGTACTACCGTGCAAACCATCGCTCAACAGTTTACTCAGGGAAATATTGAAACAACCAGTAATCCTCTGGATGTTGCCATTAACGGCAATGGTTTTTTTCAGTTCAATTATAATGGTTCGACAGTTTATGGCCGTAATGGACAGTTTCAGCTTAATAAAAACGGCGTTATTGTAGACGCTAATGGTGGCGAATTGATTGGGATCCAAGCGCAAAGTGGTCAACTGACTGGTGCCAGCGGCCCCTTAACCATCAATCAGAATGCCATTGCTCCGCAAGCTACTTCAGGATTGAGTTTGGGTTTGAACCTGGATTCAACCAATACGCCCATCAGCGGCACTATTAATATGAATGATCCGAGTACCTATAATTATTCGACCACGACGACGGTATACGATAGTCTCGGTACCCCGCAATTGTTGACCACTTATTATCAATTACAAAGCGGTTCAGGTGCGACAAGCTCCGGACAAACCTGGGATGTGGATTACTCGGTAACGGGTACCAATGGCGCCAGTGGCGTCACCTCTGGTAGCCTCGGAACCTTGCAATTTAATAACCTTGGTCAGGAAACCGGCTCAACTTCTACGTCTATATCCGGTATTTCCTGGGCTGATGGGGCGGCTTCCAATACCATTAATGTGAGTTTTAGTGGCAGCACCAATTATAATTCCCCCAATTCCGTGATTACCAACAACAGTAACGGTTATAGTGCCGGGCAATTATCCGGTCTTTCCATTGACTCCGGCGGCAATATTTTCGGGCGTTACAGCAATGGTGAATCCCAGCTCATGGGACAAATCAGCCTGACCCGATTCCCCAATAATAATGGTTTGCAAAATCTCGGAAATAATTATTGGGCAGAAACCTATGTTTCGGGACAACCCCTTTCTGGTGGTCCTGGCAGTTCCAATCTGGGCGTTTTACAGGCCGGGGCGGTGGAACAGTCCAATGTGGATATTTCCAAGGATCTGGTGAATCTGATTGTGGCGCAGCAGGCTTATCAGGCCAATGCCCAGACCATTAAAACCCAGAATACGGTAGTACAGACGCTCTTGAGTTTGTAAGAGGATAAGTCATGGATACCCTTTACATTGCCATGAGTGGCGCCAATGCCATTCTGCAAAAGCAGACGGTTACGGCGAACAATCTGGCTAGTGCCAATACCACCGGATATCGTGCGGATGAGGCCCAGTTCAGCGCCTTGCCGGTATATGGGCAAGGTTTACCGACCCGCGCCTACACCGCTACGGAAACCCCCAGTGTGGATTTTCAATCTGGCCCCGTAGTGCATACCGGACGGCCTCTGGACGTGGCAGTGAATGGCCAGGGCTGGCTGACTGTTCAGGGGCCTGATGGTAAGGAGGCTTACACCCGGGATGGGAATCTGCAACTCAACGGCCAGGGTATCCTTATGACCGCGACCGGGCATCCGGTGCTGGGTGTGAATGGCTCACCTATTTCTCTGCCGCCGATGCAGTCTCTGGTCATTGGTAGTGATGGGGTGATTTCCGGGGTGCCGGTAGGCAGTCAACCTAATGCCATTGTCACAATCAACCAGATCAAGCTGGTGAATCCTTCTGAAAAAGGCTTGCAGAAAAATCCCGATGGACTATTTCAGAATAGCGACGGCAAACCGGCAGCTGAAGATGGCAATGTGGTGCTTGAGCCTGGAGCGCTGGAAGGCAGTAATGTGAATCCGGTCAATGCGATGATCCAGATGCTCGAAGATACCCGCCAGTTCGACATGCAGACCAAGTTGATGCAGACCATTTCCCAGGATCGGCAAAGTGCCAATCAATTGCTGGTTCTGTCATGAACAATGAGGAGCAATAAATCATGATGCGTTCTCTTTATGTAGCAGCAACTGGCCTGGAGGGTGAGCAGACCAAAATGGACGTTATCGCCAACAACCTGGCGAACGTCAACACCACCGGATTCAAGCAGTCTCGTGCGGT
This sequence comes from Acidithiobacillus sp. HP-2, assembly GCF_015100155.1. GTDB lineage: Bacteria > Pseudomonadota > Gammaproteobacteria > Acidithiobacillales > Acidithiobacillaceae > Acidithiobacillus. Next base: position 236,265 of record NZ_JACKZA010000001.1, on the reverse strand, counting down.
TTTTCAGGATTTGCTCTACCAGAATCTGCGGCAACCGGGTGCGCAGTCTTCGCAGACTACCCAATATCCCTCAGGACTTCAGCTTGGCACCGGGGTGCGCGTGGTTTCTACGGAGCGCCTGATGACCCAGGGCAATTTGACTCAGACCGGTAACGCGCTGGATGTGGGGATCAATGGCCAGGGCTTTTTCCAGATCATGCAGCCCAACGGGACCATTGCTTACAGCCGGGATGGTACATTTCAGATGAATAATCAGGGACAACTGGTCACCTCCAACGGTTATCTGTTGCAGCCACCAGTAACCATTCCACCCAATGCCCAAAGCATTACGATTGGTAGCGATGGGACCGTGTCGGTAGTGCTGCCGGGGCAAGCTCAACCTCAGCAAGTGGGTACCATCCAGCTCGCCAATTTTATTAATCCAACCGGCTTGCAAAGTATTGGCGACAACCTTTATTTGCAGACGGGTTCTTCCGGCGCGCCGCAAACGGGACAGCCCACCCTCAATGGTTTGGGTTCTGTGCAGCAGGGCTACCTGGAATCCTCCAATGTCAATGTGGTATCGGAATTGGTGGATATGATCGCCACGCAGCGCGCCTACGAAATCAACAGCAAGGCGGTATCCACTTCGGATTCCATGCTCGGGTATCTCACCCAGAATTTGTGAGGCTGATAACATGACTGCGCAAGCCATCCGCAAAGTTCTCATGCATTTTCCATTCTCCTACGGAAAAATCTGGATGGTTTTGCTGCGTCTGGGTTTCTTGATGATGCTGGTGTTGGGCTTGACGGCTTGCGCCACCTTGCAGGGACATCATGATCTCAAGCCGCTCAAACCCTTACCCATTCCCGCAGAACCGGAATCACTGGCGGCCCATGCCCCCAACGGGTCCATCTGGCAGGCGGGTACCAATGTTTCTTTGTTCAGTGATAACCGGGCCAATCGGGTGGGCGACCTGATTACCGTGTTGATTCAGGAAAACTCCAGTGCCAGCAACAACACCAATACCGCCATTAACTCTTCAGATTCCTTGAGTGCAGCGCTGACCAACTTTTTTGGGATCACCCCTGCTTTTGGTAGCGTGGCTGGTAAAGCCTTCAGCCCCAGTATGGGGGCAAACAGTGTCCAGAAATTTGGGGGCTCCGGTGCAACTACCCAAAGCAATACTTTTACCGCCACTCTGGAAGTAACGGTAGTGAGGGTGCAGGGCAATGGGAATCTGGTCATTGAGGGTTCCAAAGAAGTGCTGCTCAATGGTGGGCATGAGTATATCCGGGTCGCGGGAGTGGTGCGGCCGGCTGATGTGACGCCACAAAATACCATTTTATCCACGCAAATTGCCGATGCGCGTGTGGAATATAGCGGCAATGGCAGCATTTACTCGGCCGCACGAATGCCCTGGCTGGCGCGCTTTTTCCTGTCGCTATGGCCTTTCTGAGGAAAAAACAGATGCCCAAGCTCTTGCGATCATCTTCTGCAATCATCTTGATGCTGGTCATGATGACATTTACCGGATTGTTTTCCGCCCAGGCCGAAACAATCCGCAATCTGGTGTCGGTAGGCGGGGTGCGCAGCAACCAGCTGGTCGGTTATGGTTTGGTAGTCGGGCTGAATGGTACGGGCGATCAAGCTACGCAGGTACCTTATACCACCCAGTCTCTGCTCAATATGTTTCAGCGTTTGGGGATCAATTTACCCGCCTCTGTTGCCACCAACCTGCAACCCAAAGATGTGGCTGCAGTGATTGTGACCGCACACCTGCCGCCTTTTGCGCAACCGGGACAAACCATCAACGTGACCGTTTCTGCTGTGGGTAATGCCAGTAGTCTGGCGGGAGGGACCTTGCTCATGACGCCCTTGAAGGGCGCCGATGGACAGACTTATGCAGTAGCTCAGGGAAACCTGATTGTCAGCGGTTTCGGTGCCAGCAGTAACGGCTCCTCGGCACAGGTAAATATCACTACGGCTGGAACCATTCCCAACGGGGCCAATGTGGAGCGGTCTGTTTCGTCGGGTTTTGATCAGGCGGGGCCGATGATGCTCGAATTGCATAATCCGAGTTTTACGACGGCGGCACGTATTGCCAATGTCATCAATCAGCAGCTGGGATATGGGGTAGCAGAAGCACTGAACGCCGGAGAAATACGGGTCAATGCACCCGGTTCGCCCGGGGCGCGGGTCAATTTTCTGTCGCAAATAGAAAACCTGGATGTCAGTCCCGAAACACCACTGGCCAAGGTGGTTATTGATGCCCGCAGCGGTACGGTCGTGTTAGGACAAAATGTCACGCTGGGTGCCTGTGCAGTGGCTCATGGCAATTTATCCGTGACCATTTCCCAGAAGTATCTGGTCAGTCAGCCCAATCCCCTGGGCGCGGGGCAGACAGTGGTGGCGCCGCAGGCCAATGTGAAAGTTCAGCAACCCCAGGCGAAGTTGTTGATGTTTGAACCGGGAGTCAGTCTGGAAGCGGTGGTTCGTGCTCTCAATGCGGTGGGAGCAACGCCTACAGACTTGATTGCCATTTTGCAGGCCATGAAAGCGGCCGGTGCCTTGCACGCGCAACTGGAAGTCATATGAGTGCTGCCATCAATCTCACAGCTACAACGCGCTCTGCGGAGGTTGGTCCACAGGCTGCGGCAGCTACTGCCAGTGACGCCCTCAACTTTTCCGGACTGAACCAGTTGCGTAGTGAGGCCCAAGCCCACAATCCAAAAACCATTCTGGCCGTCGCCAAACAGTTTGAAGCCGTTTTGCTGCAAGAGATGCTCTCGTCCATGTCGGCCACTTCTTTCGGTTCTGATTTAACTGGAAAAAATTCCGGGCCTATGCTGAAGTCTCTGTTTAACCAGCAGATTGCGCAAACCGTCAGTCAGGGGCAGGGCATAGGTATTGCCCAGACCCTGGCCAAGGAAATTGCTACGCGTTACAACCTTCATTGGGGTAAGCAGAACGCATCACCGGCCGGGGACAAGGCGATGACCATGCCCGCCCGTAATGCGGCCTTATCAGCTCCGGTCATGACTTCGGCAAGCTGGGCCAAGCCTTCGCAGAGTCTTCTGGAACAAGCCAAGTCCTTTGTGCAATCCATACTGCCTGCCGTGCAGGCAGCGGCACAGAAGTTGGGTGTGGCACCCACGGCCATTATTGCCCAGGCCGCCCTGGAAACCGGTTGGGGGAGTCATGTGGCCGGTAACAATCTTTTCGGCATCAAGGGGGGCGGTTCCTGGCTGGGCAGTTCGGTGGATAGTCTGACGCACGAATTCGAAAACGGCGTGAATGAAGTGGAAAATGCTGCTTTTCGCGCTTACCAGTCGGTCGGGGACAGTGTGCGTAATTACGCCAGTTTGTTGATGAATAACCCCCGTTATCGCGGGGCATTAGGGCAGGGTAACAATATTGCCGGATTTGCTGAAGCCTTGCAGCAAGGAGGTTATGCGACTGATCCGCAATATGCGAACAAGCTGGTGGCAGTGGCTGATAGCCCGCTCATGCAAGAAGTGATGGGAGGCGTGTCGGTTGCTAAGGCAGACGGCTAAACCTTATGCCTTTTTGTGCCGTTATCTGAAAGTGGAATAGTGCGGAGACATAATCGAAATATGGATGGTCAATCGTTGGCGCAGGAACTGGAAACCGTTATGCAATTAACGACTACCTTTGAAGAGCAAAGGCAGTGGCTTGCTCGTGGTGACTGGACCCAACCCATGCCCAAGGCTGATGCCCCCGAACGTTTGGGAAAGCGTCTATTGGCGCTTCGCGCAAGTAATCAAAAGGTTGCGAATTCAGTAGAACTTAGTGAGGCGGTATTGGCACTTCAGGAAAGTTACAGCGCCCTGGATCATGCCTTGCGGGTTGCCGGTTCAGGTTTAGGGGAGGCTCTGGTTATGCTGCGTCAACAAGCCGGAATTGTTTATGGTAGTGGGGAATATACGGGCCGTTCATTGGGGAGTGCGTAATCATGTCTGGAATCAGTGGGCTGGTGAATAATGCATTGACCGGTTTGCAAGCTGCCCAATCTGCCTTGCAGGTGGTTGGGGACAATATTGCCAATGTAAATACGCCCGGATACAGTCAACAAAGTGCTTTGCAGTCAACGGCTATCCCTACCGCTATTGGCGGCCTTTATTACGGAAACGGTACTCAGGTCGATTCCGTGCAACGCAGTTACAGCAGCTTTTTACAGGGTCAGGTCTGGACGGCCAGTGCCAGCGCAAGCGGACAGGCCAGTTTATCCAGCTCCCTCCAGAATATCCTGGGTATGCTCAATAATGGCGGCGTCAGCTCCCAGGTCAGCCAGTTTTTTTCCGGGGTCGCGCAAGTGGCGGCCAGCCCGGATGATATTCCCGCCCGCCAGAGTATGCTCAGCAATGCACAGACCCTCAGCCAGACATTTCAGTCATTGGGACAGCAGTTGGCCAGCGTAGGCAGCGGGGTGAATCAGCAGATTACCCAGTCCGTTGACCAGATCAACAGCATCAGCAAGCAGATTGCACAATTGAATGTCCAGATTTCTGCCGCGCAGGGTAATCCCAACGGGTCACCCAATGATTTACTGGATCAGCGCGATCATCTGATTACCGAATTAAATGGTCAGGTGGGTGTGCAGGTTCTTAAACAGCAGAATTCCCAGCTCAGTGTTTTTCTGAGTAATGGACAGGTGTTGGTGGCGGGTGGTCAATCGTTTGCCCTGCAGACCCAGAGTAGCCCATATAACCAGCAAACTCTGGATGTAGGTTATGCCAACAACGGCGCGGATATCTCCAAAAGCCTCACTGGTGGAACCCTGGGCGGATTATTGCAATTCCGCAGTCAATCGTTGAACCCTGCTGAAAATGGCTTGGGACTTTTGGCAGATGGTATTGCCTCGGCCTTGAATGCCCAGCAGGCGCAGGGTTTGAATCTCAACGGTAGCAGCGGTTCAGCCTTGTTCAGCACAGGTGCGGTGCAGGTATTCGCAAATACACATAACAGTAGTGGCGCTGCTTCGGTGCTGGGCACCATTACCAACGTCGGAAATCTGAGCGGCAATGATTATATTTTGACCAAAAGCTCAGGTTTCTTATGGACTTTGCAAGACCGCAGTACGGGAGCAACGGTGGCAAGCACTTCTGGTTCTGTATCTTCGGGTGCGAGTACGACGAGCCTGAATTTTTCCGGGGTAGGATTCCAGTTGCAGGTGTCCGGAACTGCGGCAGCAGGGGACAGCTTTCTGGTAGAGCCGACGCGTCAGGGTGCCGTAGGTATGCAGACGGTGCTGACTGATCCTGCGGGCATCGCAGCCGCCAGTCCGTTTGTAAGTAGCCCCGGCATGTTAGTCAGCGGCAGTCTGCAGAATAATAATCTGGGTAATATGACCCTTTCTGCCGGACAATATGTCAGCGATGCCGCCGGCGTGCGAGTCCCCCCTAGCGACATATCGTCATTTCCGACTAATTTGCAGATCACCATGACCAGTGGTGCCAGTCAGGGAGGTTCGGCGACCTTCCAGATTTCTTCCGGGTTGGGCACTGGTTTGGTGATAGGTTCTGGAACTGTCAGCCTGGGTGGTTCCGGTACGCTCATCGACATCCCGTACCCCAACCCTACAGGCGGTTATTGGCAAGTGAATCTCAGTGGCACCCTGGCGGCTTCCGGCGATGCGTTTACCTTGAATCCCGGTGGGGCGGGGAGTAACGGCAATGCCCAGGCGATGGCAGCGCTGGCCACCAGCAAAGTTTTGAACAATGGAACGGCCACCTTCAATGATAATGCCGCGCAATTACTCACTCAGGTGACCAATCAGGCAGCACAGGCTCAGAATAATGCCCAGGCCCAGCTCACGGTTTTGCAGTCGGCCCAAGCCTCGCAGCAAGCGGTTTCCGGCGTGAATCTGGATCAAGAGGCAGCCAGTCTGATTCAGTATCAGCAGGCCTATCAGGCGGCGGCGAAAGCCATTTCTGTGGGCAGTACCTTGTTTCAGTCATTGATACAGGCTCTATAAGGAGAACAGCATGCGCGTCAGCACCCAGGAATTTTACCAAAGCAGCCTGTATTCCTTGTTGAACCAACAAAGTACGCTGAATAATCTTTCGCAGCAACTGTCCACCGGCAATGCGCTGATCAACCCTACCAACGATCCTGTGGGTAATGCTCAGGTTTTGAATCTCAATACCAAAATTGCCAATCTGGGTAGCTATCAACAAAGTAATACTTACGCTCAGCAGGGACTCAGTATGAGTTCCAGTACCTTGCAAAGTGTCGGCACCCTGATGAATCAGGTGCAGCAACTGGCGGTGCAGATGAATAATGCCACGGTCAATTCCAATGACCTGCAAAATGCTGTAACGACCATGCAGGGAAATTTGCAGCAACTGGTGCAATTGGCCAATACGCAGGATGCCAATGGTACTTATATCTATGGCGGGTCCAATGCCCAGACGCCGCCATTTCAGCTACAGAGTGATGGCACTGTTCAATACATGGGCGATTCCAGCCAGAAAACCATGCAAATCGGCCCGGGACTGACAACGCCTGTTTCTCAGGCGGGTAATGCGATTTTCATGAATATCCCGGCAGGAAATGGCACTTTTTCGGTAACGGCGTCCGGCAGTAATTATCTGATTCCGGCAACTTCCGGAGCAACAGCCACGGATGTAGGCAATACCACTTTAGGGCCGGGCAGTGTGCTGAATCAGGCGACGGCAGACAGCCAGTTTGTGGCCAATAATGCTCAATACGAAGTCAGTATCAGTAATACTTCCAGCGGCCTGACATATACGGTTAGCAGTGGCACAGGTGCGGTTGACAGTTCAGGATGGACTGCCAGCGCCGGCACCGTTGTCAGCGGCACTTATACTCCCGGACAAAGCATTAACATACCCGGCACCTTGGGCGGCAGCCCCTTTATGACGGTCTCGACCAATGGGCAGCCGGTATCGGGACAGACCGCCCAATTTACTTTGGCTGCGGCAAAGCCCCAAAGCATTTTTCAGACGTTCAGTGATCTGATTGCCGCCTTTACTGGTAGTGCCGGTTCTCCAGGTGCTAACACGAGTCGCTCACAAAACATTAGTAATGCCCTGGCAAATTTGAACCAGTTCCAGACCACGCTGCTGAGTACCCAGGCGCAAATTGGTTCGAACATCCAGCAGGCCCAGAGTGTGCAATCGCTGAATGCTAATCTGACCCAGCAATTCCAGACCGACCGGGGTAATATTGCCGATGTGAGTTACCCCCAGGTGATTACCCAGTTTCAGGAAAGCTCGACAGCGTTGCAGGCTGCACAGAAGGCCTTTGTGCAGGTGCAGGGGTTGAGTCTGTTTCAATATCTGTGACCCAGTCGGTGATATAAGAGGGCGACACTTGAAATCCCAGCGTATCTTCAGCTTTGACTCGCAGCTTGATCAGCGGCAACTGTTTTCCCGCGCCACGCTGCGGGACCTCAATCAAGAGCGAATTGACCTCTGCACCGTCCGCTTCGACGTGCTGCTGGCCGACGGCGTGGCCCAACCGCACGTTGATCTGTACTTCCACCTACCGAAATCCGGCCGTCTGGTTCCGGCGTTGGCATTGCCGATCAATGATGCGGCCAGTTGGTTGACCTGGCCCGATTGCTTCGCCGACTGGCCAGACATCCTTCTTGCGCGTATCACGACCGAGGTGCTGAAACACTGGAAGGGCAATCCGCAGCAGGGACAGGTCATCGTAACCGGCGAGTTCCAGGAGGCATTCGGCGGTACGGTTCAGCAAATGCTTGATGGTCGCTCGATCCCTGGGATGGAAAACTACTGGACGACTGCACAGGTACTCAACCGCTACCGATGGGTCGATAGCCTCGTCACTGAAGGTCGGGTCCTCGAAGTTGCCACGGGCCCCGGCTACGGCGCGGCATGGTTACTCGAACGCCGTCCCGGTGTAACTGACTACCTTGGCGCCGACCTTGATTCGCTGGCCGTCGGTCTGGCCCGTCGTATCAACCCGCCGGGTCGGGCTCGCTTCCATCTTGGCCCCCTTGAGGAGTTGGAGGAGTCGAGCTTCGACTGGGTGTTCTCGCTTGAGACCGTCGAGCATACCGGCGATCCTGAAGCTTTTTTGATCGCACTCATGAGTAAGCTTGCACCGGGCGGGCGCATGCTGTTGTCGCTGCCTTGCGAACGCTGGCACGGCTTTCATCTCAACCCCCATCATTGGAGCGCGTGGAACTACCGCCGCATTCGCGACTTCCTGCAGCCACATTTCGGTCGGATCAGCTACTGGCGCCAAGGGCGGCCGTTGTTTCAGGAAAATGCCTTGGACGATACGGGACGGATCACCCCGCTGGAGCAGATCAACCCGGATCAAGATGAGGATTATCTGATGCTCTTGGAGGAACCGCGCGAAGCTCCGTGCCGTCCTCGTGTTGTTGTGCAGAGGCGCTATGCTCGTGGTGATGTACTTCAAGTCACCCCTATTGTGCGCGGGGTACGCGAGAAGCTGCCGGATCACACTTTGGTAGTTTCTACCGATATCAACGAGGTATTCGCGGGTAATCCACACGTTGACTTGCTTATGGCGACATCATCCGGCTTCCGACCAAGAGAGAGCGATTTGGTCATTAATCTTGATGAAGTTTACGAGCGCCAGCCAAAGCAGCACATATTGATCGCCTATGCTAATGAGGCCGGTGTTGTCTTGCCAAATCCATCACTTGAATTACATCTTGATCGCCGCGATTATCAAATTATCGGGAGGAGGGTGGCTGCCGCAGGTGATTCCTGGGGAATGGTAAACCGCATTGTAGCCGTGCATATGGGCGCGACCCCCGACCGGTCGTGGCCAATGGCGCATTGGCAGTCACTGCTCGCTGTGTTACTGGCCGATCCGTGCTTAGGCCTGATTGCGGTCGGTGCTGGCGCCGATTTCCAACCGCCCGCTGCAGCGCGCGTCCTCAATCTGGTTAACCAGCTAGATCTGCGTGGAACCGCCGCTGCGATAGCAGTCTCCGACTTGTTGGTTGGCCCAGACTCAGCGCTGCTTCACGTTGCTTCCGCAGTCGGTACTCCGGCGGTAGGCCTCTATGGAATGGCTGATCCAAAGTATCGTGTCCCATTCGGCTCGGAACAGACTGCGCTACGCTCGCCAGTCGAGTGCGCCGGCTGTCTGCACGATCTACCCGCGCCAAACACCGACCCTCGGTGTAAGTTCGGTCAGGCGTTCTGCATGGAGGCGATCTCTCCGACTCAGGTTATCACAGCGGTGCTTAATCAACTTGATCGCCGGCCTGCAGATGCGTGGCGCACCCGCCTGCGACTGGGTGGATGTGGGCAATTTTCGGAGCATTCGCAGTCTCCGCAATGGTCAGAACCGGTAAGGAGTGCGCTCTTGTCGGGAGAAATCGCTGGTGCCGCTGCGTCTTATAACGGCCCTGCGGCCGGGTCGTCGCCCACGCCCGTCCCTTGGCTCCCCGAAGCCCGTTGGCTGCCATCAGAAAAGGCCTGGATCGATGAAACCATCGCTAAGTGGGGTCATGCCGAAGACGCGGTCCCTGATTTTGCTCTAGGCTTGCTGCCGCACGTGCAGTCAGGGGTGCAGCACACTGCTGACTCCTTGAAGGCGCAACGGCTCGGCTGCAAGATACTGTTGGTTCCGGTGCGATCCGACACCGCCGGGTTGATCGCGCGCGCTAACCACGAGCTGCTCGTCGGGGACACCGACTGGCTCGGCCTGATCGACGCTGGCGACCAACTGGCCCCGGATGCTTTGTTCAGGGTAGCCAATGTCATACGGGATCATCCCGAATGGCAACTCATCTACACCGACGAAGATTCCCTCACGGCCGATGGTCAGCACGTCAATCCCCACTGCAAGCCCGATTTCAACCTCGACTATCTGCGAAGCCTCCCCTACATAGGTGGTTTGCTGGTCATCAAAAAAGAACTTTTTGAAGCGCTTGGCGGTTTTGATCCGCAAGCCGATGGCGCGGAAGATTACGATTTCGTCCTGCGTGCCTGGGAAAAAATCGGCGACGCCGGTATCGGTCATATTCCAGAAGTGCTTTACCATCGCTTGCAGGGTGGCGGGCACTGCAACAAGTCCGTTGAGGAAATCCTCCAGGTCAGTCAGGCTGCTTTGCAGCGGCATTTACAGCGCCTCAATATTGCGGCGGAAGTATTGCCCGGACCTTTCCCGCCCGCCACTCGGGTGCGTTATCCCCTGACTGGCACGCCTCTGGTTTCCATCATTATTCCCACCCGCAATCAACTCGGCTATTTGCAGCGCTGCGTGGAATCGCTGATCGAGAAAACCAGGTATGCGCAATATGAAATTCTCATTGTCGATAATGACAGCGATGATGCCGAGGCGCGCACTTATCTGGAAATGCTTGCGGCGCAGGAAGAGCAATTGGGTGGCCGTTTGCGCGTACTAAGGCATCCCGGTCCATTCAATTTTTCAGCCATGAATAACCGGGCAGTGGAACAGGCGCGGGGCGGTTATATCCTTTTGCTCAATAACGACACGGCTGCGCTGCATGACGACTGGCTGGATGAAATGGTCAGTCAGATTTTGCGTCCGGAGGTGGGTGTTGTGGGCGCAAAACTGCTTTTTCCCGATGGCAAAATTCAGCATGCCGGCGTGATTCTGGGAATGCGCGGGCCGGCAGAACATCCCTTCATTGGTCAGCCACCCGAATATCGGGGCTATTTTGGCCGGGCCATGCTGACCCAGAATTTATCGGCGGTGACGGGAGCCTGTCTGCTGATTGAAAAATCCTTATATCAAGAGCTGGGTGGGCTGGATGAAAAACAGTTTCAGGTTTCCTACAACGACATTGATCTCTGCCTGAAAGCACGCGAGGCCGGTCATAAAATTGTGTTCACCCCTTGGGCGATGCTCCTCCATGAAGGTTCCGCCAGTCAGCGTGGTGAAGTCGAGAAAAAACCCAGTCCCGAAAAAGAAAAACGCTTTGCCGGCGAAAAAATGGCTTTTTATCAAAAATGGCTGCCACAATTAGCTTTTGATCCCGCCTATAATCGCCATTTGAGTCTGGCGAGTACGGATTTCTTGCTTGAAGATCAGGCCGCCCTGACCTGGGATCCGGAATGGTGTCCGCGTCCGCGCATTCTGGTGCATCCGGCGGACCGGGAGGGTTGTGGAGAGTACCGGATCATCTCCCCTATGCGCGCCCTGCAAAAGGCGGGGAGAGCACAGGGCTGGGAAACCATGCGAATTTTTGAACCGGCAGAAATGGAACGTTTTTCTCCGGAAAGTATTGTGTTGCAGCGGCAGATGGAATGGCCGCAAATCGAAGCCCTGGAAAGGCACAAAAAGCTGCTGAAAACCTTCCGGGTGTTCGAAATTGATGATCTTATCACTAATCTACCGGTAAAAAGCCTGCACAAGGTCCAAATACACAAAGACATCGCCAAGCGTTTCCGCAAGGCAGCGGGTTTGTGTAACCGTCTGGTGGTCGCGACTGAGCCCCTCGCCAAAGCCTATAAAGGATTCGCCGATGAGGTGCGCGTTCAACCCAATTGTATTGAAGACGCCATTTGGGGATCCTTGCAGCCCCGCCGACGCGCTGAGGCCAAGCCCAGGGTCGGTTGGGCCGGCGGTGTAGGGCACACGGGTGATCTGGAGATGATCGCTGATGTGGTGCGCGATCTGGCCGACGAGGTGGACTGGGTGTTTTTCGGCCTCTGCCCCGATGCCCTGCGACCGTACGTCCGCGAGTTCCATACCGGCGTGCCCTTACCCCAGTATCCCAGCAAATTGGCCAGTCTGGACCTGGATCTGGCTCTGGCGCCCCTGGAAAACAATCCGTTCAATGAAGCCAAAAGCCACCTGCGGATTCTGGAATACGGAATCCTCGGCTATCCGGTGATTTGTTCAGACATTTTCCCCTATCAGGGAGATTTTCCCGTCACCCGGGTCGCCAATCGCTATCGCGACTGGGTACGGGCCATCCGTGAGCAGATTGCCGATCGGCAGGCGCTGGTAGCGGCGGGCGACCGCTTGCGGGAACATGTGCGCGCCCACTGGCTACTGGAGGAGCATCTGGACGACTGGCTGGCGGCCTGGCTGCCCTGAGGCTCAAAGCCCGCTGTCTTCATAAAGATCATCCAGAGATAGGCTGATGGATAACCCTCCACAGTCCAACTGGAGGATATCGCCGGGGTCGAGAATCTGCTCGCCCCAAGTGCTCCCTTCGCGACTGAACAGGCGGGCGTAAACCCGCTCCGAATCTACCAGAAGATAGTACCGTAAAGCGTGGATATCCCGGTAGGCGAGCCATTTTTCCCGCTGGTCGATGGCGGCGGTAGCCGGAGATAAGACCTCGGCCAGAAAGCAGGGCGCGCTTTTGTACAAGGGATGATTGTCTTCTGGATCACAGACCAGCATGGCATCAGGATAATAATAGGCCTGATGGGTGGAGATGCGCAGCTTAATGTCCGCCATGAAGGCACGGCATGGGCGACCACGGCTGACTGCGCGCAGATGAAAAAAAATATTACCCGCAATACGGTTGTGTCGCTCGCTGGCACCGGCCATGGCAAACACTTCGCCAGCCAGATACTCGCTTTTAACATCAGCCAGTGCTTCGGCATCAAGGTACTCTGTTTCGCTCAGGCTTCGATGCTCGGTACAGGCGCTCATGGGTTACCTCGGTGATGAAGGGGGCCATTGGCGATGAATGTAGCTTGTAGGGGCTGGATCCTCAAGCTCTGGAAATGGCCGGTTTGCCCGGAAAGAAGAGCGGCAACATATTGCCACTTTTGAGTCGGCTTTATGTCATATCTTGGCGCAACTACCATCAAATATGCCTTGATCAGCTTTATCCTGCTGATATTCCGGTATTAAATAAATATGGTACTGATTTTGCTTCCGGTCTTGAGTGTTGGTGCTGCAAACAGACGGACAGGCAATGGCTATATCAGGTGTGATCAATACAAATACTTCGACTTTGAACACGCTGGACGCACTCAATGGCACCCAGGGTGGCCTTGATACTTATTTGCAACAGCTATCTACGGGTAAGCGTATCAATAGCCCGGCTGACAATCCGGCAGACTACGCCATCGCCCAGAGTTTTCAGTCCAAAATCAATGGGTTGAACCAGGCGGTTGCCAACGGCAACCAAGGCGTTTCCCTGATACAGACCGCCACTGGAGCCGTCCAGAATCAGATCAATTTATTGCAGCAGATTCGGACCACGGCAGTGCAGGCTGCCAATGCTTCCAATACCACTTCAGATCGCCAGGCTCTGCAGGGCGTGGTCAGTCAGTTGCTGGCCCAGGTGCAGACCATTGCGACCCAGACCCAGTTCAACGGTCAGAACTTGCTGGATGGCACTTTTGCGGGTGCTGCCTTTCAGGTGGGTGCCAACTCCAACCAGATAATCAATGCGGCGGTGGGAAATGCGCAGACTTCAGCCATGGGCGATCATATACCCGCAGTTTCCCCATACAGCGATAGCTACGGATGTGATGGCTCCTTTGTGAGCGGCGGTTTTGCACCTGGAGGCGCCTTTACCATCACTCCTGCCCAGACCAGTGCTTACTTTACTTTTAGCGGTGGTTCTTATGATTTCTATATATCCCGTGGGGTGGGTCGTATTAACGGAGGTGGCGAACAGCTTAACTCCAGTCCTCAGCAAATTCAGGTCAATTTGAGGAATCCGCCGGATATGGCTGAACTGCAAACCTTGGCCACGCAAATCAGTAGTGCGGGCATTCAGATTTCTGGAACAACGCAAATGGTCAATGGTATTCCTGTGCTGAGATTGACCTATCCTGCTAATGATCAGGGGATTTATTTTAGTGCAACCAGTGGAACCAGCGGTATCATCCCGGGCAGTGGTCAGGCTGTTGCGTCGGGTTCTACAGGAATTTTTCGGGAAGTTTATATCAGAAACGGTACTATCAGTTCTCAAGGAATTCCATTGAGTAGTGGGACGACAACTGATGAAGCGATTATCCCCCCGAATACCTATTACGGCTCCTTCAGTTCCGGAACGGGGAGTAGCGGGCTCAGCATCCAAGGCCCATTCGGTAACGCGCAAGTGGATGTCAACACCGAAACTGAATCGGCAGCAAGCATTGCTGCGGCCGTCAATGCCGTATCCCAGCAGACAGGAGTCACGGCCAATGCCTATACCAGCGCCTCCTTCCTGGTGACCACGGGAAGCTACAACTTTACCCTCAGTAATGGGAGTAGTGGTTTACCAAGGAATGCCGTGAACATCTCCGCCAGCGTGAACAATGCCACCAACGGCCAGCCTAATTTGAATGCCTTGTTGACGGCCATCAACCAGCAGACGGCGGTAACCGGAATCGCTGCCAGTAGCCGGGTAATCAATGGTAAACCCGAGCTGATTCTCACCAATGCCAATGGCGACAATATCAATATTTCAGCTGGGTTAGCCAATGGTCAGTTGGCATCCACGGCCCTTGCCGCAGGTTCCACCGGCAGTTTGCAAGCCGTCAGTGGCAGCACTCAGGCCCTTATCGGTTACCCCATCAACAGTGGATCTCATGCCGCGTTGATCCAGGGGGCGGTGCAATTTGCTTCGGCCAGCGCCTATCGGATCAATAATGGCGATATGATCGGATTCAGCAGCCAGGTCAGCAGACTGCAGAGTGGTTCGGCTCTGGCCGATATTGATGTGAGCACCCAAGAGGGGGCGCAACGGACCATTACCATTGTGGATCAGGCCTTGAACTATTTGAACCAGCAAGCCAGTGAGCTGGGTGCCACCCAAACCCGGATTCAGGTTTCAGTAGTCAATGACCAGAGCTCGGCCACCAATATGCAGTCGGCCCAATCGACTGTCCAGGATGCCAGTATTGCCCAGGCAACCTCACAGTTGACCAAATACCAGATTTTACAACAGGCAGGCATCTCGACCCTGGCTCAGGAAAACGCGCTTCAGCAGGCCTATCTCAAGCTTCTGCCATCAGGCTGAGATGTTCAAAGCGATAAACATCATCGCTTCCCCACTAACTGAGTCGATTCAAGTTTTTTCGCTGGAGTGTCGTTATAGGGAATGTACGAAGTAAGTACAGCTTGGCAAGGATGCCATTTCAACCCTAAGAAAGGAGCACGATCATGGCAATTTCAGGAATTATCAATACCAATACCTCAGCATTGAGTACGCTGAATGCATTAAATGGTACGCAAGGAAGTCTCAATACATACCTTCAGCAGTTGTCCACGGGCAAGAGTATCAATGGCCCGGCGGATAACCCTGCGGGTTACGCGATTGCCCAGCGTTTTCAGACCCAGATAAACGGGTTGAATCAGGCGGTTTCCAACGGTAACCAGGGCGTTTCTCTGGTTCAGACCGCTACAGGTGCCATTCAGAACCAGACCAGCCTGTTGCAGCAGATTCGCACCACGGCTGTCCAGGCAGCTAACGCTTCCAACACCACTTCAGACCGGCAGGCTCTGCAGGGCGTGGTCAGCCAATTGTTGGCGCAGGTGCAGACCATTGCCACCCAGACCCAGTTCAATGGCCAAAACCTGCTGGATGGTACTTTTGCGGGTGCTGCCTTCCAGGTAGGTGCCAACTCCAACCAGATTATTAATGTGGCGGTTGGAGATACAACTACCTCTTCAATGGGTAACTATTCTACGACTGTATCAGGGGGTGCATACACAAGCAGCGGATCTTTTCAGATGGGTGGTTATGCTGCTGGTGGATCATTCACAATCAGTACCAGTAGCGGTGCGGGAAACTTCCTTTCCGGTTCGGCATTGAACATTCAGGGTAGTGTCGGTAACGCCTCAGTGAGTGTAAATTCCTCGACTGAGTCTGCCGCCAATCTTGCCGCTGCGGTGAACGGTGTTTCTGCACAGACTGGTGTTTCTGCTCAGGCTTATACCAGTGTTGCATTTACGGCTACAGCAGGTACATACACCTTTACTCTCAGTAATGGTAGTAGTGGTGCCCCAACCAATGCAGTTAATATTTCTGCAGATGTCACTCAGGGTTCCAATGGTCAGGCTAATATTAGTTCGCTGGTCACGGCCATCAATAATCAGGCGGCTGTTACTGGTGTATCGGCAGGTACGCAGACTGTCAATGGCACAACGGAATTAGTGCTGACCAATGCGAACGGTAACAACATCAACATTTCGGCAGGAGTAACCAGTGGAGGGGCGCTGAGTGGTGCTGGACTGGCTTCAGGATCAACGGGTTCGTTACAGGCGGTCAGTGGAACGGGTGCTTCATTAGTTGGGACAGCCATCACCAGCGGTTCTGCAAATGCCTTGATTCAGGGTGCGGTGCAATTTAATTCCGCCAGCTCTTACGCTATTGGCAACGGTGGTAGCATAGGCTTTAGTACACAGGCAACCAGCTTGAGTGGATCTGCGGTATCAAACATCAACGTCACCACCGCCGCCGGTGCCCAGCAGGCTATTGGTATTGTCGATCAGGCCATCAACTATCTGAACCAGCAAAACGGTAGTCTGGGTGCCATCCAGAACCGGATTCAGGCTTCGGTCTCCAATGATCAGACTACGGCTACCAACCTGCAGTCTGCGCAGTCGGTGGTTCAGGATGCGAATATCGCGCAGGCGACTTCGCAGTTGACCAAGTATCAGATTCTGCAGCAGGCAGGTATTTCTACCCTGGCGCAGGAAAACTCTTTGCAGCAGAGCTACCTAAAGCTTCTGCCCTAAGGTCATGATGCTTTAATCAGTTTCTCTCCCACTTCTGCAGGGTGGGAGAGTTTTATCAGTGGAGAATGGACATGGATAAGCTCTCTATTGCAAACAGTTCGCTAACTGGTCAGGGAGCCGCAGTGGCAGATACCCGGCAGGGGTTAGAGGCGAATGTTCCGCCGGCACGACCGCCAACAGCACAGCAAAATACTTTGGACATAACTTCAACAACACCCAAAAACATAACCTTGCAACCTGAAAAGGTGCAACAGGCTATTCAGAAATTACAAAATAATTTACCGGCAAGTGCTTCTGTTACCTTACAGGCTGGTCTGGACCCGGACGGAACCCATCCCGGACAGGTTCTGGTGAAACTGAGTGATAAAGTTACCAAACAAACATTTTTTGAATATTACGTCCCGGCTGAACAGGTTGTGAAAAGTGCTGAAACCGTTGACGCATTGCAACCCGGTAGCCTGATGAATACTAAGGCCTGAATTTTTTGAAATTTATTGTGCAGGAGTAAAGATTATGACCGCTTCACTATCTGGTTTGGTCAGTGGCATTGATGTCCAGTCACTTATTACGAATTTAAGTGCGGCTTATCAGGCACCTATTACTATCCTGCAAAATCAGCAACAATCTTACCAAACTACTTTAAGTGCCTGGGGTACCCTGCAAAGCAGTCTTTCTGGTTTGCAGTCGGCCATGAGCAGTTTGCAGAATCTGGGAAATACCAATAATCGCAGCGTGACTCTTTCCAATGACAATGCAGCTTCGGCTTCGGCTTCAGCCAATGCGCCGCAGGGAAGTTACAGTCTGAGTAATATGGTCCTTGCACAGTCCCAGAGTATTTATTCCAGCAATTTTACCAGCGCCACCAATAATTCAGTGGGTACCGGTACCCTGCAACTTCAGGTGGGTAGTGGGGCTGTCCAGAATGTGGCTATCAACGCCTCCAATGACAGTCTGGATGGTATTGCCAGTGCCATTAATCAGGCCGACACCGGGGTGAATGCCGCCGTCGTCTATGATGGTACGGGCTATCGCCTGACATTGACCGGAAAGGGTACGGGGGTAAATAGTGCTTTCTCAGTGGGTACCAGTGGTGCAACCGGCAGCTTATCTTCGCTCAGCTACAGCAGTGGTGCATCAGGTTCCATGACCTTGAGCCAACAGGCTCAAAATGCTGGCGTCAGCATTAACGGTTTGCCGGTTACCAGTGCGACCAATACGATTTCCGGTGCCATTCCCGGGGTGACGCTCAATTTGCTGCAGGCCAGCGGTAGTGCAACCCTGCAGGTTTCCAGCAGTAATAGTGGTTTTGTGTCGGGCGTGCAGAGCTTTGTGAGCGCTTTCAATAAGACCATGGGTACCATCAACCAGTTGACCGCCTATAATGCTCAGGCTGGTTCTGGCGGCCCCTTGTTGGGTGATGCTTCGGTGCAGGGTTTGCGTACCCAGTTGCTGGATATGATTTCCGGACAGGGTATCGGGATCTCTTCGGGTAGTTCGTATAACTCCCTTGGCAGTGTGGGTTTGGGACTCACCAGCAGTGGCACGATCAGCCTGAATACCGGCACTTTGAGTACGGCTCTCTCTGCTGATTTCAATACGGTAGCGGGCCTGTTTGGTCAGGCGGGTAGTACCAGCAATGCCAATGTCCAGTATCTGACGGCGACCAGCGCAACGCAGGCAGGGACTTATGCCATTAATGTGAGCCAGGCTGCGACCCAGGCCAGCACATCGGGGAGTGCCGCCATTCCTTCCGGTGGCATTCTTCAGAGCGAAAGTCTGACTTTTGGATCGGGGGCCAGTTCGGTGGTGGTTTCATTGAGTTCGGGCAGCACCCTCAATGATATCGTCAATACCATCAATGATACCTTGCAGCAGTCGGGAATGACGGGCATTACCGCCAGCGCCAATAATGGTTATCTGGAATTGCAGTCCAATGCTTACGGAAGCGCCCAGTCTTTTACCGTGCAATCTAATGTGGCGGCAGGTTCCGGCGGCACAGGCATCGGTACCAGCCTGCTGACGGCTACCGGAACCGATGTGGCGGGGACGATTAATGGTCAAAGTACCAGCGGTTCCGGTCAGACCCTGACGGTGACCGGACCGGGGAATGCTTCGGGTTTACAGGTCAGCATTACCGGAAACAGCACCGGCAATCTTGGTTCGGTAACCCTCAGTCAGGGGTTGTATCAACAGATGACTGCGCTTTTGAGTTCGGCGCTGAATGCCCAAAGTGGTTTTGTGAGCGCCGCACAGAATGGCATTACCTCTTCCATTAATGGCTTGGGTGCGCAAATTACGACGCTGCAGCAGTCAGCCTCCAATCAGACCGCTTTGCTCACCCAGCAGTTTGCTGCCATGCAGTCACAACTGTCTTCTCTGCAGTCTACCGGTCAGTATCTGAATGCATTTTATTCTTCCAACAGTTCCAGCTCGTCCAGTTCCAGTTCGAGCTCCAGTAGTTAAGGGAGGTTTTAGGCCATGAGTGTAGCAACAGCAGCGGCCATGCAGGCTTATAAGCAGGTTGGCAATCAGGGGGTTTCCAGTGATCGGCTGGTTTTGTTAGGTCTGGAAGGTGTACTGGAATATATACGGCGCGCTCGTTTGGCGATTCAAGCTATGGACATTAGTGCCAAGGCCGTTTCCATGGACAAGGCCTACCAGTTGACCGCGCATCTTTTAGCCAGCGTGAATTTTCAGGAGGGCGGTGAAATTGCCAAAAATCTCGACAGTCTTTATCGTTTCCTGTTAAATCAGTTGGCACAAGCCAATATTTTTGATGATTTGCAGGCGCTGGATGCCTGCCAGCCGGTGCTGATAGATTTGCGCGATGCATGGAGGGGGCTGCTGAGTCATTCCTGAGGCATAACTTTCCGCATGTTAGGGAGTGACTGATGCTGGAGCAGCATGCCGTCGTACTGGAAGATGTGCTTCCCCTGCGTCTGGAGAAGGGTGAAGTAGACACTGCGCGACGCGGTCGTCTGATGCTGGATAACATGGCGCTTCTTAAAGCGTTGCTGGTGATGGATGATCACTTGCTCGTGGAAGATGATAGCCGGGAAGCCATCAGCAGCCTGGAAACCAAAATCGATTTGCTGCTGCTCCTGGTGGGTAAGGGCATACAAGGGCTGGAACCTTTGCCACCATGTTATTCCTGCGCGCTGGGCGCAGAGGATTTGTATTGGGAGACAGCATCTCCGGCAGGGTTTCCCCATGAGAATGGCCCGGTTTGTGTGGCCCTTTTTTTGCGCCCCAGGATTGCCATGCCGCTGTTTCTTCCGGGCACCCTCCAGATGTCAGTGACTCAGCCAGAGGCAAGCGCAGAAACGCTATTCCGTTATCATTTGCACTTTCAGCTAGACGCACGCGTGCAAGAATCATTAGATCGACTAATATTCCGTCATCATCGGCGTTCCATAGCGCGGCAAAAGGATCATCATCATTTTTCCGCAGAATGACAGGCGTTTGTTATGTACACTGAAGTAAGCACGGAAAGCGGATCGACTCTGGAGAGGCGCAGCCTGTCGCGCGAAAGCTGCGGACTGGTTGGGAACAGTGTGTCTATTCAGCGCATGACAGCGATGCTGGCCAAGGTGGCAAAAACAGACAGTACCGTCTTGATTCTGGGTGAATCGGGTACTGGCAAGGAAGTCATCGCCCGCTGTCTGCATCAACAATCCCTGCGTAGTCAGGGGCCTTTTGTGGCAGTAAACTGCGGGGCCATTCCCGAAGAACTCATGGAAAGTGAGCTCTTTGGTCATGAAAAAGGAGCTTTTACGGGTGCTTTGGCCGCGCGTAAAGGCCGTTTTGAGCTGGCCGAGGGTGGAACTCTTTTTCTGGATGAAATTGCCGAAATGAGTCCGCAAATGCAGGTGAAACTGCTGCGTGTGCTTCAGGAAAAACAATTTGAACGGGTGGGCGGTGCGCGGGTGTTGGTGAGCAATGTGCGGATACTGGCCGCTACGCATCGTAATCTGGAGGCGCGGATTCAGGAAGGCAGCTTCAGAGAAGACCTGTATTATCGTCTGAATGTTTTTCCGGTACACGTGCCGCCCCTGCGCGATCGCCCGGGTGATATTCATTTGCTCTTCGCCTATTTCATGGACAAATTGACCGCTGAAGGTCATCTGTCTGTCATCCTTGATGATGATTCCCTGCGGGCCTTGAATGCCTACCACTGGCCCGGGAATGTCCGGGAGCTGCGCAATCTGGCAGAGCGACTGGCGATTTTGCATGGCGGCGAAAAGCTTTCCTGTGCAGACCTGCCCGCCCGCATGCGCAGTGTGGAAAATTTGGAGTTGCAGGATGAACGGCAAAGTCTTGCTGCCGTGTGGGCAGAGCCTTCGGTGAGCTTGCCGGAACCGCCCTTTGATCTCAAATTGCATCTGGAAGAAATCGAAAAGGAATTCCTGCTGCAAGCGTTGGCCATGTGCGATCAGGTGGTTGCCCGTGCTGCGGAACGTTTGGGTTTGCGGAGGACGACTATGGTCGAAAAACTGAAAAAATACGGACTGAGCACGATCAGGGATATGGATCATTAATGTCTGATGCTGGCTCTCCGCCCTTGTCTGATGCTTCGAGCCTTATCGAAGCTTTCAAACTCTTCAACAAAACCTCACAAGAACTGACGGAAGCCTACGGTACCCTGCAGCAGGAAGTGCAACGTCTTTCTGCCGAGCTGGCCGAGGCGAACGTGCGTCTTCGTGCCGAACTGCAAGCCAAGGAACAAATGCGTGAACGCCTTGCTTTGCTTCTGGAAATGCTCCCGGGTGCGGTATTGGTGGTGGATCATGCGGCGCTGATTGTGGAAATGAATCCGGAAGCGATTCGTTTGCTGGGAGCGGATTTGCGTGGTTCGGACTGGCAGGCCTTGCAACCCAGACCCATGTCAGGTTCCGGGAATGAGTGGTTGCTGCTGCGTGGTCCTGGCAGGGATCAGCCTGTACAGGTGACACTTGCTGTCAATGCGTTGCCGGGCGGGGGGGGGCAGGTGGTTTTATTGCAGGATGTGACAGCGGCGCGCGCCCGTGAGGAGGCTGCCCAACGACGGGAACGTCTGGCTGCGATGGGAGAAACGATGGCAGGACTGGCGCATCAATTGCGCACACCTTTGGCCACGGCGCTGCTCTCTGTTTCACACCTGCAATTTGAACGTGGTTCCGAACATTTTGCGCGGCAACAGCAGCGCGCGCTGGAGAGATTGCAACATCTGGATGCGACCATTGATGCCATGCTGCGTTTTTTGCGCGGTGCGGAGCAGGAAAGTGGCTCTGTGGCATTGATCGAAATTCTCCATACCTTGCAGCGGGAATGGGATCCACATTTTCGTCAAAAAAATGTCACTCTGGAGATTGGGGTTGCACGGGATGACTGGTTTTTGACGGGAACCCTGGCTGCCTGGGTCAGCGTATTGGCCAATGTCCTGCATAATGCGCTGCTTTTCAGCAACGCTGGACAGTCAGTCAGCATCAGGCTTGAAGAAGTCAATCGGGGTACCTTACGCCTGAGCATTCGGGATTTTGGCCCGGGTATTGCTGAAACGGATCAGGAAAGGATTTTCATCCCATTTTATACCACACGCCGGGATGGTACCGGATTGGGTTTGGCCATTACCCGTAATTTTGTGGTGGCCATGGGGGGAAGTATAGAGCTGGAAAAGGTATCCCCCGGTACCTGCTTGGTGCTGCTTCTGCCGTTATGGCAGGTTGCTCAGCCATTGCCCAGCGGTTCAATGAGTCAGGAGTAGGAAGCATGGAGCAGTACCATGCCCGTATTTTACTGGTTGAAGATGATGAATATCTGGCTGAAGCCTTGCAGGAGGCGCTGGATGATCAAGGCTATCGGGTGCAATGGGCCGAAGATGGCACGGCTGCATTGCGCCTGCTGGCGGCGACGTCTTTTGATCTGGTGGTCAGTGATGTGCAGATGCGTCCTATGGATGGTTATACCCTTTTGAAAACCTTGAGCGTACAACATGATGCACCGCCAGTATTGATGATGACCGCCTGGGGTACGATTTCCGAGGCGGTGCAGGCTTTGCAAAATGGTGCGGTAGATTATGTGGTGAAACCCTTTACGGTAGATGTTCTGCTGGAAAAGCTGCGTAAATTTGCGCTTCCACATTTGCCAGCCGATAGCCAAGGACCTGTGGCGCAGTCTCCGGCCATGTTGGCAACGCTGGAAATGGCGAAAAAGGTGGCTTCCACGGACGCCACTGTGCTGCTGATGGGCGAAAGCGGTGTTGGAAAAGAAGTGTTGGCACGTTATATCCACCAGCAAAGCCGTCGTCAGGCGGGGCCATTTGTTGCTGTCAATTGTGCAGCCATTCCGGAAAGCCTTCTCGAAGCCACTTTGTTTGGGCATGAAAAGGGGGCATTTACGGGTGCGGCGCAGAGTAGCGCAGGGAAGTTCGAGCAGGCCCAAGGCGGTACGTTACTGCTTGATGAAGTGACAGAAATGCCTGTTCAATTGCAGGCCAAGTTACTGCGGGTGCTGCAGGAGCGTGAGCTGGAGCGGGTCGGCGGCAAGCAGACCATTCCCCTCAATATTCGTCTGATTGCCACCAGTAATCGGGATTTGCGCCAGGCCGTAGCGGAAGGCGTTCTGCGGGAAGACCTGTATTATCGTCTACAGGTTTTTCCTATACAGATTCCACCATTGCGCGAACGCCAGGCGGATATTCTCCCGCTTTCCGAGCATTTGTTAAAACGGCACTGTCAGCAGATGGGGCTTCCCGTAAAAGGGCTCAGTATGGCAGCAAAACAGCAGCTCTACTTTTATGAATGGCCCGGCAACGTGCGCGAACTGGAAAATGCCCTGCAACGTGCGCTCATTCTCTCGGTAGAAAGTGACATTCAGGTAAATGATCTGGGTTTACAGGGATCGTCTGCAAGCATACCTTTGCCTGAGGCGGGTAATGCATTTGTGGAGGAAACAGCAGGCCCCGTTGTGGCCCTGGATGATCTGCGTGCGCATCATGAACGTGAAGCCATTGCCTTGGCCTTGGGCCAAAGTCGCGGTTCAAGGGCTCTGGCTGCAGAGCGTTTAGGCATTAGTCCCAGGACCTTGCGTCACAAAATCCAGCGCTTTCGGGAAGCTGGTTATGAGTTGGGATAAAACTGGCTCGGATATTGCTTGTAGTTTTCAGGAAGAGTGAACGAAAGGTGCGACCATGAGTAGTGTAGATTCCCTGGATTCCTTGATGACGCAGTTGCGCGCTCTGGCCGATCAGGCACAGGGTGTCAAAGTGCCGGATAAATCCACTGCCGGTCCGGATGACTTTGCCAACACCCTGAAAAGCATGGTTGGGTCGGTCAATCATCAACAAAGTCAGGCGAATGCACTGCAGTCGGATTTTTCCAGTGGCGACAAATCGGTCGGTCTCAGTCAGGTGATGGTTGCTTCGCAAAAAGCGGATCTTTCCTTTCAGACCATGCTTCAGGTGCGCAACAAGCTGGTTTCTGCGTATCAGGACATCATGAATATACAGGCATGATTCCATGCGTTTCTAGCACTTGCGTAGATTCTGCTGATGGCGACTGAAACCGCTAGGAATCTCAACCTGGCGGGCGGAGCAGCACAAGTGCAGCGACGCTGGCAGGATCTGCCGCCGAATCGCCGTCTGGGCGTGTTGGTAGCTTTGGCTGCTGTGCTTGCCGTTCTGATTGCCGTAATTTTCATGAATGGAAGCACTTCGTACAAGGTGCTGTACACCAATCTTTCGGATCGTGATGGTGGGCAGGTGATTGCCGAGTTACAGAAGCTGAATGTGCCCTACCAAATTGGCGATGGTGGTGCAGTGATTTCTGTGCCTGCCAATCAGGTTTATGCGACCCGCATGAAATTGGCCGCAGACGGGTTACCCAAAGGTGCCGGTGTGGGTTTCGCCATTCTGGACCATGAACCCATGGGTACCAGTGATTTTGTGGAGCACGTGAATTACCAGCGTGCTTTGGAAGGTTCTCTGGAAAGAACCATTGCATCCCTCAGTTCTGTGGAAGGTGCCAAAGTACATCTGGCCATGCCCAAGCCCTCGGTATTCCTGAGCGAGCAGGAAAAACCCACGGCTTCGGTGATGCTGAACCTGTATCCCGGTCGCGAACTCAGCGGGGCTCAGGTGGCCGGCATTGTTCATCTGGTTGCTGCCAGCGTGCCGGGGCTGTTGGATAAAAATGTTACGGTAGTGGATCAGCACGGCAATATGCTGAGCACCCGTGGCAATGCGGATAACGGATTACAGCCTTCCCAGCTGGCTTACCAGCGTAGCGTGGACCAGCAATACGAAAAACGTATTCAGGCTATTCTGACCCCTATTGTCGGTGCCAAAGGCGTGCGCGTAGCCGTATCGGCGGATATTGATTTCGCCAAAAGTGAAAGCAGTTCGGTGAGTTATGGTAAAGGTCAGATTCTCAGCCAGCAGACCCACAATACTTCTGGAACCGGTGGTTCCGGGCCTTACGGAGTTCCTGGAGCGCTCTCCAACACGCCTCCCGGAGTGGCGGTAGCTCCCTTGGTTGCGCCGGTGGCTTCCAATTTGTCACCCGGGGCGCTTATTGCTCTGGCCCCTACGCTGAAAATGCTGGCGCCTACCGAAAGCAGTACGGATTCGACCACCAACTACGATGTGGACAAGACTGTTGTGCACACGGTTCTGCCGGTGGGAACCGTTAAACGCCTGTCTGTGGCAGTGCTCGTCGATGATCAGGCTTCCGAAAGTTCTCTGGGTGTCGTCAAGGCAAAACCTTTATCGGCGGCGCAATTGGCGCAAATCCAGCAGCTGGTGGAAGATGCCATTGGTTATAATGCCAGGCGGGGCGATACGGTCAAGGTCGTCAATATGCCTTTCACTACCCAGTCAGCGGCAAGCGCATTGCCCTGGTGGCAGCAGTCCTGGTTCCTGAATCTCCTGAACAGCGGGCTGCGTTATCTGGTCATTCTTTTTGTGGCATTACTCCTCTATTTTGGTGTTGTCCGCCCGCTTTTAAAACGCCGTGCGCGCCAGGAACCAAGCATGGAGAGTGCGGATATGGAAACTGGAGACAAATCCGTGAATGAGGCGCGGGCTGCCTCTCCAGAATCAGCAGCAGCAATGGCTAATGCTGAAGTCATTCGCGAGCAGGTCAACATTCCCGGTAATCCCCTGGAAACCGATTTGTATGTCTCCCGGCAGCTGGTCATGCAAGACCCTGCCAGAGCAGCGCAGGTTGTCAAAGAATGGTTGTCTAATGAGCACGAGTGAAGATCTCAGTGGCATGGATCGTAGTGCCATTCTTTTGTTGAGTCTCGGTGAGGATGAAGCTGCTGAAGTCATGCGCCATCTGGGACCGCGAGAAGTGCAGAAGCTCGGTGCGGCAATGGCCCGGATGTCGCACATTTCCACGGACCAGGTACAGCTAGTTCTTTCGGATTTTCGCTCCCGACTGGAGCGCCAGACTTCATTGGGCGTGGGTAGTGACCAGTATATACGGGCCATGTTGACCAAGGCTCTGGGTGCGGATAAAGCGGGTAGTCTGATTGATCGGATTCTTCATGGTGGTGATGCCAGTGGTCTGGAAAATCTGAAATGGATGGATGCCCGTTCCATAGCCGACTTGATCAAACTGGAGCATCCCCAGGTGGTTGCCATGATTTTTGCCTATATGGAGCCGGAGCAGACGGGAGAGGTCATTCATCATCTTCCTGATCGCCTGGTCAGTGAAGCCATGATGCGTCTGGCCAGCCTGGAAACCGTGCAGCCTGCTGCCATTCGCGAGTTGAATGAAATTCTGGAGGAACAAATTTCCGGTGAAGCGCAAAGTCTGCAGGTAGCCAGCCTGGGTGGACCAAAAGCGGCAGCTGACGTTCTGAACCGGCTGGAAACCAGTCTTTCATCCAGTATTCTCGACAACATGCGTGAGACCGACGATGAGTTGGCTGACAAGGTCCAGGAGAAAATGTTTGTCTTTGACGACCTGATCAAGCTGGATGACCGCAGCATGCAGGTGTTACTGCGTGAAATACCCTCGGACGGTTTTGTGACAGCACTGAAGGGTGCCAATGCCGCCTTGCGCGAAAAATTCTTTGCCAACATGTCCAAACGTGCGGCAGAAATGATGCGCGATGATCTGGAGGCAAAAGGTCCGGTGCGGGTCAGTGAGGTGGAAAGCAGTCAGAAGGCGATTTTGCAGATAGCTACACGACTGGATGCCGCTGGTCAGCTCAGTCTGGGTGGTGGCAGTAGCGAGGCCATGTTGTGATTGGGCAGTCCTTGTGAACAAGCGTGCGGAGATCATCTCCGGAGACAGCAGTGCTCAGGTACAGCGCTGGCAATTGCCGGAGGTCAAAAATTTTTCACCAGGTTCCCAAGGTGATACAGGGTCGTCCCTAGAAGAGGGCGAAACCCTTTCTGCTGCCGCCATCGCTTTACCAACTGCCGAACAACTGCAGGCCATTTATGCGGAAAGTGAGCAGAAAGGGCATGAACAGGGTTACCAGCAGGGTTATAAAGAAGGGCGGGCCGAAGGCTATCAAGAGGGGCTGGCCCGCGCAGAAGCTGAAAGACGTTCTTTGCAGGATATTCTTTCCGGTCTTTTTTCGCCCTTACAAGCCCTGGATACGAGTGTTGAGCAATCTTTGCTGGCGCTGTCTCTGGAAATCGCCCGCCAGGTTATTCGTCAAGAATTGCGGCTGCGCCCGCAAGTTTTGTTACCCTTGTTGAAGGAAGCGTTGCGTGCGGTACCACTGCGGAGTGTCAACCCCGTTATCCGTTTGCATCCTGATGATATGGATATGCTGCAGCGTCTCATGCCCGAACTTGCCGACCAGGGAGTGGATCTGCTTGCTGATGCCCAAATCGAACGGGGTGGCGTCCTGGTTTCTGCGGGTCTGGATGATAATGCGGCCAGACCCGACCGCCGTTGGCAGGATCGGGATCTGGATCATGCCGCCACTCAGCTTGATTTGCGTCTGGAAAATCGCTGGCGTGCCGTCCTTGAACGCTTATTTGGTGAGCTTTCGGTATGATGTTGCGCTTTGCTGATCGTCAAAAATTGTGGGGAGATACCCTGAATCATTATACGCAAAGATTACCTGAAACATTCCCCGCCTTGCTGCCCAGCGGCCGCTTGGTGCGTATGGTGGGGCTGGTTCTGGAAGCAGAAGGGTTTGATGTGAGTGTCGGTACCCGCTGCCGGGTGGAAGCCAGTAATCAACGCGGTATTGATGCCGAAGTGGTCGGTTTTCACAATGAAAAGCTGCAGTTGATGGCTGCTGGTGATTTGCACGGAGTCAGGCCGGGTGCCCGGGTACAACCCTTGTCCGGGGAAGCACAGGCGAGTGTCAGCGAACGTCTCCTGGGTCGTGTAGTGGATGGGCAGGGTCAGTTTCTGGATGGCCTTGGTCCGGTGTCAGGACTCATCCGTGTGCCTCTGTTGGGTGTCAATATCAACCCTATGCAGCGTGCCCCGGTTAAACGCCCCCTGGATGTTGGGGTGCGCGCCATTAATGCCTTGTTTACCATTGGTCGCGGCGCGCGTATGGGGCTTTTTGCCGGGAGTGGTGTCGGCAAAAGTGTTTTGTTGGGTATGATGGCGCGAAACACCGATGCTGACGTGATTGTGGTGGGGCTGATTGGTGAACGTGGTCGTGAAGTCAAGGAATTTATAGAAGATATTCTTGGCGCGCAGGGATTGCGTCGCGCTGTAGTGGTCGCAGCGCCTGCTGATGTTCCGGCGTTGACCCGGATTCGTGGGGCGCATCTGGCCACAGCCATAGCCGAATATTTTCGTAGTCAGGGAAAGCATGTGTTATTGCTGATGGACTCATTGACCCGCTATGCCATGGCCCAAAGAGAAATTGCGCTGGCAGTAGGCGAACCACCCGCTGTTCGCGGTTATCCACCTTCCGTTTTTGCACGGCTGCCAGCACTGGTGGAACGGGCGGGTAACGGTCCAGTGGGCGGCGGGAGTATTACGGCTTTCTATACCGTTTTGATGGAAGGGGATGATCAACAAGACCCTATTGCCGACAACGCCCGGGCAGTTCTTGACGGGCATCTGGTTTTGTCGCGCAGTCTGGCGGAACAGGGCCATTATCCGGCCATTGATCTGGAAGCATCCATCAGCCGGGTCATGCCCAACATTGTGTCTTCTAATCAGATCAATCAGTTGCATCGTCTAAAACGTCTCTATGGTCGTTATCGGGAACATCAGGATCTGATTGCGGTAGGCGCGTATACACCGGGCATGGATCCATTGCTGGACCAGGCAGTACGTGCTTATCCGGCGATTCTGGGATTTCTCCGCCAGAATCAGCAGCAGTCCGTGCCTTTGCAGAGCAGTCAGGAGCAATTGGCGCAGATCATGGCAACGTATATGGAAGAGGGGTAGTTATTGATGATGAGCCGCCAGAACGTCTTGTTATTTTTGCGGGAGGACGCTGATAAAAGACAGAAAGAAATTGCTGTTCGTCTGGGGAAGCAGCGAAGTTTACTGAGTGAAGTGCAGCAGAAGTTGCAACTCCTGGAAAATTATCTGCAGCAGTATCGAAATCAGGCGATTGCAGCCGAGACCTCGGGCATCCTCGGTGTGCAGGCTCTGGATACCCGCAATTTTATTCATCAACTGGATCAGGTCCTGCAGATTCAGAAGGAAAATGCCCTACGTCAACAGCAAAGCGTGGCACAAATCCAATCTGAATGGGCTTCTGCCCGTGTGCAGGAAAAAGGCTTTGCCGCTTTGGCACGGCGTATCGAGATAGAACAACATGAGCTGGAATTGCGCAAAATTCAGAAAGAACTGGATGAATGGGCGAATCGTCGCCCCGGTTGTCAATAAGCTGGTGTGGAATTTGCTTAGGTACTGTCTGATATTTTTAAGCTGAGGATTTATCCGGATGGC
This sequence comes from Acidithiobacillus sp. HP-2, assembly GCF_015100155.1. GTDB lineage: Bacteria > Pseudomonadota > Gammaproteobacteria > Acidithiobacillales > Acidithiobacillaceae > Acidithiobacillus. Next base: position 206,754 of record NZ_JACKZA010000001.1, on the reverse strand, counting down.
AGCGGCAAGCATCGTCAACCCTGTGTCTTCATCAAGCCTTGCCCCAAACCCAGTGGGCAAGGTCGGTGCGCCAGCAGGTAATGAAAAGCCCGACAGTATAAAATTTGCTGCAGTCATGGCAAAGCAACAAACACGGGAAACGCCGCCGCAAAAGTCACCAGAGCACCAGCAGCACGATACCGGTGCGAACCCGAGTAGACATTCACAATCCTCTGCTGAAACCACGCAGGCGGACGCGGCAAATTCACTGCAACCTTTAAGCGGCAAAAGTTTGCCGCAGCCACAGTCAAATATTAGAGATCAAAATGGAACGGTTAGCAAAGACAGTGACCCTAAAAAATCGAAAGATCAACCAGCCAATTCATCTATTGTAATGACAGAAAATTTGCCAAGCGGGTTGCTGTCATTACCTGTCGTCATGTCGCCGGATTCCAGTCAGACGCTTTCGTCTGTTGACTTTTCTGAAGAGGATAACGCTGCCACCCATATGGGTGGCAGCAGGAATCAGTCAGCACAAGTATCAGTAAAGTCTGTTTTGCCCCGGTCTTCGCAACCGGGCCTTTTACAGTTAGCAGATGCTGATCACCCGGGTACGGACGGAAAATTAACTGCTGCAGTAGCGTCATCGGCCATTCAAGATGGGTCGTCTTCGCAAATTGTCGGACATTTTCTGCAGAATCTCGCCCAGGCATTCGCTGCGAGTTCCACTACCGGCCCGCAATCTGTCGCATCAAGTGCTTTCAGTAATTCCTGGGCTGATCCCTCCACGCAATTATTAAAGACCGTTTCTGATCCGGGAGTCAGCCTTGCAGGTAACAGTGCAGCGCCGTTACTTGCCAGCACGATTATGTTACCACCCGCTGCATCTACGCCTACTGCGCAGGTTGTGGCCACTCCGGTCGGTGCCAATCCCCAGTGGGGTGAAGCTCTGGGGCAGCAGGTTCAGTTCCTGTTAGGGCAGGGGATTCAGCAGGCAACATTACAACTCAATCCGCCGCATTTAGGTCCTCTGGAAGTGCATTTGGATATTCAGGCTAATGGACAGGCAAATGCGACTTTTATATCGCCGCATCCGGAGGTTCTGCAGGCCATCAGTGCGGCCATCCCACAGTTGCAACAAAGCTTTGCCGCTGCAGGTATGAGTCTTGGTCAAGCCAATGTGGGTGCAGATGGCGGTGGACGGTTTTTTTCCAAAAACAGATCAGCCTCGACAGGCACTGTCAAATCCATGACAGAGCCGCTGGAGAGTACTGCGCCTTCCACTATTCTCAGAGTGCATTTGGGACTGATCAATGCTTTTGCATGAATCTTGCACTGTCCTGACACTCCATATACGGTGACGCCATGGTACAGGATATTCTTTCTCAGGATGAAGTGGATGCCCTATTTAAGGGTATGTCAGATGGTGAGGTGGAAACCCAAGTAGAACCTGAGCCTGATCCGGGCGGCGTACGTCCCTATGATCTGGCGAATCAGGATCGGATTGTGCGTGGCCGAATGCCCACCTTGGAGGTGGTCAACGAACGTTTTGCACGACTCTGGCGGGTCAGTCTGTTTAATTTTCTCCGCCGTACGGCTGAAATTTCTGTGGGTCCGGTGCGCCTGATTAAATATAGTGAATTTATACGCAGACTGGTCGTTCCCAGTAATATCAATATTGTGCAAATCAAACCCTTGCGAGGATCCGCGTTGTTCGTTTTTGATCCACGACTGATTTTTGCAGTGGTAGATAATTATTTCGGAGGAGATGGGCGTTTTCATGCGCGTATTGAGGGCCGTGAGTTCACGCCTCTGGAACAAAGAATTATTAAACGACTGCTGGACCTGGCATTTAAAGACTTTAAAAATGCCTGGACACCCGTGACCGAATTAAATCCGGAACTAACCCGTTCCGAGGTGAACCCGCAATTTGTCAGCATTGCTACACCTACGGAAGTGGTTATTGTCAGTACATTTAATGTTGAACTGGAATCGGGTAGTGGCACGTTTGAGATCTGTCTGCCTTATGGCATGGTGGAACCGGTTCGCGATCAACTGACCGCAGGAACAACGGCAGACCGTTCGGAAATAGATCGACGCTGGGTACAATCCATGCAAGATGAAATGCAGGAGGCCTCCCTGGAAATGGAAATAAACTTTCTGCAAACGCAACTGACGCTTCGGCAATTATTGGCGCTCCGTGATGGAGACATTATTCCCGTAGAAATGCCCGAGGAGGTTTTTGCTCAGGTGGATGGAATCCCGATTTTTTCCGGACGCTATGGGGTTTCTAACGGAAAAATTGCTGTGCAGTTGGAAAAACATTTATGTCCGGAAATGATTGCCGGGCATGCAGCTATAGCCGCTATGGAGAACTAGAAGATGGCTGAAGAAAAGAAAACCCCGGCGGCGTCTGCAACAGAGTCTGCGGACAATGCTCAGGCAGACGATATTATGGCCGATTGGGCAGCAGCAATGAGCGAACAGGAGGCTGCAGAAACAACGGCCAAGAATCCTTCTGAAGCTGTTTCCAGAGAGGCAGGTGGCACTGCAGAGCAGGACGATGCTGCATCAGCCGCATCCGCTAAAACAGCAACACCCGTGTCCATGCCGGAATTGCAAGCTTCCCGAACGACGGGAACCCAGGCACAAAATCTCGACATGATACTGGATATTCCAGTAACCCTTTCGGTGGAATTGGGGAAAACCAAAATTCAGATTCGTAATTTGTTGCAGCTTGCCCAAGGTTCGGTGGTCGAGTTGGAAAGGCTCGCTGGTGAACCCATGGATGTTCTGGTCAACGGTTATCTGATTGCCCAGGGCGAAGTCGTGCTGGTGAATGACAAATTCGGGATCCGTTTGACCGACATTGTCAGCCCTGCAGAGCGCGCAAAAAAATTGCGATGAAACACCTTTTTGAAACGCCAAAATTTTGGCTGATCTTCTGGGTATTGTCCGGGTTCAGTCCCTTGGCCCAAGCAGGTACTCCCGCCGTGATGGACACGGGCAGCCCCTTTTCATGGATGTCCATATTGCAGTTGTTTGCAGCTTTGTTGTTTGTATTGGCTATATTTTTTGTGGTGATCTGGATGCTCAAACATTTCCAGCCGGGGGCAATGAATAACCCGGTTGCCGGGCTCAAAGTAGTGACATCACTGCCTTTGGGGACGCGGGAACGTCTTTTGCTAGTACAGGTCGGAGAGCAGCAATTGCTACTCGGGGTAACACCAACAGGCATTCATCTGTTGCATACCCTGGAGACAGCGCTGCCGGATACGACCAGTAATTCAGCAACGGCTTTTGCCAGCTGGTTACGTACTGCGATGGAGAGGCGCAAGCAAGGAACATGGAGCCCAAACACCCCAGCCCCCAAGGGAAATGTAAAAACCGGCGATCAACATCCACCTTCAGGAGATTCTTCACCGGACTGATGGTTTTTTTCCTGCCGGGGATTGCGCTGGCAGGAGGGCTCCCGGCCCTGACCGCAACGCCACAGGCTGGGGGCGCTACCGAGTACAGCCTCAGCATCCAAACCCTGATTTTCATGACCGTGCTGGTTTTCCTGCCAGCCATGTTACTGATGATGACCGCATTTACCCGCATCATCATTGTGTTATCCCTGCTCAAACAAGCTCTTGGTTCTACCCAGATGCCTCCGAGTCAAATTATTGTCGGGCTTTCCCTTTTTTTGACGTTTTTTGTGATGGCGCCGGTTTTTCAGCAGCTTAATACCCAGGCCCTGCAGCCATTAAGCAAAAACCAGATTAATCTCACTGAGGCCATGTCTCGTGCCGAAGGACCCCTGCGGACTTTTATGCTTTCCCAGACCCGACCCGACGACCTGGCACTTTTTGTCAAATTATCCGGACACAAGCAGTTGCAGGCCCCTGCCGATACGCCCATCACTTTGCTTGTTCCAGCTTTTGTGACTTCCGAACTGAAAACCGGGTTTCAGATCGGTTTTCTGATTTTTATTCCTTTTGTCATCATTGATCTGGTCGTGGCAGCAGTGCTGATGTCCATGGGCATGATGATGTTGTCACCCGTCACCATCTCTTTTCCTTTTAAACTGATGCTTTTTGTGCTGGTCAATGGCTGGGATCTGGTGATCGGCTCGCTGGTACAAAGTTTTGTACATTGAGGAGAATCTATTATGACTCCTGAAAGTATTATTGATGTGGGGCAACGTGCCATCTGGACGACGCTCCTGCTTTCTGCTCCGCTCTTGGGTATTGCTCTGGTGGTCGGGGTGCTGGTCAGCATTTTCCAGGCGGCTACGCAAATCAACGAAATGACCCTGAGTTTTGTGCCCAAGGTGATTGCCATGGGCTTGGTCATGGTTATTCTCGGACCCTGGATGTTGCATTTGATGATGGATTATACCATCCAGCTTTTTCATAATATTCCTCATCTCATTGATCAATGATTCACTTTACCAGTCTGCAGTTAGAGCACTGGATCGGTCTGGTCTTCTGGCCTTTCGTACGGGTGCTGGCCCTGCTGTCCACAGCGCCGGTATTCAGTGCGACCCAAGTACCGGTTCAGGTTCGGGTAGGCTTGGCGCTGCTGATCAGCGTGGCTATTGCCCCGGCCTTGCCCGCCATGCCTGCGGTGCATTTCCTGAGCGGCGAAGGGGTGGTTCTCCTGATTCAGCAATTGTTGATCGGTTTTGGACTGGGTTTTGCCATTACCCTGATTTTCAGTGTGATCCAGTTCTCGGGTTCGGTGATCAGTTTGCAGATGGGCCTGGGGTTCAGCAGCTTTTTCGACCCTGTTACCGGTGTGCAGGTCCCGACCTTGTCAAATTTTCTGAATTTGCTGGTACTGCTGCTTTTCATGGGGATGAATGGACAATTGCTGGTACTCGCGACCTTGATGCGCAGCTTTACCTTGTTGCCGGTCAGCGCCAGCCTCAGCCTGAACCCCTCAACCTGGCATTTGCTGGTCAGCGAAGGGGCCGTGATATTTTCTTTGGGCCTGGCCATTTCCACGCCGGTATTGGGTACATTAATACTGGTCAATATTGCCTTGGGGATATTGGGAAAGCTGGCCCCCCAACTGAACATCTTCGTGATTGGCTTTCCGCTATTGCTGGGACTTGGACTGCTGGCCATTTATATATTCATGCCCGCCATGCAAATGCTGGTCGAACATTTGTTGAGCATGTCCATGACTTTTGCCGGAAAAGCCATGTTGACGGCGGCACAGCCATGACGTTTCGGTCACAGAGCAGGGGGGAGGACGTCTGATGGCGGAAGAAAACGCGCAGGAACGCACTGAAGCGGCGACGCCGAAACGTCAGGAGGACGCCCGCAAAAAAGGGCAGGTAGCGCGCTCCCGGGAGCTTTCTACCAGCGCGCTGTTACTGGTTTCAGCGAGTTTGTTTTATGTGTTTGGGGACCATATTTATCAAAATCTTTCTGCTTTTTTGTATGCCGGTCTGCATTTGTCTACTCCCGAAATGACGGATAACGGTGAGTTACTCAGACATTTTGCACGTATGTTAATGATGGCTACCTGGATGACCTTGCCTTATTTCCTGATTTTGCTGGTAGCGGTTATGGCGGCGGGACTGATGGTCGGAGGTTGGGTTTTCAGTACCCAATCCTTAATACCGGATTTTACCAGGCTGGACCCAATCAGTGGTGCCCAGAAAATCATCTCCAAACATGGTGCTCTGGAACTGGTTAAAGCGGTTTTGAAAACCCTGGTGATTGGCGGCTTCGGGGTGACCCTGCTTTGGGCGCAGCGTCATGCCCTGTTCGGGCTGGTAGCGGAAACCCCCGATCATGCGCTTTTACATCTGATGCGAATGAGCGGACTGGTTTTTTTGACCCTCTCCGCCACCACACTGTTGATCGTGCTTTTTGACGTCCCTTTCCAGATCTGGACCCTGAATCAGAAGTTGAAAATGTCCCGTCAGGAAATCAAGGATGAAATGAAAGAGTCGGATGGTAATCCTGAAATCAAATCCAAAGTGCGCGCCATGCAGCGGGAAATGGCGCGCCGGCGAATGATGGCAGCCATTCCTAAAGCCGATGTCATTGTGACCAACCCAACTCACTATGCCGTTGCCCTGCGTTATAAAGAAGGGGAACAACGTGCACCCATGTTACTCGCCAAAGGTGCCGATCTGGTTGCCATAAAAATTCGTGAAATTGCAGCTGAACACCACATTCCTATTGTCGAAGCGCCACCTTTGGCTCGCGCCCTGTTTCATCATGTCGAACTGGAGCAGGAAATTCCTGTGAGCTTGTATCGGGCAGTGGCAGAACTTCTCGCCTATTTATATCAATTACGGGTTGCTGCTCCGCAGCAGTATCCGCCATTGCCGGATACCTGGTCAGTTCCTGCAGAACTGGATAAACGGGATTAATCGATGAACTTTATCAGCCGTCTCATACAAAAACTCAACTGGCATACTCTGGCCGCGCCCATACTGGTGATTATGGTACTGGCCATGCTGATTATCCCGCTACCCACTTTTCTGCTGGATATTCTGTTTACGTTCAATATTACCCTGGGGTTGATTATTTTGCTGGTCAGCCTGTACATGAAGCGGCCCCTCGAATTTGCAGCCTTTCCTACAGCCTTGCTGCTGACGACCCTGCTGCGCTTGTCCCTGAACGTGGCTGCTGCTCGTATTATTCTCCTGCATGGACAGAATGGTCCGGGCGCAGCGGGGCAGGTGATTGAATCTTTCGGTCAGTTTGTGGTGGGTGGAGATTACGTCGTTGGCATTATTGTTTTCGCCATTCTGGTGATCATCAATTTTGTGGTGATCACCAAAGGGGCTGGTCGTATTGCCGAAGTCAGTGCCCGTTTTACCCTGGATGCCATGCCCGGCAAACAAATGGCCATTGATGCCGATTTAAATGCGGGAATTATCGATCAGGAAGAAGCCCATCGACGGCGCAGTGAAATTGCTCAGGAAGCCGACTTTTTCGGATCGATGGATGGTGCCAGCAAATTTGTGCGGGGTGATGCAGTAGCGGCAATTTTGATTTTGTTTATCAATTTGATTGGTGGTCTGATTATTGGCATCTGGCAGCATGGCCTGAGTTTAAGTACAGCCGCGCACGATTATACCTTGTTGAGTATTGGTGATGCACTGGTCGCACAGATTCCGGCTTTGGTCATCTCCATAGCGGCCGGTATTGTGGTCAGCACCGTCAATACCGGTCAGGATTTGGGCAAACAACTGATCGGCCAGGTATTTCAAAATAGAGAGGTGATGACTATCGTGGCTGTTATTTTGGCCATACTGGGTCTGATTCCAGGAATGCCCCATTTGCCTTTCCTCGGTGCGGCGGCATTGTTGGGCGCAGTCGTCTGGTATGGCAAACAGGGTAAGGCACCGGAAAAAGTTGTCGAACCCCCTGTTGGTGGTGTAGAGCCGGAGGAGGTGACCTGGGCGAGTGTGGAGCCATTGGATCCTTTGGGACTTGAAGTAGGGTATCGTTTGATTCCACTGGTGGACAAAGGCCAGGGGGGAGAATTACTGGCTCGAATTCGTGGCGTTCGCAAAAAATTTGCCCAGGATTTTGGATTTCTGGTACCGGCAGTCCATGTTCGGGATAATCTGGAATTAAGACCAACGGCTTATCGTATTAACGTGAAAGGCGTGGAGGTGGGGGGCGGGGAGGTATTTCCGGATTTGCTGCTGGCGATTGATCCCGGAAATGTTCTCGGAAAAATCGCGGGCACCCCGACCACCGATCCCTCTTTTGGATTACCCGCCGTTTGGATTGATAAGGAAGAGCGCGATAAAAGCGTGGCTTTGGGTTATACCGTGGTGGACCCGGCTACCGTGATTGCCACCCAGTTGCACCAGATTCTCCAAAGCCATGGTGCGGACTTGTTGGGTCGGGAAGAAGTGGAAGGCTTGCTTTCTCATTTGGCCAGTCGTTCTCCCAAACTGGTGGAAGATGTCATTCCAAAAATGCTTTCCCCGGACAAGCTGAAAAAAGTCTTGCAGAACCTCCTGAATGAGGGCGTCCCGATTCGCGATATGCGCACCATTGTCGAAATTTTGGCGGAGCATGCACCCCAAAGCCAGGATGTTGACGAATTGACGGCAGCCGTGCGCACAGCTCTGGGTCCCTACATTGTTCAGGGGCTGTTTCCCGGGCAGTCCGAACTACCTGTTGCCGTGCTGGACGGGCAGTTGGAACACTTATTGCAAGAGAGTCTGCGCAATAGTAACGGCGAAGCTTTGGAGCCGGGTTTGGCTCAACGCGTACTGGAAAAGGCAGGGGACTTGATGCAGCAAATGGAGGCAGGGGGTATGCAGCCGGTATTGTTGGCCATGGCCCCCATGCGCACGTTTTTGGCACGTTTTCTGGCGCGGAGTGCCCCCCGGATGCGGGTTCTTTCTTATGCGGAAATACCCGAAAGTAAAAAAATCAGGGTGGTGGCTACCCTGGGTGCCTGATTTTTCAGAATGGTGCCTGAACGTCTAACAGGAGACAGTTTTTATGAAAATCAAACGATTTAGTGGTGCCAACACCCGGGAAGTTCTCCAGCAGATTCGGGGCACTCTGGGTCCTGATGCAGTGATTCTCTCCAATCGGGAGTCTGACGGTGAAGTGGAAATAGTAGCTGCCATTGATTTTGATGAAAAACAATGGAATGAAACCCAATCTATCCCGGCCTGGCCAGAGCCTTTGCGTACCCATCCGGAAAAAACAGAAGCATTCCAGTCAGCACAGCTACCGGCGCAAGGGGCCGCAATAGCAGCGCTACAATCTTCGACAACTGCCTCGCCACGTAACATGTCTCATCCACTGGTCTCCGCACCATTGCGTGATGAACTGCAAGCCCTCAAACAGCTGGTGGAAAGACGTTGGGGGCCGCAACTCGTGCAGCAATCCGCTCAGGAGGCATTGACGGAGATGGGCTTTTGCGAAGCGTGGATTACTGAGTTTCTGGAGCAGGAACAATCCCGGGAGTGGGAGCAGTTATTGCTCAATACTCTCCAGGAAAAGGTCGGGATTAGCCAGGTATCTTTGGAAAAACCAGGATTGTTTGTTTTGATGGGGCCAACGGGTTCGGGTAAAACTACCAGCGTCGCCAAGTTGGCTGCTGCTCAGGTTCTCCGGCATGGTCCTCACTCGGTAGCACTTCTGACTACTGATACTTATCGGATCGCCGGTGTTGAACAGCTCGATATTTATGCGCGTATTCTCGGTGTTCCTCTGGATGTGATCAAAGGCCCTGAGGATTTGTTGAAATCCCTGGAAAAACATCGTGACCGTTCATGGATATTTATAGATACCATCGGCATGGGACCCAGGGATCCCCGCTTGAATGAACAACTCCAGTGGTTTGCGGCACTGGGCGCTGATGCGCAAAGATTTCTGCTGATTCCTGCCAGTCTTAGTGGTCGAAATCTGGCTACTGTCCTGCAACCTTATACGGATATTCCTCTCAGTGGAGCCATTATTTCCAAGGTGGATGAAACTCCAGCCTTTGCGGCAGTGCTGGAATGGCTTGCCGCACAGCATCTGCCCGTTGCCTGGTATAGTGATGGCCAGAAAGTCCCGGAAGATATGCATGAGGCGCCGTGGGAGCAAATAATGAACTTGCTCAAGATGAATAGCGTGCTCCATAAGGATAAACTGGCAGATGATCCGGGGAGCCGTTACCATGGCGGCCAGTTATGAATAAATCCGGGTTGAATATATTGGTTCAGGACGAAAACAGGTTGGATCAAGCAGAAGGGCTACGCCGAATGCGGGCAAGAAAACCAATTAAAGTAATCGCCATTGCCAGTGGCAAGGGTGGGGTGGGCAAAACCAATGTAGCCGTTAATCTGGCGGTAGCTTTGGCGCAGCAGGGGGCCAAGCCCCTGCTTTTTGATGCGGACCTTGGTCTTGGCAATGTCGATGTGCTGCTGGGGCTGAGTCCGCGCTATAACCTGTCGCATGTGATTTCCGGCGAAAAAAGCATGCAAGAGGTGCTCATTACCGGCCCGTGGAATATCCGCATCCTGCCCGCTGCCAGTGGAGTGGCACAGATGGCCAATCTGGATACACAGTCTCAGGCCAATTTGATTCAGGGTATTGGTGATCTGAGTCTGGATATGGATTATCTGTTGATAGATCTGCCTGCAGGTATTGCCGGCGACGTGCTGACATTCAGTCAGGCAGCACAGGAAGTTCTGGTAGTACTTTCCAACGAACCCGCTTCCATTACGGATGCCTACGCGTTAATCAAGGTGCTCAGTCGTAATCATGGAGTGCGTCGTTTCAAGGTGTTACCCAACATGGTCAGGGATCAAAGAGAAGGGGATGCCTTGTTCCAGCGTATTGCTAAAGTGGCCGACGGATATCTGGATGTGACGTTGGAACAGATTGGCAGTATTCCGCTGGATCCTGCCCTGCGTGCGGCGGTTCGTTCCCAGAAAGCGGTTGTGGAAATGTATCCGGATGCCCCGGTTTCGCGCGCGCTGCAAGATTTGGCTGTGACGGTTGAACGTTGGCCGCACGCCTTTAATACTTCAGGGCATATGGCTTTTTTCATGGAGCGTCTGCTGATGAAAAATCCCGAGATATCTATCTGATGAGTGCTCGACGGGCCGCTGATCCATCAGTTGCAATGAGTGCAGATGTCGCCCGTTTCGCACCATTGGTACAGCGTATTGCCCAGCGGGTGTGGGCGCGGTTGCCGGCCAATATTGAATTGGCAGATTTGGTTCAGGCGGGATTGATTGGTTTGATGGATGCTCTTTCCGGGCAGGAAAACAGTGCGGGTGAGGCTTTTGTAGCTTATGCCAGTTTGCGTATCCGTGGCAGTATTATGGATGAGCTACGTAACCAGGACTGGCTTCCCCGGCGTGCGCGGGCCAAGGAGCAATCTATACGCAAAGCCATTACTCGCCTTGAACAGCAATTGGGTCGCGCTCCTGAAGAAGAGGAAGTTGCCGCTGCGCTGGGATGGAATCTCAAAACCTATCAATCTGCTTTGCAGGATACGGGTGGGCAAATTGTTTATCTGGAAGATTTAAGTGCGGATCAGGATGTTTTTGCGGGTCGTTATTTGCGCGATAAAACCCCTGACATGACAGCCATATTGGGTTCGGCGGAATTCGCTCGAGATCTTCAAGGTGGTATAAAAAGTCTTCCCGAGCGGGAGCAGCAGGTATTAGCCCTGTATTATCAGGAAGAGTTGACCCTGAAAGAAATCGGCATCGTGCTTGAAGTCACAGAATCCCGGGTTAGCCAGATTATGCGTCAGGCCATTTTGCGTTTGCGCAGTAATCTGGGTGATTGGAATGATGCTCCGTAAAATGGGTGCTACATGGATTTTTTGACAATAATAGGTCTGGTAGTGGCCTTTGGCGGGATATTTTTAGGGCAATTTATGGAGGGCGGTAAGCTGGGCTCCATTTTGCAGCTTACGGCTTTTATTATAGTCATCGGAGGCACCATGGGGGCGGTGATGGTGCAGTATCGGCTTCCGGTTTTTGTACGTTCTTTGAAAATGGTGCCGTGGATTATTTTGCCCCCCAAAACAGATCCGCAGCCGATCATTCAAGAGCTTCTGGAATGGAGTAATACAGCGCGCAAAAATGGTTTGCTGGCTTTGGAAGGATTATTGGAAAGCGTCACTGATCCATTTATGCGCAAAGGTCTGCAGATGTTAGTGGATGGTTCAGAGCCTGCCAAAATCCGTGCTACCCTTGAAGTCGACATGGATTCCCGCTCGGAGATTGAACGTCAGGCGGCGCGGGTGTTTGAGTCAGCGGGTGGCTACTCACCGACCATAGGTATCCTTGGTGCAGTTTTGGGTTTGATACACGTGATGGAAAACCTTGCCGATCCTGCAAAGTTGGGAGCAGGTATTGCCACTGCCTTTGTTGCCACGATATATGGGGTAGGCTCTGCCAATTTGCTGTTTTTGCCTGTTTCCAGCAAGCTTAAGGGTATTGTTCACCAGCAGAATTATTTGCGGGAAATGATTATTGAAGGCCTGGTCAGCATTGCGGAAGGAGAAAATCCGAAACTCATTGAAGGACGACTCCAAAGTTTTTATGCGGAATAAGGAGCACCCAGATGGCTGATATTCCTTTTCGTCCAGTAGAAACCGGCACTCAACCAGTCCAACCTTTGCGTCCTGTCAGTCAGGATCAAAAGCAAAATTCAAAGTCGCCCAAAACCCTGAAGCGCAAGAAGGGGGAGCCGGGTCATCAAGTGGACGAGTTTGCCTGATCGGCCAGATAAATGCGCTGGCGCCCATCTGTTTTAGCACGATACATGGTCTTGTCGGCGGCAGCTATGCTTTGTTCCTGACTACAGGAATTTTGCCAGAGGCTGATTCCTCCGCTAAAACTGATTTTCAGTGGCTGGTCTTGAGTCTGAAATAACTGCCGTCCCAGTCGGGTTTGCACACGCTCCAGAATATCCAATGCGTTTTCTGGGGTTGTATCGGGCATCAAAATGACAAATTCTTCACCTCCGTAACGGGTGATGACGTCATTGGCTCGCAATGTGTCCTGTAAAATTTTAGCCATTCCCTGTAACACCTGGTCACCCAGATCGTGTCCATGCCGGTCATTGACCTGTTTGAAATGGTCAAGGTCGACAATGGCGACGGTCAGCGGCTGTTTGAGTCGCTGGGCTCTGGCGGATTCGCGAGCAAAGGCGGCGCTCAGCCCCCGCCGATTTAATGTTCCTGTGAGAGGATCTACATGAACCAGCTGACTGATAGATTCCATTTCTTCTTCCAGCTTACGAATTTTTTCTTGAGCAGCGCTCAGACGGTTTTTTGCCTGGATCAAGGTATTTCTTGCTTCAATGGATTGTTTAGTAATGTTTTTGCTGGTATTCAAGACTTCACTGACAATTTTTCGTATTTGCTCCCAATCTGTTGCGCTATCCAGTTCATTGGCCAGGCTCTCCAATTGCTGGTGATTACGTCCGTTTTCACCGGCCATACTTTCGACAGATATCAGCACCAGATTCACGAGATCACGAATGGCTTCGCGGGCTTCTCTGACCTCAGATTTCAGCTTTCCTTGCTGAAAAATCACTTCTTTCACCCTGCTGATCGCCAAATCCAGCTCTTCGTGATTATCGGCAATTTGCACGGCCTGCCGCACAATATCCATTTGTCCAGACAAAAACGCATCATTTTCAGTCAGGTCGGCAACATTTCGCAGCAGTAGTTGCAAAAGTTCCTGTAACCCCTTGCGTATTTTTATTTCTTTTTCGTCCAGCTCCTGCTGGTGATGTAAAAGGTCTCTGGCTAAAGGAAACAGTGCATCCGGTTGAATTTCGTTTTTCTTAAGAAGTCCATCCAGTTGCTCCAGAAGAAAGGTGCTAGACTGGTCATGGTCTCGTATGGAATGCCGGATAACCGTCCTGAATAACTTCTGCCAGATCTCACAATTTACATCTTCAGAAGCATTTTCATTAATTTCTTTGGGGCTGATCTTTACCTGTCGTGTGGAGAGTTTTTCCCATTTTTGGAGAAGTTGATCCAGTTTTATGGCCAGAGTGCTGTTATTTTTTTCTTCCAGAAGCTGGTTTTTAGCCAGTATTTTTTGAAGATGCGATAAACCCGATTGAGATCTTTCCCATTCCGTAGAGAAGCGTCGCATAAGATCTTGCCAATTCATTTCGGGGGTGCTATGGGCTCCTGAAATTTCATGATAGCACTGCGTATAATTTTCGGGGGTCGGTGATAAACCAAGCTCCATAAGGCGGGTAAAGGCTTCCCGCGCAATTTCTGAGGGAGTTTTGTGGGTCATGCTGATAATGCCTTTGGATTCTTGCTACGCTCAAAAGCTATCGTAATGACTTGGTGGAAAAAAGGAAAGGTCAAGGCAGCAGGCGAGCCTGGTTTCGACCTTCATGTTTGGCCTGATACAGTGCTGCATCGGCAATAACAACCCGTTCATGGGATGGCACATTAGGCAGCAAGGGTGTTATTCCAATGGAAATGGTCACCTGAACAGGGGCGTGTTTTTCCAGCGGAAAGGAGGCAGAGGCGATTTTTTGACAAAGTCGTTGGGCAGTAAGCAGAGCGCAACTTTTATGCATTTGCGGAAATATAGCCAAAAACTCTTCGCCACCGTAGCGATATAATCCATCGTACGGGCGCAATGCAGAGTGCAAACGTCGGGAAAGCTCCTTCAGGACAAGGTCGCCGTTCACATGTCCAAAGCGATCATTTAATACCTTGAAATGATCAACATCGAGCATGGCAATAAATGCATGAGCACCACGGTCAACCAAGGCCTGTTCGCGACAGATGTCATCCTCCATACGGCGACGATTAAGCAGGCCAGTGAGTGGATCCACCTCCCCCAAATTTCTACTGAATGCCACAATTTCGTCAAAACATTGGCGCTCAAGGTCCTCGGCGGCATTCATCACCGCAAATAAATCACTGGCAGGTTCCTGATTGAAATTGTGATCTTGCAGTTTTTGCAGGATGTTGTGATAGCTTTTCTGCAGACCCTGCCAAAACACACGACGTCCTTCCGGGACCCGCGATTCCGGTGTATGTAGGGATTGCAGTACGCCCTGCTCAGCTTTTCGAGGTAATGGGCGTCCTTGCATGTGCTCGCGTAGCCAAAGTTGCCAGAATGATTTCCATGCCTCATAAAAATTGACGAGATCAGCCAGATAGGGGCTGCTGTCAACTTGAGAAGCACTATTTTGATGCGCGTATGTTTCAGTTTGTGATCGTGAAGTCATGGCTCACCTCCGTTTGAGATTTTAAGAGCAAAAGCCATGCCATTTTTCGATTTTTCCGGCTCAAGTCTTTGTTGGAAATGCATCCTTAAGTTTTTCCTGAGATGTGCCGTTATCCTGTTTATTACGGGGTGGGAGATTCATTATGCACCATACATCAAAGCGATCTGCGCGTGACCAGACTCTGGATTCAATTCAGGAAACAGATTTTTCACTGATGCAGCTTGGTCTGGAGGGCGTTGTAGCCTATTTGCTGCGCATCAAGAACGCCCTCGATCACCGTGATTATGTGGCCAAACGTGTGGCAGTAGAACGCGCCGAACAACTCGTACAACATCTGCTTCTGCATTTAGGAGAAGAAATACAAAAAGCAGTGATTGTGCGCCTGGACCGATTGTATCGTTACCTGCTTCTCAAATTGGCCCACTGTAATATGTTCAATGATCTGGAGTCGCTTTACGCTTGCGAGCCGATCATTGAGGATTTGCGACTGGAGTGGTCTATTGTACACGGAGAACAGAGAGATGAAGATGTCCGTTTTTCCAGGTTAATAGACTTTGATGATATGCTTGCTGGGTAAATTCTACATTATTGAGAAATAGATATAGGCAAGGATGCCATGGCAGAAAAAGCAGGAAAAAGTAAACTGATTATAATGTTGATTGCAGTCATTGTGTTGCTGGTGATTGTTGGTGGTGCTGCTGTCTGGTGGTTCATGATGCGATCCACTTCCGCTCCCACCCCTGCACAAATCGCCCAACAACAGGCTCAACAAAAACTCCAGAACACCAAGTTCATTGACCTTGGCTCCCTGGTAACCAATTTACAAAGTGCAGATGGCAATACGCACTACATACAGGTTCAGATTCAGCTGAAAACTTATGAGCCTTCGGTAGAAGCCTCGGTCAAATCGTATATGCCTGAAATCCGTAATGGCATTTTACTGTTATTAAGTGCCCAGAATGCCGATACGGTCAGCCAGCCAGCGATGCGTGATCAACTCCTGCAAAAAATTAGAGAGCAGGTTAATAAAGTGCTGGAAACAGATGGCGGCGCTCTGGCTAAACCGGTACCAGAAAAGAATCCTCCCATAGCGGCCGTTTATTTTGCCAGTTTTGTTGTTCAATAGTGGGATTTAACGCATGTTTCTGATTATTGGCTATGTGATTGCACTGGGTGCCATTTTTGGTGGTTTCATGCTGGAAGGCGGTGCCATCACTGCGCTGATCCAGCCTTATGAACTTCTCATGATTGGCGGCGGTGCTTTTGGAGCCTTTTTTGCGGCGACTTTTCCCCGTACTTTCAAGGCTGTCATCAAATCTCTTCCGCTAGCCTTCAAGGGATCAAAGTACAACAAAGCCATTTATATGGAACTACTCAGTTTGCTCAATGAACTTTTTAGTAAGATTCGCCAGGGTGGGCTCATGTCTATTGAGGGCGATGTTGATGATCCAGCGGCCAGTGAATTATTCAAAAAATATCCGCGTATTGTTGCGGATCATCATGTAATGGAGTTCTTGACCGACTACTTACGCCTGATGATTGGCGGAAATCTTGGCGCATTCGAAATGGAAAATCTTATGGATGTGGATATTGATACCCATCATCGTGAGATGGAAATTCCTATTCATGCCCTGGTTCGTACTGCAGACGGAATGCCAGCTTTTGGTATTGTTGCTGCGGTAATGGGCGTGGTAAATACCATGGGTTCCGTAGACAAGCCGCCTTCCGTTCTGGGTGAGTTGATTGCAGCAGCCTTGGTAGGTACTTTTCTGGGTATTCTTCTGGGTTATGCAGTTTTGTCGCCTTTGGCTTCGCGACTTGAAGATCGGGCAGCTGAGGGGGGTAAAATTTTTGAATGTATCAAGGTGGCGTTACTGGCAACTATGAATGCTTATCCTCCCCAGGTAGCCGTGGAGTTTGGTCGTAAGGTTTTATATTCGACAGAACGTCCAAGTTTTCAAGAGTTGGACAATCATTTGCGGGAGCTCAAGGGGAAATGACACGTCATGGCTGAAGAGGGAAAAAATAAGCCTATTGTCATAAAACGCATCAAGAAAGGAGGTGGTGGAGGACACGGCGGTGCCTGGAAAATTGCTTATGCTGATTTTATTACCGCCATGATGGCTTTCTTTTTGCTGATGTGGTTGCTGGGTTCCACGACCAAAGCGCAGTTACAGGGTATTTCCCAGTGGTTTAAAAATCCTGAGAGGGTTTCTTTGATGGGTGGCCCCGGTAGTGGTTCTTCCAATTCCATTTTGCCTGGTGGCGGCAAAAATTTGACGAAAACTGTTGGAGAAATTCAGCGCGGCGAAAAGCGGCAAAATCTTGCCAGTAATCCGGAAATCATTACAGCTGAAGAAGCGGTGGACCACCAAAACCTGGAGCATTTGAAAAAAGCTTTGGAAGCTCAAATTGCTGGCAACCCTGCGCTGGCCGCTTTTCGTCATCAGTTGCTGATCAATATTACTCCGGAAGGCTTGCGAATTCAGGTGGTCGATAGTGCCAAACGTTCCATGTTTCCAAATGGAAGTACTGTCCTGGAGCCGTATGCCCAGACGATTTTCAAGGCCATTGCACCAACATTGAATCAATTACCCAATCAAATCAGCATTACTGGGCATACGGATGCCGTACGTTATGCGAATGGTGGCAAAGGTTACAGTAATTTCAATCTGTCGGCGGGACGTGCTAATGCTGTTCGTCAGGTGCTGGTCCAGAATGGTCTGGATGAGAGTAAAATACTGAGAGTAGTCGGCATGGGATCGGCGGTGTTGTACGTACCAAAAGAGCCGGACTCTCCCTTGAATAGACGAGTAAGCATTGTGGTATTAAGTCAAAAAGCAGCATTACGGATTGTTAATAACCAGAAGATGGAAAAAAGTGTGAATAATACCAGTGCGGCTCAACAAGTCATCGGTGGATCTGCCGCATCAGGATGGCATCACCTTCCTCTACCTTGAGCCGTAGCATCTGGAGGCCTTCGCGGTTCACGTGACTGCCGGATATCTTGTCGGTAAATATCTGGTTCGCACGAATCAGGACGCCTGTAAGATGTTTAACTTCCAGCAACACTTCCGGGCCGCCTATTTTCTTCGATCATTTCGTTTCGCTACAAGTAAGGCCTGGTCAGCAAGAATAATCCGTAGAGCATTTTTATATATAATGGTGAATGCTTCGTCTGCAGAAAATGCCTGCAGAGTTTGATAACCGGCAGGCTCCAGGGTGCGTTGTAACAACGCCCGATCTCCGGTTTGGTCATCCACCAGAAGCAGTGGCTTGTTGCGAATATCTTCTTGATCATCTTGTGATCGCATTAATGTATTACGAATTGATTCCAGATTATCAAGTCCTGGGGGATATTGCGGTAATTCAAAAATTTCGGCGATATCTGCCCACTCAGAGAGTACATGGTGAATCATAGCTACAAAGTGCGGCGTATTCATCCACCAGCTTTTGATGTTTTCCTGCAGGATTTCCAGGCTACGATCAGACGCTGGGGACATGGCCCATTCAGTGATACTACGTCCGGCACCGAGAATACGAATAAGCGTATGTAGCCGATCTGGCGCACTATTGGATGCGTGCTCAAGGTCGAAATCAGTACCAGAATTGCAGCTTTCAATGGCCATAACCATGGTTTCCGGGAGTCGCCACTGCCGCATCAGGGCGGCGGTTAAATCGTGACGACTAAATCCGAATTCATTTTTTTCCAGAATTTTCTGTTCGGCAAAACTTAAGTCTTCATTACTGAATATAGTGCTTTTTTCTGGAGCTGTACAAACCATCATCAGGCTGCCGATTTCACTTAATAAACCAAAAATAAAAATCTCTCCGGCGGGCCAGCTTCCCATTTCTTTCGCCAGGGCCTGCATAGCAATTGCCCGTAATAAGCTGGCTGACCAGAAACGATACAAATCAAAATCAGGAGCGAAAGAAAGCTTTCCATTGATTAAGGCAAGGCCCAGTGCCATGCGAACTACTACTTGCAGACCTATTCGCATCAAGGCTTCATCCAAAGATACAATCGGACGCGTAGGGCGATATATGGGAGAATTGGCGAGCTTGATAGTTTTCGCTACCAAAATCGGATCAAGACGAATGAGGCGCGCAGCTTCGTCCAGGCTTGCATCTTCCTTTTGCAACAACTGCATGAGCGCTAATGTACTTTGCGATGGAGAAGGACAATTGCCTTTATCTAGCTGAGGTAAAAAAGCTTCAATGAGCATGATTGTAAGCATCCTTCTATTGATCAATTCTATATAATGTAATTATTTTAAACTGGAAGACCAGTTCATCGATTCCAGTGATGCAGCCGTGATTTCGGCAAGCGTTAACGCCAGGGTTTGACCAATTTTTTTAACTATGGCCAGATCTCCATGTTCTGCCGCTTCAATAAGCGTCAGTATTGCGCCGTCCTCGCCTTCATGGTTAATGAGAGCCTTGCGCATTTCATCTGAAATTTTCAGTTCACTCAAAAGATCGGCTAATGGCTGCTTTAAATAAACATCCAGAAGAGACAACATGCCAGCGAGAAAGCTACGATGAAGGGCAGCTGGCTGATCATCCAGGACTGGAGATTTTTCTCTGAGAATTTCTGCAAATTTGGCGCGGGTTGTAGCCATAACGAGAACAGATGATTTTTGAGTACCCTTGCTGGCAAACAACAGCAAAGTCAGCCAGCGTTGCAAGGGTTGTCGACCAAGTAAAATAAGAGCTTGGCGGATACTCTCTATTTCCTGACCACGAGTCATTCCAGCAGAATTCAAATAGCGTAAAAGCTGATAGGAAAGACCCGGATCACGGTGGAAGGCTTCTTCAATATCACAGACAGGGTTTTCTTCGAGTAGCAAATTGAGCAGGTCGAAAATGGTATGTTGATTGGAGGTCAGGGCTTTCCCTTTGACGACTTCGGGCTCCATATAGTAGAAGCCTTGAGTGTAATCGACGCCCGCCTCGAAGCAGCGACGCGCCAAAAGGGCGGTTTCAACGCGCGTGGCAACTATTGCCGGTTGTCGGGGAAGCTTGCAGTTTTTAATTTGCCTGACCCGGACTTCCCATTGTTCTGGTGCGTTGCTAAAACAGTCGATCTTGATGAAGTCAACAATTTTGAGTAATGCCAGGTGCCAGGGTGAGGCTTCGAAGCGGTCCAGGGCCAGACGAAAACCCAATTTCTGCAGATGAAGGAGATGCCCGAGGAATTCCCGACTGGGTGCTTCGGTAATGGTGAACTCAGGAATCACCTGACGAGCAGGAAACAACTCCAGGCTTTTCTCATCAAAGTTACTATTGGTAAAATTGATGAAGGCAGGTTTCCCGCCCAGCAGGCTTTCAAGATTGTAGACACTGAATGTTTTTATCAAAACCCGTGCCGAGCAAAGAAAGGGGTCTTCCAGCGGTCCGCTGCTTTCGTTACGCGCAAAAAGCTCATAGCCGATGATCTCATCCTGGCGACCGAGTATGGCCTGCCGCGCCACCAGTTCTTGATCGTCTTCAGGGGGAAGCGAGTTTTGGGAGTTTTGGCTCATTTGGTTACCGCAATCCTTCGCACATGGATGGTACAACAATTAGTCATTTCCCTGGAATCTTCCAACCTTTTTTTGAATGAGCATGGGGCAATCCAGAAAGCAGCACAAGCCGTATTAGCTCCCCCTAAAGTTTTATCGGCACCGTGCCGTATTGATCGGTGATCGTTTTAAATTTGATACAACCATCCAGGATGGATAGATAAATGGCATCGGAAACACTCGTTAATGCCCTCGGGCAAGCTGTTAAAGTCTTGAGTTCTCAGGTGCGATATTAAGCACATGCGCCTGGTCCGCAGTGGAGGACGTTTTGCCGTTATGGTTTTTGACGGACCTTTAGTCAAACATCATCCGCCTTCAGTGGACGTGCTGTTTCGTTCGGTGGCTCAGGTAGCTGGACGAAATGCCTGGGGCATGATCATGACCGGAATGGGGGCTGACGGTGCCCAGGGATTGCTGGAGATGCATCAGGCGGGAGCCCGCACGATTGCCCAAGATGAATCCAGTTGCTTGATATTTGGGATGCCCAAGTAAGCAATAAAATTCGGTGGGGTCGATGAAGTATTAGTCCTGACTCATATTGCCAGCCGCTTGCCGCGATCCATAGAAGGGGTGTGCTGATGATTACTCCTTCTCAGGACTTGGCTGATGAAGATTTCGTCATGCCGGAACCATTGAAAAAGCTCATTCTGATGTCGCGGCGCATTCAAAAACGACAGCGTATTTTTGTCATGTCAATTTTGCTGGTTTTTTCGAGTCTGGTTGGCCTGACGATTTTTAGCATTGGCGGGAGTCAGTCACCTGCTCAGCCAACTGACGGACTGTGATTTGGTTGCAGAGGGTATTGCTACTCCTGATGAGCTTCATTTGTGGCTACAACTTGGTGGTCGCTATATTCAGGGATACCTTCTTTCGCCTCCACCGCCAGAAAATGCCTTTTTTACCTGGCAATCTTGCTTGATCCCGCCAGTTCTTCGTTCGGTACGAACGATAGACCTCCAGGATATGGCTGGTCTCTGGCAATAAATTCATTCATAGTCCAGCATTGACGACAGCTATCATGGGTGTTGATAAGATGATGCATATTCTGGGTCAGAGCAGGTGTTTATGACGGAACAAATACATGAAATGCGTCGCCATCTGTTTTCCGAACGTTTTCGTGTTACAGCCTCGGTGAAAGCATCAGGTATCCTGGAAAATTTATTGCGGGAGCATATTTTCTGTACCTTATGGCTGGATGACCAGATCCAGAGTTATAACACGCTGTTGCTGGACATAAAGTCGGAAAGTGAATTAAACATTGATTTGCCCTTGAATTTTCCTAAGCAGATTGATGCTGGCTTGCAAGTCACGGTACTTTCCCGGGTAGATGGGGTAATCAGTGGTTTTCAGAGCCAAATATTGCGTCAAGAAGAATCTGGCATTGTTCTGAATTATCCCGATGCGATTTATCAGTTACAGCGTCGTCAGCTTTTTCGGGTGCCTCCCACTATACAGGATCCCGATGAGGTGGAAATTTATCGTCAGGGTGCCTTGATGGTTTCTGGACGTATGCAGGATATCAGTGCTGGTGGAATCCGGGTTATGAGTCGCTGCCCCAAGGATCTGCCTTTTCAGCCCAGCGAAATCTTATCTCAGTTGGTATTTAAAATTCGCGATAGTGATCCTTTGCACATGCCTGCAGTCATTCGTTTTGTGGACAATCATGTTGCGGGAGCTACCGGCGTCATTCTGGGTGTGGAGTTTCAAAATCCACCGGCCGCTGACCAGGAAAAAGTGGCCCAATATGTGCAAACCCGTGATCGGGAAATATTGAGGATGCTGGGTATTGGACTGCGCAGTTCAGGAAAACAGCAACCTTCTTCTTGGGGCGGTAAAATAAAAAGCTGGTGGAAAGGCTGAAGGTTGAGGAGTCTTGTGCATGTGCTGGATACTTCTGCTGATGGTGTTAATGCTACTGCGACTGCAACTGTTGGCAGAAGCGGGTCGAGATGCCAGATTCATTGCCAGTGCCTGTCAGATGCGTGAAGACGATGTTGAATGGTTAATTCGGCGTCTGAATGAAGAAAAGCGCTCATGAATTCCACGACTATGGAAACGGCATACACTATCAGAGTTGTGGAAACAGCTCTAATTAATGCCACGGCAACATCGTTGTCTCAAAGCTTGCTGCCAGGAAATACGCTGAGTGCAAAACTGTTACAATCGGGCAATCAGCAAACCATGCTTGCGGTAGCAGGAAAAACACTGGCCTTTGAATTGCCAGGCCACTGGTCAGCAGGACAGGAAGTGCAGTTGACCTACCTGGGTGGCAGCAATAATCCCAAGTTTTTGCTGATGAGTCATTTGGCATCTGTGCGTAGTGATCAGGTGGCTTTATCGGATACTGCGCAATCCTTAAGCGATCTGGTCCAGACTGGGAAACCGGCTGCGCAAATTGTTCATACTGCGGCTATGTTAGCGCCGAATGATGCGTCTCCGGCCAATATTGCGAATTTTTTACAGAGCAGCTTGCAGCAGAGTGGTGTTTTTTACGAAAGCCATCTGGCCGCCTGGAACCAGGGTCAATGGACCACACAAAACTTGTTGGCTGAACCACAAAATGCGGGCAGACCCATGACTGACACAGGATCCAGCGCCACCAGTAAGGCTGCCTTGTCTTTCAATCAGACAGTTGCACCGGAGTCGCCATCGCTCCTGGCCAGTGATGCCAGCAAAATCGCCCAGCAGAACGTGGCAACATACACCCAAATTGCCGATTTGAATAAATCGGGAGCCTTAGCCTTGTCTACTAACGCTCATACCGCCTCCCTGCAGATTTTGGCTCAACAAATCCAGGTGTTGAATCAGCAGCAGTTTGTCTGGACGGGGCCTCTTTGGCCGGGCCAGAACGTGAGCTGGTTGGTGAGGCGTCGTGATGGAGATGGTGAAGAGCCTTCTCAAGCGGGTGAAGAGGTTCCCTCCCGGCGCTGGGATAGTACCCTGATTCTGGATCTGCCCAAGCTGGGGCACGTGGAAGCCCGTCTGCAATTAGTGAAATCTACCTTGCATCTGGTTCTCACTGCAGATCAGGCGGCTTTGCTGCGAGCTCACGGAGGCGAGCTGACCCAATCCCTTCAGGATTTGGGCTTGCAGGTTTCTACGCAGCAGATTCGTCCGGTAGATGATTCCGTACATGGATAAACCTAAAAGTGCAGTGGCTCTGCGTTATCAGGCAGAAGATGCAGCACCCACTCTGATTGCCAAGGGGCAGGGCCTGGTAGCTGAGCAAATTATTGCCAGAGCGCGAGAGGCTGGTATATTTGTTCATGAATCCAAGGAGCTGGTTAATCTGCTCATGCAGCTGGACCTGGATCAACAAATACCACCTCAGCTGTATCAGGCTGTAGCCGAAGTTTTGGCCTGGGTTTATGAAATTGAGCGTGGCATGTAATTCGTTTTATTGTTAGAGTCGTCCAGCAAAAAAATAAAGACATCAAGGATAGTCATGTCGCATCAGGTGTTTCGAAACCTTTCCAGTTGTTTTACGGGAGTAAAGCCTATCCGTCTGGTACGCTTCAGTTTGATGATCGGGGTCTGTCTGGGCCTCGCGGCCTGCATGGATGAAAACACTTCCTATGCGGTGAAGTCCATCCACGAGACTCTGCCTGCCCCCGTTGTGGCGCGTAAGGCACCCGCCCCGCAGAAATCTGAACGTTATCTGGATCAGATGGCAATTATTGATGCGCATAAGGACTTTTCCGAATCCCCCGATCCGGGCTATGTATTGGATGCTCGTTCGGTACTGCGTTTTCCTAAAACTTATCCGGTTGGTCTGATCATCATTGGTGACAGTATTTTGACCGGCTGGTCAGGATATTTTGCGCATGTGTTTCCCAATGCGCTCATCAGTGGGCGGGTGGGCAGACAGTTTTCCAGCGCCCTGCCCATCTGGAAGACCATGCAACAAACCGGGATGACCCAAGGGGTAGGTGATGTCGTCATCGAATTGGGTACGAATGGTGAAGTGTATCCTGAGGACATGCAGCAACTACTCAAAATGCTTGGCCACCGCCAGGTATTTCTGGTGATGCCGGAAATGCCCCGGTCCTGGGAACATGAAGTACAACAGCTTTATCTGCAAACCGCCGCCACACACCCGAATGTGCATCTGGTGCGCTGGGATCTGCTCAGCAAAAATCATCCGCAATACTTCTGGACGGATCTGGTTCATCCCAATTGGCAGGGAATTCAGGTCATGGTACATGCCATTGCTCGTGATATTAAAAAAACTGAAGACAAAAACTAATTCATAAAATTTTGCGGGATGACGGTATGCTCTATCTGGATTATCTGAAGTTTCTCGCCATGGTCGGCGTCATTGGGTTTCATGTGCATGAAACCATTACTTTTGGCAGCGCATGGTTTTCTGGTGGTTATCTGGGTGTTGATGTATTTCTCTTTGTTTCTGGATATTTAATAGAGAGATCCATGCATCATGCGACGGATTCTGGCTTTCTGAACAGTATGCGCACTTTCTTCAGAAGGCGCCTTTCTCGTATTGTCATTCCCATGCTGGTGGTAACCTGGATGGTCGCTCTGTTTGGTTATTACTTTCATCTGACCAGTTGGGAACCGGCTGTTTATTCATCGCTTTTTGTCTATAACTTTTATCTGATATTTCATCATATATCTTATTTTCAGACCTTTGCGATGCCGCACCCCTTTATTGGAATGTGGTTTATTTCATTGTTGGTGCAGTTGTATGTTTTGCATTTTTTGCTGCGTAAAATAATTCGTAACCAGTATTTTTATTTTGTGCTGATGTTGCTATTGCTGATGGTTACGGTCGGAGGAGCATACTGGTTGGGTGTACATCATCAGCTTAATGCTGCTTATGTTTTACCTTGGCATGGTTTTTCCTATATTGCCGGGATTCTGGGTTTCATGGTTCTGAGTGGTCGTGAGCCCAAAAAAGTTCCCCTTGTTTTTGATCTGCTGGTGGTCATGGCTGTGCTGGGTATTGTTGGTCTGTTACTGCTGGCTCCTTATCGAAATTATGTCATATATTCTTTACCAGTATTATTGCTTGCTGCAATTTATATTTATGCTGCGGAACGATCCACAGTCTTTGCACAGATGAAATGGCAATTGGGCGGGGCTTTGGGAGAGATGTCATACTCCTTGTATTTATGGAATGTTCCAGTTATTTCTTTTCTCTATTATTTTTATCATGGCGCGACTGATTACGTTTTAGTGATACTTTCTGTGTTGATTATCCTGTTGTTGTCGGTGCTTACCTATGCCTTGGTTGAAGTCAGTATACAGAATGCTTTTGGCAAGAAAGCGCGGCATCATTTTTCCCTGCAAACAGCTTTTACTGTGGCTCTGATTCTGGGCTTGGGCATTGCCGGTTGGTATGATACGGTGGTTGTTAATCAGCAATTTATTCATGAACGCGAAAAAAATCTCCACCTGCTGTTATACAAGCATTACCAGGCGCTCAAAATTGCCCAGCTGCAGAAGCAGTTACTGGCAATCCGTCAATCAGGTAATGCGGCCCTGGCGGAACCGGCGGGAAATGCCCTCAGTGCCAGAGGCGCAACGTCTGCCCCGGCGGCTGGCTCCATGACCTGGCAACCCAATCCACAACCGGGGTATCTCTATAACGGACAGGAAATCCGCCAGAATCCTGCCTATCCAGAAAAACAGGTATTGGTTGTTACGGATTCCATTCTTCTGGGATGGTCAGGTTTTGTGATTCATCAGGTTCCCAATGCCATACTGGACGGTAAAGTGGGTCGACAGTTTTCGCGTGCTCCAGCCGTCCTGCAGGCAGAGTTGGCTCAACCTCAAAATGCAGATATTCGCTATATCGTTCTGGAGCTGGGCAGTAATGGCGATGTCTTTACCCAGGATCTGGATCGGGTAATGCGCGAAGCCGGAAATCGCAAAGTCATGCTGATTATTCCCAATGTTCCCAGAGTCTGGGAAAACGAAGTCAAAGCACAGTATCTCCATGCCAAGGCACAATATCCCAATGTTTATTTGTTGCACTGGGATCGTATCAGCCATGATCAATATAATTACTTTGATCCTGATCAGGTCCATTTGACCTGGGACGGTGCCCAGGCCCTGGTGAATGCGATGCTTGGAAAGTTATACACCATGGGTTATCAACAACCTCAGCCGGTTGCTCATGCGCAGTCTGTTCAATCAGGTCAGGCGCATCTCGTTGCCACCAAGCCACTTAAATCCAGTACAGCAAGTACAGCAAGTACGCAGTCGGCGACGGCTCCCGCGCGCTCAGTCTCAGTTCAACCCCAGACCCAATCTCCGCTACCTACCACCCGCATCAAATCCTTTACCATCGCGCCACTGAGCACCGCGTCTACGGCATCTGTCGTCAGCAATGCGGTGCCGGCACAGAGACAGAGTACTGATGCTTCGGGTCTCGATAGTTTCCAAAATTAATTCGGATGCTCAGAACCTGACCGCTGCTGCGAGTTGCAGGGTTTCAGCATGAATTGTTCGTAGAAAGCAATTCTTCGGCTTCCTGACAAATACCCCGACGTTCGAGCAGGCTTCCAGGAATGTGACCACCCGCCTGCCGCCAGAGTACGGCAGCGCGAATACCGCTGAGCAGGAGCGTGCGGATACGGGCGGCATCGTCAGCGTCACTTAAATAGCGGCTGTCACCGCTGACGATAATGCGCGGGCGCAAGGTGCCAATAGCTTCCGTGTAGGTTTGGGCCAGACCGGCAATGACGCTGCTCTGCAGCGGATCACCAAAATGCTGAATTTGCCGCTTGGCCTGCTGAATACCTTCATGCACGCGCTGTGAAGCGGCCGCATTTTTTAACAGGCGTTTACTCAGGCTGCTCATCGCCATGGCATAGCGCAGCAGTTCGGCTTCCTGGGCATTGGCGGGGCCGCGTTGCAGGAGCGGGCAGAGCAGGGCCAGTGCCTGTCGTAAACTCTGGATGTCTCCCAGTGCCTGACGAGTGCTGGCACTATCCAGGGACAGAATGCTGTGAATACAGGTAGCCAATAGTGGCCCCGGTTGTTCACCATTGCGGGCAATGTTCTGTACCAACAGGGCGCTACGGATAATAGCTGCCAGCGCCAAAGTACGATCGCGACGGCGGTCTGCTTTGGGAATCAGAAAATCCCACATGTAACTCTGCCTTTATTATGAGAAAAAGTCATTCAGTGCGTTTGTCCATTCAGCATTTCGTCCAGCGTGCCAGTAAGTTTTTTGCTTTGGGTTTCAGTTAATTGTCGACCCCTTTCATTGAGAATAAAAAAGGTATCTTCAACCCGCTCACCAAATGTAGACACCTTGGCTCCATGAATATTCAGCTGTAAGGCGCGTAATACCTCACCTACCCGATAAAGCAGCCCAAGATGATCGGCCGCACGCACTTCCAGCAGGGTATAGCGGGAGAGGGCGTGGTTATCCACACGGATTTCAGCAGGACGCTGGGCAAAAAAACGATGGCGTGGGTCGCGGTGGCGCAGACCAAAATGTGGCTTGCTTTCGGTTTCTCCTTCGATAATGGCGCGCAGCCGCACCGCAAGATCCTGGTCGGCCTGCTCGGTTCGTGCAAAGGCGTGACTGTTGTCAATGACCAGAAAGGTGTCAATGGCTCGACCATCTTCACTGGTATCAATGCGCGCGTCGATGATGTTGAGGGACTGGCGATCCAGGGCGCCAGTAATTTGCTGAAACAGACCGGGACGGTCAGGACCATAAATCAGGATTTCGCTGCCCTCAGGCTGGTGGGCGCGCACCGCTACCAGGGTTTTACGACTTTTATGGGCGAGAATCTGCTGAATGTGCCATAACAGTTCATTTTCGCTGTAACGCGAAAAATAGGCCCCCGATAAATGCTGCCAGAATACTCTGGCGCGGATTTGCTCTTCCTGCGTCAGGCATTGCAACGCGTTTTCCTGACGATCCCGGACAATGTGAGGCAGGTCCTGACGGCTGCGATCTTCCTGCTGCAGTTCGGTAGCCGTAGCGCGATACAGGGTGCTGAGCAACAAGCCTTTCCAGTCGTTCCAGAGGTCCGGATTGGTGGCACGCATGTCTGCTACGGTCAGTAACAGCAAGTAGGCCAGATGCCGTTCATCACCGACCATTCTGGCAAAATCCCGGATGACCTGAGGATCTTCCAGGTCACGGCGTTGGGAGACCGTACTCATCTGCAGGTGCTGCTCCACCAGCCAGATGATCAGTTCCGTGTCCCTGGCTGACAGCTGCAGGCGTCGGGCAAAACGTCGTGCCTCCTGAGCACCAATTTGGGAATGATCGCCGCCCCGGCCCTTGCCAATATCATGAAATAACCCGGCCAGAACCAGCAGTTCCGGTTTATCCACTTGTGCCCAGGCCTGTTTGAGTACAGACATCCGGGTTTCTTCCTGCTTATGAAGCAGTCCGATGTTACGCAGCAGAAACAGGGTGTGCTGATCGACGGTGTATACGTGAAACAGGTCATGCTGAATGCGGCCGGTAATGCGTTCAAAAGCTGGAATCAGCCGCCCGAGGATGCCACATTGATGCATGATTTTCAGGCTGTCATAAGCGCCATCTGCTTGCGCCAGCAGCGCCAGGAATTCATTTCTGGCGATGGGATCCTGTTCAAGATTGCGGGCCTGTATGTTACTGCGCAACTTATAAAGCGCGCGTTGGGTCAAGGCATCCAGAGAAATGATCTGTGGGTTCTCGGCCAGCTCGCGAAACAGGCGTAATATTTTCTGCAATAATTGCGGATCATCTGCCTGGGGAAGGGGCACTAGGTTCCGGACAGGTTGAGCCGAATCTTTGCTCAGGCTGCCCTGATCAGCCAGGTACAGGGCAATATTTTCCTGAGCAATGGCAGCAATACGCATAATGTCGGCAAAGGCGCGATAAAGCTTTTGCATGAGCTGTTCAACCGGACTGCGGCCGGGATGCTCCTGGTAACCCAGTACCTCGGCGAGTTGGCGTTGCTGCTCCAGGCGCAAGCGGTCTTCATGGCGGCCGGTGGCATAGTGCAGGGTGATGCGCAGGCGCGTCAGAAAAGACTGAGCCCGGAGAAGTTGCCGATATTCTTTCGGGGTGACCAGGTTTTTCTGGCACAGGCACAGCAGGCTGCTGTCTCCGAAAACGCTGCCAGTCAGCCATTGCAGTTGATGAATATCGCGAAGCCCGCCAGGGCCCTCTTTCAGGTTGGGTTCCAGATGAAAAGCCGTATCGCTACAGCGCGCATGGCGGTTTTCCTGTTCGGCGAGTTTGGCAGCAAAAAAAACTTCCGGTTTCCAGGGCGGATTGGCGTGGAGGGTTTCTTTGAGCTGATCAAATAATTCCCGCGAACCGTAAAGATAACGGGCCTCCAGAAACGTGCTAGCAATGCTGAGATCTTCTCGCGCCTTTTCCAGACATTCCTGAACCGACCGAACACTGGAGCCCACTTCCATTTGCAAATTCCACAGCGCCGTCAGAAAAAAATGAATGAACTGCTCTTCAGCTTCCGAAAGTGCGGGTGGTGTGAGAATCAGCAGGTCCAGGTCCGAGCCGGGAAACAGGGCACCGCGCCCATAACCTCCCACTGCAATCAGGCTGAGTCTGGTTACGCTCTGTTCATGCTCTGCTGCAGTCTGACGCCAGATTTTGCGCAAGGATTTATCCAGCAAAGCACAGTGTTGGCGCAAGAGCGAACGACTGCTCTGCCGTAGGGAGAAACGGCTCTGTAAAACAGACCGTTCCTGACGCAGGGTTTCCGGTACGCCCGGCAGATTCTCGCCTGCCATGAATTCGGGCATGTTCAGATGGGATCGCCGGGGAGTTGGGTCAATACCTCGTAGCTGTCGTCGGTGACCAGAATGGTATGCTCCCATTGCGCCGAGGCACTGTGATCCTTGGTGACAATGGTCCAGCCGTCGGGTAACGCCTTGATGTGACGTTTGCCGGCATTGATCATGGGTTCAATGGTAAACGTCATCCCTGCCACCAACTCCACGCCTTCGCCGGGGTTGCCGTAATGCAGCACCTGTGGTTCATCGTGAAATACCCGGCCGATGCCATGCCCGCAGAATTCCCGCACCACCGAGCAGTGCTGGGCTTCAGCATAGATCTGAATTGCATGGCCGACATCGCCCAGGGTGGCGCCCGGTCGGACTTGCTCAATGCCGCGCACCATGGCCTCGTGGGCAACTTCCATCACCCTTCTGGAACGCAAGGGGACTTCGCCAACCGTAAACATTTTACTGCTATCGCCGTGGTAGCCATCCTTGATGACCGTCACATCAATGTTCAGCATATCTCCATCTTTTAAAACCCGGTCGCCGGGAATACCGTGGCAGATGACGTGGTTGAGGGAAATACAGACCGATTTGGGGAAGGGTGGATATTCCGGACTGGGCTGATAATTCAGCGGGGCAGGAATTCCCTGTAAATCGTTGACAATATAATCGTGACAAATCCGGTCCAATTCTCCGGTAGTGATCCCGGCTTTGACATGAGGCCGAATCATGTTGAGCACCATGGCGGTCAAATGCCCGGCAGTACGCATTTTTACGACTTCTTCAGGGGTTTTGATGTTGCCCTGAGGGGGGTTTTTTCGACGTTGTAACATGAAATTCTCCTGGGGCGACTCAAAGCGGCTAAAAAAGTAGCTGCTCTGCCGCATCAATGACTATTTTATCAGGACTGACCCGGGTTCGGTAGGCCAGTATTTCCACACCCGCCCTGCGCGCTTCCCGGAGCGCCTGTCCATAAGCCGGGTCTACCCGGTCGGCCGGAGCAAAACCCTGACCATCTTCGCGGCCAATCAAAAAAAACATGACGGCGCGCCCACCGTTGGCTACGACCTCGCGGAGTGCATGCAGGTGGCGCAGGGCGCGGGTGCTGACCGCATCGGGAAAACGGATGACGCCATCAGGGTCGAGCAGGGTGCAGGATTTGACTTCGACATAGCAAGGTGGACGCTGGGGATTCTGCAAGAGGATATCTACCCGTTCATGGCTGCCATAGGGCACTTCGCGCCGCAGTTCGTCATAATTCTGCAGGGCGGGAATCTGCCCGTTGACAATGGCTTCGGCCACAATGTGATTGGGGCGTTGGGTATTGATGCATACCCAGCTGCTGCCACTCCAGTAAAGCTCCCAGGTCCAGGCCAGTTTGCGTTTGAGGTTGTTGCTGTGGGAAATGAGAATGGTTTGTCCGGGTTCTGCACAACTGCGCATGCTTCCAGAGTTGGGGCAATGTATGGTGATTTGCTCGCCGGTTTCGAGTTCGCAGTCCGCCAGGAAACGTTTGTAGCGACGAATCAGGGTGGCGGGGACCAGTTCCGGTAAATTCATCGTTGCGCCGACAGCCGTCCTGACGGCGCAGGCCAAAGTCGCAGAAAAGCCTCCAGAACCACTATCGGGTCAATATTCATAGGGGCAGCGTAACGCTTGTAGCCGGTGGATGCCAGAATGGTGTCTTGCCCCGTGCCTCCGCCAGCGCCCAGTTACGCCACTGTTCAGCGGGTGCGCCGTGGAGTTCGGCGGGGGTGTCCCAGCCCAGCAGGCCCAGGGTTGTTTCCCAGCCTTGTCCGGGGTTTCCTGTCCAGGCCGGGCTCTGACTGCTTTTGGAAAGCTTGCTGCCATCGGCGTTGCAGAGAAGTGGCAGGTGCCCATATGCTGTACGGGGCAGGTGCAGGAGGCTTTGCAAATAGCGCTGGACTCCAGTAAACGTGCGTAAGTCGCCACCACGGATGACCTCGCTCACGCCCTGTGCGCCGTCATCGACCACGCAAGCCAGTAGATAAGCAAAATAATTATCGGCGCGGAGCAGAACGGGATCTCCCTGTTCGGGAGGCGTGTTCTGAAGGCCGTGAAAACGATCTTTCCAGACGGGAAACTGTTCGGGAACGCGCAGTCGCCAGGAGCGTGCTGTTCGACCTGCTGCCAGTCCATGGCGGCAGGTGCCGGGATAATTGCCGCCGTGCTGGCGGATTTCCTGACGGGTACAGGCGCAGGGGTAGGCATCACCTTCCTTTATCAAATGGTCCAAGGCTTGTTGATAATAATCATGATGTTGAGACTGCCAGCAGATTGGGCCATCCCAATCAAGGCCGAGTGCTTCCAGCTGACGCAAAATCGTGTCCGCAGCTCCGGGCCGCACCCGGTCCCCGTCCACATCTTCCATACGCAGCAGCCAAAGCCCACGCTGACTGCGCGCGCTGAGATAGCTGCCAATGGCTGCAATCAGCGAACCGGCATGCAGGGGACCGCTAGGGGAGGGGGCAAAACGCCCCACGACTGGCTTTTGTCGGGCCTCTGGTTGGGGCATTGTTGGTGGCCTGATAATGGTCATGATTGGTGCAGTGGGCATGGAGCAAAAGGCATTGTATCAGACTATGGTTCATCTCGGATTACTGTACAATCAGGCCGGTGCTTGGTGATCAGTCCCGGCATCACGAAAGCGCTGCTTAAGCGCGAACCAGTTTAAAATCGGAGCATTCATGGCGGTTGGAGAGTTTGCACTCATCGAACAGTTGCAAAGCAGACTGGGCGGCGGCGGTAAGGATGTGCTGCTGGGAATGGGGGATGACGCAGCCTGGCTGGATCCGGCGGGACAGTCTCTGGTGACCAGCATGGATACGCTGGTTGCCGGACGCCATTTTTTCGCCGATGTGGATCCTGCTGATTTGGGTTGGAAAGCCTTGGCGGTGAATCTCAGCGATCTGGCCGCCATGGGTGCGCAGCCGCGTTGGTGCCTGCTCAGTCTGGCTTTACCAGTGCGTGCTGAAGGCTATTCATACTGGTTGCAAGCATTTGCCGAGGGCTGGCGTATGCTGGCTGAAAGCGCCGGCGTGGCGCTGGTAGGCGGCGATACGGTAGCAACAGATGGCCCGCTGACTTTGACTGTTACCGTATTGGGCGTAGCGGAGCAGGGTATCATGCGGCGCGATGCCGCCCGTCCCGGTGATCTGATCTGGGTTACCGGCACGCTGGGGGATGCAGCCGCCGCCCTCGATCTGGCTTTTGTGGCACGTGGTCTGCCAGGCTATGATTTTGTCTGTTCGGCGGCTCAGGCTCTGGTACTGGAAGCCCGGCGCTTGCGTCCGCTCCCGCGTCTGGACTTTGGCCGGGCGGCGCAGGCTGCTGGAGTGGCCTGCGCTATGGACTGTTCTGATGGTTTTCTGGCTGATCTCAGTCATATTCTCAAGGCCTCCGGGCTGCGGGCACGGGTTGATCTGGAGCATTTACCCCTCAGTCAGAGCCTGGGTGCATGCATTGATCATGACTTGGCGCGCCTTCAACGCTGGCCTCTGACCGGAGGAGATGATTATGAACTTATTTTTTGTGCTCCGCCGTCACTGACCCCATCATTGATGAATATCGCGCATAGATGTGCTTTGCCAATAACGGCAGTGGGACAGATTTTGCCAGCAGACCTGCAAGCCACTGAGCCTGTAGATGTTTACTGGCAGGAGCAGCCTTTGGCGCTGCCGGACATAAGGGGCCATCAGCATGTTTTCTAGGCCCTGGTATCACTGGCTGGCCTTTGGTGGCGGCAGTGGTCTTGCGCCCATCCTTCCGGGAACCATGGGTACCATTGCTGCTGTTCCGCTTTACCTGCTGCTGGTTTTGGCACTGCACAATCTCTGGATATATGCTGCTGTCATATTCATCATGATCGCCGTTGGGCCCTGGCTTTGTGGTCAGACTGCCGAAGACCTGCGTCATGGTGCAGCCGGCAAGCGTGCCCTTGACCCACCCGCCATTGTCTGGGATGAATGGGTGGGGCTGTTGATGACCCTGTACTGGATACCGTTCAGTTGGGCAGCCTTGGGCATCGGTTTTTTGCTGTTCCGTTTTTTCGATATGCTCAAACCCTGGCCTATTTCCTGGTTGGATCGACATATTCATGGTGGAACGGGCATTATGCTGGATGACATGGCGGCAGCGATTCCGGCTTGGCTGATTTTACAGGGGCTGCGAGCGATGGGCTGGTTATGAACAGCGGCGAATTACTGCATATTTTTCTGCCCATGCGGCCAGCGGTGTTGCCCGACGCTCAGCGCCTGGAAGCCTGGGCCGCAATGAGTGGAGTGCGTGCGCGCATCGAGCTGACAGCAGTCCTGCCGGATATAGAGGGCACGGCACTGGGCCTCGGCGCTTTTGTCAACGCCGATGCCTGGAAAGTCATTCCGCAGCATGCCTTGGTCCCGGCTGGCGACTGGCTGGGTCTGCGCAATTGGGCGGAGCATTATTTGCCGCCTTGTCCACAAAGTTTCAGTCGCTTTACCGATCAGAGTCAGGGCACAGAAATTTTACCCGGTGAATTCTGGCTTCAGGAAAAAACGCCGGACGCTTTCGATTTATCCATGGCGCCACCAGAATGGGCGCTGTTGCAACATTGCCCCAAAGCGGGTGGGCCGCGTTTAGCCCTGGCTGAGTCCTGCACCGGTGGCGGCCTCGCAGCCCGGATTACCGCTTTATCCGGATCATCGGCGCTTTTGCAGCACGGTATAGTGACCTATAGCAACACCGCCAAGCGCCACTTTCTTGGGGTGCAGGCAAAAACCCTGATGCGCTATGGGGCGGTATCCGAAGAAACAGCTCTGGAAATGCTCAATGGTCTCTTGCGGGAAGCCGATTTGGGCGCGGCGATTACGGGTATCGCCGGACCTGGCGGGGCAGTGTCGGGCAAGCCGGTTGGTACCGTGTGTATTGCCTGGGGTCAGCGCAATGGTCAACAGCAGGTCCGAACCTGCCATTTTCGTGGCGATCGCTGGAACGTACAGTATGCATCCGGATCGGTGGCGTTGGGTGGTTTGCTGAGTTTGCTGTGTGGATGAAAGATTTATCCCGGGCGTCTTTGCCCATTCCAGTTGCTCAGGTAGAATGCCCGGAAACGTAGATTGAATAATCGGGTCGGTCAATACCCGGATGCCTGGAGCAGGCCGCTGCAAAAACGGGTTATGCCCGAGTGGAATACTCTTCTCAATTCAGAAAAGGACAACATGATGGATGATCAACGCAGCAAGGCCCTCTCGGCCGCTTTGTCCCAGATTGACAAGCAGTTTGGTAAAGGTGCGGTGATGCGCCTGGGTGACCACAACGCCATCAAGGATATTGCCGTTTATTCCACCGGCTCTTTGGGTCTGGATTTGGCTTTGGGTGTTGGCGGTCTGCCCCGGGGACGCGTGGTCGAAATTTACGGACCCGAATCTTCCGGTAAAACCACGCTGACTCTGCACGCCATTGCCAGTTGTCAGCAAGCTGGAGGCACTGCCGCTTTTATTGATGCCGAACATGCCCTGGATCCCGGCTATGCCCACAAGCTTGGGGTTGATCTGGAAAATCTGCTGGTTTCCCAGCCAGATACCGGCGAACAGGCCCTGGAAATTGCCGACATGCTGGTGCGTTCCGGCGCCGTGGACCTGATTGTGGTGGACTCGGTAGCTGCCCTTACCCCCAAGGCAGAAATTGAAGGCGATATGGGCGACTCGCACGTCGGCCTGCAGGCTCGTTTGATGAGTCAGGCCCTGCGCAAGCTCACTGCCAATATCTCCCGAACCAATACCCTGGTGATTTTCATCAATCAGATTCGCATGAAAATCGGGGTCATGTATGGCAGTCCGGAAACCACAACCGGGGGTAATGCCCTGAAATTCTATGCTTCTGTGCGCCTCGACATTCGCCGGATTGGTGCCATTAAAAAAGGTGACGAGGTCATGGGGAATGATACCCGGGTCAAAGTCGTCAAAAACAAGGTGGCACCACCTTTCCGCGAAGCCGAGTTTGCCATTTATTACGGCGAGGGGATTTCCCGCCTTTCGGAGCTGGTGGACCTGGGCGTCAAGTTTGATATTGTTGAAAAAAGTGGAGCCTGGTATTCCTATCAGGGTGAACGTATTGGTCAGGGTAAGGATAATGCCCGTCAGTATCTCAAGGAGCACAAGGAACTGGCCACCAGAATCGAGCAACAGGTCCGTGCTGTTGCAGCCGGTAATCCGCTGGCATTTACGGATGATGTGGTGGAGCCTGCGGTAGTTGAATAATTGTCCAGCCATTCTCCTGTCGATCCCATGACCATTGCCCTGCGCCTGCTGGCGCGCAGGGAGTACAGTCGCAAGGAGTTGCAGGACAAACTGCTGCACGCGGGCTTTGATAACTTGCAGGTACATATGGTCCTCGACAGCCTCAAGGCATCCGGTTATCAGGATGACCAGCGTTACCTGGAAATGTTGACCCGAACCCGGCTGCGACAGGGGCATGGGCCCTTACGCCTGCGTCAGGATTTACAGCGGGCAGGTGTTGACGTTAAGGAGCAAGATGGCATGGCAGCAGCACAAAGCGTCAACTGGCAGGTACAGGCGCAGGCCGCTTACCGAAAACGTTTTGGTAACACAGCCCCCGAAGATGCCCGGGAATATGCGCGGCGTGCACGTTTTTTGGCGGGACGGGGATTTTTGCCCGAACAGATACGACGCGTACTGGCGGATCCGGGCAACAATGCGGATGATTTTAACGACTAGATTTTTTTATGGATGACGGAAGACCGATGCAAGCGCAAGCCATTCGCCAAGCTTTTCTGGATTATTTTGTGGAACAGGGCCATCAGATTGTGCCCTCCAGTTCGCTGATTCCCCGCAATGATCCGACCTTACTGTTTACCAATGCCGGTATGGTTCCTTTCAAGGACGTGTTCCTGGGTCTGGAGCAACGTCCCTACCAGCGCGCCGTATCTTCCCAGCGCTGCATGCGGGCGGGCGGAAAACATAATGACCTGGAAAACGTGGGTTATACGGCTCGCCATCATACCTTTTTCGAAATGCTCGGCAATTTTTCCTTTGGGGATTATTTCAAGCGCGAGGTCATTGCTTTCGCCTGGCGATTTCTGACGGAAAAACTGGGGCTTCCGGCTGCCAGGCTGTGGATTACGGTTTATGAAGAAGACGACGAAGCCGCCCAGATCTGGATCAATGAAATGGGTATTGATCCCGCACGCATTTCCCGTTGTGGCGCGAAAGATAATTTCTGGAGTATGGGAGATACCGGACCTTGCGGCCCCTGCTCGGAAATTTTTTATGATCATGGCCCGGATGTTCCGGGTGGCCCTCCCGGCAGCCCCGAAGAAGACGGGGATCGTTATATTGAAATCTGGAATCTGGTTTTCATGCAGTATGACCGCGATGGCAGCGGGAAACTGACCCCGCTCCCCAAACCTTCCGTGGATACCGGCATGGGACTGGAACGTCTCGCGGCTGTTCTGCAGGGCGTGCATAATAATTACGACACCGATCTGTTCAAGCCTTTGATTGCGGCAGCGGCCGCAATTTCCGGCACAACCTATGGTCAGGATGCCACAACGGATACCAGTCTGCGGGTACTCGCCGATCATATTCGTGCCTGCAGTTTTCTGATTACGGACGGTGTACTGCCGGCTAATGAAGGGCGAGGTTATGTTCTGCGGCGCATCATTCGGCGGGCGGTCCGGCATGGTCGCAAGTTGGGCATGGAAAACGTGTTTTTTCATAAACTGGTTGCGCCACTGGTACGCGAAATGGGGACGGCCTTTCCTGAACTGGCTCAGGCACAGCGTGATGTAGAACGTGCTTTGGAGCGTGAGGAAACCCGTTTCCGGGAAACTTTGGAACGTGGCCTGAGTCTGCTGGAAGACGCCATTTCCGGATTGCCCGCTGATGCGGCCATTCCTGGTGAGATTATCTTCCGATTGGCCGATACCTATGGTTTCCCTGTCGATTTAACTGCCGACATCGCCCGCGAAAGAAACCTGCGCATGGACATGGAAGGCTATGAAGTAGCCATGAGTGAACAGCGTAATCGTTCCCGCGCCGCCTGGAGCGGCAGTGGCGAAGTCAAAACCGAGCGCATTTATCACGACCTCGCCATGCGTCTTGCCGCTACCCAATTTACGGGTTATACCCAATGTGTGGGTGAGGGAAAAGTGCTTGCTCTGTTGCGTGATGGTGAAGAAGTCGCTTTTCTTGACGCTGGGGACAAGGGCATCGTCATTCTGGATCAGACCCCTTTTTATGGGGAATCGGGCGGGCAGTCGGGTGATCGCGGCGAATTACAATCAGAACATGCCGTATTTCTGGTGAATGATACCCAAAAACCCATGGGCAGTTTGCATGTGCATGTGGGTGTGCTGCAGTCGGGTCGCCTCCAGACAGGAGACACCTTGCTGGCCAGCGTGGATGAGCTGGCCCGGCGGGCGACCGCTGCCCATCATTCTGCCACCCATCTGCTTCATTCGGCGTTGCGCAATATTCTCGGTTCGCATGTCCAGCAGAAAGGTTCACTGGTCAATCCGGAGCGGCTGCGCTTTGATTTCAGCCATCCCGAACCCCTGACTTCGGCGCAGTTGCAGGAGATAGAGCGCAGCGTCAATGCGGTGATTCGTGAAAATTATGCTGCCGATACGCAGGTTCTGCCCATTGCCGAAGCCCAGGCTCTGGGCGCTATGGCGCTGTTTGGTGAAAAGTACGGCGATGAAGTCCGCGTTGTGCGCATGGGCGACTTTTCACTGGAACTTTGTGGTGGTACGCATGTGCAGGCGCTTGGAGATATGGGGGTTTTCAAGATTCTCAGCGAAAGTGGCGTAGCAGCGGGTATTCGTCGTATTGAAGCCGTAGTCGGAGCAGCGGCTCTGGATCATATCCAGCGCGATGAACAACGTCTGCAGACTGCTGCCAGCTTGCTCAAAGTAGCACCAGCGGATCTGGATCAGCGTCTGGCTCAGACCCTCGAGCGTCTGCGTCAACTTGAAAAAGAGTTAGAGAAAATCAAGCGCGATGAAGCAGCGCGGGCCGGTGCAGATCTCGCTGCCCGGAGTGAAGAGGTGGCTGGCGTGCCGGTTCTTATCAGCCGTCTGGAGGGTATGGATGGCAAGGCCTTGCGTGATGCGCTCGATCGTCTGCGCAGTCAGCTTCCCGAAGCCGTGATTGTCCTGGCCGGAGTTGAAGGGGAAAAAGTGGCCTTAATTGCTGCCGTTGCAAAAACCCTGGCAGGTCGTATTCACGCGGGAGATCTGGTGAATGTGGTAGCCTTGCCGCTGGGTGGTAAAGGTGGCGGCCGACCCGACATGGCCCAGGCTGGTGCCGGGAATCCGGCGGCACTGGATGATGCTCTCCAGGCCGCCCGCGATTGGGTCAGAAACAAGCTGGCCTAGTGGTTGCCCTGCCAGGGCTGGCTGTTGCCCTGATTCTGATGTCCATGGTCCGGTTTTGAACCTGGCTGCCCGCGACCCTGCCCCGGACCATTATCGGGACGTCCTTGTCCGGGTCTGCCTCCCGGGCGATTGAACTCTGGACGTCCTGGGGCCGGACGCTGAATGGGCTGCGGTCGCTGTTGCATCTGCGGACGATGGGGATGTTGAAACTGTGGACCACCGGGACGCCCCGGTTGCGGCCGCTGCTGCGGCCCTGGCATAGGCCTTTCTGCCGGACGGAAATGCCGCCAATGCGGGTCTCGGGAATAGCGGCCAGCATCTCTTTGGACGCGCTGCCAATCGCGATGATTCCAATGTCGCAATGCTGGCGGCGGAGCCGCTATGGGGCGCCACGGACCACGATAGCCCGGACCTGACCACCAGCGATTGCCGTAATAATAATAGTAGTTGGAACCCTGATAAAAAATGGGTTGCGAAGCGCCATAGGCCGCATAAACACCAAGATTGCTCAGCCAGACCATCAAGGGCGGCGCCGTGAGAATGGCTGGGGGGTATCCTGGTGCTGCATACACTGGCTGGGTTCCTACATTGAGTTGTATATCTACGGGGCCAGCAAAGGCCGCACTACTCAATCCCAGTCCCGCCAGCACGGCGCTGGTCAAAAGACTTTTTATCCACAATTTTTTCATGATTATCATCCTCTCCGAAAAATCTTCAAAATGCGTCTACATGGTACAGGACAAGATTTTTGCGCTATGCTTTTGCCTGTGAAATACAGATTAAGGTGTGTTGTCCCATGAATCGAGATGTAAAATGTAAATTTTTGTTTATCAGGTTACGGTAATAACCGGTGCCTGAAGTCACCGAACCGGGAAAACTCCTGCGGAAAGTGGCGCTTGCTGATCAGCAAGCCTTCCGTAATTTTTACGATGCTACGGCTGCGCATCTGTTTCCCGTGGCTTTGCGTATTTTAAGAGAGCAGGGCCGTGCGGCCGATTTTTTACAGGATGCGTTTGTGAAAATCTGGTTAAAGGCGGGAGAATGCCAGGTGGGCTGGGGCGCTCCCATGGCTTGGGCAGCAGCTATTGTCCGCTACCAGGCTATTGATGAATAGATCAGCCAGGTTGGGAAGACGAAAACTGGGAGCAGTGGGGAGGGCAGGAATTTCCTGCTGACCCCCCGGATGGCCTCGGAAAGGCAACTTTATTGGCTTGTCTGGAACCGCTTCCCAGCGATCAAAGGCAGGCTATTTCCCAGGATTTCCCCTGGGATAAGCTGAAAACCCAGAATGAAGTTTTGCATTGGCGTAAATGTATTACAGGGTTTTGCTAAGGCACAGCCTATGCCAGCTGAGAAATTCTGGATGGGGTAGCGCATTATAAACCCATTCTTTGTGATGATTGATTATCAGTGTTCACCGGGCGTCGTTGCTTTTAACTGCCATTGCGGCCAGATGTTCTGAGCCTGGCGATCCAGTATGGCTGCATAAATAATGGTATTGGTCAGTACACTCTGAACATAATGCCGTGTTTGACGGTAGGGAATGTTGGCAGTAAAAATAGGACCCGCCCAGGGTCCCTGGTTGGGACCATCCCAGCGACTCAGCCAGCGCTTGGGTGCTCCCGGACCGGCATTGTAGGCGGCTGCGGCGAGTAACTCTGATCCGCCAAAACTTTGCTGTTGCAGGCTGAGATAATTGGAACCCAGCACCAGATTTCCCCGGATGCTGTGCAGATCGGCATTCGCGGCGGCGGGAATGTGTGATTGCAACCATTCAGCAGTGGTGGGCATGACCTGCATCAGTCCCTGCGCGCCAACATCCGAACGGATTCCAAAAGCAAACCCCGATTCCTGGCGAATGAGGCCCGCCAGAAAAGCCCGGCGCAATCCCGTCTGGTTGGCCGCACCGCTGATTTCCTGAGCATAGGGGAGGACATAGCCCTGACGCCAGTCACCGCCATGGGGGATCAGGCTGCTGGCATGAATGCCCAGTAACCACGCCTGTTGCTGAAAAGCCATACGGGCTGTCGCCTTGATCTGGCCGGGAGTGGAGAGGGTACTCAGGTCATGATCCCACTCACTCAAGGCATCATAATACAAGCCCAGTTGATAGAGCTTGATGGCCGCCCGCTCAGACGCGGTTTCTTGCAACACGGGTAGGGCAACATCTTCTGGTTCAGCGGCGGTATTCGTATTGAGATCCAGGGACTGTCCCAACGCTGCCATGGCTAACTGCCCATAATAGGTCCAGGGGGAAGCGAGGGTGCCGAGTTCTGCTTTCGCCTGCACCGTATGCCCCAGCTGCAGCATGGCTACGGCCTTCCAGAACTGCCACTGCCGTTGCTGGCTTTGTGGAGGATTCATGAGGGTGACGGCATCGTTCACCATGGTCCAGCGTCCCACCCGAATAGCAGTCCGTACCATCCAGGCTAGCATTTCCGGCTGGGGATGAAACTGTGGGTCGGTGTTATAGGCCAACTGATACCAGCTTCCGGATTCGGGACGAAAAGTCTGGGTAGCCTGAAAAGCGCAGTTATACAGTACCCGTGCTTTTTGTGCTGCATTGAGGGTATGGATTTGCTGCACAAATTGTACAGTCTGCAGGGGATGAATGGTTGCCAGACGCAACAAGGCAAGTTCAAGAAGACGGGTTTGCGTCCCGGACCATGATCCCGTGCCGTTTTGCTGGATGTGCGTTTGTAGCCAGCTATCGGGATGATCAATGGTGGCAGTCAGCTCTGTTCCAGCCTGACCATTCAGGTAAGGCGCAAAATGGCGCGCCGCAGAAAAAGCCGATGCTTCAAACATCTGCCGCAGTCGCTGCCAGAGTTGATCCTGGGTAATCAGACCTTGTTGCAGGCTGTCGCGGGCCATGGCATTACACGAATGATTATTGGCTGGTGCGCTACTCCACAGAAAAAAGGGAGAAACCACATTTTCATTTTCTAAGGCGGGATCACGCAGGGCATCGCAGCGTAACTGGATGAGATCCGGCTTTTGCCCGGATTGGTAAACGCGGGTGAAGTTATTCCAGTCCTGACGATGCGCCAGTTGGATCAACCATTGCCGACGCAGCAGATGGTGGGCAACACCATCGGGAAAACGCGCGGAATATTGGAGATACTGCTCCTGGGTCAAGGTTTTAAGGCGGGGTTGTAAAGACCAGTAGCCTACCCAGGAACCCATATACGTATTTTCCAGTGCGGGAAGGGCCTCTGCAGCTGGCCTGTAATTACCTTGTGAAAAAGCCTCTGCGGCTGTCTGCAACAGGGATTCCTGTGTCGAACTAAGGGGAATATTGTCTGCATAAGCACTGCCTGCTACGGCAAAAATGCAGGCCGCCCACAGCAATAATTTTTTCTTCACGATTGTTTTTTGAGGTGAAGCCATCGGCCGAGGTGTTTTGCAAGAGAGTCTGAACGTTGCGGATGATCTTTCGCCAGCGGACCAACATGCAAATTCAGCGGTTCGCAGTGATCCTTGCCGTGACAGATAACCCCATGGGAATCACAATTTTCACCGGCTTTTTTTAAAATCTGCACCATTTTAGCCTCTGCTTCTGCTCCACAGCGACCATCATACTGGATCAGGACGAGGTGTTTATCCGGTAGCACTTCTACATGCCCGCCCATTTCTTCAAAGACTTTAAGTTCTGCCAATGCCGAGTCGGTTACCCCATGCAGGGCCCCACTGATGATGAAGCGGTCGCGACGCTGTTCTTCTTGCTGTTTCATGCTTTTTTCCTGCTACGTTAGAGATCATTCAGCATGAATGTCCCGAAAATAATCTACATGCACCCCAGTATAGTGCCATCAGCGCCGACTTTCTGGAAGCGGAGCGAGCAGGGAGGCCAGATCATCCGGACCAAATTGCAGCTTGTCCTTGCGCGCCTTGTCGAGCACACCGGATGCTAAAATGGCTTTTCTCTCCTGCAGCGCCAGGATTTTTTCTTCAATGCTGCCCGCTACAATCATTTTGTAGACAAATACGCGACGCTGCTGCCCGATGCGATGGGCGCGGTCTGTGGCTTGATTTTCGGCAGCGGGATTCCACCACGGGTCGTAATGAATGACCGTATCGGCCGCTGTGAGGTTCAGGCCAACACCGCCAGCCTTGAGGCTGATCAGAAATAACGGAACCTCGCCTTTTTGAAAGCGATCAATCGGCGTTTTGCGGTCCTGGGTATTTCCGGTGAGCTGTACATAGGGAATATGCATTTTATCCAGACGTGTACTGATCAAGGCAAGCATTTCCGTGAACTGGGAGAACAGCAGAATCTGGCGACCTTCGGCAAGGAGTTCGGGGATCATCTC
This sequence comes from Acidithiobacillus sp. HP-2, assembly GCF_015100155.1. Lineage (GTDB taxonomy): Bacteria > Pseudomonadota > Gammaproteobacteria > Acidithiobacillales > Acidithiobacillaceae > Acidithiobacillus. Next base: position 163,076 of record NZ_JACKZA010000001.1, on the reverse strand, counting down.
CATCAGCATGGCGAGTTTGGCACTTTCCTGAACCTTACGGGCCTTTTCACTTTTCAATAGTCGTGGATCGCAGCAAACCTGACGTAATTTGAGCATGGCATCGAGTATTACAATCTGACTGCGCTGAAAGCCTTTGGCAGCAATTTCCTGGCGAATTCTTTCGTCCATTGCGCTGCGTACGGTTTCATACAGATCGCGTTGCGCCCCTTCAATATCCACCGAACGAATAATGATGGTTTTTTCCGGAAGCTCCTGGGCTACTTCCTCTTTTTTGCGCCGCAAAATGAAGGGGCGGACGCGTTTGGCCAGCAGGTTCAGTCGCTCCACATCACCATGGCGCTCAATAGGACCACGCCAGATTTTTTGAAACGTGCGCAAATCACCCATAAAACCGGGCAGGAGAAAATCAAACTGCGCCCAGAGCTCTCCCAGATGATTTTCCAGAGGGGTTCCAGTCAGTGCCAGGCGATGGGTGGTAGGTATTTCGCGAATCGCCTCGGCAGCGCGACTTTGAGCGTTTTTCACCATCTGCGCTTCATCGAGAATCAGCAAATGAAATTGCTGGTTCTTGAGTAGTTCAATATCCCGCCAGACCAGCGGGTAGGTGGTCAGTACCAGATCATGACGGGATATTTCTGAAAATTGATCCAGTCGCTCCTTGCCATGGAGCGATAGCACCCTCAACTCGGGGGCAAATCGTTCTGCTTCTTCCCGCCAGTTATGAATCAGCGAAGTCGGCATGATAATCAGGGCGGGTTTCTGCAGGCGACCGTTTTCTTTTTCCAGCAATAAGTGAGCGAGGGTCTGGGCGGTTTTGCCGAGCCCCATGTCATCTGCAAGAATACCACCCAGGTTGTGCTCGCGGAGAAATTGCAGCCAGGCCAAACCTTCCTGCTGATAGGGGCGCAGCGGCAAGGCAAAACCCCGGGGAGGCTCTACAGGAGGTATTTCGCCACTTTGCGGGAGGCGTTTACTGAGCCTGCGAATGGCATCCATGCCCTCACTCCGCCATTGCTGACTATCGGTAATTTCGGCCAGTCGGGTGACATCATAGGCGGAAACCCGCATGGGTCCCGAAGTGCCGAGACTGAACAAGTCAATAAGGGTACCTACCAGTGGTTTGAGTCGGTGGGCAGCAGTTTGAATGGGGACTCCCGAAGGTGTGTGCAAATGGATAGCTTCTTCATCGGGAATACGGATTAAGCCTCCGGGACTCAGCCAGCGTGGATCGCGGGCAAACAGCCCACCCAAAAGCGGCGCCAGCGCCAGCCTTTCGCCTTCGACTACTATGCCGACATCAAGACCGAGCCAGCCTTCTTCTTCCCCGTCCACCTGCATATCCCAGGCATCAATATGCAAAAAATGATGGCGGAAGCCATCTGGCCAGTGGACTCCCCAACCTGCGCCGCGCAGAGCCTCCACGCCTTCATTCATGAAGGTATCCCAGTCTTTTTCGTTGGCCAGTCCATAAATGGGCTGTGGCAGCAAGGAGAGGCTATGGAAAAGGCTGGCTTTGGCGATTTTCAGGCCGGTATCCGCCAAAATTTTCAGCGCTTTTTTTTCTGCCTTTCGATCGCGTTGGACATGCACGGTTTCGCCATTGGCGAGAGTTTGTGTTTCGCTGTCATCATCAATGGCAATATGCGCGGGTCCATAGATAAAACTCGGCTGCCCGTAATCAAACCGGCAATTAGGACTCCATTGGCCGGGATAATCCCGGTAGGCCTGCATCCCCATCAATGCCAGGGTATCGCACCATAGGGACGGCTGGAGTGGCTCGGCAATGACTCGAAGATCCTTCACCGGGTCGGCCACTGGAGCAGGCAGGTCGGGGGCCGATTCTTCCAGAATATTTCTCAATAATGCAGCCTCCTGAATGTTGAGGGGGGGCGCCTGAAGAAGATCCTTGAGCAGGGAGGGTTTGATGGGGATGTCAATCGGGCCGATTTCGAGATTTTCCGCATCCAGATACCAGGGCACGTCCAGAGTCAGCAAGGTTTGGGTGGGTGGTTCGGTTTCCAGAATGGGATGTTGTTCCGTACCCTTGAGGGTTTTCCAGAGTAATTTACCCGCACGGATGTCGCCCATTCGCAATGGAGAGGAACCGGGTTTATCCATAAACAGGCGCTCACTGGCAGCCAACATGCCCAAAGCGGCGCCACCATGGCGTGGGCCCAGAGTAAAAAATCCACTTCTTTGGGCATAAACATCTTCAATGAGTAAACGGCGTATGACCATCTGATCCGTTTCATCCAGAAAAGCGGGTGGACGGCGTAGGGCTGCTTCAAAATTACTCCAGGGCGTGAGTTCGCTGCAAATACCCTGCCTGTTCAGGCGCGCTTTGAGGCAGTTCAGGGTGGGCACACGTTGCTGATGACCACGAATTTCCAGAATCCAGTGGAGTCGATAAGTAGAAGTGGGAATCCTGCGTGGCGGCGGATTCAGATGTGAACGCAGTTCACCCAGCCATTGCATCACATGCGGCCTGGGGCTGTTGACCGGTTGTGGGCTACCACGTTGGGCCAGATAAGCCAGTAACACGGCTGCGACATGTTTGCAGCGACTACCAACGGGGCAGGTGCATAAACTGATAAGATGTCCCTGACTAAGATGAATATCCACATGATAAGGATTGCGGATGCTGCCTTGCACCCATGCACTGAGCTCCGTGTCGGTTGGTCGTTCGAGATGACTGACCGCCTGTCGATAAGGCTGGGCCTTGCGGATCTCCAGGTCACCCAGCCACTGGCGGAGCATGTCGTAGTCATAGGTGTCCAGACTGGGTAGCGCTTGTTTGCTGCGATGCCAGTTCATCCAGTCGTCATTATTGGGCATTGCTTTGCTTGGATATCCATTGTGAATGCTAATGGACCATGATACACAGCCTGTAGCCCTCTGGGAAAGTGCGCAAATTATCCATGCCAACTGCCTTTTTGGAATTTATCTGGTTATCATGGCGTAACCCCTGAACAGGATCGGAGGAGTAGGAATATGGCAGCATTTGGTACCAGTGGATTAAGAGGCCTGGTCAGCGATTTAACCGATCAACTGGTTTTTACCCATGTGCGGGCATTTCTTCGTTATCTCCGCGACATAGGCGAATATCAGAGCGGCGAGAAAGTGATTCTCGGCGGAGATTTAAGACCCAGTACCCCGCGAATATTGGCTGCCAGTTGGGCTGCGGTGCTGGCAGAGGAGGGCAACCCCCAATTTGCCGGTTATCTGCCCTCACCAGCACTGGCTTTTGCCGGAATCTCGGCAGGAGTCCCTTCGCTGATGGTAACCGGCAGTCATATTCCCTTCAATCGTAACGGCATCAAATTCAATCGTCCGCACGGCGAACTGATGAAGGCTGACGAAGCTGGGATTCTCGCCCAGGACATGCAAGTTGCATCGAATTTATTTACAGAACAGGGCGCCCTGCTGCATCCGCCGCTGTTGCCTGATGCCGACCCGCATTATCTGCAAAGCTACCAGAATCGTTATCTGGATTTTTTTGGCAAAGAAAGTCTGGCAGGCTTGCGGCTCGGCGTGTATCAGCATTCCGGAGTGGCCCGGGATCTGCTGGTCGATATTTTGGTTGCTATGGGCGCGGAAGTATTGCCACTGGGCCGTTCTGCAGAATTTGTTTCTTTGGATACGGAAGCATTGCGCCCTGAAGATACCGTGTTTGCCCAACAGGCCGTGGCCGGGCATCAACTGGATGCCTTACTGACGACAGATGGAGACGCTGATCGCCCCATGATTGCGGACACTACGGGGCGCTGGTGGCGCGGTGATGTGCTGGGTGTACTTACAGCCCATGCTCTGGGTGCGCAAAGTGTTGTCACCCCGGTCAGCAGTAATACTGCGCTGGAGTTGTCGGGATTATTTACCCGGATTCACCGTACCCGCATTGGCTCTCCCTATGTCATTGAAACCATGCAGGCTGCTCTGGCTGCGGGTGAGGGGCCCGTAGTGGGTTATGAAGCCAACGGCGGATTCTTGCTGGGCAGTCCTCTGCAGCGGCATGGACAAACCTTGCAGCCGCTTCCAACCCGGGATGCAATCCTACCCATGCTCACCGTTCTGACAGCGGCAAAACAGCAAGGGAACAGACTTGCTGCACTGATGGACCGTTTACCCCCGCGTTATACCGCCAGTGACCGGCTGCAGGATTTTCCTACCAGCTTGAGTCAGCAGCATCTGGATGCTTTCAGGGGAACTGACAATGTCCAGAATCTGGCAGCATTCAGCTGCACTTTTGGAAAAGTGGCAGGCCCGGCAGGCAGTCTGGATCACACCGACGGGGTGCGTGTGACTCTGGAAAATGGCACCATCATTCACTTGCGTCCTTCGGGAAATGCGCCGGAATTGCGATGTTACAGCGAAGCGGATTCGCCTGAAGAAGCCGAGCGCATGTTGCGTGCCACTTTGCAGATTATGCATGGCTGGCGGCATTAAATTGTTGCCGCGCCTTTCCCGTGCATTGTGGATATATGCAGGAACCGGACTGATTATTCTCGACCTGCTCCTGATGGTGCTGCGATATCTGGGGGTGGTTTTCAAAACCAACGCCGTAGCGGTGCTGGCAGTCCATCATGGGGTGGATGCGGAAGCCGGAAGCCTCCTGCATCTGGCCAATATTCTGAACATGGTGCGCTGGAAATGGATTGGAGGAATTCTTGTGCTGGGTGTCCTCCTCCTGCTTATCGGTTTTTGGCGCTCTTTTTCCCGGCGTCGCTGACGCTGATCTGGCTGAGCAGATAATCCTCATAACTGCCTTTGAAATCTTCAATGCCCTGAGCGGTGAATTCAATAATCCGAGTCGCCAGCGAAGAGACAAACTCGCGATCATGGCTGACAAAAATCAGGGTTCCATCGAATTTTTCCAGCCCGTTGTTCAGGGATTCGATGGATTCCATGTCCAGATGGTTGGTGGGTTCATCCAGAATCAGGACATTAGGTTTTTGCAGGGTAAGCTTGCCAAATAACATCCGACCTTTTTCGCCACCCGAAAGCACCTTGACGGAGCGCCCGACCTGATCCTGACCGAAGAGCAGACGACCCAGAACCCCACGAATGGCCTGATCATCGTCTTTTTCGCTGCGCCATTGGCACATCCAGTCGAAAAGGGTCAGATCTTCCGCAAATTCCGGCGCATAATCCTGGGCAAAATACCCGATCTTCACATTTTCCGCCCATTTGATCACCCCGGCATCCGGTTCCGTTTCACCTATCAGGCAGCGCAATAAAGTCGTTTTCCCCAGACCATTGGCACCGATAATTGCAATACGTTCACCTGCTTCAATATGCAGCCGCAGCTTCTGGAAAAGGCGCAACTCACCGAAAGACTTTGATAAATCTTTGGCATCCAGGGCATAGCGATATAACTTGCGGTCCTGTTGAAAAACCAGATAGGGATTCTGGCGGCTGGAAGGTTTGACTTCTTCCAACTGGATTTTTTCAAGCTGACGGGCGCGGGAAGTAGCCTGTTTGGCTTTGGAGGCATTCGCCGAAAAACGGCTGACAAAACTTTGCAGTTCTGCCATTTTTTCCTTTTTCTTGTCGTTATCGGCCAGTAATTGATCCTTGACCAGCGTGGATGCGCGCATGTAGTCATCATAATTACCGGGATAAACACGCAGTTCGCCGTAATCCAGGTCGGCCATGTGGGTGCAAACACTATTTAAAAAATGCCGGTCATGGGAAATGATGATGATGGTGCTTTTGATGCTGCTCAGTAATTCTTCCAGCCACTGAATGGTATGAATATCCAGATTGTTGGTAGGTTCATCCAGGAGAAGGATGTCAGGATCGGCAAATAATGCCTGGGCCAAAAGCACGCGCAGTTTCCAGCCCGGCGCCACCCCCGACATCAGGCCGTCGTGCTGCTCCAGAGGAATGCCCACGCCAATAAGCAGTTCCCCGGCTCGGGCTTCAGCCGAATAACCGCCCAGTTCGGCAAAATCACTTTCAATGTGGGCTACCGCCATGCCATCTTCTTCATTCATTTCCGTCAGGGAATAGAGGCGATCGCGTTCCATTTTCACCTTCCAGAAGTCGCCATGCCCCATCATGACCGTATCCAGTACCGTATATTCTTCAAAGGCAAACTGATCCTGGCGCAATTTGCCCAGTCGCTCGCCACTGCTCAAGCTGACATTTCCGGCGCTGGGTTCGAGGTCGCCACCCAGGATTTTCATGAGAGTGGTCTTGCCACTACCGTTAGCTCCAATCAGACCGTAGCGGTTGCCGTCCCCGAAGTCCACGGACACGTTCTCGAACAATGGTTTTGAACCAAACTGCATGGTCAGTTGATGGGTACTGAGCACGGCATACTCCAATACGCGATAATGAATGGGCGCGATGATAGCACTGAATGGTTATGACGGTCCTAATCCAATTGTAAATTGAAACCGTTGGTCAACCGTGCAGCCCTGAATGTGACCACCATGTATGCAAATCACCATTCCGTTCAAAAGTAAAACTCTTGCTAAGGTTGCCTAAGGCAAAAAGAGCCAGGTTCTGGTCATAGTAGTAGGCAGGTTCACCCAGTAATCCTGTGCTTGGAATCTGCGCTTCCTGTATACGCCGCAGTTGCCGGTTGAATGCGATCTGATCATGCTTTGCTGAAAGATAGGTGAGAAGAGCGGCGGAAAAGCCTACTGGCCCGCTTCCTCTTGCTTGCCCGGTTGCTGCATCTGCTGCCAGAGGGGGCACGTTATGCTGCTGCAAATACTTTTGCATGCCAGAAAGGGCGGCGAGTATTTCCGGCCCAAAAGGCATTTCTTTTGTCGCCATACCTGCCCAAAGATAGACACGGATGGCATTGTAGCTGCCGTCCACTCCCTGGGACGGAACAAAGAAGCTTCGACCATCGTCCAGTCCGATCCAATCCGGTGCGAATCCATGGGGGGAAACGGCATGCAGAAAATCGGGTAACTGCGAGGCCATCTGCTGCCAAGGTCCATGGGGGTCAGCCTGAGCCAGTCCCAGCAAAAGTGGTAATGGTAAATAGCTGGGGTTGAAGACATACCGTTTAGCTGCGATGTGAAAGCCAAAATAGCCGGGCAAAAGCATTGGCGTGAAACTCAAGTGAATACTGCGGTCATTAATGCGGTTGGAAAAAGAAATCATGACCACTTCTTCCCTCACAATAGTCTGAGTCAATTCCAGGCCCAGGTGCATGTAATCCGGCCGATGCCAGAGCTTTCCTGCCTGTATCAGTGTGTATGCCAGCCAGAGATCTGCATCGGCAGCGGAGTGCTGGCTGAGCAGCGTCCATTTCCCGCTCGGATTCTGGCCCCATAACCAGCCTGGTAGCTGAGTGCCCAGTTGGCCCGCAGCCAGATTGTTGTTGGTCCAGGAAAGAATTTTCGCGAACTGTTCAGGTTTATCGGCGACGAGGGCGAAGAAGAGTGCATAGGACTCCCCTTCGGAAGTGCTATCTTGGTGTTGGTGGTGATCAATGACACGCCCTTGGTCGTCAATGAAAGCACGAGTATAGTCAACCCAGTAGCTGCGCCAATGTGCCACCGAAATGGGCACCAGTGGCGGGGACAGGACTTTTGCCACAGTGCTATGGCTCATCGGTAAACTCACACAAAAAAGCCCTACGGTTACCCAGTTCAAAGCCTTGCCCATTTCTACCCCCAGATGGGCTCTTCCCACCCGTCAGCTATGTCCTCCCACTGATACTCAAAAAGTTTTGCTCACTGATAATGCTGCATAGCCCACATCGGGCAGATTTTTCTGTCGTTGCAAACCTCCCTCTAACGTGACCCCCCAACCTCCAGACAAATTTGCATCAACAAAAGCTCCATACTGCCGGATGCTATAAGTTCTTCCTCCTGAAGGGATAAATTCTGGTCCAAAGTGCAGCCAAGGCAGGGTTGGTATACCCAATCTCATCCTCGACCAGTATGACCCCTGACCAAAGGCATAACTGCCCAGTCCCGAAAAATAAAAGCCATCGCCAATGGGCAAGTGGACTTGTAATTGCGGAATGAAAGTGACACTGCTCTGGAAAGGCCCACCCGCCGGAATGGGTGGGGTCAGAGAAAAATATTGATAAGCGACGCTTCCAGAAACACTAAGCTGTAGTGGCCCGGCGGTGAAGTCGTAACCTAATCCTGCTGAAATCCCAGGGGAGCGAGCGTGGACGAGCACACCAATTCCTTCGGCACTAGTCTGGTACTGATATTGCAAATAACTGGCAAAAGCCTGGATATAAAAGCCATGGCCAAGATCACCGCCAGCGATGGGCTGTATCAACCCAAGGTAATCGTAGGAACTTTGTGCAGAGCGCTGGATTCCACCCAGTAACAGGGTTTGAGCTTCTGCTCTAGCAGGAAGCAGGACGTTTATGAACAGTGTCACTATAAGACCCATCTGTAACCGGCAAATAGCGGATGAGTTCTTGTTCGCCATCATTCACCTCCCGTTTGCGAACCTGCTGGGCGTACTGCGGACTCCTTGGGTAAGCGATGATAGCGTCTGCGCACCATTGCGTAGATAAGTACGGATACCATTGTGGCGAAGATCAACAAAATGACGATTGCCCACCAGAGATGGTGGCCTGCCCATACGCCTATGCCGCCACTGGTTCCGAAGGCGTAGAAGGGGACACTTTCCATACCAACGGCATGGATGGTTTTTCCTTGAATTTCCCACCAATCCGTAAATCCTCGCAGTTGTGACCACAGCCCAAAGCCGATCAGGGTATTGATGGCCTTATTCAAAGTGCCATCATTCAGTGCCGAAAATACGATGAGAGGATGGCCGTCATAACTGGAACTGAAAGCCAAACCATTGTTTGTCAAAGAAAATTCGTAATGACTTGGCTGATCATCTTCGTTCCCCAAGCTATCCTGCAAGGATCGAGATATTCCCCAGTCCGAGTTACTCCCGGATGGCTCAGTCAAGCCGAGATGATTCAGTAAAGATTGGGGTAATTGCCGTAGGGGTGCTACTGCAAGAATAGGCCCCGAATGTAAATTATCCAGGCCCCCGGTATGTACTGAAAATGGGGCGCCATAGCGCTGCGCGGTTTTGCCGATCAGCGTGGTCATGGCTGAGAGGGTGTGGTTGCTGTACTTTTTCGGCACGAAAAGATTTACCGTCTGGCCATGTCTAATGTTCAGCGTACCAGCGGTGCTCAGGGCGGTCAGATCCAGGTGCTGCAAAGCATTGCCGCCCTGCCAGGTAAAAGTGGAATTGGCAAATACACTGAGTTGCAGATTGGCACGTTCGGAGTTAAAGAGAAAATCATGGGTGGACGCCGGAATCAGATTGGGAACGAGAGTAAGAGTATTCCAGCCTGATTTCACTTCGGTACTAGGAATACTGACCGCGTATTTCACATACTTTCCACCGGTCGGATCGTTCAACGGAATCGAGCCTTCGAGTGCCCCGTTAAAAAGTATGTTGACATCAGAGGTGGCAGACATGCCTGCTGAATACACCAGGTTCAGGCTCAATTCTCCTTCTCTCTGCCATCCGCCATTCCAGATCTGCATGCTTACCGGACCACTGAACCCACTGAGAGTGGTGGTCTTGAATCCGGTCGCCAGAAGCGGAAAAGAGGCAGAGGCAAAAGGCGAAGCGGTAATGGGCACCGGTTCTGAGTGAGCGGAGTTTTCGATGCGGGAGTTTTTGATCGCCATTTCCGCAACGGAAGGATAATTTATTTGAATGTTGGCAAAGCTCCTGGCCGCTGTTAGTACTTCCTGCGAATCTCTACCAGTCAGAATCAGCAGATTATAGTGAGAATGTCCAGGAAACTGTCGAACCAGAATAGTTGCATTTCTAATCGCTGACACGCCCAGATTCTGCAACACTGGGGCTAACGCAGTTGATGTGCCAATAATCAAGGCACTACGGCTCCCAACAGGCAAGTCTGATAACACTGCATCCAGAGGGTTTGAGGCTTTGCCAAGGAACGTCTGTAGGGATTTGACTTGAATGTGTGTAGGCAGAAACTGGTATCTTAGCCCAATGCCTTGAGCAGCATAAGCCAGGGCCTCTGTGTAATCTGAAAAATCCACACCGTATATGGGAACAACAGGGGCATAGTCGAGAGATGCACGGTCAAATAGCCAATCAAGATGGTCGAGGCGGGGTTCGATGGCCTTTGGAGTGCTCAAATAGTTGAAAAGAGATGTTCGGGGATCAATCTGCACCCAGTTGGAATCAGAGTCTCCAGCAACGCCAACGAGTTTGAGGATCAGCGTATGAAAACCTGCATCCAGATGTGAGCTGGGAATAGAGAATTGATTATTCAGGTCACTGCCGGGCTTCAAAGCAATTTGTTCTATCACCTGATTATTGGAAACTGCTTCCAGCAGGACCGAACTACTCATTCCCTGAGATATGCGTCCCTGTAGAGACACCTGGATCTGGGTGACATCTTCCCCATGGGGTATGGAGAAAGGTATTTTCACCGTCGCTCCATGTCCCTGCAAGCGGATTGCTTCCTTGTTGCCGATAGTTGTTGCGAATGGTAAGGCCACGGGAGTCCCTGAAGCGGAAACTGTGGCATTTTTCGGTGTGGGTTTTGCGGTTGCCATACTTGTGACTGCCCAGACAGACCATGAGCCAGCACAAAAAAGCATGAAGATGAAAATCAAGCGCGCGATGAGCATTTTCATCATGCCATAATCTCCTCGTGAAGACCGGATTTTTTGTCCCAGATTAATTCCTCATCCAGTATGACCGGCTCTACTGAGTGAATGTTGGTGAGTGAGGATGCGGGAAGTGCCATAATTGGTTCTAAAAGCTCATGCCGTTTGTTTCGCCGGAAGAAAAGCCGTTGCTGTTCGCGAACCAGGGCTTGGATCATACTCCTCCAGTAACGACCTATAGAAATATTACTCAAAAGATGCCAAAGGTGTCTGACGCCATACACCATCGCTAACCGGATGAATAATAAAAGTGAACCAAAAATGCTTCGCGAATGACGGCGCGATCTGGTCAGCTCCAACAGATCGTTACTGGATCCATAGGCGATGGCCACGGCTGTTACGATGTCTGCCGCAGACTGAGGCTTGTAGCGTACCGAAATGAGCAGATTGTTCCCAGCAAAAGCATCACGTAATGCACTGATCTCGCAATGAATATATCGATCATCGCCAAAGTCAAGAACGAGCGGTGTGCCCAATTGAATGGTTCCGGATTGGCGGTCAATGGCTACCGCTGCACCTCGCCAAGAGATGTTGACCGTGCGCGCCGGAATTCTATTGCCATTTTCGTATTCGAGTATCAAAGACTTGCTCAGTGGAATACGTGCTGAAGAACGCCGCTGGGGCTTTTCGTGGGTGACGCCCAGGACAGCGAGGAGAAATAATGTGTCAAGAACCGCCCAAAACAGAACAAACATAATGGCGTCGATACGCGCACCGGATTGTTGCAAGAGGTTTATTCCACAAACAATAGCGAGCATATTGACTCCCAGAAGCAGGTAAAAGGGCCATGACAATACTGACAGGAAGTGTCGGTCCAGATACTCCCCTTTGGGGGTCACCTTGAAGTTTGGTGATTTGGGGCGAAACAGCACCTTGCTCATTGACATAGCGATGAAGATGCTTTGTAACGTCTCGTAAACTTGGGATATGAAAGGCCAACGCACATGACGATAATAATGTTGGGCGACTATTAACGAGCTGAGTAAATAGGGGGCCAGATAAACCATGAGTTGGGATGGCGTGGTATGACAAAGCGTAACCCCAAAAATCAGATAGGCTGGTGGTGCCATTAACAGGGCAAGCCGGGAGTAAGCAAACAGCCAGTAAACTATTAAATTGGTGTACAACAGCTTCTGAATAACGGTTAATCCTTTTTGTAACCAGGGATTTTTTAGCAGGAAAATCTGTAACATGCCAGTGCCCCAACGGACCCTTTGGACAATCATGCCAGTAACAGTTTCTGGCTGCAGACCACTTACCATGGCCTTGTTCAGGTACAAAGTTCGATAACCTAACCGCATTGCGTCGATAGTAGTTTCAGCGTCCTCGGTGATAGTCTGTCCCGCAATTCCTCCCAAGGATTTCAACACAGGGGCTCGGAGTACTGCAGCTGACCCACAAAAATAAGATGTCCCCCAGAAATCGAGACCTGGCTGCATAACATCATAAAACAATTCGTTTTCTCCTGGGCCTCTTGGCATATCCAGATTTTTTTCGATGGGATCCTGACTGATAAAATTGTGAGGTGTTTGAACCAGAAAAAGTTTGGAATCGTCCAGGAAAAAAGGCACGGTATTGCGTAAAAAATCCCTGGTTGGTATGTGGTCACAATCGAGTATGGCAACAAGATCGCCTTGGGAGTGGGCCAAGCCATTGTTAATGTTTCCAGCCTTGGCGTGTTCATTTGCAGCGCGGGTCAGATAACGGGCTCCATATTCATTAGCCAGCTGTTCTAGATCGCTGCGCCGCTTCTGAGCGGCTTCCGCTTTTTGAGAGTCGCTTTGATGACATTTCTTGTCGGTGCCTCCGTCATCAAGAATCCAGACGATAAAACGGCTTTTGGGATAATCCAAGTTAACTGCTGCTGCCAAAGTAGGAATGATCACTTCATATTCTTCGTTGTAAGTCGGAATGAACACATCCACGCTAGGACAATCATTATCACGAACAGGTAAAGGGGGAATCTGGTGATCGATAGGATGAATGTTTACCAAGTGATTAAACATCAGCATGATGAATCCATAGGCTTCGGCCAGAAGTAAGATAAGGCCAGCGGTTTCGCTAACAGCTCCATAGCCTGAGGGCATGGTTTCTGTCGCTCGCCAGTAGAGGTATTTCCAGCCAAAATAGGCACTGGCGAAGATGATAGTGTAGCGCGCAAGCATCTTGCTGGTGGTGCTTGAGCGCCAGAGATCCCAGTTGTAAAGCAGAAGCATGATGGTAACCAATACACTGGAAAGAATGAGTTGGTTGTCAAGCGGAATCTGAATTTCAGCCAGGTAAACCACTAATAACACGATCATCCCGATTAATGCTGCGGAACTTATATGTTTTAACTTTTCAATACGAGGTATTCTTAAAAAGATATTCCAATGGCCTTTATATGGATTCACAGAAGTAATCAGTGGTGCTTCTCTGCGCTCAAATTTTTGCAACATGAGCTGGAAAGGCTGAAATATTAAAGAAGATAGCATTCTCATGACAAACATCCCCATATTAGAGCCTATTAGCAAGATATTAACACAGCAATGTTACAGTTATATGACAATTTAAAAAGTTTTATGGTGCTAAATTTTTTAACCACAGAACCATAAGCAGACTATAAGCAATAATCGGGCCGTATATCTTCGAGGGAAATTTTATTAATCACCTGTTAAATAAATGGTACATAAATTTTCAACACTATGATTATAAATATAGAAAATTTTTTTAACCAAATCCGTATGTACTAATTTTGTTACACATAAATTTTGGTCTGCACCAATGTGGGGACAGATAGTGTATGCACTCCCAAAAATGGTGCTTTTTATTTATTTCTGACTCGTTACTGCCCCATGAAAGCAATCGTCAGTTTGTTATTATCTGCGACGTCCGCTTGACAGTTAGGTGCGATATCCCTTAGTTTGCGAAAATGTATTAACGCTGGGGGCGTCTGCCAGGGGGCAGGCTGAGAGGAACCCTTGGAACCTGATCCGGGTCATGCCGGCGTAGGGAAGCGCTACAGGATCAACTGTCTGCGTCCTTCTTCCGTGTCCCGATCATGTTTTTCGCAATGCACTGGAATTTGGAGGAAGCACAATGGCGACACGTCCCACCGATATTACCCATGACATGCAGGAAGCCACGGTCACCACGGGATCCATACCGGGTTCCCGCAAGGCCTACTTCAGTGGTGAAATGTACCCTGAATTACGCATTCCCCTGCGCGAAATCCAGCAGACCGACTCCCGCAACCGCGATGGTTCGGTGGAGCATAATCCGAATATTCCCGTGTATGACTGTAGTGGTCCCTTCACTGATCCTGATACCCAGATTGATATTCATGCGGGACTCCCTGCTACCCGTTGGCAGTGGACTGCCATGGAGGCGCCTCTGGAGCATCGTCCTGAACCGAGTTCGGCTTATGGTCGGGCCCGCCTCGCTGATGTCAGAACGGCTGATTTGCGTTTTCAACAGCGCCGCGAAATCCGGCGGGCCGCAGAAGGCGCAAATGTCTCCCAAATGCATTATGCACGACGTGGAATCATCACCCCGGAAATGGAATATGTGGCTATTCGTGAAAATCAGGGTCTGGAAAAATTGCGCGCCACCCATCCCGAACTGTTTCGCGCGCATCGTGGTGAATCCTTCGGGGCGCAGATTCCGGATGTGGTCACCCCGGAATTCGTCCGAGAAGAGGTTGCCCGAGGTCGTGCCATCATTCCGGCCAACATCAACCATCCCGAACTGGAACCCATGATCATCGGCCGCAATTTTCTGGTCAAGATCAATGCAAACATCGGTAATTCAGCGGTCACTTCTTCCATAGCCGAAGAAGTCGAAAAAATGGTCTGGTCCATCCGTTGGGGGGCTGACACCGTGATGGATTTATCCACCGGAAAGCATATTCATGAAACCCGCGAATGGATTATTCGCAACAGCCCTGTTCCCATTGGTACCGTACCCATTTATCAGGCCCTCGAAAAAGTCGACGGCAAAGCCGAAGATCTGACCTGGGACTTATACCGCGATACGCTGATTGAGCAAGCCGAGCAGGGCGTGGATTACTTCACCATTCATGCCGGAGTATTGCTGCGCTATGTGCCCATGACTGCCCGACGGCTTACGGGTATTGTTTCCCGGGGTGGTTCCATCATGGCCAAATGGTGTCTGGCGCATCATCAGGAAAGTTTCCTCTACACCCATTTCGAAGAAATCTGTGAAATCATGAAAGCCTATGATGTCAGTTTTTCACTGGGAGATGGCTTGCGTCCCGGTTGTCTGGCAGATGCCAACGATGAAGCGCAGTTTGCCGAGTTGCATACTTTGGGCGAACTCACCCGGATTGCCTGGAAGCATGACGTGCAGGTGATGATTGAAGGTCCCGGCCATGTGCCCATGCAGATGATTCGCGCCAATATGGACGAAGAGTTGCAGCACTGTTTTGAAGCCCCGTTTTATACTTTGGGACCCTTGACCACAGATATTGCTCCAGGCTATGACCATATCACCAGTGCCATCGGTGCAGCACAGATCGGCTGGTATGGTACTGCCATGCTCTGCTATGTGACCCCCAAGGAACATCTGGGCTTACCCGATAAAAATGATGTTCGGGAAGGGGCTATTACCTACAAGATTGCTGCCCATGCTGCGGATCTGGCCAAGGGCCATCCGGGTGCCCAGGTGCGGGATAATGCCTTGTCCAAGGCGCGCTTTGAATTTCGCTGGGAAGATCAGTTTCACCTGGGTCTGGACCCGGAAAAAGCCCGGGAATATCACGATGAAACCCTTCCCCAGGAAGGGGCCAAGTCCGCGCATTTCTGTTCCATGTGTGGACCGCATTTCTGCTCCATGAAAATTTCCCAGGATTTGCAGGAATACGCACAGAATCAAGGCGCAGAAGATCTGGAGGCAGCGCGCGCCCAGGGGTTGCAGGAAAAAGCCGAGGACTTCCGGCGTTTAGGTAAAAACATTTATTTGCGTTGAATGATAAAAACGGCAGTTGCCATAGGTGCTTTTTGCTCCGTTGTCCCTCGCCTGTTGTTCTAACGTCCATTGCGACTCGCGCCACCCCGGAGAATGAAAGAGAATGGGAGCGGGTGGCGGCGGATTGAGATCGCGCGAAATTTTGGTGACTTGATCCCGTTTCTAACGTGACCCGCCGGGCCGACTCGTACCCCGGATTGCCTCCATGAGAGCGCACATTAAGAGGACCGCCTGTGGCTTGCTGCAGGCAGGTTGATTCGGCATCGGCATCCGTTGCCTCCCGCGTTTTCAGTATAGATGGAGAGGAAAGCCAATGGAACTGAAACCCATTTTTCAACGTGTGATCGGCCTGGATATTCATCAGGCACAAGTCACGGCCTGTGCCATCATAGGCAACCCGGATGGCACTGTGGAGGTAGAGCGCCGTCAATTTGGCGGCTTCAAGAAAGACCGTCGGGCCTTGGCGGATTGGTGTGCGACCTGGCAGCCGGATGCAGTGGTCATGGAGAGTACTGGGATTTACTGGAAAAGCCCCTATGCAGCCTTGGAGCAGGTCGGCATTCGTGCCCAGGTCGTCAATGCCCGTCACGTCAAACAGGTGCCCGGGCGCAAAACCGATGTTGGCGATGCGGAATGGCTGGCCATGCTGGCGCGCGCGGGCTTGTTACGCGGTTCCTTTGTCCCGCCGGCGCCACTGCGGGAATTACGCTTGATTGCCCGCCAACGCCAGAAGTTGGTCGGCATGCTGGCCTCCGAAAAGAACCGGCTACACAAGGTGCTGACCGACGGGGGGATCCGCCTGGGCGTGGTGGTCAGCGACATTCATGGTCAATCGGCACGCGCCATGATCAAAGCGCTGTTTCAGGGCGCCACGCCCCAGGAGGTACTGTCCCTGGCGAGCCATCGCCTCAAGGCCAGCCGGGAGGAGATTCTGGATGCGTTGCAGGGCGATTTGAGTGCCTGCCATCGTTTTGTTCTGGACGAAGTGATGCACCATATCGAAGCCCTGGAAGCGCAGATCGCGCGCTTCGATACCCGCTTGCTGGACGGTTTGGCCCCGCAACAGCATGCACTGGCGTTGCTGCAGACCTTGCCGGGAGTGGATACTATAGGTGCTGCCTTATTGCTGGTGGAAATCGGGGACGATATGAAGGCCTTCGGGAGTGCCGATCGCCTGGCGTCGTGGGCCGGTCTGTGCCCGGGCAACAACGAATCGGCCGGTAAGCGCAAAAGTGGTCGCACCCGGAAAGGGAATCCTTACGTGCGCCGCGTCTTGTGCGAATGCGCCCATGCCGCCAGTCGCACCCAATGCGCCCTGCGCACCAAATTCCAGAACCTGGTCGTGCGCCGAGGTCATAAACGATCCATTATCGCCTTGGCCCACAAAATGCTGCGCATCATCTACTTCATGCTCTCTCGCGGCACATATTACCGGGACGCCGCCACCGATTATGAAGCCTTGAGCGTACAACGTAATGCCGCACGCTGGATTAAAAAGCTGATCAAGTTCGGATTCCTGCCCGATCCGGCATAACCGCTTTCAGATCCCGTCAAATGGTCCTCACAGGCCAGGGACTTCTGTGCCCGTAATCCCATCTCTTTCACATTAAGGCTCATCCTGCTGTCAGGAGAGAACTCGCCCTTTGGGCTCAGACAGATCTCCTGACGGACGCAGGATTTCGCCAAGAACAACAACGGCTCAGAACAAAAGTCGCTGCAAAACACCCACGGCAACTGCCGTTTTTAGAATAAAACGCGCTTGACCCGTTTTCTGTCTCTGCATATCATCAACACAAATTATGGCGATGGATTCCGCCCAATAACCGCCTTTATAGGCTAATGACTCCTACAGATCCCGACTGCAAGGTTGGGTAACTGGTCGTTAGTTAAACTTATAAGGGGAATCTATGCTTGGCGACATCGTCCTGCAGTGTGGGCAGGTTCTCACCGTGATGTTTCTGGCACCACTGCTGCATGGCTTCATCACCACCGTGGAGGAGCGTGTCCAGCGCGGCAAGGGACCTTCCATTTTCCAGCCCTATCGCGATCTCTGGAAACTGTTCAACAAGTCGTTGCTGGTACCCGAATCTGCCACCTGGGTTTTCTTCTGGGCACCCGTAGTTGCGTTCACCGCCATGCTCATCGTGCCGATGCTCATTCCGGTGCTGACCAACTTCCCCCTGCCGCTTTCGGACATGGGCGACATTCTGGGGGGCGGGCTGATTCTGACCCTGGGCAGCTTTTTTATCCTGCTGGCCGGCCTGGATACCGGCCAGCCCTTCGGTGGCCTGGGTTCCAGCCGCGCAGTCATGCTCGGCATTCTCGCCGAACCGACGCTGATCCTGGTATTTGTAGGCATCACTTTTCTGGACCATTCCATGCTGCCTTTTGTCGCCAATCATCTGTTGGCCAAAAATCCGGTAGCCTACTGGAGTCCCGCCCATATTTTCCTGATTCTGGCTTTTTTCATTCTGCTGACCGTAGAAACTGACCGCTTGCCCATTCATTCCACGATCCCCTATGAAATCTACATGATTGATGAGGCGCGCATCCTGGAATATTCCGGCCCCCTGCTGGCTCTGCTGAAATGGGCAAGCTGGATGAAACAGTTCATTTTTTACACGATTTTTCTCAATGTATTTCTGTTTCCCTGGGGTTTGTCCACCACTGGCAGCTTTCCGTCAGTGCTCCTGGCCCTGCTGATCATCCTGGCCAAATACGGCGTGATCGGCCTGCTTATGGTGGGCGTCGATACCATGCAGTCCCGTCTGCGCTTTTATCGCTATCAGGAGCCCCTGGCGCTGTCTTTTCTTTTTGCCGTATTGGCCATTGTTGCCGACCAACTATAGGAGCGACCCATGCTGATATTTCATCTCGGTCCGCTGGCCACCTCATTATTCAGCCTGCTGGCGATCCTCGCGCTGGTTTTATCTTTTGTCATGCTCGCTTCACACTGGCTGAAAAATCATGTTTATGCTTTTGCGGCGGAATCCTGGACCATTGCGGCCATTTCTGCATCCATTGGCTACTATGGACATTATCCCGAGCTGTATATTATTGCGGCATTGACGGCCTTGTTTCGGGGCACCTTTTTACCCTATCTGGTCCTCCGACTGGTCAAACGACTGGATATTCAGCGCGAATTCACCCCCCTGCTGAAACCTTCTTCCAGCATGATTATCGGTGCCGCACTGGTGATTTTTTCCTATGAGGTATCCAGGCAACTCGGTGTTGCCCTTCATCTGACTGACAATATTGCCGTGCTGGCCCTGACCTGCATGTTCAGCCTGAAACTCATCGGCTTTTTGATGATGATTTTGCGTTCGGAGGCTATCAGCCACATTCTTGGCTTGCTGGTCATCGAAAACGGAATATTTCTGGGCTCACAGATTCTGGTTCCGGGTATGCCCGCCCTGCTTGAGCTGGTGATCATCTTTGATTTGCTGACAATCGTCATGGCCTTCGGCATGCTGGTCCGATTCCTCCAGACCCATGCCGGTACAACCAGCAGTCGTGGCCTGCAAAAGCTGGTGGGTTAAGCCATGGTGAATTTTGATGCACTGATTGCCGCACTTTGGATCATCCCCGCCGTCGCCATCATTCTGATGCTCGCCCTGCGTCTGCCGCATCTGGCCGAATATCTCAACCTGCTGACTTCCATAGCAGTTTTCGGCCTGACTCTGGCGATTCTCGTGGCCGTTCCCGATAAGGCTCTGGTCACCGGAGAGCAATACATTTTATTGACCCCTCTGGGGGCCTGGGTGCTGTTTTGCGTGGGCCTGGTTTATCTGCTGGCGTCCATTTACGCCATTGGCTACATGCGCCTGCTGCCCGAAGAAAAACCCCGACTGCACAAATACTATGCCCTGCAGGCGGGTTTTGCCTTGACCATGCTCATTGCGCCGTTGATGAACAATCCCGGTATTTTCTGGATTGCCATTGATTTCACGACCATTGTCAGCGCTTTTCTTGTGGGTTTCGAGAAAGAAGCCGAATGCATCGAAGCGGCCTGGAAGTACCTGATTGTCGTTTCTGCGGGGCTGGCCCTGGCCCTGTTGGGTATTATCCTTTTTTACTGGGGTGGCACCTTTGTGCTCGGCCCGACTTATGCCCTGACCTGGGCCAATCTCCGTGAAATCGCCCCCAAGGTTCCCGAAACCCTTTTGTTTTTGGCTTTTCTCCTGACGCTGGTGGGTTTTGGCACCAAGGTGGGTCTCGCCCCCATGCATACCTGGCTACCTGATGCCCACAGCGAAGGCCCGGCCCCGGTGTCCGCCATGCTTTCCGGTGCTTTGCTCAACATTGCCCTGCTGGGGATTTATCGGTTTTTATCCATTGTCGACAGTGGCGGTTACAGCCTCATGGGGCACACTGCACTACTGGTACTGGGCGTAATATCCCTTTTTGTGGCAGGCCTGTTTATCGTTCGTCAGGATGGCGCCAAGCGCATGCTGGCCTATTCCTCCCTGGAACATATGGGAGTACTGGCCATTGGTTTCGGCTTTGGTGGCCCCATTGCCTTTGCCGGAGCCATGTATCACATGGTCAATCACTCCATGAATAAATCCCTGATGTTTTTCGGGGCGGGCAACATGATGCGTGCTTACGGCACCAAGTCCATGAGTAAAATGCGTCAGGTACTGCGCTACTATCCGGTGACGGGCGCTCTCTGGTTACTGGGTGCTGTGGCTATTACCGGAGCCCCGCCCTTCGGCTTGTTTTTATCGGAGCTGACCATTTTGCGGGGTGGCATTCTCAGCCCCAACCCTTGGGCAGTCTGGGTGATGGCCATTCTGCTCATTCTCATATTTATTGCCTTCATGAATCATTTCCGGCGCATGATCTGGGGTCCGGAACCGGAACCCGATGAAGTGCCCACCCTCAATTTATCCCTGTGGAATAGCCTACCCATGTGGCTGGCCCTGATTCCTGTGCTGGTACTGGGACTTTGGTGGCCCAGTGGCTTGTGGGGATTTTTCCAACAGGCATTTATGGTGCAGCCATGAATATGCACAGTCCCATGAATAATTGCAGCATTCGCTCTGTCACTGCGGGGCAGCTTGCAGCAGTCGCTCAGGAATGCCTGGATCAGCAGATGCGTTTCCTCATGGCCTGGCATGACTGGGAAGGGCAGCAATGCGTCGTGCGTTATTTGTTGAGCCAGAAAGACAATCCCGAATTTGTCCTGCTGGAATTACGCGGCACGGATACCATTCCTTCGCTCGCAGCGCTTGTACCGCTCCTGGGCTGGTACGAACGGGAAATGCAGGACCTGGGCGGTCTGCATTTTACCGGGCATCCCGAACCCTTTCCCCTCATTATTCACGAAGGTTTCAGCATTCCCCAGCCGCCCCTCGGCATAAACGGCAGTTCAGGTCACCTGAGCGGCCTTTACCAGCCCCCCACCATGCCCGAAGTGCAGGGGGATCAGGTGCAGGATTTGTACTGGGGGCCGGTGCGTGCTGATGTGGTGGAAACTGGTGAATTTCACTATTCCTATATTGGTGAGGCCATTCTTCACTACCATCCGCGCCTGTTTTTCAAGCACCGGGGCATGGAAGCCCGTTTTGCCGGCCAGGACGCGCAGCGCAGTGTTTACCTGGCCGAGCGGGTTTCCGGAGTGGGCAGTGCCTGCCATGCTCTCGCCTATTGTCAGGCCGTTGAAAATGCCTGGGGCATTGAAGTCCCGCCCCGGGCGCAACTGCTGCGGGTGATCCTTGTGGAACTGGAGCGTCTCTATAACCATTTCCACTATTTTGGACAGCTGTCCAAAACCACGACCCTCAAAGTCGGTGCCGCCACCGGCTTCCTGATGGAAGAAAAAGTCAAACAACTGGCCGGAGAATTAACGGGTTCCCGCTATTTACGTAGCCTGCTGCGGGTAGGTGGGCTCCGCCGGGACTTGCAGGCCGAGCATTTGGCCCATGCTCTGGAGCCCATCATTGATGAAGGCGAGGCTTATCTGGATCGGTTGCAGCAAACGGCGACCCACCTGGATCGCCTGATGGGCACCGGCGTACTTTCGCCAAGTGCCGCTTTTGATCAGGGGGCTACCGGTCCCGTCGCCCGCGCTTCCGGGCTCGATCGTGATTTGCGCCGGGACCATCCTTATGCGGCTTACCACAAATTACGTTTCAACGTACCAGTGCGCCAGAAAGGTGATGCCATGGCCCGTAGTGATGTTCGTGGGGAAGCCCTGCGGGAAGCCATTGCCCTGCTGGTACAGGCTTCGGGTCGTCTCAAAGCCGGTCCTGTGCATGCGGAATTCGACGTGCCAGGCGGAGCACAGCAGGGCCTGGGCTGGGCCGAAACCCCGCGAGGCACGCTGATTTACGCCGTCCGCATTGAGGATGGACGCCTGCAACGGGTCAAAATCAAATCGCCCTCGTTTTCCAACTGGCGGGTGTTTCCACTGACGGTACACGGTACCAACATGATGGATTACGCCATTAACGAAGCAAGCTTCGGCCTCACCATTGCCGGTTGCGACCGCTAGGAGAAAATCATGCCATTATGGACCTGGACAGGACTTAAAGCCGGTAAGGCTGCTACCCGCTGGCCCCAAAGTGGACCCGATGGTCAGGAAGGGGTATTGGGAATGCCGCGCCTGGATATCGCGGCCTGCCGCAGCGGTTGTGATCTTTGTGTGGAGAGCTGCCCCACTCAGGCCATTCATCAGGTGGATGGCGAACCGGTGATCGATTATGGGCGCTGTATTGTCTGCCAGCGTTGCGTGGAGGAATGCCCTGAGGGGGCCATGCAAAGTTCCTACGACTGGGCTTTTGGCGTGCGTCAGCGCAGTGATCTCATCTGGTCAGCGGCACTGGAAAGTGCTGAGGCCGCAGACCTTCGCAAACGCATTGCGGCCAGCCAGCGCCGCAGTCTGCACATTCGCCATGTGGACGCCGGTTCCTGCAATGCCTGCGAGTCCGAAATCAGTGCGCTGGACAATCCCTTTTATAATTTGCACCGACTGGGCATTTTCTTTACGCCCTCACCGCGTTTTGCCGACCTGCTGATGGTCACGGGACCCGTAACCGCACCCATGCACGACGTACTGCTGGCCACCTGGGAAGCCATGCCCGAACCACGTAGTGTCATGGCTACCGGCACCTGTGCCGTCTCAGGCGCGCCCATGGATGAGGGTTATGCCGGAGGATCGGGACTGGAAGGCATTCTCCCGGTGGACATCTGGCTGCCGGGCTGTCCACCCAATCCGGCAGCACTCATTCATGCCCTGCTGCTTCTGGTAGAACGCATGCCGCAAAAAGTAACAGGAGGCCAATATGCTCAATAGTTTCCTGCTGGGCGCACTGCTTTTTGTTCTCGCCATTATTCTCGGTCTGCTGCGTCTCAGTTCCGGCGCACGGATTGCCCTCATTTTTGGCACCGTGGCGATACTGGTGGGCAGCGTCCTCAGTCTGCTAGCAGGATCTGGCCCTGACACTGGACAGCTTTGGTCCCTGGGCAGCATTCCCGTGACCTGGCACCTGCAGGCGGCTGCCGCCTGGCTGGTCTTCTGGGGTGGACTCGCCGCGTTGGCCGCCTTCCTTTCCCCCAGCCGCGCCAAAAATCCCGGCATCTGGATGTCCGGGGCAGGGCTGGCTTTACTGGGAAGTCTCGGGGTTGCCGGTTTACAGGAAGGGATCGCCTTTCTGATTGCCTGGGAATTTTTGAGTTTTGGCGGCGCCATCATGCTGCTTGCCGACGGACTGCAGAATCGTGAAAAAAGCGGTCAATCCAATTTGTATATGCTGGCCCTGCTCGAGATTGGCGCTGTCGCTTTATTGCTGTGCCTGCTCTTACTGGGAGCCAGGAATACTGAATTTACGGCCTGGGCGGGGTCCTGGGCAACTTATGGATCAGCGGCCTTTGGCATTGCCATTCTGTTCATCATTGGCTTTGGTGCCAAGCTGGGCATTTTGCCCTTCTACGAGTGGTATCCCGGTGCCTACAGTAGCGGCAGTGGCGCATCGGGGGCATTATTATCCGGTATCATCCTCAATGTGGCCTATTTTGCCCTGGGCCGGGCCGTGCTCGACTGGCTACCCCGGAGCAGCGCTACCGGCACCGGTATTTTACTGGTTGCATTGGGCACCATCACCGCTATTCTGGCCATTTTATATGCCTTTCAGCAGGAAGACTGGCGCCGCCTGCTGGCTTTTTCCACGGCTGAAAACGCCGGATTAGCGGTCGTCGCGCTGGGTGCCGCCTCCCTGTTCCGGGCTGACGGTCTGAATATGCTCAGCACCCTGGCCTGGACCGTAGGTCTCATTCATCTGGGCGGTCACAGCCTGGCCAAAGGCAGCATGATGCTGAGTGCCGACCGGGTCGCCAGTGTGCGTGGCGATTACCACATAGCGCAGAGCCGGGTGCTGGCACTCGCTCCCTGGACCCTGGGCATCGGCGCACTGCTGGGCGCCATGAGTCTGGCCGCCATGCCGCCTACTGCCGGGTTTGCGGGAGAATGGTATTTATTCCAGACGGTCTTTCAGGATTTTCATCTGACCAGTTCTGCCGCCAGAGTCACCCTGGCTTTGGGTGGAGCGGGATTGGCACTGACTGCCGCCATCGCCCTGGCCACCATGATCAAGGTTTTCGGCCTGGGTTTACTGGGTCGCGAGGAAAATCAACACCGTATTACCGGACGCTGGCCCATTCTTGCTTTGGGCCTGCTGGTTCTGGGGTATGCTGCAGCACTGCCCTGGACCCTCGGCTTTCTCGCCGACGATAACTGGCCCGCTGTTCCCGCCGCCCTGGCCAGCATGGTGAAAGGACCAATCCTGATCCCTCTGCGTTTTCATTTTGCCTTTATTTCACCTCCGCTGCTGCTGCTGATGGGACTGCTACTATCCCTGATTCCATTAGCCATGCTGGGCTGGAGCCATCTTCGTCAGGGGCGCAAACGGGTGCCGGTCTGGGGTCACGGATTACGCCAGATACCGGCCAATAATGCGGTCACGGCTTTGGCTTTTTCCAACGCTTTGCGTGAATTCTACAGCTTTGTCTACCGTCCCCGTACCAATACCCGAAGAAGCCATACCGAGCGGGATTATTTTGTGCGGGAATTGCGCTTTGATTACAGTCAGGCCCCGGTATTCGGTCCCTGGTTATTTCGTCCTGTGGTGCGCTTTGTGCAGATCATGAGTGACCGGCTGGGACTGGCCTTACAAAATGGTTCCCTGAATGCCTATCTGGCCTATATCGGAGTAATGCTCATCATTATTTTTGCGAGTGTTTTTTATATTTAATTAATTAAGGAGTAGAAATGTTTGCCACTTTCGGCTTCATCGCCATATTTGCCGTTTTGGGTGCCTGGGCACGATACGGACAGAGTCTGCTGGTCCAAACGGTATTCGGGCGGGGTTTTCCATGGGCAACCCTGAGTATCAACGTCATGGGCTGTTTCATCATGGGCTTTCTTTTTTTTGAAACTCTCGAACGTATTTCTCTCAGTCCGGAATTACGTACAGGCATGCTTACCGGGGGCCTTGGCGCTTACACCACCTTCTCGACCTTCTCCCTGGAGACTCTCGTTCTTTTTGAAAACGGCGAAGCACTGAAAGGTTTGCTCTATATGTTTTCTTCACTGTTCCTGTGTGTGGCAGCGGCATTTGCCGGTGCCTGGGTATCCCGCAGTATTTAAGAGAGGTGAAAATCATGACCAGCGTTTCCGTAGTCCGTATTTACATCAAAGAAGGCGATAAACACGATGGCCACAATTTGATGGAGGAGATATTTCGTATGCTCCACGATCAGTACAAAGTGCATGGGGTCACCGCCTTCCGGGGTATTGCCGGCTTTGGCAGCAAGGGCGTGGTGCATGCCGATGATGTATTGCGTCTGAACGTGCATCTGCCCCTGGTACTGGAGTTTTTCGACGAGCCGGAGACCGTCGATGCGGTCATGCCCCACCTGCTCGAACTGGTACCCGGCAATCACATTCTGCGCTGGGAAGCTGACTGCGGCTGCGCATGAATCATCATTACTGCCCGCTCTGCTTCGCTGAAATTCCGGTTGCTGTAGAGATTTGTCCGGCCTGTGGTCGCAACATTGAGGCCTGGGAACGACAAACCCCTTATTATGATCGTCTGATCTGGGCACTCAAAAATCCCCATTCGGAAGTAAGAATGGGGGCCATACTCAGTCTCGCCAATCAGAACCATGCGGAAGCGGCAGGCCCTCTTGCTGAATGCGCAATGTCTTACCCCGTAGATGTTATACAGGGGCTGGCCGTCATCCGCGCCATAAAAAGTGTCCCGGATAGCCCGGAAAAAGTTTCCGCGCTGCAGGGATTAAGCCATCACGCAGCACATGCCGTCAGGGTCGCCGCAGAAGAAGCGTTGAATACATCAACATCATTGCGCCTTGCATAACAATAACACAGCAGTCAGCACCAAGGGTTTGGATTCATCTCCAAAATCAGAACGGAGGAATTTGTTCTACAATCAAGAAATGGTTGAGGGTTGTGTATACAGCCACATTGATCGTCATCATTCATCTCCAGATACGGGAGGAAATTTCACGTGAAAGACTTACGAAGTAACTTTCTGGATCATGTCAAAAAAGGCCTCAATGACAAGGCGCTGCCCTTACGGGTCATTTTTTGGGATGGTCACGAATATGCTTTCGATGAACCCACACTGGTCACCATGCATCTCAAATCAGCGAGCGTCATTACCCAGCTCCTCACCGGCAGCGCTCTGGATGTACTGGGCGAAGGCTATGTGGAAGGCACTATCGGCATTGAAGGACGCTACCAGGACATTCTTGCTGTTGCCGAAGGCCTCAGCGACGCATTTCCAGTCAAAAAGCCCAAAACCGGCATTCTCCACAAGGCCTTACACAGCAAAGCCAAGGACAGGGAAGCTATTCACTATCATTACGATGTCTCCAACGACTTCTACAAGCTTTGGCTGGATCGCAACATGGTATACTCCTGTGGCTATTTCAAAACCGGCAAAGAAGATATTGATGTTGCCCAGGAGCAGAAACTGGATCACATCTGCCGCAAACTCCATCTGCAGCCTGGTGAAAAACTCCTGGATATTGGCTGTGGCTGGGGCGGCCTGCTGACCTGGGCCGCCAAACACTATGGCATTCAGGGGGTGGGCGTTACCCTCAGTGAGGAGCAGTTTGCCTTTGCCAAAGAGCGTATTGAAAAGGAAGGCCTCGCCGATCGGGTAGAAATTCGTCTGCAGGACTACCGCGATATTCCCGAACGCGATTATTTTGACAAGGTGTCATCCGTCGGCATGTTCGAGCACGTGGGTCGGGCCAAGTTACCCGAATATTTTGAGGTCATCAACCGGGTGCTCAAGGAAGGTGGTTGGGTCATGAATCATGGCATTACCGCCAGCCAGCAGGACGACGAGGCGGGACATCATTCCGGCAGTGATTTCATGGATAAATATGTGTTTCCCGATGGTGAAATTCCCCACCTCTGGCGCCTCGTCCGGGATATGGCCGGACAGAATCTTGAGGTGATTGATGTCGAAAACCTGCGGCCACACTATGCCCAAACCCTGATTCATTGGGTGGACCGTCTGGAAGCCCATAAGGACGAAGCTACGGCCATGGTCGGGGATAAACGCTACCGGATCTGGGCCATTTACATGGCGGGTTGCGCTTATGCCTTCTGGCGCAACTGGTCGGCGTTGCATCAGGTGCTGGCTATCAAGCAGACCGGGGAGGAACTCACTCCGCGCCCCTGGGAACGGCGCTATCAATATGAAAATGATCAATACCGTCTGGCTGAACCGGATTGGGGGGATTTGTAAGCCCGAAATATTCCCTGACGGAATAATCATGCTTAATATGCCCTGACTAACTGCAGACAGTCAGGGAGAAAGCATGGGCAGAAACCGTTTAGAAGCCTTCAGTGATGGTGTCATTGCCATCATCATCACCATCATGGTCATCGAAATGAAGGTCCCTCACGGGGAAAATATGGCAGCACTGTTACCCGTGCTGCCCGTATTTCTCAGCTACATAATGAGCTTTATTTACGTCGGTATTTACTGGAACAACCATCACAACATGCTGCAAGCCAGTGGGAAAATCACCGGCAGTATTCTCTGGGCCAATTTGCATCTGCTGTTCTGGTTATCACTTTTTCCCTTCGTCACCAGTTGGATGGGTGAAAACCATTTCGCCACAGCACCTACAGAATTATACGGCGTGGTCCTTTTCATGGCTGCCATTGCCTATTTCATCCTTCAGCAGCGCATTATCGCAGCCGGAGCACCGACCCTGCGGCGCGCCATTGGTCGGGACTGGAAAGGAAAAGTCTCGCCCATCTTCTATTTCATAGGCATTATTTCCGCTCAATGGTCACCCACAGCCGCCAAACTTATTTATCTGGGACTCGCTTTTTTATGGTTGATTCCAGATCGCCGCATCGAAAATCTTCTTGTCGACAGCAAAGAATGATATTCATTGTTCCATCTGCCCGAAACGGCCACTTCTGAAATCTGCAATGGCCTGTTGAATTTCCGCTTCCGTGTTCATGACAAATGGACCATATCCGACAATAGGCTCATCCAGCGGTTCGCCACTGAGCAGCAAAAGCACCGCATCACTGTGGGCTTCAATGGAAAAATCCCGGGCCGCAGCATCCAGCACCAGCATCTGCGCGGCCCTTAGCACATTTTCACCGTTCACCGTCAATTCTCCTTGCAACAGCACCAGCGCCACATTCCATCCTTCGGGCAGCGTCCATTGACTGCGCCCCCCGGCCTGCAGACGAATATCCCAGACCTGTAGCGGCGAAAAAGTATGGGCCGGGCCTTTTTCTCCGGCATATTCACCCGCAATCACCCGTAATGATCCAGCCTGTTCCGGCAAAGCTACTTGCGGAATATCTCCATCCACAATGGTCTGATAAGCAGGCGTCGTCATTTTGTTTCGCGCCGGAAGATTCACCCAGAGCTGCACCATCTCCAGCTCGCCCCCGGCTGCCGTGAAGGCTGGCGAATGGAATTCCTCATGCAAAATTCCTGAGCCCGCAGTCATCCACTGCACATCGCCGGGGCCGATTATTCCACCACGACCGGTTGAATCCTTGTGGGCGACCTCGCCCTTATAAACAATGGTGACCGTCTCAAAACCCCGATGGGGATGGGTACCTACGCCACGCGGCTGTTGGCTGGGAGTAAAATGCATAGGCCCGGCATGATCCAGCAGCAGAAAAGGACTCAACATTTTGCCGTGTTGATGATAAGAAAGCATCGAACTGACCGGAAAGCCATCTCCGACCCAATGGGAAGGCGGTGCATCATAAATACCCAATACTTTTTTCATGCCGATCTCCTTGAAAAGCGTCCATACTGGCTACGCTGTTAATATAGATATTGATCCAAAACATGAGTAGTGGCCAAATTCGCTTGTCAGCGTCTCATATATAGGACAATGCATCCATGGAAGACCTGAACGACCTCTATTATTATGTCCAGGCAGTAGAGCATGGCGGTTTCGCTCCGGCGGCACGTGCCATCAACCTGCCGAAATCCAAACTCAGCCGGCGCGTCGCCGGGCTGGAAGAGCGCCTGGGTGTACGCCTGATCCAACGCTCTACGCGCCATTTCACCGTGACGGAAATCGGGCAAATCTACTATACCCACTGTAAAGCCATGCTGGTGGAAGCCGAAGGGGCTCAGGAGGCCATTGATTCCGTCAGGGCGGAACCCGCAGGCGTATTGCGGCTCACCTGTCCGGTAGCCCTGCTGCATTTGCAGGTCAGCACCATGCTCGCGGATTTCATGGCGCAGTATCCTCGGGTCACCTTACTGCTCGAAGCCAGCAACCGGCGGGTAGATTTACTGGGTGAAGGCGTGGATGTCGCCATCCGGGTCAGGCCACCGCCATTGCCTGATAGTGAACTCATCCAGCGTATTCTGGCCGAGCGCAGTCAATGCCTGGTGGTCAGCCCCACCCTGGTGCTTCAGCCAGGACGCATCCAGCAACCCGACGATCTGGTAAAATTACCGAGCATGGGTCTGGGAAGCCTCCAGCAAAATCATCATTGGGAGTTGTCCGGACCGCAAAATGCCGTCGTCATCCGGACGCATCAGCCCCGCTTCGTCACTACGGACATGATTGCCCTGCGGGATGCAGCCATAGCCGGGGTGGGAGTTGTCCAGCTGCCGCTACTGATGGTGCGCGAAGCTTTGGCGACGGGCACTTTGATGCGCATATTACCCGCGTGGGCCCCACATCCGGAGCTTATCCACGCCGTATTTCCTTCGCGACGGGGATTGCTCCCTGCCGTACGCGCCCTGATAGATTTTCTCGCAGCGCGTTTTGCCGAACTGCAGGAAGACAGTACTCATTTTTAGCCGACGCCATTAAAATTGGAACCAACTTTTGGCTCGGGATATGGTCAGATGGGGTATACTGTTCAGGAAGAATCCACATGGAGGAGCCGTCATGCCCATGGTCAATATCATGAGTATCATTGGAGTCATCATTGCACTGGGCATCCTTGCCTTTCTGGTCCTGGCACTGGTTTATCTGATTTCACCGCAAAAACTGGACAGCTTTCTGCGCGGAATCGGCGTTCATCGCGGCATCGGCGTATTCACCGCTAAAAATGTGTTTATGGTGTTGTCACGACTGGCCGGAGTCATGATTCTCCTCGGTGTGCTGACCATTGCCATGGTTTTGTTTCAGTCCTGGCCCAGAGGATGGCTGATCCCGGCTGCGCAGGAACTGGTCATGGCTGTCATTCTGTTTGCTGTCAGCTACTGGGGGAGTCGGAGCAAAACCCATGACGGTAGACCGGGAACTTCCCGTTAAGCTAAAATTCAAGGGCTTGGACTGGCTTTGAACCAATCCAGGATCGTGTCGGTCAATATGCGGGTCAGTCTCATTTTTGCGGAGCAAAATCATGACGAAGCAACGCCTGGCTTTCTGGACCACCCTGATCAGTGCCGCCTGCCTTTCCGGTTGCGCCACGGTCACTCCGGTCAGCGGTACTTTTCCGAATATTACCCCTGCCGCCGCCCAAAGCGGTAACTACAATGGTCATCAGGTGCGCTGGGGTGGGAAAATCATTGAAACCCGACCTGAAACCCAACAAACCTGCTTCACCGTGCTGGGTGAGCCCCTGCATAATAATGGCAGGCCCCAGTCGGAAGAAGGTGAGGCGCATATTGGCCGCTTTGTGGCCTGTGCACCCGGTTTTTATGATCCCATGCTTTATCGACCCGACCGTGAGGTCACTTTTATCGGAATGATTACCGGCACTGAGCACCATGATGTGGGTCAATTCAGTTATACCTATCCCAAACTGGCAGCGAGTACCGTGTATTTGTGGCCTATAGAACCGCCCCGTGCACAGGTGGAGCAACAGGTTTTTGTTGGCACCGGCTTTGGTTTCTTTCCCGGATGGTACGGACCCGGTTGGGGATATTGGCCTCGGGGTCGGTGGTAAGCCTCTTCTTTGTAACATAAAGGAAAACAGGATGCTGAAAAGAGCTTTACTGATATTACTGTGCAGCACCTCGCCGTTTATCTTTCAAAGTGCATGGGCGGCAGGTTCCGGCGACTGCAGCATTTCGGCGCCGGACCATAGCCAGAAACAATTTGATCGTCTGATGACAGCCCTGGTTCACAAGGATTTCAATCTTTGGACAGAAAATGCAGATACCCAGTTCACGACCGCAGCCTCAGCGCAAAGCTTTAAGGAAATGGCGGCCCGGCTTGATGAAAAATTGGACCTGCAAAAACACTGGACGGCGAATTATGTGACCACCCTGAACGAAGGAAAATACCGGAGCGGAATATGGCGCCTGACCATGGCTAACGGCCAGCAGGTTCTGATTCAGATTACCTTTATTCACCATAAAGTTGCAGGATTTCATGTGCTGTGAGAGATTGCTCTTAGTCAAACTGCGGGTGGGCGTCACCATGGCCTGCTCCCTAAAAACCCACTTTGTTGAGGATTTGTCATGAAAAAAACCTATGTTTCTGTTGCGCTCGGTTCCGCTTTTGCTTTGTCCATGGCGGCATTGCCGGCAACCGCCATTGCCGCTACCACGGGCATGGCAACTCTGCAGCCAGTTGCCATGATGGGCAGTAGCGCCAAAAATGAAGGGAATTGCTCGCAGATGATGGGCAAAGGTCAACAGGAAGGCAATTGCTCAAAAGGCATGAACAAGATGGCCCCCAAAGCTTCCAATAACGCCAAGGCGAAGGAGGCACATTGCGTCAGTAAAGCCGCCATCAAGGCCCATGACGGAAAATGCGGCAAAAAAACCATGGAAAAAATGCACATGTCGGCCATGCATTCCTGATTACACCGCTTCCGTCATTTATGAAGCCCGCGTCAGCCCACTCAGCGCTGCCCGAAGCCGCATAAATGACGGGAGCACATGCCGCCGCCAACCTGCCTGAAAATGCCATTGGCCTTGGCCTGCGCAGGGAGTTTCTGGACGACTTACTGGCCCTTGCCCAGAGTGATATCCGTTTTTTTGAACTGGCTCCGGAAAACTGGATTGGCTTTGGCGGCCGCCCGGAACAGCAGCTCCGTCAGTTGACGGATAGATATCCTTTTATTTGTCACGGTCTTTCCCTATCCATCGGCGGGCCGGAACCGCTCGATATGGATCTCCTGGAAGCCGTGGGCGACTTCATGCAAGAGCACGGCATTCAGCACTACAGCGAGCACCTGGCTTTTTGCTCCGACCGGGGTCAACTTTACGATTTATTGCCCCTGCCGCTGACGGAAGAAATGCTGGAATATGTCGCGCAGCGGGTGATGCAGGTCCAGGATTTCCTGAAAATGCCCTTGATTATCGAAAACACGGCCTACTATGGTGATTACACACACAGCACCATGAGCGAGCAGGACTTTCTTTTGGGGCTGCTGGCAAAATCCGGCTGCAACCTGTTATTGGACCTCAACAACCTGTATGTGAACAGTTGCAACCATCACTACGATGCTCTGGAATTTATGCAGTGTTTGCCCGCAGAACGCATCGTTTATCAACACATTGCCGGACACCAGCAGCATGTGAACGGCTGGCTGATTGATACCCACGATGCTGCTGTGGACCCTGCCGTATGGAAACTGCTGCAACACAGTCGGGAGAAATTTGGCCCCAAGCCCACTCTGCTGGAATGGGATAACCAGATCCCGCCCCTGGCGGATTTATTGCGCGAGGCCCGAAAAATTGCACAGCAAACAGCAGCTCATGCAGATTTCTGATACGGCCAATGAACCGGACCGGCTCAGGATACTGACTGCCCATCTGCGCAATCCGGTCAAGCAACCCCGTCCAGTCTTTATGGATGCCCAGGCGGTAGATCTTTACCGGGAACTGCTGGTGGGTAATTTTGATGCTGCCCTGCGTGCCTGTTTTCCTCTGTGGATTCGCTGTCTGGGTGAAGACCAATATGTGCGCTGGCGAGATGCGTTCATTGCTGAACACGCCTGTCGCAGTCCGTTTTTTCGCCAGATTCCCGATGAATTTATGGCCTATCTGAGCCAAAATCCGCAACGTCTTCAGCAGGATCTGCCTTATGCTCTGGAACTGGCGCACCTGGAATGGCTGGAACTGGCTCTGGGTGTTGCCCAGACCGACACACTCCCCGAGCACAGTGGATCAGCAGCGCAGGATCCCTGGACCACCCCGCTACGGCTGAACGCGGTTCATGCGCTGGTTCAGTATGCCTATCCTGTCCAGCAACTGATATTGCGGCCAACATTCTCCGCAGCCCCCGTTCTCGACCCGAATCCGGTTTCCCTGTACCTTTATCGGGATCGGGTCGACGCTGTCCAGATGCTGGAGCCTGATGCCTTGAGCCTGCAAATACTGGTCAGTCTGGATGCAGACCCGCAATCTGGAAGCGCCATCTTCCAGCATTGGCAAGACCACGGGAAGATTGACGGGAATGCCCAAACAGTTGCCGAGCAAATGCAGGGGCTCCTGCGCCAGATGCTGGATCTGCAGATGATAGACTTTGTGAACAGCAATGACTGCCGGACCTTACATGACTGAAACATTGGCCGGCTCCCTGGAGCCCGGTTTTATTGTCCTCCAGGGCGACCGCCTGGAATGGCTTCGTGATGCCGTCCTCGAATGGCTGCGCAATCACCCGCTGCAGCCTCTCGAAGAAGAAATTTTTCTGGTCCAGAGTAACGGCATTGCCGAATGGCTGCAGTGGACCCTGGCAGAGCACGAGGGGATTTGTGCGGCCGTCAAGGTCATGCTGCCGGGACGTTTTCTCTGGGACAGTTACGCCAGGGTACTGGGCCGGGAGCAGGTCGCCAGCCGTTCTCCTCTTGATAAACAGGCACTTACCTGGCGACTGATACGGCTGCTTCCGCAGCTGCTATCCACCCATGATTTTGCCCCCCTGCAGCATTATCTCAACGGCAACGGCAGCACTGCCATGGAACGCCGCTGGCAGATGGCCGCGCAAATTGCCGATCTTTTCGACCAATATCAGGTTTATCGCAGTGACTGGCTGCAGGACTGGGCTGAGGGCCGGGAGACGTTGCGCAACGCGCAGGGACAAACCGCCAGCATACCGGCAGATCAGCGTTGGCAGTCTCGACTCTGGCAGGCTGTCCAGCAGGATCTGCTGCTACAGAATAAAAGCGCCGTCATGGGCCGGGCCGAAGTGCACCAGGCTTTCATAAAGGCCATGATAAACGGAGCAACACCGCGTCCGACCCTGCCCCGCCGGGTCGTCCTGTTCGGGGCGGCCACACTGCCCGAACAAAGCCTGAGCGCCCTGGCTGCACTGGGGCAAAGCGTGCAGGTGATTCTCGCGGTACCTAATCCCTGCCGCTTTTATTGGGGAGACATCATTTCAGGACGGGAACTGCTCCGCCGCGAACGCCGCCGCCAGCCCTTGCGCCAGGATCGGGACCTCAGCCAGATAGCGCCCGAAAATCTGCACAGTGAATGTAATGTGTTACTCGCCCAATGGGGTCGCCAGGGTCGGGATTTTCTGAACATGCTGGAGCAATGGGATGATACCCGGGCCAGACAAAGCGCGCTGGCCATCCCGCGTATTGACCTGTTTAGCGAAGACTGGGGCGAGACCCTGCTCAGACAACTGCAGGTACTGATCCGCGAGCAGGAAGTCATTACTCCGGAACACTGTCAGCCAGTCTGCGAAACCGACCGTTCCATTGTTTTTCACGTCGCCCACAGCGCCCTGCGCGAGTTGCAGGTTCTCCATGACCAGCTACTGGACCATCTCGCCACCGGTTCCATGCAGCCTCGGGATATCATTGTGATGGTCCCGGAAATCAGCCGCTTTGCGCCGCTGATTCGCGCCACTTTTGATCAGTACGACCGCGAAGATGCACGCTATATTCCCTACCATATTGTGGATTTGCAGGCGCGCGAAGAATCTCCCCTGCTGCAGGCACTGGACTGGTTGCTGCAATTACCGGAACAGCGCTGTCAGCAAAGTGAAATCCGTGATCTGCTGCATTGCCCGGCCTTCCGTCGACGTTTTGGCTTGGAAACCGGTGATCTGCCCCTGCTCGAATCCTGGCTTGAAGAATCCGGGTGGCGCTGGGGTTTATCGGCAGAACATCGCCACGCATTGGGTATGTCCTACTGCGGCGCGCAAAATACCGGCGCTTTTGCCCTGCAGCGGCTGAATCTCGGTTATGCCAATGGCCATGACAGTCACTTCGCCCATATCGAGGCCTACGGCGAGGCCGGGGGGCTCGACGCAGCACTGCTGGGTCCTCTCAATCAGATGCTGGAACGTCTGGAAAACTGGCAACACGCTCTGAGCACGGCGCGGAGTCCGCAGGCCTGGGCTGAAGCGGCCCGGCAGTTGCTCGCCGATTTTTTCAGTGCCGAAGACGCAGATGACGCTGAAATCATGCAACAACTGGACGCCGCCCTGCAGCAGTGGCTGGAAGATTGTGCCCTGGCGGATTTTGCCGAAGACCTGCCCCTGGCAGTATTTCGCGCCAACTGGCTGGACATGCTCAACCTGCCGGAATTACATCGCCATTTTCTCGGTGGTGGAGTCACCTTCTGCACCTTGCTACCCATGCGGGCGGTTCCCTTCGCCATGATCTGCCTGTTGGGCATGAACGAGGAGGACTATCCGCGTCGCAATCCG
This sequence comes from Acidithiobacillus sp. HP-2, assembly GCF_015100155.1. Taxonomy (GTDB): domain Bacteria; phylum Pseudomonadota; class Gammaproteobacteria; order Acidithiobacillales; family Acidithiobacillaceae; genus Acidithiobacillus. Next base: position 127,347 of record NZ_JACKZA010000001.1, on the reverse strand, counting down.
CGCCCGGATTATGATTTGATGGCCCTGGCGGGCATGAGTCGTCCGGGTGACCGCTCACGCCGGGATGATGATCATTACCTGATGCTGGAAGCTCTGTTGGCGGCACGGCAAATCCTGTATATCAGCTGGACGGGTCGGGACCCGCGCAATAACCAGCTGCGTCAGCCCGCCTTAATGATCAGCCAGTTGCGCGATGCCATCGCCACGGGCTGGCCGGATAAATATCCCGCCGACGACCCCGCGCCCGAAAAAAACCGCGTGCTCCGCCGCATCACCCGGGAACACCCGCTGCAGGCTTTCAGCCGGAAATATCTGGAGCATCCACAAAAATACCGCACATGGGCGCGCGAATGGTTCCCTGATCCGGAAGAAGAAGCCCGATCTGATCTGGCCCAGCCCGTTCCGGCACTTGCCGTTCCGGAAACAGCGACCAGAACCCTGAGAGATTTCATCGAATTTTTCCGTTGTCCGGCACGCGCCTTTTACCGGCAGCGTCTCGATACATTTTTTGGGGATGCGCCGGCTGACAGCGAAGACAATGAAACTTTTGTCCTGAATGGACTGGATCAATACAGTCTGCTTAACGACGTACTGGAAGCGGCAACAACTGTGGAATCGACGGAAAATCTGCTGCCCATTGTGACGCAAAAAATCGCCGCACAATTGCGCAGTGGTCAATATGCCTTCGGGATTCTGGGACAGCGGCAGGCGGAAACCTTGCGCAGCAGCGCCGTGCCCATTCTCAGCGTCTGGCAAACCCTGATGCAAAGCTGGCAGCCCGACCATCAACGCCATGCGCTTTATCATGAAGCGGGGCATGTGTTGCTGGATGACTGGCTGCCGCCTTTGTATCTGGATGCCGACCAGCATCGGGCTTTTCTGCAGTGCCGTGCCAGTCGCCTGCTCAATGATAAAAACCAGATTCAGGCTGACAAAATGGCGGATATTTGGATACAGCAATTATTGGCCGCAGATTTGGGTATTGCCAGCCGCGCCATTGTGCTGGGCAAGGATGCCGTGATCCACAGCACCCAGCCCATTGCAAATGCCTCCGACATTCTCAAAGAACTGCTGGATTTCTGGGGAGAAAGCCTCCTCCAGCCCCTGCCCGTCACCCTGAAAACAGCAGTGGCCGCATTCCACAACGCCAACCCCGCTGCAATCTATGAAGGGAATCAGCATAGCGACGGAGAAGTACAGCGTTACCCCGGCCTGGCCCGGGACTATCCGGATTTTGCCCGCCTGAGCAGCCAGCGCTGTGGGCCTCGCCAGTGGGGCTTTCAGGAATATGCCGAAGCCCTGTACCGGCCCTTTGCCGACTGGCTGGGAAAACTGGAAGTGGAGCCACACGCATGAGTACGGCGCTAAACCCTCTGGAGATGCCACTCTGGGGCAGTCGTCTCATCGAAGCCAGTGCTGGCACCGGAAAAACCTGGACCATTGCGGCATTGTACCTGCGCCTGATTCTCGGTCATGGGCAGGTCGGTCAGCCCGTGCTGATGCCGCTACTCCCCGAAAACATTCTGGTGATGACCTTCACCCGGGCCGCGACCCAGGAACTGAAAGAACGGATCCGCCAGCGTCTGCAGGAGGCTGCCGCGTATTTTCGTGATCCGGAGCAGCAGCCAGCTGATCCATTTTTGCAGACCTTGTCAGAGGACTATGCAGAGCCAGCCGCACGTCAGCATGCCGCCTGGCGACTATCTCTGGCCGCCGATGCCATGGACCAAAGTGCCATTTTCACCATTGATGCCTGGTGCCAACGCAGCCTGCGCGAACACGCCTTTCTGACCGGCAGTGATCTGCGCGAAAGCCTGCTGCAGGACGACAATGATCTCCGCGCCGATGCCATCCGCGACTTCTGGCGGCAGGAAATATATCCACTCCCGGAACACCTGCTGGAGCCGGTGCTGGCGGTGTTTGCTGATCCCGATCAGGTCCAGAGTAAAATCGTTCCGTTGCTTGGTAATGGTGCGACTTTTGGCCAGCCTTCCCGGCCTCTGCAGGCACTGCTGTCGCAATCCATAACGGCGCTGCAACAGCAGATTAAAATGTTAAAACAACGTTGGTCTGATCAGCAGGCAGACTTGCGTAGCTACATCCTCCAGATTCTGAATGGTCCGAAGGCAGACAACCCGCTCAATGGCGGAAAATACAAACCCGAAGCCATGGAAGCGGTTTTCGAAGCCTTGCAGGACTGGCTGGATAGCCCCGAACAAATCCTGCCCGCCAATCTGGAGAAATGTCAGTTACTCCGCGCCAGCAGCCTCCAGAAAAACTGCAACAAAGGTCGAACTATCGAAGTACCGTCTTCGGCCCGGATACTGGAAGCCGTTCTTGACGAACTGGAGACCCCCAAAGCGCAATTCCAAAAAATTCATCATGATATTCAAAGCCATGCTGCCGCCTGGATTCAGCAACGCCTGGAAACCCTCAAAGCCATGCATCATCAGGTCAGCTTTCACGATTATCAACGTCGCCTCGCCGACGCGCTGGGTGATCCGGCCCGGGCCGAACAACTCAAAAGCCGTCTGCAAAATCAGTATCCGGTGGCCATGGTCGATGAATTTCAGGATACCTCCAGCCTGCAATACCGGATTTTCGACGCCATTTACGCCACGGCAAGCAACACCCCCGAGCGCCTCCTGCTGCTCATTGGTGATCCCAAGCAATCCATTTATCGTTTTCGCGGCGCCGACATCCTGAGTTATCTGCAGGCACGACGCCTGACTGCAGGCCGGCACTACCAGCTCGACACCAATTTCCGCTCCAGCAAGCCACTGGTAGCCGCGCTCAATGCGCTCTATGACGAAGCCGAAGCAGAACTATCCGAAGGCGCATTTGCCTATGCCAAAGCGGGTGCAGACAATCCTTTGCCCTACTGGCCCGTCCAGGCCAAAGGCAAAAACGCCTACTGGCAACTCGACAGGCAACCCGGGCCCGCCCTGACCATCTGGTCCGCTGCAGAATCTCTCAACAAAGCGGATTATTTGTACCATGCCGCCGAACAGGCAGCAGAATGCATTGTCCAGATACTCGCTGATCCTGAAACCGGTTTTCGCCAGGAAAACGCTAAACAAATACGACGGGTAAGCGGGAGAGACATCGCCATTCTCGTGCGTGACCGTCATGAGGCTGCCTGTATCCGCGAAGCCCTGCAACGGCGGCGCGTACGCAGTGTTTTCCTCGCGGAAAAACAATCTGTATATGACAGCCCCGAAGCACAGCAACTGCTGCTCTGGCTGGAAGCCGTTGCCGATCCGGAAAACACCCAACGCCTGCGCGTCGCTCTGGCCCTGCCGCTACTCGACTTGTCCCATCAGGATCTGGATGCTTTCAATCGGGATGAAAATGCCTGGGAAGAACAACGGGGCAATTTTCAGGACTTGTCACGCAGATGGCGGCGTCAGGGCGTTTTGGCCATGTTGCATCACAGCATTCATCACTTTGCCATAGCCCGTAAGCTGTTGCGCCACCCTGATGGAGAACGGCGCCTGACCAATCTCCTTCAGCTTGGCGAACTCCTGCAAAGCGCCAGCGCCACCCGCGAAGGACCTGAGGCGCTGATTCATTTTCTCCGCGAGGCCATCGCCGCTGGCCATGATCAGAGTGATGCCCACATTCTTCGCCTGGAAAGTGATGCCGAGCTGATTCGGGTCGTCACCATCCACGCCGCCAAAGGCTTGCAATACCCTCTGGTTTTTCTGCCGTTTATTGCCACTTACCGGAAAGACAAGGCTGAGGATTATCAGGTTCAGGTCGAAGGGGATGGCGCAGCGCGCATTATTTGGGAGCGGGGCGACTCAGAGGCGACGGAACGCGCCCGCCTGCAGGAAGATTTACGCCTGCTGTACGTGGCGCTGACCCGTGCGGAATATGCCCTCTTCCTGGGACTGGCGGCACCCAGCACCGCTAAATCGCCCATTTTTGACCACAGCGCCATCGCCTATTTATTGGGGCATCAGCACCACCATATGGCCTTGCCCGAGCTGCTCAACCGCCTCCAGAAAAATGCCGCACTCAGGGAAAACCTCCAGATCCACCCCCTGTCTACGGAAATCCCGGTTACCCCCTTGGTCGCCAGCACCAGCAATACGCAAAGCCGGATTCCCGATTATCATGGTCACTTCGATAAAACCTGGGGAGTAGGCAGTTTTTCCCTGCTGGTGCGTGATCTGGCCTCATCTGCCCTGCCCAGTGCACGACGTGCCCGCCAAGGGGCCAGCTGGCACCAATACCCACAGGGAATGCGTGCCGGAACTTTCCTCCATGACCAACTGCAAGCGCTCGCGGGGCAAGGGTTCGCCACTGTTTTGCAAAAGGGCAGCACCTCACGTATCGCCCGGGCCTGTGAACAGGCGGGTCTGTCCGACTGGGCAGAAGGCACCCTGGAATGGCTGCAAGCCATCGTCCGGACGCCCCTCACGGCATCCGGCCTGAGCCTAGAAAACCTGCAGCACTATCAGAGTGAAATGGCTTTCTGGTTTCCCGGTGCCGCACTGCGCAGCCGGAAACTGGACCAACTCTGCACCGACCAGATGCTTCCCGGCATGCAGCGGCCGCGCCTGCCGGATCGCGTTCTGCACGGTATGATGCGCGGCTTCATGGATCTGGTGTTTGCTGATACCGGTCAATATTTTGTCATGGATTACAAATCCAATGTCCTCGGCAGCGAGGATCAGGATTATCATGAACAGGCCATGCAGCAGCAGACCCTGCAACATCGTTATGAACTGCAGGCCAGTCTTTATCAACTGGCCCTGCACCGCTTACTGCAGCAGCGTCTGGGCGGGAATTACGATCCGCAGGTGCATTTGGGGGGAACCCTCCTGTTCTATCTGCGCGGACTGGAAGGACCGCAACACGGAATCCTTCATCTGCCCGCCAATCCGGCACTGATTGAAGACATGGACCAGTTGTTTGCGTCCGGAGAACGCGCATCATGAGTCAGGCCATATGCCATACCAATCCCGAAGCCATTCTGCAGCTTTTGCAAGACTGGACGGAAGCGCAATGGTTGAGGGCTCTCGATCTGAGTTTTGCGCGTTTTCTGCTCAGTCTGGAACCCCAGGCACCGGCCCTCTTGCCGCTGGCGGCAGCACTGCTCGCCCGTCTGGAAGGCGAAGGACACACCTGTCTGCAGCTCGACCTTTTTCTGCATGAGCCCGACCGCTTTCTCAGCGGACCATCAGAACTGGTCACGGAAATTCGCCATATCCTCGCCGCATGGTCCCAGCCGCAACAATGGATCAACATTCTCAGCACTTGCCGGGTGGTGGAGCACATCAACCGCACTCACCCAAAACTTCAGGGCGACGACAGCGAAACACCCCTGGTACTGGATCAGGGCTGTCTGTATCTGCGGCGCTACTGGCGCGATGCCCAGTGCATCGCCCGGACACTGACAGAACAGGTCAGTCGCAGGGCGCTCAATCCCGCCTCGGCAGACACACTGAAACCGCTGCTGTCACAACTTTTCCCCGCTGACACTTCAGGTTCGCAGGAAAATCTTCCCTGGCAGAACATTGCCTGTGCGCTGGCCATGCGTGGCCGCTTCACCATCATCACGGGTGGCCCGGGTACGGGCAAAACCTACACAGCAGCCCGCCTGATGGCCCTGCTCATGGCCCGGCACAACAGTAGTTCACTGCGGATTGTGCTCGCCGCACCTACCGGCAAGGCTGCCGTGCGCATTAATGAATCCCTGCACAACGCCATTGCCCAATTGCCGCCGCTGGACCAACAGGATCTGGCGACCGCCTTTGCGCGCATCGGTCCGGCACGCACCCTGCACAGCCTGCTCGGCGCACGTCCCGGAACCCGCCGCTTTCGCCATGACCATCAGCACCCCCTGGATCTGGATGTGCTGATCGTCGATGAAGCCTCCATGATTCATCAGGAAATGATGGCCGCCCTGTTGCGTGCCCTACCCGAACATGCCCAACTGATTTTGCTGGGAGATCAGGACCAGCTGGCTTCCGTCGAAGCAGGCGCGGTACTTGCCGATCTTTGCAATCATACCGGGTCCTACGACAGTGCAACCTGCACATGGCTGGAGGAGACTTGCGACTGCACGCTGGAGGCAGACCGCCGATCTACCAATCCACTTGCCAGCGGAGTGGTGCGACTGCAACGCAGTCATCGCTTTAACGCCGGAATTGGAGCGCTTGCTGACGCCGTGCAACAGGGACAAACATCCCTGGCTATCCAGACACTCCACCAGGAAGCAGTGCTCCAATGGTACGAGGCCCCGGAAATTGCGCAGATCCTGCAACTGGCGGACAGCCACTCAGGTTACCGGCCACTCTGGGAAAATATCCGCCGGGCTGGCAGCAAAAACATCGAGGAACACGCCCTTTGGGTACAGCAAATTCTCGAACAATATGGCGCGTTCCGCCTGCTTTGCGCCCTGCGCCAGGGGCCCTGGGGTGTTAGCGGAATCAACCAGGCCATTGAAGACCATCTGCAGGAAACCGGCCTCCTCAAAACCCAGGGGCTCTGGTATGCCGGACGCCCCGCCCTGATTACCCGCAATGATCCCCGGCTGGGGCTGAGCAACGGGGACATCGGTATCGCTCTTCCCGATCCCGAAGGCAAGCTACGGGTGTATTTCCCCGGCAACGACCCCGTGCCCCGCGCCATTCTCCCCAGCCGCCTCAAATACAGCGAAAGCGCCTGGGCCATGACCGTGCACAAATCCCAGGGTTCAGAGTTCCAGCACACGGCCCTGATTCTGCCGCCGCAGGATAGCGCAGTGATCCGCCGGGAGCTTTTATATACGGCCATTACCCGGGCCCGCGAGAAATTCAGCTTGTTTGCCACGAAGACTGGCCTGGAACAAGCCATTACCCGCAGAACCCTGCGGATGAGCGGCCTGCTGGCAGCCTTGCAAAATTCAGCTAATTAATAAAAATAAAATTCGCCAGACTGCCCATGATCCACTACCCACTTTAGAAAAACCCCACAGGAAAGCATGCCCAGTCGATTCTCCATGAAATCCCGTGCGCTACTGAATTCGCTACTTCAGAATCGGCAGGCCGATTTTACGGCCGCCATTGCCCAGGCGGTAGAGCGGTTTTATGCAAAAGTAGCGGAATACCCCGAATTGGAGATTGTACTGCAGCGTCTGGGTAATGAAAGAGTCTCTCGACTGAAAACGGAACAATGCAAGCACTCGCTGTCGCTGCTTCTTCCGGACGATGGTAATGACCTTGAGCTGCGATCACAGGAAATCGGTAAAATTCACGCTTTAATGGGCATTCAAAGTGAATGGCTGATCAACAGTATGGCCCTTTACAGTGACAGCCTGCTGGAGCTGCTCAATCCCTTTTTTAAAGACACCCCGGAATTACGCGGATATCTGCTGCAAAGACTCGCCACGGACCTTGCCCGCCAATTGCAAGGCATGGAAGCCGTAGCCCTGGAAGAGCGCAAAATTCTTGAGGACATTGATCAATTGCTGATCAGCGAGGTCACTCCGGAAGAAAGTGTGCGGCAGATGATCAACAAGTTGATGACCATTTCCGGGCTGGATGGTGCATGGATCGGCCATTCTGAAGATGGCATTCACCTGCTCCGCGATCAGGTCAGCGGTGAAGCAATGGAGGAATACCTGGATAGTGTTGAGATTCGTCTGGACGATAGTCCTTACGGCCAGGGACCCGCTGGAAAAGCCTGGCGCAGCGACGAAATTGTGTATGTCGACGACTGGCAAAGTGATCCGATCACAGCCCCCTGGCAAGAGCCCTCCCAAAGATATGGCTGGCGCTCCAATGTAACCATTCCCGTCAAGGTCAACGGCAAGCCTTATGCCACTATTGGTCTGTACAGCAAGATTCCTGGGTTTTTTCGTGCCCCCAATCGCCAGAACCTCATACGACACCTTGCCATCATGTTGGGCATCGCCATTGGTCGTCATCAACAACAAATACGCATCGATCGCTTGAATAGTCTCTATCGGGCCTTTCTCGCCGAGGGCGACATTCTGATCCGGGCCAGATCCGAAACCGAGATGCTCCGCAAAACCTGCCAACACATTATTGAAGGAACCCTGTTCAAAACCGCTTACGTCATGAAGCCCGATCCGGTTGGCTGTTTCAGGGCCCTTGCTGGTGCCGGTACCGGGAGCGGGATTCTCGGCAATCCGGGTATCCAGCTGTTTTCAGACCGTCCCAGCCTCTTGCGGGATACCTGGCAATCTGAGCGCCTGCAATACCGCAATGATTACCGCAACGATCCCGCTTTCAGTGCTCAGCATAATCTGATGGAACAACAAAACTGGGCCAGTGTCGCCACCATCCCGATTCGGCGTAACGGACAAATCTGGGCGATTCTGGGTGTGACCAGCAGCGAAAAGAACATTTTTGACCAGGAAATCCTGGGTGCGCTTGCCCGGGTAGGCAAACTGATTGGTTACGGCCTGGATGAAATGGATCTCAAAAAACGCATTGATCAGGAACGCATCACCCAGAGCTGGATGGCGCGTCATGATGCGCTGACCCGATTGCCCAATCGGGTGGCCCTTCTGGACAGAATTCCCGAGGCCATCCAGCGTGCCCAGCGTGAAGAAAAATTACTCGGCATCTGCATGCTTGATCTGGATGATTTCAAGCCCGTCAACGACCAGCATGGTCATGCCGCCGGCGATGTATTATTGCAAAAAGTCGCCGACCGACTGGGTCAGGCACTTCGGCAGACAGATTTTGTAGCCCGGGTGGGGGGCGATGAATTTGCCCTGGTTCTGGAAAACATCCAGAACATGGAAGATGTAGAAAAGCTGATGGTCCGGATTTCTGAAGCCCTGGAAAGGCCCTATGTTCTTCCCGGCAATATCACCGTCAAAATCGGCGGAAGCCTGGGCATCACCATTTTTCCCTTTGATGAAGGGGATAGCGAAATACTGCTGCGTCATGCTGATCAGGCGCTGTATGCCGCCAAAGCCAATAAAACGGAACGCAAACACTTTTGGGCCAGTTTTCAGGGAGAAGAAGTATTTTCTGGAGAAACCTATCTGCCGTATTTAACACTGCTTCAGCAGGATGAGGGCCTGATTGCCTATTACCAACCGATTCTGCATCTGGCAACGGGTCGCATCATTGGCATTGAAGCCCTCGCCCGCCTGCGGCAAGGCACTGAGATTATTCTTCCCGACTCGTTTATTCCCCATCTGGACAGCAGGGCAGCGCAAATGCTCACCAGCAGAATGCTGCGTTCTGCCACCCAAACAGCACAACAGCTTCATCTTGCCGGATTTCCTCTCGAAGTTGCCGTCAACATTCCTCCGGACGCTCTCTTTGCGGATGATTTTCTGCCCGAATTGCAGGCCATTCTGGCCGACAGTGCTCTGGCACCGGAACAATTAACCCTGGAGATTCTCGAAAATGGCGATTTTTTATCTCTGCAACTGGCCCAGGAAAAAATCGCCACCATTCGCTCGTTGGGGGTTCGTATTGCTCTGGATGATGTGGGTAGCGCCTACGCCTCACTGCTGCGCCTGAAAGAAATTGCCGTTGATGAAGTCAAACTGGACCAATGTCTGGTCCGTGGAATTCCCGAGCAACCCGGCGATCTGATTTTCGTTGGCAGTGTTGCCGCATTGGCCTTGTCCATGGGTTCGCGTTATGTGGTCGAGGGGGCTGAAACGCCGGAGACGCTGGATGCTCTGGCTGTTCTTGGGGTGGACTGCGTTCAGGGCTACGCCATTGCACGGCCCATGCCCGAACAAGCACTGCTACCCTGGCTTCAGGCCTGGACGCCACAGCCACAAAACAATCAGCCTAAAACCCTGCTGGGTGCTTACGCCTCGCATTTGCAATTCGACAGCTTATATCAGATTGCGCCCGCGATTCTTGGCCAGCTTCCCAGCCTGGATGATTCTCATCGTTGCCGTTTGGGAAAATATCTGGATACCCACGGTCTCGCGAACTCCGCACTCGCAAAGGCCCATCAGGCCTACCATGCCTGCATTTCTCGCGAACATAGCCCTGAAGAAATCACTCGACTCAGAAAGAAAATGGCAGACAATTTTGCGGCCACGCACGACAGCCTTCCCAAAAACCAGGCACTCATTCATCCTGAAAACCGCAGTTAGCCTGAAAGCTTGTTGTTCTCAGGCTCATCCTGCCTCTGGTTCAAATCTTAGGGCCGCTGAATTCAGGCAATAGCGCAGGCCGGTGGGTTCAGGCCCATCCGGAAACACATGCCCCAGATGGCTGTCGCAGCGGGCGCAACGGATTTCCGTACGCACCCTGCCATAGCTGGTGTCGGTCAATTCGCGGATATGGTCAGGGGCGAAAGGCTCCCAAAAGCTGGGCCAGCCGGTTCCTGACTCAAATTTGTTGGCTGAGCGGAACAGGGGCAGACTACAAAGAGCGCACACGTAGTCACCGGCCTCTTTTTCATGAAGCAAACCTCCACAAAACGGCGGTTCCGTACCGTGCTCAAATAACACATGACGCACTTCTGCGGGCAAATCTTTGGCCATTTCGGCACGGGTGTTGGCATCAATGGGGGTCAAGTCATATCCTGCAGATGAAGTAGGCATTTCCTAAGACTCCTTGGTGTGTAAATACTGTGGAAAAGTATGCCGTAATTTTTCCACCTTGGGCAAAGCAACCGCGCAGATATAAGGTTGATCAGGATTACGGCGGGCGTAATCCTGATGATAGTCCTCCGCAGGATAAAAGTTCTCCAGAAGGGATACTTCAGTCACTATGGGTTGTCCGAACATTCCCGTCGCATTGAGTTCTGCAATATAATTGTCAGCTATCTGCCGTTGGGCAGCATTTACGGCAAAAATAGCCGAGCGGTATTGTGTCCCCACATCATTCCCCTGACGATTGCGTTGGGTGGGATCATGGGCCACGGCGAAAAAGACCTGCAACAGACGGCCGAATGACAGGCGCGCCGGATCAAAATGAATCTGCACCGCCTCGGCATGACCGCTTGTACCACTACAGACCGCCCGATAATTGGCTGTTTCCCGGGCTCCTCCGGTATATCCCGAAACCACCCGGGTGACGCCTTCCAGAGCAAGATAAACAGCTTCGGTACACCAGAAACAACCACCTGCAAGTACGGCCATTCCGGGCGTAGTGGCGTCTGGTTGCTCTCCCTGGGGAGCTGGTATTTGCATGACCATCACTAACCTCCTGGATTCGTATTCGGGAAAGACCACAAAGCACTTGACCTAAACCGGCAATCTCATGAGCATAGCCGCAAATCAACGATTGACCAAGCTGGAGACGTCATGAGCGGACATGGACTGCATAGCCACCCACCCCACGAAGAAATGGTTCATCATGCTGCCGAAGGTCATGGCGGAGAGCATCACAGTCTCAGTCAGTGGGTCGCCATATTTACCGCCATTCTCGCGGCCTTTGGCGCCATTGTCAGTTATCAGGGAACGCACCTGATGAATGAGGTACTGCTCCAAAAAAACGAAGCCGTCCTGGAAAAAGCCAAGGCTGCTGACCAGTGGAATTACTATCAGGCCGTCAGCACCAAGCTGCACATGATGGAGCTGGCCATTATTCTTGCCCCGAACAAATCCGGCGACTTTAAAGAAAAAATTGCAAAATATGAACACCAGAAAGTCAGCATTCAGCAAAGTGCCACGGAAATGGAGCAAAAATCTGAAGCGGCCAACCGTGAGTCGGCGCATCTCAACCGTCCCCATAATGATCTGGAAATTGCCATGATTTTTCTGCAAATTGCCATTTCATTGGCATCAATTACTGCGCTGACCCGACGTAAATGGTTGTTTGCGGTAGCGGGGATCAGTGCTGCCGGAGGCATTGGTCTGTGGATAAGCGCCATTTTTTTATTTTGATCCGGTCTCCGGCAACCATTCCATACCCTGCAACAACCCATTCCGGCCTAGCAGCGCTGAATGATCGGTTCTGACGGATCGGGATGCGACAGATCAGGGTATTTGCTAGGATGGAGACATTGTGTTCAACAAATCAGCCTGAGGATGATACGAAATGACGTTAAACAGACAGTTCCGCAACCTGACATTACTCACAGGAGGCTTCTTGCTTGCAGGCTGCGCCAGCGTCACCACCTCCAATCTGAAACCGGCGGAACACCTGGTCCAGCAAAATTTCCATAATAAAATCCATGTCACTAAAGTCTTTCCCGGTCCCGTCCACAGCCTGACGGGTATTGTCGTTGAAACTGACCAGCACCAGCAGGGCATATTATGGATGCTGGCCGACAAATATCTGTTATTGGGCCCGGTAGTCAATGCCCGGCAGGAAAACATCACCGGACATTATGCAGACCAGTATCTGCCTCAACCCGCCAAAGTACCTGCCGAAAAAATTGCGTCTGCAGCCCTGGCAGCACCGGGTTTTACCATAGGACATTCGGGACCGCTGATGGTCGTATTCATGGATCCCAACTGTATTTTCTGTCATCTGCTCTGGGAAGCGCTGCAACAACCGGTAGCCGAAGGCAAAGTCCGGGTAAAAGTGGTTCCTGTCGGCTTCCTCAAGCCTTCCAGCCCGGCCAAGGCGGCAACCATTCTCGCAGCAAAAAATCCTGCCGAAGCCTGGGCCAACAACGAAAAAGGTTTTGATTTGCATACCGAAGAAGGCAGCACCAAACCCCTGAGTCATATTCCTGCGGTAGACGAGGCAGCGGTCAAGGCCAATACCCAACTCTTACATCAAACCGGAGAAACCGCCACCCCCGCCCTGTTATACTGCACTAAAACGCCAAAAGGGCTGGTAATGCAGATGAAGCACGGAATGGACGTGCACCGCACGCCGGAGTTCATCCAGAAACTGGAGGGCAGTGTCGGCGCCCGGGGCTGCATCCCTTCTGCCTGATTGCCTTGCGCGGAACGACCCCTTAGCGGATCTCCCAGCGCCAGGCATCGGCGATGATGGTGGCCAGATCCGCATAGCGGGGCTGCCACCCCAACTGTTCACGGATTTTGCGTGAGTCGGCTACCAGGCGGGCGGGATCTCCTGCCCGTCTGGGCTCATCCTCACATCTAATGGTTTTGCCCGTCACCTTGCGGGCGATATCAATGACTTCCTGTACCGAAAAACCATTACCATTCCCAAGATTAAAAGCGCAACCATCGCCTCCGGCGAGAAGATGTTCCAGTGCAAGCCAATGTGCTTCAGCCAGGTCAGTCACATGAATATAGTCACGAATACAGGTCCCATCGGGTGTCTCATAATCACGCCCGAACACACGGATCTGGGCCCGTCGCCCGGAAGCTGCCTGTAATACCAGCGGAATCAGATGCGTCTCCGGATCATGACGCTCACCCATTGCTCCATCGGGATCTGCCCCTGCCGCATTGAAGTAGCGCAAACAGGCAGATTTGAGGCCATAAGCGCGATCATAGTCAGACAGCGCCTGCTCCACCATCCACTTGCTCCGTCCATAGGGATTGATGGGATCTTTGGGATGATTTTCATCAATAGGGGTATATTGAGGTTCACCAAAAATCGCTGCTGTAGAGGAAAAAATAAATTTTTTGACATCAAATGCAACCATCACATCCAGAAGATTCAGCGTATTGCTGACGTTGTTCTGATAATATTTGGAAGGCTCCTGTACGGATTCTCCCACCTGAATATAAGAAGCAAAGTGCATGACTGCATCAAATGAATGCGTTGAGAAAATCCGATTCAGCAAACGGGTATCCGCAATATCTCCATAAACAAATGCGCCACCACAAATTGCATCACGATAACCACCGGAAAGATTGTCCAGTGTCACCACCTCCGCCCCGCCCTGAAGCAAACGTTTTACCATATGGCTGCCAATATAACCCGCACCACCCACTACCAGAATTTTCATGAATTGTCTGCCTCGGTCAGATAATGCGTTTACTGAACAAGTAACCTTTCGGACCAACTGTTCATTTTTGCTGTCTGGATTCTAGCGAAAAAGCACAGCATGGGGCAAACTGTTCCCAAGTTAATCAGGCCTCTCCATGCGCTTCCAAAGGACTTTATGAATCCGCCATTGCTTAATCCCTGGGCGTACTCTGCGGTATTGTTTATTGGCTTGATTTTATGCGTTTTTGTAGGCTTCAAGATCGGCAAACGCAGTCGGGCTGACGGCGGTTCTGGGGCACTGAACGGGGCCGTATTCGGACTTTTGGGATTACTGTTGGCGTTTTCCTTTTCCGGTGCCGCCGAACGCTTTGAACACCGCCGCGATCTGATTACCGAAGAAGCCAATGCGGTCGGCACCGCCTATCTGCGGCTGGATTTATTGCCAGCAACACAGCAGATGGCCCTGCGCAAAAAAATGCAACAATACCTGCAAACCCGACTGGAAACATATCAGCACATTGGTACCAACACCCCTGCAGCTCTGGACGCCTATCAGCGTAGTATTCAATTACAGCAACAAATCTGGACAGAAGCGACCCGTGCGGCCCAACACACCGGCAACACAGCCATATTAAGCCTGGTCAGCCGTGCACTGAATGCCATGTTTGATATTACCACCACCCGCCTTGCAGCCACCCGAAATCATCCACCAATAGTCATAGAAATTCTGCTTTTCGCACTGTCCTGGATTTCTGCCCTGCTGGCAGGCTATGGCATGACCGACCACCAGCGCATTCCCTGGCTACAGGTCATCATTTTTTCCGCCGCGCTGACCATCACCATTTTCGTGATTCGTGATCTGGAATATCCACGCCTCGGCTTCATCCGTGTCGACTCGGCGGATCACTTACTGGTCGAAACCCTGCAGGGGATGCAGACAAGCGCTATCAGATCATCCTGAAGCAGGAGTACCAGAATATATCGCTGGTGCTGCTGAGTTCTGGCGTACTATCAGATCAGTTTTTGCTCAATTCAACATCATGACAAAGTTCAGTCACCGGCTTCCTGTATCCCAGGAAGGTCGAAGGTTACCGTGGGGACCGAAGCGAAATGCTCCGTTGTACCAACCCAATCCGAACAACGCCAGATTCTGATTATAGTAATGAACAGGTGGATAACCATAAAGTCCCGTGGCGGGGCTACGCTCGGCTTCGAGGCGGGCTAGCTGCACTTTCGCCGCCTCCGGCATCTTATACTGTACCAGAAAAGGGAGAAGTGCTGCCGAAAAACCGCTGGGTCCCGTACCCTGTACCAGCCCCGATTGATAATTCTCTTGTAGCGGTGGCAGATCATGTGTCTTCATGTATAAAGCCATTCCCCAGAGGGAATCGAGTACTGCTTTAGCACCCGGCGTATCCGGGTTCGTCATTCCTGCCCAAAGATAGACTCTGATCGCATTGTAACTTCCTTCCACGCCTTGGGGAGCTGGGAAGTAGCCTCGATCAGGACTATAGCTAATCCAGTCAGGCGAAAAACCATGGGGAGATGTCTTGGCGATAACTCTCGGCAGGTATTTAGACATCTCCCGCCAGGGTCCATCAGGGAGGGCTTCGGCAAGGCTGGCCAACAGAAATGGGGGCAAGTAACTGGGATTGATCACCAAAGAAACACCGAAACGGAAATATTTTTCTCCGGGAATGAGCATGGGTCCAGCCCCCTTCATGGGCAAAATCTCTTGGGCGGCAATCCGCTGAGCCAAAGACCTTCCCATTTGGGTGTAGTGTTCATTATTCCATAGACGCCCTGCCTGCAGGAGGTCATAAGCAATCCACAAGTCAGAATCGGCGGCGTGATTACCGCTGAGGGGACCCCATTGGCCGTCGTCCTGTTTGCCCCAGCGCCAAATGGGCAGATTCTGTGCCAAATTTCCTTGGGCCAGGTTTATCTGAGTCCAACTCAGGATGCGGGCAAATGTCTGGGGCTCATTACTCACCAAGGCAAAAAACAAGGCATAAGACTGCCCCTCTGAGGTGGTGATGCCACCCTCGACCCAATCTATGACCCGGCCCTGAGGATCAATGAAATGCTGCTGATAAGCGCTCCAGAACTGCAACCAGGCGCCTGGCACCACAGCCGCAGCGCTGAGGGGGCTCATCAAGAGCACTATCAGCCCCAGCAGTCGGCACGCTTGTCGCCACCATCGCCTCATGGCAGTACTCGTCCGGGACTCGCCATGAGTCGGGCTGAGGCCAGGTCGGGCAGATGATTACCTGATAACACACAGCGGAGATCCAGGCCGAACTGCACCTGAGAAAAGGCAGGATTGGCCTGATAACTGGCTGCCCCATCGACAAACCAATGCTGAGAAAGCTGCTGGGTGAACAGGACATTGAGTGCGCCGGAAACATTGCTCGTCTGGGCAGCCGTGTAACTGGCATTGGTCAAATCCAGGCCATCTTGTAGTGATGACAATTGGGAGCGCAAGTTGGGAGCAGCTATAAATGGGGCGGCCGCCGTCCGCGCCCACTGATAGCCCAGAGAAGCAGCTACCGAGAGCTTCCCATTGGACCACCAGTGACTGAGCGCCATGGCCAGTTGAGGTTGTAGCAACCAACTGGGACTGTAATAGTCCCCATAACCGGGACTGGAAAAATTCTGATTATGGGCGTAACCCTCACCATACGCTGCCGGGCCTATGGCCGCCCACCAGTGGGCGTTGCTGAGTACGGGCTTCATTGCCGATAAGTACGCTGTCCAGCCTGGATTGTTGCGCAAATTACGTCCCGTGATGAGATCAAAATGACTACTGACCAGATAATCCCAGGAATTGGGTTCAGAGCCTGTCCAATACAGGCTTCCACCCAGCTCATTGTGCATAGCGGCACCCCACTGGTAATCCAACGTATGGGTTAGTTGCCCGCTTGATGGGTCAGATAGAGTTATCTGCGCGTTCACACCCTGATAAGAAATCCAGGTCTGCTGCACAGCCTGCCGCAAAGCGTCCAGTTGCAGGTAGGATTTGGACTTCCCTAAATCCCAGCGATACTGCGCTGCCCCCTGAGCTGTACCACCGCCGAGACTGGAGGGAGAGGTCCAACCCAATGCCACACGCCAGCTTTGGCCTGAGCGAACATCATCAAGGCCCAGGAGCAAACCAGGGGCCATCCAATTCCTTCCAGATAGCGCCCCGGAACTTAACATGGCCCCTTGGTCATTACGGACAGAAGCATTCAACGAAGCCGAATTAGCCCGCACCGAGGGGACGGAAAGCTGGGCGAAGCCCGCCAAATGCCAATTGAAACCCCATTGTCCAAAAAAACTGGGGACCAACGCATTGAAATTGTTGCCATCAACCCCAGAACCCCCACGCCAGATATCCGTTGCGGCAATAGCCAGATAACTAGATCGTTTTTCTGGCAGCGCTATATGACCATCAGCAGCTAGGCGCCATGGAATTTCGTTGATCCAGGATACATTCCGGGTCATGCTTTCCATAGGAAGGAGGGTAGTCAATACCCCGCTGCGCTTACGGGCCAAATCGTAAGCATGGGAAAGCTTTTTGGCAGAAAAATCTGCAGTGACAATCCCGCCGGCGTTGGCACGATCAGGGTTTTTCTCGTACAAGGAGGAAAAACCTCTGCTGGCAGCTACATATTGTTTGAGATGCAGCAGGGACCAAGCCTCAATGCTCTTTAGACCTGGCGGGAGAGCCTTGCTTTTCTGACTAAGAGCGAGGTCGTCCAGTGTTTTTGCGTAATCCTTCTGTTCGTAGGCCTGTAGCCCTCTCTGCTGGTAATACCACGCGAAAATCGGCTTGGCACTGTTAGCCGCCGGGGAGAGATGAGCCAGGCTTTGTGCTGTAAGATCCAGATCTCCATCAGCCATGGCAATGCTGCCTACCGTCTGCCAATCGGCACTTTTCTTGGACCACTGTGCCGCCATAAACCACCAGTGCAGGGACTCCCCGGGTCTTCCCAACGCGCCCAAAATCGCCGCAATCAGACGGGCATCTTGCGCCTGATGTCGGGCCTCGATAGCAGTCAAATGCGGTTGCAGATCTAACCATGCACGCTCGTTCTGACCAACAGAATGACGTCGGGCAGCATCGCCCAACAAGACGTCCAGATGCCATTTTTGCAGGGAGGGAAGTTGATCTGGATAACGCTTTTCTACGACCTCAAGTAAAATCTGCACTACCGAACTTGGCATGACTTCCGCAGCATCTTTGAGCTCCGAGAAAGCTTCTTTGTAGTTGTTGGCAAGGTGAATCTGCCGATAATAGTAACGTCCGGCCATGAGCAGACTACCTTGGTGGGCTTCGGCTTGGGCCAACCACTGCTGATTTTCCAGATAAGGAGACGAAAACATAGCCGGAAGACGCCGGGACATGGCCAAAATCGTCGTCCATTGCCGCTTCTTGGCAAGCTCTGGTATTGATTGTGCGGTCAATTCAGTAGACAAGCGCGTCAGCAGGGCTGCGGGAGCATGGTAGTCTGGTAAATCCTTCTGGGCTATACGAATCCGGGTCTGAATTTGTGTTGGTGTTTCCCCATTTTGCTGAGCCCGCCAAAGCTCTCTGTCTATCAATACTGAACGCATCTTTTGAAGTGATTTTGCCGCGTCGCTGGCGAAGGAACCATGCTGATACTGGTCCGCAAAAACATGAATCTGACCCCTGGCTACTGGTAAAGGACGGTCGCGAAGACTCTGCCAAACTTCCTGCTCTGCCAAAACAAAGCGCATATTGGCACTGGGCCGCCAGCCTTGAAATCTGTTTCGTGTCTGGGCAATGAGCTTTCTGGCAGAATCCAGGTCCCGAGCGTTGATAGCCCTCCAGATCGCTGATGTTGCTGAATTGAGGGTTTTACCGGACATTCCTTTGGAACCGGTTATCTGTTCAAGCATTGAACTGGAATGTTCCTGCCCCAAGACACTTGCAAGAGCAGAACGTACCGGCAAGAACAGCACGGCAGCCAAACAGCCGAGCAACATCAGAAGTCGCCCAAAGGTCCGGAAAGGATTATCCATGAGCCCCCCACTGTTTGCGACGGTGTTGAGACAGCCATCCTGCCGAAATGCTGCCCAGGAAAAGGATTGTCAGCACTACGATCACCCACCAGATGGGCCGTAACGAAAAAAGGTAAATCCAGTACCACGAATTTTGATGATTGCCATAAATCTGCTGTTTGCCCAACATTACCGAGTGATAATGGTCATGAGCATCCAACCAGGCAAAGTCTCCGATCAATGAGGACCAGTTATCCTTCTGGACGAGCAGGTCTGCCGCAGATTCAGCCGACTCTGCTGATGGTATCAAGAACCACAGATTCCAGTACTCCGAACCTTTACCCGCTGGAGTTTCCAGCAGATACGCCCGGGCCGAAGGATTTTGGCTGCTGGTCCATTGACTCCCGGAACCAGGGCTTTGCCAACGAAGAGCGCCGTGTACGAACTGAACTGGCACATTGATTTGCCCTGCTGGTTTCAAATCCGCTGGCGTACCAAGAATCACCTGACTGCCTCCACCTGGCAATGGATGCCCCATGAAAACGACCGCTGCCGGCAAAGTACTGCGGCTGACCTGAGCTAGTTTGGCAAATAAAGTTAATCCCGCAGATAACATTTCTGACGTAGAGTTCAGATAGATCATACGCAGACTTTTGGCATTGCCGTCGCGGACCAGAGGAAAAGCCGTTCTTGCCAGTAGCTGTAGATTGGGCAGATGAGCATACTGGTGGGTTTTCGGAAGGCGCATGGTCGATCCCGGTAAGATTTTCACATGGGCGCCATGCACATCCAGACTGAGTCGATTGACTCCAGCCACCAGGGCGGAAAACGGAACGGTGGTCGTATAATGACCCACTCCGGTTCCAAGCTTCCACTGAGAAATCCAGTTGCCATTTGCCCGAACAATCACCAACGGTCTCTGCCCAGAGTGCCTGCCAGGATCAACTGCCAGATTCAGATCCAGGGTCATTTGCTTCTGACGATCTGCGAATTGGCCACCAGGCATCCAAAAGGAGAAATGAAGAAGACTCAATGCCCCCCCCACAAGGGAGGCATCAATCTGTTCTACGCGTCCAACCTTCGCTACACCACCGGGCCGGAGAACCGGCTGCCCTCGCCACAAGTTTGGGCGCCCTGCCGTTTTTGTATCCATCAATCCGATCTGCCAGTTGTCACCCAGTGGAAGGTCTCCTCGGTTCTGCGCAAAGGCCTGTGCCGCCCGCAACACCGCATCATCGTTACGACCCGTGAAGGACAACACCAATGCTGTTCGCGAATCATCCACGGGTCTCAGCAGTACTCTCGCATCGGACCCGGAAACTTTGCTCGTCCCTTCAGCAGTCTGGGCCCCAAGTAAAAGAATCAGGGGTGCGGACCGTGCTGTTGCCTGCGCAATATTTGGGAACACCCGTACCGCGACGGTTTTGTCCGTGCGCATTGCAATACCAGCTACCGCCTGTTGCGCGGCCTGAATAAGAATGGGAGATATTCGCCCCAGGAATACTACGGGCAATGGGATTGATGCATTCTGATCTCTTTGAAAAAGAGTCTGGAGATCATTGAACTGGATTGTTCTCCAGGGTTTTGGCTGCAATCGAAACTGCAGCTGCGATTCATACGCGTCAATCTGCGTCCATCCCTTGACGGAATCTCCGATAATACCTTTTGGTGAGCGCAAGGCGATGGAGAGAATCTGATTACCTCCTCCGAGCTCACCGGGTTCCAGCAAAACAGTCAGTTCGCCCTGCGGATAATCTGGATTTTCCCGAACGGCTCCCACATCCTTACCATTGAGCGCAATAACCAGCTCTGTTCCTGGCGCAGTGCTTGGCCCAACAAAATAGTGTAATGCCAGCGTTGAGTGGACTGCCTGTTCCTGCACAGGAATTTGCCAAGTGGCCTGGAGCTTGGGCTGATTACCGTTAAGACTGATAAACCGCTTGCTTTCCATCAACTGCGCCAGGGATTTTTGTTCCACTGAGGCCCAACACTGGCCAGTCTCAAGCAAAAACAGGGTTCCAAGAGCAAGCAGGAAACCCAAGCAAGGAAAACCGCCCCACTTAATCCTGGACCAGACAATCTGCATCATAAATAGCGCCTTGATCTGCGCACCGCTTTACCCATGTCGTAACGTCGGCGCTGACGCAAATTCCACAGCAGGTATGATTCTCGCCCACGTTGGTAAAGAAACCGTCCCCAATACCAAAGGCCAGCTCCAGTCTTGACCAGAAAATAGGCATAGGCAGCCAGGAAGCCGAGTCGACGACGACGCGCAGCCAACAAGGCAGTCACCTGATTACTGTGACCATACAAAAACCTAACCACAATCTGGAGTTGTTGCTGATCCACATACGCAAACCGGACCCCAAAACGATCACCAATCCCATCTATGGACTTAACGGGAATTGCATCACTTCGTATGGAGCGCTCTTCATCTACGAGATGTACTGCCCTGATAACGCTGGCTAACTGGCCGGCACCAGCCGGCCATGCATTACGTGAAAAACCCACGCCACCCATCGAAAGATCCAGCGCTGGTAATCGCAATACACTGCCATTGAGCAGTTCCAGATCGACTTTCATTCCTGCGGGTGCCGGTACCCGATAACTCTCTCGACTTTGGCGACGTTCCAACATGACGACCATGGTTGCAGTAATAATGATGAAGTTAAGCAACTCCCAGAGCAAGGTAAAAACCAACTGTGGTCGCTCACCGGGATGCACATACCAACGCCAAATACCAATGACCAGAGACAGCAGGATGATCCCAAAAAAAACACTCTGTACCTTGGCCGCTGAAGAAATAAAATCGTGATCCAGCTGCTCACCCTTGGGGGTCACATTGAAGGGTCTTTTCCCTGGTCTAAGCAGGGTGCTGAATAACATGATCGCCGCCAACGGCGTTTGCACCATCTCATATACATCTGATGTCAGTGGCCAGCGCACCTGTCCATAGACAAAATCCGAATAGATCCAGGTCGCCAAAAAATAGGGAGCACCATAGATCAGGTATTGCTCAATGGTCGCGTTATATATCATGACACCAAAGAGCAAAAACATGGATGGCGCCAACATGTTGATCATGCGGGCATACGGAAAAAGCCAGTACGAAAAACTGGTAATATAGGTTAACCGTTGTGCAATGCTGAGGCCCTTGGCAAACAGGGGGTTCTTCATTTGCAGAATCTGGATAGCTCCCTGAGCCCAGCGTACCCGCTGACTAATGAGACTGGTAACTGTCTCGGGTTGCAAACCGAGAACCTGCGAACGATCCAAAAATACACTTCGATACCCCAGAGAATGCAATTTCATTGCGGTTTCAACATCCTCGGTCAAGGTCTCCGTCTGTATTCCCCCTATTTCCTGTAACAGGGAACGACGAATAACTGCCGCTGATCCGACAAAAAAACTGGCATCCCATGAATCCAGACCTGCCTGGATATAACGTTGGAAGAGCTCAGCCTCCGCCGGAGAATCATGAAAAATGTTCAGATTCTTTTCTACCGGATCCGGATTAATGAAGCTGTGTGGGGTTTGCACCATCGCACACCCGGGATCAGCCAGAAAGAATCCCGCAGTATTTTTCAGGAAATCGCGCGTGGGTACATGATCGGCATCCAGAATAACAATCAGGTCGCCATTAAGAGAGGGCAATGCCGCATTGACGTTTCCAGCCTTGGCATGATCATTGTGTTGCCGCGTGTGATAAATAGCACCGACCGCCTCACAAAGCGACTGCAAGTCACGACGTCGCGTCTGGGAGACCTCCGCAATTTTCGGGTTGGCACAACGGTCATCTGTACCTCCATCATCCAACAGGTGTACGCAAAACTTTTCTTTGGGATAATCAATCTGCAAAGCACCCAACAGAGTAACCCTGAGAATTTCTGTGGGTTCGTTGTAAGTTGGGACCAATACATCCACTACTGGCCACGAGTCAGCATCCAATGGCAAGGGGACAGGTTGGCGATGCCTCGGAGTGAATGTCACAAAGAATCCCAGAATGGCGTAACCCGCAGCATAAAGCTCTGCCAGAAACAGCAAGGTGCCAAAAAAGTCGCTGGCGAAGCCATACCCCCCGATGGTGAATTCCACCCGCCAAACCAAATATCTAAATATCAGATAAATAGCTATGACAATATTGGTGACCCGAAAGGAATCCACAAGCAACTGCGGCAAGACCAGACGTTTGAGCAGAAAAAGCTGCATCATCAGGATACCGACCAGAACCACGCTCACCAAGGCCTGAGCCTGATTACTGACTGGCAACAACGCCAAGACAAAAGCCAAAAATATCGAGGCCACAAATCCTGAAACCGCCAACCCGAGCAGCAGCGCTTCCAACCATTTGCCTTGCTTAAAAGGCATGACGCAAAGTCTCCCAATTCTCGGCATACCAATGCAAAGTACTGCAAAGGCCATCTTCTGGAAGAGTCATCGGCCTCCATCCCAAGTCCACACGTGCGCGCTCAATTTCAAGGTACTTTATCGCCGCTTTGTCCCGTGGAGCCCCGTGAAACAGCGGCGTCCGCCGCTCGCCATCAAAGAGAATGCTCAGCCGTTCCGCAACTTCAGTAATGGAGGTTGCGGTTCCCGTACCGAAATTGAAGGCCTTTCCCGAATGATTTTGTAGAGACTCTCCAAGCCTTAGATACGCATCAGCCATATCACCAACGTGAAGAAAATCAAGACGTGAGCTACCATCATCACGAGCACCAAAATCGTAACCTCGGCCTTCGAGCAGATTGAAAATCGCGCGAGGAACAAGACGACTAAAATTGGTATCCCCTGGTCCGTAGGTATTCATGAATCTACACACGCCAATTTGTAAATCATAGACTTTGGCATAGGTCCGGGCCACACAGTCACTCGCAACCTTCGATGCAGCGTAAATGTTGCTGGCTTCAAGGGGCGGGTCGGACTCTTGCAGAGCCCGATCATCGGTGGTCATGCCGTAATAGGCGCCGCTGGAGGCAAACACCATCCGTTCCACTGTATCGCTCCGACGCATGGCCTCAAGCAGGGTATACGTACCCATGGCATTCACGCTGAGGGTTTCCATTGGCACGACATTACTGGATGGTACGATGGGCTGGGCAGCAAGATGAAAAATCGTATCAATAGCAAAACGGGATAAATTCAAACGTAGAAAATCGCTGTCACGAATATCGCCTACCCAGACCTGCAAGTGTCTATCAAGACCTTGGATCTGCAAATATGACCACTTCGGAAATACCCGATCCAACACAAAAACACGTGCACCGAGCTGGAGCAAACGCTCACACAGGTGCCCTCCGCCAAAGCCTGCACCGCCAGTAACCAGACAATTCTTACCCTGCCAAAAGATGGACATGATTCTCTCCTTCCTTCGCAAGCTGATAATGTTCCCGGTAGAAACGAATCGTTTTGGTCAGGCTATCAAGAAATTCATGGGCTGGCTGAAAGGCAGTGTCCTTGACAAGCTTTTCACCATTCAGATGCTGCTTGGTAATGGCATGGATAGTGGAGGCGTTCGCTTTTACCTTAACGGCAATACCATTATCCAGGATGGCTTGGGCACGCTGCTGATCCACTGCCTCCTCAACCCCTGCAGCCAGTTCAACAATGGTCCGCAGCATGGCCGGTGTACTCATGTAGGTCCCTCCAGCCAAGTTGTAAACTTCTCCCCGACACACATTACTATGAGCCAGCAGAATAATGGCATTGACCAGTTCATCGACATACAGATAATCACGCTGATGTTCAATGGCATCGAAATACAACTCCGGTGCCATTGGTTCAGGATTACCAAAAATACTTTGCATAGCCTTTGGTAACAGCCGATATTCAGAGTTGAAATCATAGGGACCAAAAATATTACACATTCGTAACGTCACAGTCGGTAATTGAAATGCTTCATGATAGGTTCGCGAAAACACGTCGGCCGCCAGTTTTGCAGAGTCATATACTCCGATTCCACGCAACGGTGTCAAATGTTCGAAGTAAGAATCGCCATCCATTTCACCGTAAACCTTATCGGTTGATGAGAGAAAAATCATGTTCGGCTTGTGCGCAGAGAGCCGACAAGCCTCCAACACATTGATCCAGCCCATGGTGTTGGCCATTATCGTGTCATATGGGGCGTGCAATGCCTTTTCGATAACCGACGCATATGCAGCAAAATGGAAAATATAGTGGAAACGATATTGATCAATGATTTCACACATACTTTTCTTATCAGTGACATCGGCCTCAACAACATTGAGTTGCTCCCGAAGACCCAGGCGGGGACAATTGATCATGGACAGACGATCAGTGGAAGTATCAATATCAAGCACTGTCACCTCTGCGCCGCATTGCAGCAACCGACGCGCAACATGACCACCAACAAAACCGAAACCACCGGTTATGAGGATTTTCTTGGCATGAAAATATTCCTGAAGCTGCCGCAATTTTGCGATATTCGAATCCCTGAATTCTTGTAGCATATTTTTATCCTTTTAATTGTATGGCGTGATCATACCTGCCAGCAGCGATAAAATTTAAGCGATCATGCGGAATAAATATATTTTCTGCTATTTCTAGCAGAAATCATGCCAAAATGTTTTCTGTTGATTTCTAGACTGTTCCTGAACTCACCGTGGGCTCACTGTTTCAGATATCATACACATTAGAAAAATCTTGCATAAGATAGTTTTTACATCAGCAGGTTAGCGATCGTTACATACACGTTACAAGATTCTCATCGGCAATTTCTTTTAAGCAAATACAACATCAAAACAGCATGAAAAAATCCTTCACAGAATATTCATAATATATTGTTAAATCGATGTTTCGAGAAATTTTCAGATGCGAATAATTATGGGATTTTGGACATGTAAAGGAGGGTTATGAAAAGACGTTAATAGCGTCTTGAGGTATACCAGCAATAGCGAGCCGGGCCGCAGCTTTCATAAATGAGAATTTTACCCGTGCATTAAGCTGGGAGCACCTGTCCGAGGGCGAGTATCTGGGAAATTGCGATCAAGCACGCTTTAGGTCGAGGAGAGATGCCCGTATCCAGCCAAGAAGCGTTGCGATTTTTTGAGGCGTCGGACTATCGACTTCTTTCGGTGGAGGCAGAGCACGCGGTTGCAGTGGAAGATTTGCCCATGCACCACCAGGATCCTTTTGACCGAATTCTGGTGGCGCAAGCACTCGTGGAGCCGATGCGATTAATGACCCATGACGCGCCTGTGGCGCTTTATAGCGATACCATCATTCAGATTTAAAATTTCCCGCTTGACCTCCCGGCCCACGACCCAAGAGGGGGAATGCGCGATACCGGGCGAATGTCCAAGTTCCATGACTTGGGCAAACATCGATAAGTTTTTGTTTTATATGGTGCCCAGGGACGGAATCGAACCGCCGACACGAGGATTTTCAGTCCTCTGCTCTACCGACTGAGCTACCTGGGCCAAGAGCGCGTATTTAAGCGGGCTCACGCCCGGAAGTCAAGGCCAGGGCGCGACGATATAAAAGACGGTGGGCCATTCCGCTTTGCGCTTCAGCAATTCGCACCGCCTGGGTCAGTGGCAACTCCTCGAGCAAAGGGGCGAGCCAGCGATCCGCTTCCTGTTCACCCGGGTCTTGTTCAGGCGCCCCGCCGAGTATCAAAGTCATTTCGCCACGCACCTTATCGGGGTGCTGAGACAGTTGCTCCAGCAGCCCGCCCAGAGAGTCCCGGATACATTCCTCATAGATTTTGGTCAGCTCCCGGCAAAGCGCTGCAGGCCGATTCAGACCCCAAAGTTCCGCCATGTCCGTTATTGTTGCCACAATGCGATGGGGGGCCTCATAAAAAATCATGGTCCGTGGTTCCGACTGCAACACCGCAAGACGCGCCCGACGGGCGCCCGCTTTGGCGGGTAAGAATCCTTCAAAACTGAAGCGATCACTCGGCAAGCCAGACAAAGACAACGCGGCCACAGCGGCATTGGGCCCGGGGATAATGGTGACCGGTAACTGCTGTTCGCGCAGCAACGCCAGTAATGGAAAACCAGGATCGGAAATTAACGGCATCCCGGCATCAGAAAGCAGGGCAATCTGCTCACCGGCGGCTATGCGCTGGGCAATTTGCGGGGCCAGTGCCCGCTCGTTATGTTCGTGCAGGGCCATGGTTTTGGGCTGTACACCAAGATGCTGGAACAAGCGCTGGGCATGACGGCGATCTTCCACCAGGATCAGGCTGGCACCCGCAATGGCCTGCCCGGCCCGTGGCGAAAGATCCTCCAGATTGCCGATGGGGGTGGCGATAATCGTCAACAGCCCGGAATGCATTTCAGTCATTGAACCACTGCTCCATTCTCCATACACTCTGCTCATGAAACTGCCGACCAGTTTATTCCATTTGCCACGTTTGACCGCCACACTGGCTGTCGCCGCCGCCTTGAGCGCCTGCGCGAGTATGCCACATAAGCCGGCGCCCGTGCTCAGTACTGCTCCGGCTCCTGTAGCCACTGCGGCAAACTCTCCTGAAGCGGCAAGTGCCCGGCAAGCAGATGCGTTACTCGCAGAGGGGCATGACCTGGAAGCCGCCAAAGACTACATCAAGGCGGCGGCGGCCGTTCAGGGCAAGACACAACTCCAGTATTTGCTGAAGGCTGCACAAGCCTCCCTGCAGGGCAACAGGGCTCCGGTAGCGGTACTTCTCGCCGATGAAGTCCTACGCCTGGAACATGACGATAACGGTTTACGGGGACAAGCCTTGTGGGTACGCGCCCAGGGATTGATGGATCAGGGACAGACACCCAGGGCCAAAGGCAATCTGGAAGAACTGCTGACCATCGCCAGCACGCCTCAGAACGTGCGGGCCGAGGCCATGGGAACCCTTGCCACCTTATACACCCAGGAAGGGCATGAACTGACTGCCCTGAATTTTCTGATAGAACGGGACAGCCTGCTCAGCAGCGCTGCCATCCACAAAAACCATAAGCGTATTCATGCTCTTCTGGACTCTGTTTCCTCGGCACGCATTCAAAACTGGCAGGGACGCAGTGGTAATCCTTTGGTACAGGAATGGCTCGCCATTGCCCTGATCAGTCGCCATAATCCTGATCCGGATCAACGCAAAGCCGCTATCAATGCCTGGATGGCCGCGCATCCTGGCCACCCGCCCATCAATTTTACCAGCCATGACGAACTGAACGTCGCAGACACTACCAGCAGTCAGGAGGGCAGTATTTGTGCACTGCTCCCCTCCACCGGTAGTTATGCGGGACTTTCCCAGGCCCTCAGTGCTGGCATGGAAACGGCGGAACAGCTGGCATCCGGGCCGGCCGTCAAGCTGCTGCAAAGTACCGGAAATCCCAGTTATACTGCTGTGCTTTTTGAGCGCGGAGTCAAGGAAGGTTGCCAGATATTTGTCGGGCCATTATTACCGCAGGACATCAATGCCGTGGCCAGTGTACGCAAACCTTCAGATCCTCCGGTTATTGCTCTGGGTTCCGATGCCGGGGTACAACAACCGGGGTTATATACTTTCAGTCTGAGTCGGGATGTTGCGGCGCGTCAGATTGCCAATCAGGGCTATGCAGCAGGCTATCGACGGGTTTATGTGTTGTATCCGCAGGATTCCAGTGGCGCTGCCATTCAGGCCGATTTTATCGATACCTGGAAAAAACTGGGTGGCAGCGTCTCAGGAGTCGCCACCTATCTGCCTGGTCATTCTCTTAATGGTCAGGCGCAGCAACTGCTCAGCGGGACCATCTCAAGGCATGATTTTGTTTTCCTGGTCGCAGACAGCAAAAATGCCAACGCCGCAGTCACAGCCATCCGTTCCATCAACAGTAATATCCCGATTTTCAGTCCGGCACTTTTACATGGAGCCACCCTCCCGAGCGATGCGCAAAATCTCTCCGGAATTGAGTCCGTGGATATGCCCTGGATTATTCAACCGGCTACGACCAAACCGCAGGCCGCCGCGCTCCTCCATACGAGCCTGCCCAATGCCAGTGATGCGCAGTGGCGGATGGCCGCTTTTGGTATGGATGCCTACCAGCTTGCCGAAAAAATCCTCGCCAGACAATTCAGTCAGCCTCTCAAAGGTGCCACCGGAACCTTACATTTTGGTAAAGGAGGCCGCATCGTGCGTGACATGGAATGGATGGAAGTAGAGAATGGCGCTATTGTGCCTTTGCCAGCCATTCCCAAACCCGGCAGCTAAATTAACGCATGCCTTCGCCGCGCCAGAACTTCGGTCAGCAGGGTGAGGATCGCGCTTTGGCTTTGCTGCTGAGGGCCGGACTAAAATTGCTGTTGCGCAATTTTCGTTGCCGTTCCGGGGAAATCGACCTGATCGTACTGGATAATGAGGCGCTGGTGTTCGTGGAAGTGCGCCAGCGCACCCATAATCGGCAAGGCTCTGCCGCCGCCAGCGTCAACCATCGGAAACAGCAGCGTTTGATTCGCACTGCCGAATATTTTTTGTTGCGCAATCCCCGGCATGGTCTGCGTCCTTGCCGGTTTGACGTGATTGCCATTGACGGTGACGCAGCGCCGGAGTGGATTCGCGATGCTTTCAGAGTACCCAGCCCATGACCATGCCTGACCGGATAAATACCGCCTTGCGCGCCAGCATCGCCACCAAGGAACATGCTGCACAGAGTCTCGCCGCACCTTTCGCCGACGCCAGTGCAAGACTGATAGCCACACTGCAGAACGGCGGCCAGGTTTTATGTTGCGGCAACGGTGGTTCATCGGGAGATGCCCAGCATCTGGCCTCCGAACTGGTCAACCGCTTTGAAAGTAATCGCATGGCCCTTCCCGCCGTTGCCCTCAGCACGGATAGCAGCGTCTTGACCGCCATTGCCAATGATTCTGCCTACACGCAAGTATTCGCCCGTCAGGTGGAGGCCCTGGGCCGACCCGGCGATTGTCTGGTGGCTTTCAGTACCTCCGGCAATTCCGAAAATGTCCTGCAGGCCATTCGTGCGGCCCAGGCTCGGGGCATGTGGACCTTGGCCATGACCGGCAAGGATGGCGGACAACTTACCGGCCTGCTGGGGGCGGCGGATATTGAGCTGCGCGTCCCCGAAACCAGTACGGCGCGCATCCAGGAAGTCCATCTGGTCATCATTCATGCCCTTTGCAGCGATGTGGACGCAGCCTTTGCCGAAAATCCAATTCCGCCCCATAGCGTCGCGTCATTTTCCGGACGGATTCTGCACGACCATGAGCAGCTCAGGCAGGCCTGCGATTATCGTCGTCCACTGGTGTTCACCAATGGGGTTTTTGATGTCCTGCATCGTGGCCATGTCCAGTATCTCGCCGAAGCCCGCGCGGAAGGCGCCTGTCTGGTTGTCGCCGTGAACAGCGATGCCTCCGTGCGTCGACTGGGCAAGGGCGCTGATCGCCCGATCAATCCGGAAGACGATCGGATGGCGGTACTCGCGGCCCTGCAGTCCGTGGATTTCGTCACCCCTTTTGATGAAGACACCCCTTTGCAACTCATCGAAAAACTGCAGCCTGACGTCCTGATCAAGGGCGGCGACTGGCCGGTGGAAAATATCGTCGGTGCCCGCGAGGTCCAGGCGCGCGGCGGTCGCGTGCTCAGCATTCCTTTCCGGCACGAACGCAGCACCACCGCCCTGTTACAGAAAATCCGGAATTCCCGGCCATGAGCATTGCCGTCATTCTCCCGGCCCTGCGTGCGGCTCTCGACAGCGAGAGAGTTCGGGATGACAGCGATACCCTGTCCATTTACAGTCGTGATGATACCCCCGGAAGCTGTCTGCCGGCCCTGGTGCTTTTTCCCCGGAGTCATGAAGAAGTGCAGGCCATCGTCCACATCGCCCGTCGCCATCATTTGCCGCTGATCCCCAGAGGGGCCGGGTCGGGCAACGTCGGCGGCGCGCAACCGGTACCCGGCAGCGCCGTCATAAGTTTTGAATGCATGCAGGAAGTTTGTGATTACAGCCCGGCAGACCGGACCATCACAGTAGAAGCAGGCATGATTACCGCCGCCATCAATGACCATGTTGTCCAGGACGGGCTTTTTTATCCTCCCGATCCGGGCAGCAGTCCCTACTGCCGGATTGGTGGCAATCTCGCCATGAATGCCGGGGGGCCGCATGCTGTCAAATACGGGGTGACCCGGGATTATGTACTCGGTTTGCGCGCCGTCACCGGCTGCGGGGAAACGCTCTGCTGTGGAGTGCGTACCAGCAAAGGCGTGGTCGGTTATGATCTGACCCGTCTGCTGGTAGGGAGTGAGGGTACGCTGGCGTTGATTACCGAAGTCACCCTGCGCCTGCTGCCCCTGCCCATGGACAAAGCCACGCTTCGCGCTGCCTATGCCAATACCGCCAGCGCCTGCGCGGCGGTCCAGCGGGTCATGGCACAAAGACATACACCCAGCGCCCTGGAACTCATGGACCCTCATGCCCTGGCTGCCGTACGCAGTATGGGCGCCGCAACAGACCTGCCCGCTGCCAGTCAGGCGCTGTTGATGGTCGAAGTCGACGGCGAAAGCGAAACCATCCCCGCCCAGTTGGAAGCCGTGCGCCAGACCCTTGCTGGAGACGGTAATCTGGAAATCCTGGAGGCCACAGATGCCCAGGCCACGGCAGCACTCTGGGCGGCGCGCAAATCCCTGTCTCCAGCCACCAAAGCCATGGCCCCACTGAAAATCAACGAAGATGTGGTCGTCCCGATCAGTCGTCTGCGCGATTTACTGGAAGCCATTGAAGCCATTGCCCGGGAACAGTCCCTGCACATTGTCAGCTTTGGCCATGCCGGTAACGGCAATCTTCATGTCAATTTTCTGGTGCACCCCGAAAACCATGAGGAAATGCGCCATGCCCGTCAGGGTCTGCAAAAACTCTTTCAGACGGTCCTCCGCCTGGGCGGCACGCTTTCCGGCGAGCACGGCATCGGCTCTACCAAACGGGAATTTTTACCGCTGGAACTCAGCCCCGAAAATCTCAGCATTCAGCGTGCCATCAAAAAACTGTTTGATCCAGAGGGCATTTTGAATCCTGGCAAATTACTCCCCGAAGGATAAATGCATGAGTAGTATTCTTCACGCCATTCAACCCGTACGCCATATTGCCCTGAAAAACTGGGACGAAACCTTCGACATGGATCTGGTAGATAACAATCCCGCCCACCGCCTGCTCCGCGACGGGGATGCCTGGGTGGCCATGTTTCGTTCCGGGGTACTTTGTTTTTTTGGGGCGGGGCCGGCCCTGCAGGCGCGGATTATTGCCAGCATCCAGGCCCAGTTTACCGCCATCAGCAATCCGAAAGTCGAAGAGTTATTCATCAAAACCGGTGAGCGGGATGCCGTCGGCCGGGATGGCGTAACCCTCAAGCATCTGGATGAAGAGCGCATCCTCCTGGTGGCCCTGCGCCTGGCCCAAAGCCTCGCCCTCGAACTCCACGAAGAAGCCGTCGAAACCCTCCTGGAAACCACCTTGAATTTACTCTCCGAGGTCACCCGTACCGGTCGTCTTCCGGGACGCCGGGGCAGTCATCTGCGTTTTCTGGCCTCCACCTCGGCGACCCGCACCGAAATCCTGTCGCGTCTTGCGGTGCTGGATAATCCGGACATTGTCTGGGAAACGCCAGGGCTGGAAATACTCTCCCGGGAGCTTTCCGCCGATCTGGAACTCACCAGCCGTTTCCGGGCGCTGGATGAAAAACTCGATGCCATTCATGAAGGACTGGAAATCATGATTGTTGCCAGTCGCCATAATCGTGAGACAGTTCTGGAATGGATCATCATCATCCTGATTACGGCGGAAGCGCTGATCATGCTTCTGGGCAAATGAACATGTCAGAGGCTTTACCGGAAACCATCGAACCGCCTTACGCCGAAGAAGATGCGTTTGCCGCCCATAATACCCGCCTGGCCCGGGCTTATGATCCGGCCCGCCTTCTGCTGGTGGGTCCTGCCTGGGTAGGCGACATGGTCATGGCGCAAGTATTATTGCAGGTCATGCGCCGGCGCTGGCCCAAACTGCAGATTGATGTCCTAGCCCCGCCGGCCAGCCTGCCGGTTGCTTCGCGCATGGCAGAAGTGCGGCGCGGCATTCCTCTGGATATTCCCCACGGCAAACTGGGCTGGAAAGAACGCCGCCGTATAGCCGAAACCCTCCAGAAAGAAGATTACGACTGGTCTATCTGTTTGCCCAACAGCCTGAAATCGGCACTGGTTCCTTACTGGGCCCAGATTCCCAACCGCAGTGGCTTTGGCGGCAGTGCCCGAAAAATGCTGCTCAATGACCGCCACCACCTGGATAAAAAACGCCTGCCACGTACGGTAGATCGTTTTGTGGCCCTGGGGTTACCACGACGTTTGCCGCAACCCAAGCATTTACCCGCACCGCGTCTGACGGTGGATCACGGTGCGCTTGCCATCACGCTGCAACGTCTGAATATCCAAAATCCCGGTGCAGGACTGGTGGCACTCGCACCCGGGGCAGAATATGGCCCGGCCAAACGCTGGCCTGTACGTCACTGGGTCAGTCTGGCCCGGCAACTGACTCAGGCCGGACGACCAGTGTGGCTTTTCGGCAGTCCGAAAGACGCCGAAATCACCCAGACCATCGCGCAAGCTGTCCCGACAGTGCTTGATCTGGGTGGGCGTACCAGCCTCACAGAAGCCATCGACCTGCTCTCACTGACAGAAATCACCGTCAGTAATGACTCGGGTCTGATGCATATTGCCGGGGCTGTCGGCAGCCGGGTCATAGCCCTGTATGGATCAACCCCCCTGCAAATGACTCCGCCCTTGTCACCCGGCGCCGTGGCCCTGCGTCTGGGACTTTCCTGCAGCCCCTGCGGCAAAAGAGAATGCCCTCTCAAGCACCACCGCTGCATGGAAGATCTGCTTCCCGAACAGGTTCTCCAGCAGCTCTCCTCTCGATAATCCTAACGGCAGTTGCTATGAGTGCTTTTTGCTCCGTTGTTCCTCGCCTGTTGTTCTAAGGCTCATCCTGCTGTCAGGAGAGAACTCGCCCTTCGGGCTCAAACAGCTCTCCTGACGGGCGCAGGATTTCGCCAAGAACAACAACGGCTCAGAACAAAAGTCGCTGCAAAGCACTCATAGCAACTGCCGTTTTTGGGATAATCCGAAATCCCCGTAATAAAAAAGCCCCGCAGAGCGGGGCGAGGAGAGGAGGAGCAATGCCATGAGCATTGCAGAGGTAAAATCTTTACATTATCAGGCGATATCTTGACCGTTAGTTGACGGTTTTTTCCACCTGAATGGTCGAATTGATTTCTACCCGCTGGTTGGCAAAACGACCCTGCGGCGTTGCATTGCTGGCGACCGGATCATTGTAGGAATGGCCCTTCAGCACCATCCGTGAACGGGACACGCCGTGCGCTTCCAGATACTGAGCAACACTGTCAGCGCGCTGTTCTGAAAGACGCTGGTTGTAGGCATAGCTGCCTACCTTACTGCAGTAACCATTGACATCCAGTACCGCGCTGCTGTGCTTCCGGGCAAAATCCGCGACCTGGTCCAGAACCTGGATGTCATGGCCCATGAGTTTGGAAGAATTCAGCTTGAAGTTGATACCCGTGATGGTAATGGGTTTGCTCTGCAGGACCGTACGCTGCACTGGCGCAATGGGCGCCGGAACAGGAACGGGGGCTGGAGCCGGAGCGGGCACCGGCGCCGCTACCGGCGCCTTGTTGGCAGGACAGCCCTGAAAGGGGGCTTCCGCACAACCAGCCGCCGCCATCAACATTACCGCGAGCAATACATGTTTTTTGGCAATCATCATTGTTCTCCCTGAGTTTCGCAGTATGCGTCCGCTTAGAATGCGTAGGTCAACATCACGCGGTTGTAGATGAAATAGCCGGTGTTATTCGGAAGTCCGCCACCATGAGCGACTTCTACCCGATCACGAATGGACAGACCTTTGAGGAAACCCTTGGGGAAGTAAGTCAGATCACCGTAGATATCGTTGGCATAACCTGCCGCCTGGAGATGGTACTGGGCATAAGCCGTCTGGAACAAAAAGCTGTTGTTAAGGAAATGCTGGCTCAGACCAATTTTAAAACCATGACCGGGACCCATTTCCACCAGACCACGAATCATGGACGTGGTATAGAGGGGATCCGTTGCATAACCGACGGTATAGGGCGAAACAATGGCCCCACCACCGATGGCTCCAGGATGATATTCAATTTCATTGTAAGCGGCTGTCAGTGCCCCTTTGCCGAGAATGGCGTTATCCAGATTATATTTGACGCCACCTTCCACACCCCAGGCAGTGCTGTTGACCCCGTTGCCCTGGAAGTGATCGATTGCGCCGACACCGGAATTGCTGCTATTCAAACGACTGTTGGCATCCCACTCGCGTACTACTTGACCACCAAGAAACGGGTCCAGCCCCATGCCCGTCTTCAAAGTGTAACTGGCATCGCCGTAGAACATGTTAGTAAAGTTATAGAAGTTGTAATACCAGGCCTGGGCATTGATACCGTACCTCTTGTAACTCGTACCAAACGCCAAAAGGCCATTGGAAGCTGGCGTACCTGCGGGCAGGTCAGCCGCGCCACCATAAATGGGGTCACCGTCGAAACCAGTGTTGTAATACAGGTTATCGCGGTAATAATCACCTGAGGTGCGACTCTTCCAGCGGAACATCCGCATACCATAAATGTTCCAGCCACAGTAAGGCGTCACTTGCGCAAAAATGCCCTGGTAGGTGGCCGGAATCGCACGGGAGTCGGAGCCATTCACAAAAGGGGTGTTAACTTCCTGGTTACCCGCCCGAATCATCACCACATCGGGAATGGCGTACTGCAGATAAGCCTGACCCAAGGCATTTGTGGAGTCTGCGGTACCCATCAAGGTAGCATCGGGATTAACCCGATTGGCACCCAGACTATTAGCCGTGTAAAAACCTACATCAGCGCTGAAACCCGCTGCAGAAGGCGTATGCACGTTAATGTAGCCACCCAGCGAGAAGGCGCTGAGATTTGTGGCATTCTTTCCAAAGAACCGATCAAAATAGTAAGAACGAATTTGTCCATCCACCTTGCTGTGCATAAAAAAGTCAGCCAGGGTATTTTCTGTGGAACTGGTGTCGGCATGGGCGATAGCAGCAAAGCCACTCAGGGCCGCAAACAGTGCAATGACAACGCGGTTTTTCTTCAACATGTGACCTCCTCGATTTAGGGTTCTTTGCAACACTGTGGGCATAATAACGAGGCTATATGACAAGATGATGACAGTTTTATGAACTTTTTGTGACGTTATTTCTATATGGATATAACGATTATGGCAGAAACGGGTTGAAAGGGGTATCCATCATCATAAAACGGCAGTCGGCCTGGAAGCTTTGCAACGACTTTGGTCCGCGCCGACTGCCATTTTGAGGATTAAAGCATGTTGCAGGACGCGATGATCGTGGGACAATGCGATCTGGAAACAGCCTGAATCGAGCCTGCCATGCCCATTGAAATTCGCCACCTGCGCACCATCGAAGCTGTCGCCCAGTTTGGCAGTCTGGCTGCCGCAGCCCAACGCCTGCATCTGACCCAGTCCGCCCTGTCCCATCAGCTCCGTGGTCTGGAAGCGGAATTTGGTGTCAACATTCTGGACCGCGAACGGGGCAGCCAGTTGCGCCTCAGCCCTGCCGGTGAAGAATTGCTGGCGGCAGCGCGGGAAGTCCTGCCCCGCGTGCGGCAGTTGCAGGAAGAACTTAAACGTCGGGCGCTGGGCAACAGTGGACGCCTGCGTATTGCCGTGGAATGTCATACCTGTTTTGACTGGCTGACCCCCGCCATGGATCATTTCCGGGAAAACTGGCCGGACGTTGAGATGGACCTGGTGTCCGGTTTTCAACAGGACCCTCTGCCCCTCCTGCAAAGTCATCAGGCTGACCTGACCGTACTGACCGCCCCAGATGCCATGGCCGCAGATATCACCCTGCATCCCCTGTTTGCCTACGAAGTGGTCGCTCTGGTCAATCCTCGCCACGCCCTGGCCAGCAAGCCTTATCTGGAGCCCGCCGACTTTCTGGAAGAAACCCTCATCACCTATCCGGTGGAAGACCGACGTCTGGATTTGTTCCGGGAGTTTCTGCAGCCCGCTGGCATCCAGCCCTGGCGCCGGCGGCATGCCGAACTGACGGTCATCATCCTGCAACTGGTGGCCTCGGGTCAGGGTATAGCCGCTCTCCCTTCCTGGGCGGTGGGGAGCTACGGTGAAAAGGGTTATGTGCGCGCCCTGCCACTGGGTCCTCAAGGTCTTTGGCAGACTTTGCAGG
Organism: Acidithiobacillus sp. HP-2; assembly: GCF_015100155.1. Taxonomy (GTDB): domain Bacteria; phylum Pseudomonadota; class Gammaproteobacteria; order Acidithiobacillales; family Acidithiobacillaceae; genus Acidithiobacillus. Next base: position 90,290 of record NZ_JACKZA010000001.1, on the reverse strand, counting down.
CAGCCACCACGGCTGAGCAGTCGGAACAAGAGCACATGCGCGCCTTTCTGGAGGAAATCCGGGCCAGTGTGGCTGCAAATCTGCTTGGAGTAAAAGATATTCAGGGCGTATGATCTGAGTAAATTCCCTGTCTGAAAAAGAGGGCGTCCCGTGCATACTGATCCCGAACAAAGCGTGATTGTCGATCCCGATCTCATCCGGCGCTACGATCAGGCGGGGCCGCGCTATACCTCTTATCCAACAGCGCCGCACTTCCGCACAGATTTTGACGAGACCGATCTGATCAGGGCACTGCAGGCGTCCAACCATCAAGCCAGGCCACTGTCCCTGTATTTTCACATTCCCTTTTGTGAACACCTCTGTTTTTATTGCGCCTGCACCAAGGTAGTCACCCGTCATCACGAATGGGGCAGTCCTTATGTCGCGCGGCTGGAAAAAGAAATGGCGTTGTATCTCAATCATCTGGATGCCAGCCGTCCGGTAGAGCAACTGCATTTTGGCGGTGGTACTCCCACCTTTTTGCGTCAGAATGATCTGACCACTCTGCTGAACAGTATTCATCGGCATTTTCAGTTCCTGCCCGATGATCGGGGAGAATATGGTATTGAAATCGATCCCCGCGCTCTGGAACCGGGCACCCTCAAGCGCCTCCGGGAATCCGGCTTTAATCGCATCAGTATTGGCGTGCAGGATCTGGATATTGCCGTGCAAAAAGCCGTAAATCGGGAACAAAGTCTGGAACTGTTGGCTGAAGTGATGGCCGGGGCAAGGTCCCTGGGTTTTCGCTCCATCAGTCTGGATTTGATTTATGGATTGCCGTTACAAACTCCGGAAAGTTTTGCCCGCACCCTGGAAGCAGTGATTACCCTCCGCCCCAATCGATTATCGGTATTCAATTACGCCCATCTCCCCGAACGCTTTCCGCCGCAGCGGCGCATCCTGGAAACGGATATTCCCTCTCCCGAAAACAAGCTGCGCATTCTGGCGGAAAGTATCTCAACACTGCAGCAAGCCGGATATGTGTATATCGGCATGGATCATTTCGCCTTACCAGAAGACGAACTGACCCTGGCCCAAAGGGAAGGAAGCCTCTATCGTAATTTCCAGGGTTATTCCACCCATGCGGGAAGTGACCTGCTCGCCTTCGGCATGAGTGCCATTGCCATGGTCGGCCCCAATTACAGCCAGAATATCAAGGATCTGGATACCTGGGGAGAGCTGCTGGATCATGGTCATCTTCCCGTGGAAAAGGGCATACGCCTGAATGAAGAAGACCTGCTGCGCCGGCATATCATCAACCGGCTGACCTGCGATTTTCGCCTGGATTTTGCGGCACTACAGCAGCAATACGGCATCCATTTCAAAACCCATTTTAACGATTGCCTGCCCGCCCTGAAGCAACTGGAAGAGGACGGGCTGATTCAGATGGATGCAGAAAAGCTGCAGGTAACTCCCCAAGGCCGCCTCCTGATCCGTCATGTCTGTATGGTTTTTGATGCTTACCTGCCACAAAAGTCGGTCCGTTACTCTCGGGTGATCTGAAGCCAACGTTCCGGATCAAAGCCCAGCACGCCCTGATCACCGCTGATGAGAATGGGGCGACGGATCAGACTGGGCTGCGCCATCAACAAGGCAAAAGCCGTGTCTGCATCCTGGCAGTCACGCGCGGCTTCGGGCAAACGCCGCCAGGTCGTCCCCTTGCGATTCATCAGCGCTTCCCAGCCCCACAGCGTCGCCCAATGCTGCAGGTCTGTCAGGGCCACTCCGGCTTTTTTATAATCATGAAAATTATAAGACCAACCCTGCGCGTTCAACCAGGCAAAAGCTTTTTTCATCGTATCGCAATTGCGAATACCATAAATGGTTATCGTCATATTTTTTCTCTCTTTTTCAGAATCAACACCTTGAAGCTTTCGCCCATTTCCTGAGGGAGGGTCAGGCGTTTGATTTCATTATTCAATGCGAAAAGGGCTGCGACCTCCTGCCCGGCGGCCATCTCTACATACACTTCGGCAAGACCATGCTCCACCAGAAAACGGGCGAGATTTCCGTAAAAATCCACTTCCAGACCAAGCGTTGGCGCAGCATGCAGTAACGCGCTGAAATTCACATGGGCCGTCAGATCACATAATCCCGGCCAATAAAAAGGATCATCCAGCCAGTGCTGGCGATAATAGGCGCGCAAACTGCCCGACTGACGTTGAGGATGATAATACTCTCCCGCCTCATGGCCGTAATCAATCAGTATCAACGCCCCGGACTGCAGGGAGTCCGCCACTTCCCGTAACCAGGCGGTGGCCAGAGGGTGTAATTCAGTACGGTAATGTTCAGGCCACTGCGCCATCAGCGGCAGCAGACCGGGGTCGAGTGCCTCAATGCCATAAGGCTCCGGCATCCAGGCCCATTCCAGCCCTTCTCCATTCCAGCGCACCGCACGCTCCCGCAACACGCCCTGATCATCTGTTTCGACAACCACTACCGGCATGGCATCCAGCACCTCATTGGCCAGCATGACGCCGCGCCAGTGCGCGGGTAGCTGCTGCACATGATTGACTGAGGGAAGCATTGCCCGTTGCTGGGCCTGCAGATCGGGACTGAGTTCCAGCACCGTATAAGGAATCATCGGCAGGCATTGCTGAATTTGTTGCGCCAGAAAACCACGGCCTGCGCCAAATTCAAGCATACCGTCATTATGCGCATCCGTTTGTAGCAACAGGGCCAGCACCCGTGCCAACACCCTGCCCAGTACCGAACCCATCTCCGGGGCGGTCATAAAATCGCCGTCGGCACCCAGGCGGTTTTGCCCCGCCATGTAATATCCCAAGCCGGGGGTATACAGCGCCATCTCCATGTAGCGGCGAAAGGAAATGACACCCCCTGCCGCCTGAATTTCGGCACGAATCCGCTCCAGCAAAAGCGCCGAATGGGCTTGCGCAGCAGCATCCGGAACCGGCAGGCTGGCCTTGCGCCCTCCCTGGGAATGGGTTAAAAAATCGGGACGCTCTGCGCGCATGGAATCCTCTTGAAAGCTACCGAAAAAGTTGTTCTGATCACTGGCGCCGCCCGCAGGGTGGGGGCCGCCATCGCCCGGCAACTGGCCGCCGAAGGCGGCCGGTTGGTCCTGCATTATAGGCGATCCCGCAGTGATGCCGAAGCCCTGGCCGCCGAACTGCGCCATCAATACCGTACAGAATGTTTGCTGATCGCCGGGGATCTGGCCGCCGTGGATTTCCCCGCCCAGCTCATTGCTGCCAGCGTGGCGCATTTCGGCCGCCTGGATGGTCTCGTCAATAACGCCTCCATTTATCAGTCCAGCCCTTTTGCGCACATCACGCCTGAGGACTGGCAGCGAATGGAGGCCATTCATTTGCGTGCGCCCCTGTTCCTGACCCAGGCAGCAGCCCCCCATTTACGCCGCAGTCACGGAGCCGTAGTCAACATCGGTGACATTCATGGCGAGATTCCCCTGCGCTCTTATTTGCCTTATAGCGTCACTAAAGCGGGTCTACTGGCGCTGACCCGCTCCCTGGCCAAAGAACTCGGTCCGGATATTCGCGTCAACAGTGTTTCTCCCGGCGTAGTGCTCTGGGCAGAAAATCATGACCCTCCGGATGGAGATAAACAGGCACTGCTGGAGCGCAACGCCCTGAAGCGGATAGGGAATCCTCAGGATATTGCCTCGGCGGTGGCTTATCTGCTTTTTGACGCCCAATATACCACCGGCCATAACCTCGTCGTCGATGGCGGGCGCATGTTATATTGATTCCATGAATAGCAAAGCCCCCATCCGCTTTTACAGCGAAGAAGAACTGGATGCTCTGGAAGAGCAGGACCCGCTGGCCGCAGCCAAAATTGCCCATGCCCAGGCCATGGCCGCCCGTGGACTGGACCGTCAGAAGCGTTATGGTCCGGATGACCCCCTGCCCGACCCCGAGGCGGTCGCCGAAGCCGTGCACACCGTGCGCCGCATTCTCATGCGCGATGGTGGCGATATTGAGCTGGTGGATATTGTCCAGCGCGATGTCCGGGTGCGCATGAAGGGCGCCTGCGCGGGTTGTCCGAACGCGGTCATAGATCTCAAACAGGTGGTGGAACGCATTGTCGGCGCCGTCCCCGGAGTGGTCAGCGTGAGTAACACCTTTTGAATAAGCATCCCGGCAAAACCCCGAAAGTCGGCTTCGTCAGCCTGGGCTGCCCCAAAGCCACCGTGGACAGCGAGCGTATCCTTACCCAGTTGCGGGCTGAGGGCTACCTGCTGGTAGGCGATTACGCCGACGCCGATGTGGTGGTAGTCAACACCTGCGGTTTTATTGACGCAGCGGTGACAGAATCGCTGGAAGCCATTGGCGAAGCCCTCGATGAAAATGGCAAGGTGGTCGTCACCGGTTGTCTGGGGGCCAAGGATAACGGGGACTTTATCCGCAATGTGCACCCCAGGGTGCTGGCCGTTACGGGTCCACAGCAGTCTGGCGCGGTACTGGAGGCCATTCACAGCGCGCTACCGCCCCTCCATGACCCCTATACCGATCTGGTTCCTCCCCAGGGTCTGCGCCTGACTCCGGCGCACTACGCTTACCTGAAAATTTCCGAAGGCTGCAATCAGTCCTGCAGTTTCTGCATTATTCCCAGCATGCGTGGCAAACTGGTCAGTCGCGAACCCGGTGATATTTTGCGGGAAGCCGAAGCCCTGGTTTCTGGAGGCGTCCAGGAATTGCTGGTGATTTCCCAGGACACCGGAGCTTACGGCGTCGACCGCAAATATCGCACGGCCTTTCACGATGGGCGCCCCATCAAAACCCGGATCACCGATCTTTGTGCGGCACTGGGAGAGTTGGGTGTCTGGGTGCGTTTGCACTATGTGTACCCCTACCCCCATATTGATGAATTGCTGCCGCTCATGGCAGAGGGAAAAATCCTGCCTTATCTGGATGCGCCCCTGCAGCATGGTAGCCCCCGGATTCTCAAGGCCATGCGCCGCCCTGCTGCTGCCGAAAAAACGCTGGAGCGCATTGCCCATTGGCGGCAACAGGTGCCCGATTTGACCATCCGCAGCACTTTTATTGTCGGTTTTCCCGGTGAAACCGAAGCCGAATTTTCAGAACTGCTGGATTTTCTGCGCGTTGCCGAACTGGACCGGGTGGGCTGTTTTGCCTACTCTCCGGTCGAAGGCGCACCCGCCAACGCCTTGCCCGGTGCCGTTCCGGAAGCAGTCAGGGAAGAACGTCGCGGCGAATTCATGCGGGTGCAGGAAGGCATCAGCCGTGCACGGCTCCAGCGCCATGTGGGTCAGCGTCGTGAGGTGCTGGTAGATGCCCTGGAACGCGGGGGCCGGGCCATAGCCCGCTCGGTCAGCGATGCGCCGGAAATAGACGGTGTGGTCCACCTGAGTAATGCGGGCGGCCTCAAGGTCGGTGATCGCCTGGCCGTGCAGATCACCCGGGCGGACGACCACGACCTGTACGCAGACTGTTTCAGCCTGGGTTAATCCTTGCCCCTTTCTATGCGTACCCCTACATCACGGGTGCCCCGCACCGCCGCCGGTTTGTGCACCGTCACCTGTACCCAACGTGCAGCGAATTCACCCCGGATAATATCGGCAATCTGCTCGGCCAGTGTTTCCACCAGCTCCACTTCAGAAGCACTGATGTGACTGACCAGGCGTTGACAGACCGTCTGATAATTGATGGTTTGCTCCACCTTGTCCGATTGGGCGGCAGCATGGGTGTCGGCGGCAATTTCCAGATCAATCAAAACGGTCTGCTTGACCTGCCGTTCCCAGTCATAAATACCGATGCGGGTATCTACTTTCAGCTCCCGCACAAAAAGAATATCCATAGGCATCCCGAAAAATGCGACAAGGCGTCGCGTCTGGGCCTATAATAGCGCTTTTCCGGGCCAACGCACTGCATGTCTGTCATTATTGATATTGTTTTCATTGTGGGTGCCTACCTGATCGGCTCTGTCGCGACCGCCATTCTGGTAGGTCGCGCCATGGGCCTGGGTGATCCCCGGCAATCCGGATCCGGGAATCCGGGGGCAACCAACATTCTGCGCATCGGCGGCAAAAAGGCCGCAGCCCTGACGCTTTGTGGCGATCTGATCAAAGGCGTCATTCCCGTTGTGGTCGCCCGATGGCTGGGTGCGGAAGGCTGGATCCTGGCCGCCGTCGCACTGGCGACCTTTCTCGGCCATTTGTATCCCGTTTATTTTGGATTTCGGGGGGGTAAGGGAGTGGCTACGGCCATGGGTACCCTGCTGGCGCTGATGCCGTTACTGGGATTATCGGTGCTGGGTGTATGGATAGTGGTTTTTGCCGTCATGCGGGTGTCCTCCCTCGCCGCGCTGCTGGCCGCCACCAGCTCGATCCCCCTTGTTTTTGCTTTGTCTGCCAGCAGCAGCCTGCATGCCCTGATTATCGTGCTGGTCATCCTGATCCTCTGGCGGCATCGCAGTAATATTCAGCGCCTGCTCGATGGCCGCGAAACGCCCTTCAAAAAATCCTAATCGCGGATATTCCATTCCTGCATGCGTTCGTCTATCCATTGCGCCAGCTTTTCGGCAGGACGAAATCCAGGCGCCAAATGCTGCGCTTCCTGAGCAGCGGCCAGGGCACGGCGCATGCTGCCCTGATGCAGGTAATAGCGCGCCAGATTCATTTGCGCCAGATGCGGCGCATCAAAATGCCGGGATTTCAGCGCCCGCCGAATCACAAAAAGAGCTTCATTTTCCCGTCCGGTATCCATGAGGTATTCGCCAAGATCATTCCAGGCCTGTCCCCACTCGGCGTCACAGGCGATGGCCCGTCGGCAGGCGGCAATTGCGCCATGACTGTCCCCCGATGCCGCCAGTGCCCAGGCATAAAACGTCCAGATCAATGCGCTGCCAGGATCCGCGTCCAATGAACGCCTGAAGGCTTCTGCCGCTTCTTCGGGATGACCGGTCTGCTGCCAGTCCAGACCTTGCTGAAAATCCGGATCGACGGCGGCCCGTTCTTCAACCACCGTATCCAGAGAAAAAGATTCACCCGTCATGCTTCCTCCTTGACCAGCGACCAACGCGCCCGTACCGGGAAATCGGCACTGGCAGACTGGGCCATTTCGGGATGCAGGGCGCCAGCCAGGGCAATCATTGCGGCATTATCCGTACAATGGGCCAAATCGGCGATACATAATTCTACGCCCTCTGCAGCCAGGCTTTGCAAAGCATTGCGCAAGGCACGATTGGCTCCCACCCCGCCCGCCACAATCAAACGCTTCAGACCGGTGTGTTGCAAGGCGCGCTGGCATTTCCGAAACAGGGTGTCGACCACCGCCTGCTGAAAACTGGCAGCCAGATTTTTTCTCTGGGTCATATCCTCTTCAGGGACTTTCATGGAGGCCAGACGAAAGGCTGTTTTCAACCCGCTGAAGCTGAAGTCCATGCCAGGACGATCCAAAAGAGGTCTTGGCAAACGAAATGCCTCGGGGTCACCACCTTCCGCCAGAGCTGCCAGAGCCGGCCCTCCTGGATAACCTAGTCCCAGCATTTTAGCGGCTTTATCGAAAGCCTCACCAGCTGCGTCATCCAGGGTCTCACCCAGCAAAACATAATCACCCAGCCCCCGCACTTCAATAAGCATGGTATGCCCACCGGAAACCAATAAAGCCACCGCAGGAAAGGGCACCACGCCATTGAGCAGGGGGGCAAGCAGGTGCCCTTCCAGATGATGAACGGGAATAACCGGAATATCCCAGGCAAAGGCCAGCGCCCTCGCAAAATTCACGCCCACCAGCAAGGCGCCAATCAATCCCGGCCCCGCCGTGACGGCTACGGCATCGGGGCGTTGCCCCCCGGTTTGCAGCATGAGTTGTTCCAGCAGCAGCGGTAGCCGGCGCACATGATCCCGGGAGGCCAGCTCTGGAACCACCCCGCCGTAAGGCGCATGCAGATCAATCTGGCTGAACAGGACTTCACCCAGCAAACCCTGGAGGGTGTCATACAGAGCCAGGCCGGTCTCATCACAGGAGCTTTCAATACCCAGAATACGGGTGGTGGCCGATTCAGACATGCGCCGATTTCTCCTCCGCCGCAGAACCCATCACCGGGCGCTGATTCTGGGCGACACATTCTTGTAACCACAGCAACTCCTGTTCGGAAAAACCTCCGGCGCGCCGCGCTTCCAGGGCCAACGGCCCCTGAATACGGCCCCGGTAGCGTTCCTGCAGCAACTGGCGAAAAGCCTGTTCTGCATCCAATCCACGTTGTTTGCACAAATAACGGAACCAGCGACTCCCAATGGCTACATGACCACGCTCATCGCTTTCAATACGTTCCAGCACAGCGGCGGCGGCGCAATCTCCTGCCTCCTGCAATCGCTCGCGGATAGCCGGAGTCACATCCAGACCTCGCGCCTCGAGAACACGCGGTACCAGCGCCATACGCTCCAGAGGATCAGTCGCTGTATCCATAGCCATTTCCCAGAGACCATCATGGGCAGGTAAATCACCATAATCACCACCCATAGCCTGGAGCAGCCCGCGCAGCAGAACAAAATGTTCCGCCTCTTCCTGGGCAACCTGCAGCCAGTCCTGGTAATAGGCTACGGGCAGACCGACAAAACGGCAAAGCGCATCCAAAGCCAGGTTAATGGCATTAAATTCAATGTGAGCCAAGGCATGGAGCAGGGCAAAACGACCGGCCTGGGTGCTCAGCGCCCGGCGTCTGGGTAGTTTTTTGGGCGCGACCAGCTCAGGACGGGCAGGTCGCCCCGGGATACCGGGACAAGGCAACAGTACCACCTGCACTGCACCCGTACAGTGCAGTGCCCGAACCTGTGTCACTTTTTCGTTTGGGTCTGTGGCTAACAGCGCGCTCAACACCTCTGTAGCAAAATCCCGATGCTGCTTTTCTTCAGTGACATGCATCATGTCAACGCACCTGTTTCCGGACCATTCAAAACACAGAATATAACACATGCGCTGCCTGATTCTGTGGAAAGCCATTTATCAGCGCCTCCTGATAAACGAAATAGATAATATAAAAAAATAATAACACTTTTTTGTTGTATTTAATTTTCACCACTGGTGGTTTTAAACCACTTTATGGCGGTGCATATCAACCGCAAATGATGCAAACATCCGACCAGTCGAACAGAATTCAAAGCATTACAGTAATTAGTAATATTGGCATAAGCCTTGCAAGAGTGTCGGTGCAACAAAGTTTGTCTTATTCACAAAATTTATGGGGTGGAAGTTATGATCATCGAAAACTCTCTCCCGATCTTGCTCAGCCGTCTGGATTTTGCCTGGATTACTTCCATGCACATTCTCTGGACGCCTATGACGATCGGCATGTCCTGGCTGCTCTTCATCATGGAAGTCGCCTGGCTACGTACTGGCAATGAGCGTTGGTACAAACTCAACCGCTTTGTAGAAAAAATCTTCATCATCAATTTTGGCGCAGGTGTCGCCACCGGCGTCACCATGGAAATGGCCTTTGGTATTCTTTATGGTCCTTTCTCTCAGGCCGTCGGCCCCTTCTTCGGCAACATCCTTGGCTTTGAAACCATTACCGCCTTTATGTATGAGGCCGGTTTCATCGGCCTGATGGTGTTTGGCTGGGGCAAGATCAGCAAGGGCATGCATTTGTTTGCCACTTTCAACGTCGGGTTGTCTTCTTCCTTGTCGGCCATGTGGATTCTGGTAGCCAACTCCTGGATGCAGACGCCTGATGGCGTTGTCCTGAAAGATGGACTGTTCCAGGTGACCAACTGGTGGAATGCCATTCTCAATGACAATTTCCAGTGGGGCTTTCCTCACATGTGGGTGGCCACTGTGGAATTGGCATTATTTGTACTGGTTGGACTCAGCGGATTTTTCATTTTGAAAAACCGTAACGCTGACCTTTTCACCAAGCTGCTTAAACCAGCACTGTTGGCCTTGATCATTGTTACGCCTTTGCAGATTTTCATTGGTGACAGTATTGGTCGTGTAGTCGCCCATACCCAGCCGACTTCATTGGCGGCTATGGAAGGCCACTATCACACCTATTTGCCCGATGGCAAAGTGAATACCGGCTGGCATCTGATTGCCATTCCCAACGCCAAAAATGACGGTAATGTGTTTGCGATTACCATTCCGCATGTACTGAGCCTGCTCGAAACCCATACCCTGAATGGTAAGGTTACGGGCATGGACAGCTTCCCGGCCAAAGATCGCCCCGATGTCTGGGTACCTTTCTACTCTTTCCGGGTCATGGTAGCCATCGGCTTCTTCCTCTTCTTTATCGCCATCTGGGGTAACTGGTTGCGCCTGCGTGGCAAGCTCAATGCTACAGAATTGCGTAAGCGCCCCTGGTTTCTGCGGGCTCTGGTGTTCTCTGCATTCCTGCCTTACCTGGCCATCTGGTGTGGTTGGTGGACCCGTGAAGTGGGACGGCAACCCTGGGTGGTTAACGGCCTGATGCGGACCTATCAGGGAACCAGCCATATGCCTGTCGCCATGGAAATCATCTGGTGGGTGGGTTACATCATTTTCGAACTCACCGTGTGGGCAGGTTCCTGGTACTTCTTTACGCGCGTCATCAAGAAAGGGGTGGATGGAATTCCAGACTCCAGCACGCTGTTTGATCATGATCATGCGGATGCTGCAGATGTTAAAGCCGGTGGCGGTCATGTGACGCCGACCTTCGCCAGCAAGCCCATGTTGCGTTCGGATCGCTGATCAGCGCTTTCTGACGTTTTCAAAATCATGACGGGGAGCAGAGCTCCCCGCACAAGCTACTGGAGTCATTTATGGATCTTTTATCAATAGGACGCATCGCCGGGACATTGACGACCTGGTGGTGGCTGCTCCTTTCACTCGCTTTTTTCCTGTACATCGCCACGGACGGTACGGACCTGGGCGCTGGCATTTTCGCTGTGTTTTCCAAGGACGAAGAAGAACGCGGCGCCATTATGGCCTCCATGGCCGGCATGTGGGACGGTAATGAAAGCTGGCTGGTCGTGGCAGGTGGCGTGCTTTTCGGCGCCTTTCCACTGGTTTACGGTTCGGCTTTCAATTATCTGATGATTCCACTGATGTTTGCGCTCTGGGGCATTATTGCCCGGGCAGTGGCCTTCGAATTTCACATTCATGCCAAGAAAAGCAAACGGTTCTGGGGTTGGGCGTTTGCTGTCGGCAGTTTATTTGCGACCTTTTTTGCCGGTGTTTCATTGGGTGCTACCCTCCAGGGTTTTCCCATGAAATCGGGATTGGCCATGCAGTCTGGCCTCGCCGCCCATGGCGTTTTTGCCCAGGATTACACCACTCCTGTCATGCATTTTTCGGGAGGGATCCTCGACTTTTTGACGCCTTTCTCCATCTGGACGGGGGTTGGTGCCGTTATCGCCGCCAGTCTTGCCGGGGGGCTGTATTTATGTGCCCGCTTCATTCCCGGTGATTCCATTCATGAACGGGCCCGCGCCTGGACAAACATCGTTTCTTTGCTGGCATTGGCCGCCATTGTGGTGACGCTGATCTGGTCTTATGCCATCTTCCCCTGGGCGGCTGCCAAGTGGACCGGTTCGGATTGGTGGATCTGGTTGATCTGGTTCATTATCGTGCTCATTTTCGCCTTCAAGTCCTCCACCAATCACTCCGTACGTAAGGACTTCAGCGCGATGATGTGGGGTATTGGCGTGGTGGCCCTGTTGTGGGCGGCCATGTGGGCGACCATTTTCCCCTACGTGGTGCCTAATACCTGGACCATTGTGCAGGCGGCCAATCCGGCAGATTCCATTGCCGTATTCACCCTGTTCATGACGGGCTTCTTCCCCATCATGATCATGTACAACTGGTATCAGATTTGGGTATTCCGTGGCCGCTTCAGTAAAAAGATGGCCTACGGAGCGCACTAAAAGCGTATGGGCGATGTTCTGAATATTTTCTGAAACAGAACATCGCCTTTTTTAAAACGGGGTAAAAAATGTCTACGATATATGATGAAAACTCTTTAAGTACGGCGCTGGATATTATTGAAAATATCGAGTCCCGTTATGGACGGCTTGCAGACCGCCTCGGCGAAGTCCGCAAATCCATGCCGTCGGAAAATGTCGAAACCATAGCAGACCAATGTTTTGAGCTCTCTGTCGAGATCATGCGTTACAAACACTACTTTTCTTCGGTCAAAAAACTGGTGCTTGGCAGACAGGATATTGGTCTGGTTCATTTATCATGATATGAGCATATTTTGATTAAACGGTTTCAACATAAGCCCTTAAGAACCCGTGGGAAATCCGAAAAAGATCATTATCCCACACTGCTTGATGTTCTGAATATACTGGAAACACGGCTGGACATTGTCGAAGAGCAATGTGCCGAAGTGCTGCAATCCATAAATATTTGTACACGCACGGAAGTGGACGATCAAATTGCCATTATGGATGCCGAAATCAATCGTTGCCAAAAATTATTAAAAATCATCAAAAATACCATGCATGAGCCTGAGCCAGAGAACTAAAATCATCCAGACGTGTCGAATATCCGTATGAAACTACGCCATCACCATCAAAAATCACGTTCCCGGTTTCTTTCTGCAAAAATAGGAGCCATTCTAACTGCAGCCTGCGTAACAGGCGCATTAACAGCAAATGCTTCAGCCTTCGCCAACACATTTGATTCCAGTACCAGTACCAGTACCAGTACCAGTACCGGCACACAAAACCCGCAAGATTGGCAACAAGTCTGGCAAATTCTCGCCCTTACTGGATACGTACACCTGGTTTATGGCACGTATATGGGTCGTTATGGGGGCCTGCATACAGTCGCCGCATGGAATATTCCCGTGCCCCGGGCCCTGCAAAAAATTTCCAACAACTGGGGATATTCTCCCTATAATCCCGCTTTTCGTAGCGGCCTGATCCAGTTTGAACGCGCAGATCATTTGCTCAATCGCCGAGGCATTTCACGCGGGCGGGTCACTCCGGAAGTCCTCTCGGCCCTACGCGCGCCAATCCCAAAAAATCGTTTTCCATTTCAATGGATTAAGGTAGACAAGAGCACGCACCCGGAGCACTTGCAGATCTGGCAGGTGCCACCCAATCCCCAGGGAAAAGGACAATGGATTTACCGGACAGTCGTCAACACCGGGGTCATGCACTCCACCCCAGATGGTAGCTGGCCAATTTATCAGCGCCTTGCCAAAACTACCATGACCGGTAAATTCCCTATTGCGGTCAGCCCCCAGCAATACCATTTACTGCCTGCCTCAGACCGAAGTATTTATCATGGATATCATGTCCGCTGGCAACACTATACCGCGCCCAATGTGCATTTCGTAAATTACTTTTACGATGGCCGCGCCATTCACTTTTATCCGCGCAAAGGCTACGGCTGGCCCCAAAGTGCGGGTTGCGTGGAGGAACCTTACCAAAACGCACGCAAGGTTTACGCCCTGTTACACTATGGGGACATCGTTTCGGTCATGGGGCATTACCACAGGAAACCAGCAAAACTTGACCGCGCAGCCCTGTTGAGAAAACAAATCATTCGAGAAATAGCGGCCAGCAAGGCCAGCTGAATAAACCTAAAAACGGCAGTTGCCGTGGGTGCTTTGCAGCGACTTTTGTTCTGAGCCGTTGTTGTTCTTGGCGAAATCCAGCGCCCGTCAGGAGAGCTGTTTGAGCCCGTAGGGCGAGTTCTCTCCTGACAGCAGGATGAGCCTTAGAACAACAGGCAAGGAACAATGGAGCAAAAAGCACCCACAGCAACTGCCGTTTTTAGGATAAATAGCTTCGTGTTCAGCCAGGAACGTCGCCATCAAAGTTGTCCATAAAAAATGCCCCCAGCGGGATATTGGGGGAACAAAAACCTTGAATCAGACTTTTGGGGTACCCTGCTGATCGATCCAGACCTGTTTGGCCAAACCGTAACGAAAAACCGCCCATTTGGGGCTGATATCCGTAAATTCAAAATTTCGACCAGTGGCGCAGGATCACTGAGCACATTGGGAATTTTTGCAAGATTCTGGCGCAGCAGTTCGCTGGCATGCACATGATCAACATCGCTGGCCAACTGACACTTGAGTTCAACACGACGATAGGCATTGGATGAATAGTTTTCAATGGTACCGTCCAGCACTTTGGCATTGCCGTGATAAAGCCGGTCATTGTTCGGGGTGTTGATACCGGTAAAAAAACAACCCGATTTCTTCGATGGTTCCCATGGTATCGTTTATCTGAACGAAATCTCCCACCTTGTGCTGACTGACAATAAATCACAACGCATGTTCAATACGCAGATCCACAAGACGCACAGTAAACATTTTTTACCGTGCGCCACCAGCAAATTAGTCGCTTAGTTTTTGAGTAATAGCCGCTACGTGCTGCCCCTGAAACCGGGCAATCGCCAACTCATTGGCGCTGGGCTGACGACTGCCATCGCCTTTGGAAAGCGTTGTGGCGCCGTAGGGTGTTCCGCCCGTGATTTCATCCATGTTGGTCAGTTCCGGACAACTATAGGGCACCCCTACCACAATCATCCCTTGATGAAACAAAAAGGTATGAAAGGACGTAATGGTCGTTTCCTGGCCACCGTGCTGGGTTGCCGTACTGGCAAATACACTGCCGACCTTTCCCACCAGTTTACCTTCCTGCCAGAGGTTTCCGGTGCGGTCCAGAAAGTTGCGCATTTGTCCGCTCATATTCCCGAAGCGCGTCGGCGTACCAAATATAATGGCATCGTAATTCGCCAGATCATCAGGATGCGCCTCCGGGGCCGCCTGCCCGGTTTTGGCATGTACCGCCGCCAGCTTTTCTGCCGACATGCTTTCGGGCACCCGCTTGATGTCCACAGTGACCCCTTCTACAGAGCTTGCCCCTTCGGCAACAGCGCCCGCCATTGTTTCAATGTGCCCCCACAAACTATGATAAAGAACCAGAACTTTAGGCATAATGCGCTCCTTTGATAATGAGAGAGGAATCGCCAGTAAAAACCTTTTGGAGGGATTTGTTAAGCAGGTATTTGTTGGTCAACATGACTCACGACTCCGCCTTTAACGCATGGTGATGCACCGATCGCCCAAACCACACATAAAAGGCCGGAATCACAAACAGGGACACCAGGGACCCAAAGCCCAGGCCACTGACAATGACCAGACCCATGGAGAATCGGGCATCGGCATTACCACCACTGGCAAAAAGCAGGGGCACGGCTCCGGCAATCATGGCTGCCACCGTCATCAAAATGGGACGTAGCCGTAAAGTGGCGGCTTCCACGACAGCATGGCGTTTGTCCAGTTGCTTTTCTTCCTGCATGCCCCGGGCAAACTGCACAATCAGAATTCCCTGCTTGGCAATCAGACCAATCAGCATGACCATCCCTACTTCCGAGTAAATATTGACACTGGAAGCGCCGAGACTGATAGGCAACAACGCCCCAAACAGCGCCACCGGAACAGCCGTGAGCACCACCAGAGCATCCCGGAAGCTGTTGAACTGCGCCGCGAGCAGGAGCAGCACCATCAGCAGGGCAAATGCAAAAGTGACCGCCAGCGCATTACCCTGATGCACATACTGGCGGGATACGCCGGCATAATGGATCTGATCCCCACCGGGAAGAATTTTTTGCGCATGAGATTGCAAAAACTGCAGCGCTTGTCCCAATGACACGCCAGGGGCTGGGTTGGCCTGAATAAATACCGCCGGCAACTGCTGAAACTGCGGTAAAAAAGTCGGTGCCGATTCCGACTTCAGGGACACAAAAGTGGACAGAGGAATCTCGGCGCCGGAAGGCGTTTTGATGGTATAGGCCTTGAGAAAATCGGGGTTGGCCCGCAACGCAGGTGGTACTTGTGGCACTACCCGATAGCTCAAACCGTCCATATCGAAGTAGTTGACGTAGTTGCCACCCAATAGCGTCTCCAGATTTTGTCCGATATCGGCCATGCTGAGTCCAAACGATGCAGCCATTTGCCGATTAATGACCACCTGCTGAATCTGGTTGTTGTACTTCAGATTTTTGCAGACAAAAGAAAAAAGGCCGCTGGCTTTGGCTTCCTGAACCAGCTTGGCAGAAATGCCATCCAGTTGATGATAGGAGCCTCCCGTACTGGTCAATACGAACTGCACCGGCAAGCCGACCGCTGCCCCGGGGAGTGGCGGCAAGCCAAAAGCGGACAGTTTCATACCGGGTACCTGCTCGGCCAGCTTCTGCACCTTGGCTTTGACCTGTTGCGTGGTCACCGTGCCGCGCTCGGGCTTCAGAACCACACCCGCCATCACTTCATTATTTAACAGCATGCCGCCAATACCCACCCCGTTGACCGCAAAACTATGACTGCGGCTGGCAATTTTGTCGAAAACCGTATCCGTCAGATAGTGATCATAAGCATTCATGTATTCCAGCGTCGCCGTGGGCTGGGCAACGCCGTTCACATAAACAATGCCCTGATTCGCCGGCGGTGCCAGCTCACTCTGGCTGATGCTGAAAAGAAAATAGATGCCTCCCGTCAATACCAGGGCCAAAGCCACGGTGGCCGGCCAAACCCGCAAGCTGGCGAAAAGAAGGCGTCCGTAAAAGGCCTTCAGGCGTCCGAATACATGATCCACCAAATGGGCGACCCGGCCCTCCTGTCCCGCTTTCAGAACCCGGGAAGCCAGCATGGGCGCCAGGGTCAGGGCGGCAATCATGGACAACAGCACCGTGGCCACAATGGTAAAAGCAAATTCGCTGAATAAGTGGCCCACCAAACCGCCAATAAAGGCCATGGGGGCAAATACGGCCACCAGTGTCGTGGCCATCACCAGAATCGGGCTGGCCAGTTCCCTGGCACTGAGCAGTGCCGCATGTAAAGGGGTTGCCCCATGTTCAATATGACGATGAACGTTTTCCACCACAATAATCGCGTCGTCCACCACCAGACCAATAGCCAGCACCATCGCCAACAGGGTCAGCAAATTGAGGGTATATCCCAGAGCATGCAGGATGGTGAGGGCTCCCACCATGGCCACAGGAATCGCCAGTGCCGGCACAATCAGCGCGCGCCAGGAACCCATGAACAAATAGATGACCAGGATGACCACCAGCAGTGCCAGGCCAATATTGATTTCCACTTCCTGCAGGGAGCTTTTGACAAACTGGGCCCCGTTATAAATGGTGTACCCCTGCATTCCCGGAGGCATGGTCGTCTTCAACTGGGTCATGACTTTGTGAATACTCTGGGCGACCTGCAGGGCGTTACTGCCGGGGGCCTGCTGAATACCGATATTGACAGCCGGCTGTCCATCCACCATGACGGATGAATCATAAGTCTGAGCGCCCAAAGAGACCTTGGCGACCTGCTCCAGATGGATGGGTACGCCGTGCACCGTCGCCACTACCAGATTGCGGAATTCTGCCGCACTATGCAGGGCGGTATTGGCACTGAGGGATACTGCCGTATATTCGCCGCGCAACCGCCCTACCGCCGCGACAAAGTCATTTTTCTTGAGCGCATCACTGACCTGCGCCGGGGTCACTCCCAATACCGCCATTTCCTGCGGATTCAGCCAGACCCGCATGGCGTAAGTATTACCGTTAGGCCCGGTACCCGGAGGCAGAATGGCAGTCAGACCCACGCCCGGAACCGATTGAATGGCGGGCTGCACAACGCGGGTCAGATAATCGGTTATCTGCTGCTGATTAAAGCCCTTACCGTGATAACTCAACAGCATCAGATAAGCTCCTGAACCAGACATTTCCTGAACCACCGGTTGCATGACCCCCTTGGGCAACTGATTCAGGACCGTATTGACCTTGCTTTGCACCTGCGACAGGGCGGCATTGGGGTTTTCCCCCATCCGCATATACAGGGTCAAAATGGAAATACCGTCTTCACTGACCGCCGTCATATAGTTTATGCCCGGGGCCTGACCCACGGCCTTTTCCAGAGGAGCAGTGATGAAGGCGTTGACGGTTTTGGGGGTGGCCCCGAAATAGTGGGTAGTGACCGTGATCATCGAACTATCAGTAGGCGGATATTCGGTGATGGGCATCAGCCCTAGGGAGCGCAGGCCAAAGAAAAACAGGACCAGGCTCAGGGAAATGGCCAAAATCGGGCGACGGATAAATGGTTCGGTAAAATGCATGTTGGTCTTCGTCCCTATAGATGCACAGCGTTATTGATCTGCACGGAGTCGCCACTGTGCAGCTTCACCTGCCCGGCTGTGACCACCGTATCCCCGACCTTCAGTCCGGAACGAATCACCGTATCCTGGCCCTTCTGCATGCCGGTGAGCACTTTTTGTTCGCGGGCGATCAGCCGATGGTCCGGCCCGGGACTCAGCACATAAACAAAATCACCATAGGTATTGAAACTCACCGCAACAGTAGGAATCACCAGCGCTGCTTTGGGTGCCTCTTTCTCCAGAACCACACGCACAAACATACCCGGCTTCAACCCCGGTTCTGCCTGGAGCAAGGCTCTCACACTGAGGGCGCGATTATCCGCATGCACATGACTGGAAATCGCCTGTACAGAAGCGCTGTAGTGCCGAACTGCGTCGCCATCGTGAATATCCACCTGCACCGGCGCACCTTTGTGCAGGGTCTGGGCATCGCGTTGCGGAACAGTGAAATCAACATACAAATGCTGCAGATTTTCCAGATGCACCACAGCCGTTCCCGCATGAATAAATTCACCGGTATTGACGGTGCGCAGACTGAGCACTCCCGAAAATGGCGCGCGGAGTTGAGTGTCGGCCAGCGACTCCTGCAATGCTGAAACTTCTCCCTGAGCGGCCTCGGCATCGTATTGCGCCTTGTCCAGTGCGGCGGTAGATATACCGTGAATGGCATAAACCTTTTGGGCGCGTCGATAATCCACCAAAGCCAGCCGGGCATGAGCCTGAGCTGCCTGCAACTGCCCCGGCAAGGCACCCGGATCCAGGGCGAGGAGCAACTGCCCCTTGCGCACCGTTTGTCCCGAGTGAAAATACAGTTTCTGAATAACCCCACCGACTTGCGGGCCAAGGGCGGCGCCCTGCTGCGCCACCACCTCGCCAACGGCGGTCAATTCACCCGCTATATTGCGGGTTTTGACTTTTACAGCAGAAACCGTCACCGCCGGATTGGCAGCAGCAAGCAATTGGGTATGCAGGCGTTGCTGCCGCCATGCATACCAGCCATACACGGCTCCAAAAAGCAGCACAACAACCAATCCTAAGAGAAGAAACGCCTTTTTCATGCGGGGGCTCCTGCAGTGTTTACCATGGGGGTTTCAGAGGGCACAGAATGCGCTTTGGGTGCTGGTTGATCCGGTTGCCAGCCATCACCCAGCGCCACAAACAGCGCGACGCTATCCAGATAGCGCTGACTGCGGCCTTGAATAGCGGCGACCGAATCCTGTTGATAGGCAATTTCGGCATTCAATACGGTGGCATAGTCCGTAGCACCATCCCGATATCGGGCCTCGGCCAGGTGCAGGGCCCTGGCAGAAGCTTGCTGTGCCTGTTTTTGCTGAATGTAAGCCGTATCAGCACCCTGCAGGGTGCGCAAGGCATCGGCCACCTGTTTAAAGGCATTCAATACCGTGCTGCGATACTGGTCACTGGCTACCTGATACTGATCCAACGCCGCACGCCGCTCTGCATGCAGGCTGCCACCATTATAAATTGGCGCTGCCAAGCCAGCGCCCAGTGACCAGAGGGTGGAAACCGGGTTGAAAAACAGGCCACCGGTCATGGCTGCCTTGCCAATCTCCGCAGAAATGTTGAATTGGGGATATAAATTGGCTGTCGCCACATCCGCCTGGGCAGCAGCAACCTTGATCTCCGCTGTGGCCGCCTGGATATCCGGACGATTTTCAGCCAGTGCCGAGGGAATGGTCGTGGGCAAGCGGGCTGGTAAATGCAGGCTTTGCAGAGCTGGAATGCTGAGGGCCACATTTGGCGTTTGCCCCAGCAACGCCGCCAGGGCGTGGCGGGCCGCCGCCAGATCTGCCGCAAGAGGGGCAATGCGGGCACGCGCAGCGGCCGTCATGGCCGCCTGCTGTTCTACATTCTGCAGATTCTGATCACCCAGCTTATATTCCTGCTGCAACAGTTTCAGCAAATGAGCATCAGCTGTGGCAATCTGCCGGGCTGAATGCAACTGGGCGCGAGCGGCTGCACCACTGATGACAGCCCGACTGACGTCTGCGGCGAGAAACACTTCACTCTGATGCAGATTGGCCTTGGTCACCGCCGCCTGTGCCCGGGCTGCATGGACCAGATCTTTCTGCCGGCCAAACACATCCGGGTTATAGCTGACGTCAATGGTGCCCAGAAAAAGGCTGTAGAGATTGCCCGGAATACGGTAACTTTGTCCGCCGTCGGCACCTGTCCGCAAGGCCCGCGCGCGACTGATTCCCGCGTTTGCCGAAACCTGCGGAGCCAACCCCCCCTGCGCAGCCACCATCAGCGCCTGCTGCCTTGCCAAAGCCGCATGGGCTGCCTGCAAATCCGGATTAGCCTGCATGGCCTGCCGGATATAGTTATTGAGCGGTTTTGAGTGAAACAACAACCACCAGGAACGCGCCTGCTGCCGCGTCCACTGGACTTTTTGCTGGTCTGCCGGCAAAGCAGCGGGATGGGCATTATAAGATGGCGGCGTACGCATCTTCGGTACGGACCAATGGGGGCCCACCGCACAACCCGACAGACCGATCATCAAACCCGAGCCCAACAATATGGCGATGCCCCGCCTGCGTATTCGGGATCCCGGCCAGCGCCGGGCCGCCGCATTTTCCTGTGCCATACATTATCCTTGTTCAGGTCCAATGGAAGTTCAGGAAAAGCATAACGGGGTGGCCTGTAACAATCGTGCGCAGACACCGCTCCAATATGTAACAAAGTGTCTGTTTATTTCCGGAGTACCCTGCTTGTTACATTTACGTTTGGTCTATCCGCATCCGGGGAGTACAGTACAATGCATGGAAAACAAAGCGCGAATTTTAGTGATAGATGATGACTTGCGACTGCGCAGCCTGGTGGAATCGCATCTTAAGGGCTATGGTTTTATGGTTCAGGGCATGGGTGATGGTCGCCAGATTGAAGCCAGCCTTGCAGAAAACCCGGTAGATCTCATTATTCTCGACCTGGGTCTTCCCCATGAAGATGGCCTGCAGATATGCCGACGCCTGCGCCAGCAGCACGACGTGCCGATTCTGATGCTCACCGCTCGGGGTGACGAAGTCGACCGGATTTTAGGCCTGGAAATGGGTGCCGACGATTATCTGGCCAAACCCTTTCATCCCCGTGAGCTGGTTGCCCGTATCCAGGCCATTTTGCGCCGGGTCCGGGGCAGTGTTCCCAGAACCTCAGGGGTCACCGCCAGCTTTGAAAAGGGTCCCTTTCGGGTGGACATGGGTCGCCAGGAAATTCATCTTCATGACCAGCTCCTCTCCCTGACCAGCGCCGAATTTTTGACCCTGGCCACCCTCATTCAGCATGAAGGACAGGCACTGACGCGTGAAAAACTGATGTGGTTGACGCGTGGCCGTCAGCTGGAAGCCGATGACCGCAGTATCGATATGCAGATATCGCGGCTCCGCCGCCTGCTCGACAAAGGCCCCGGTCGCCCCCGGCACATTCGTACGGTCTGGGGACACGGCTACCTCTTCGTGGCCGAACCCTGAACATCCGTACATATTGGCCCCGCAGTACACTGGGGCGGACCCTGCTGCTACTCGGCCTGCTGCTGCTTGGCACCCAAGCCGCTGTTTACGTTCTTTTTCATCAGTATGTGATGAATCCAGCCGCCGAACGCTTTGCCGAGTTTCTGCTGCAAACCGACCACGCACTGATCAGTAGCGGGGCACAATATGCCCCCAACGGAAACCTGCAATGGCGACCTGCCAGTGCCAAACCGGGCAAAATTCCAGATAAGTACTTCATGGACAAGACCGCTCACTATGTCCAGCAGCAGGTACCCGGGGCCAGACTCCGCGTAGGTTTGGATGAGGGGACTACTACCTGGATGTGGATACGCGGCGGTCCTCACCAGCCCTGGCTCGGTATGCCGGTATCGCCGATGAACTTTGGTGGGCAGGGATTCATGTTCATGCGTCTTGGAGTCATTGCGCTGGTGACCTTGCTGGGAGCCTGGCTGATTGTCCGCCAGATTAACCGCCCCCTGGCCCGCCTGGCCGCCGAAGCTCCACGCATTGGCCTTGGTGACACCCCCGACACCCTGCAGCCCATCGGTGGTCCCCTGGAAGTACAGCACCTGACTCAGGCCATTACCGGTATGGCCAATGATCTGCATCGTCTTCATGAAGAGCGCACCCTGCTGCTCACGGGCATTTCCCACGAACTCCGGACGCCGCTGTCCCGACTGCTTTTGACCCTGCACTTGCCCGATTCAGATTTTCTGGAACAAAAATCCGCCATGTGTGTGGATGTTAACGAGATGGACGAAACCATAGACAAGTTTCTGACTCTCGTCCGCAGCGGGGATCAGGAAAAAGCCATAACCGTCAACGTGCGGGACTGGCTGGAGGAAATGCAGGAAATTGCCAGGGAACGCTATGGGCTGGACATCAGCGTTGCGGAAAATCATTCTGGTGATAGTGCAAATTCTTTTCGATGTCGCCCCCTGGCGCTGGAGCGGGTGTTTCGGATTATTTTCGACAATACGCGCCGTTACGGCGACGGCAGCCTGCAGATTCGGGTTCTCAGTCATCCCGGGCACACGGAAATACAACTGCGGGATTACGGCTCCGGAGTTTCTGCAGCGCATCTCCTGGCCATGAATCAGGGCACACTTCCGCGCCAAACCGGCCATGGTGCGGGTATTGGAATACGCATCTGCAAGCGCATCATGGACTTGCACGGAGGGGCCATACATTTTGAGAATGCTGCAGAGGGAGGGCTGGTAGTCAGGCTACAATTTCCAGTCATTGCGTCTCTCAGGACTTGACATTTTTCTATTAAACAGGAATCATTCGCAAACCAAAAACGTAAATACGGATTATTCTCAACAATGACTGCAAACAACTCCACAATGCCTCAGCCCCACTCCCGCTGGTCTGTTTTTCTGATTGTACTTGGCCCCGGCCTGGTCGTCATGCTCGCCGATACCGATGTCGGCAGCATTATCACCGCCGCCCAAAGTGGCGCGCAGTGGGGCTTCAAACTGCTGCTGCTGCAATTTATTCTCATGCCAATTCTCTACATCGTGCAGGAACTCACCGTACGCCTGGGAATTTTCACCGGCAAGGGGCACGGTGAACTGATTCGTGAAACCTTCGGCACCGGCTGGGCTTATTTGTCAGTAGCCGGACTGAGCATCGCCACTACGGGCGCCCTGCTGACCGAGTTTTCTGGCGTAGCGGGAGTCAGCCATCTTTATGGACTGCCGCGTGCCGTGGGTGTCATTCTCGCCGCAGCCACCCTGTTGATCATCGTCTGGACCGGCTCCTACCGGCGCGTAGAGCGCATTGCCCTGATCATGGGCCTGTTTGAACTGGTCTTTTTTGGGATTGCCTGGGCCTCTCATCCCAATATTCAGGATATTCTCCACGGCCTGACCCATGCACCCATTACTAACCAGGACTATATGATGCTGGTAGCAGCCAACATCGGCGCCGTCATCATGCCCTGGATGGTGTTTTATCAGCAGTCCGCTGTTGCCGATAAAGGACTTCATCCCGAACATTATCGGCATGCCCGCTGGGATACGGCCATTGGTGCGGTCCTCACCCAGGCCATCATGGCCGCCGTGCTGATTGCCACAGCGGCCACTATCGGCCGCCTCAATCCTAACGCGCCCCTGAATACCGTCCATCAACTCTCCGAGGCCATCACCCCGTACCTGGGAGATACCTGGGGGCGCCTGGTGTTTTCCATGGGTATTCTGGGGGCCGGCATGGTAGCGGCCATTGTTGCCTCACTGGCCGGAGCCTGGGGCTGGGGAGAAGTCACCGGATTCCGCCACTCTCTCGAACACCATCCCAAAGACGCCCCCTGGTTTTACGGAATCTATACCGCCATCATCATCGCCGGTGCCGTGGCCGTGATCAGCATACCCGACCTGGTCAGTCTGGATATTGGTGTGGAAGTCATGAACGCCCTGCTGCTGCCCCTGGTTCTTGGTTTCCTGGTCGCTCTGGCAATGAAAGCACTTCCCGCCGAGCATCGCCTGCGTGGCCCGTACCTTTGGCTGGTCCTCTTTGTGGTCATTCTTTCCGCCGGGCTGGGTGTGTATGGTGGCTTGACCAGCATTCCCGGCCTCTGACCGACCAGCGTTCAGGAGAATCCTCTTCCTACCACCCGTTGTCATAAAACTGTCACATTCGAGGCGTACACTACGCTCCATAAACAGATGGAGATAATTGTCATGCCTCGAAACAAGCTGATTGTAGCCGTACAGTGATGAATACCCTTGTAATTAAACATACCACACGTCTACTAACGCTCCATGGTTGCTGAACTGCAGGTAAAAAACCGGTCGGCAATCGCGGCGGTGCCCAACGAACCGGCGCTTTCGGTGCAGGGACTGAATGTGCGCTTTGGCGCCCAGACAGTCTTGAGTAACGTCCGGATGGATCTTGAAGATGGTCGTTACGCCTGCCTGCTGGGTGAATCAGGATCAGGTAAAAGCACCTTGCTGGCGGCCATTGCCGGACTCATCAAGCCCCAGGCTGGCAGCATTCGCCTGCGCGGGCAAAATGTATTCACCGCCGGAGGCATGCAGATTTCTCCCGAAAAACGCGGCATTGGTATGGTTTTTCAGGATGCGGCGCTCTGGCCCCACCTCCGGGTACTGGATAATGTTCTTTTTCCCCTGCGCGCTCAGGGACTTCCGGTAGATCGCGAGCGGGCCATGCTGCTGCTGGAAAAAATGAACATTCCTGCTACTGCAGCAAAACGCAAACCCCATGAATTATCGGGCGGGCAACGGCAGCGGGTCGCCATAGCCCGCGCCATCATCGCCCGTCCGCGTCTGGTCTTACTGGATGAACCCCTGTCCGCCGTAGATCAGGGGGTTCGCGAAGAAATCCGCTACTTTCTCCGTACCCTGTTTCGTGAAGAAGGCATTGCCGCCCTGCATGTCACCCATGATCCCGGCGAAGCCTTTTATCTGGGCCAACATGTCGGCGTTCTCCACAGCGGTCGTCTGGAACAATGGGATCAGCCGGAGAAACTGTTCCGTTTCCCGGCCAGTGAAAATGTAGCTCGACTCAGCGGCTCCGTCCGGAGCCTGCCCGTAAAGATTAATCAATATCAGGGCGGCAAAGCTGAAGTCGCGTTGGCAAATGGCCAGAAATTATGGGTACCCGGGGCCGATACGCTGCGTGAAGGCAAGCCTGGCCTTTTGCTGCTGCGCCCGGGAGACATTGACTGCGACAGCCCGGAAGCCGCATTTGCTGGCGAAGCCATTCATTCCCACTGGAGTGATGGTCGCTATCTGGTGCATTTGCAGGCTTTCGGCCAGCACGAATTATTGAGCTACTCCCAGCAGAGCAGTCTGGGTCCGCGCCACTGGCAAATTCACCCGAATCACGGCTGGTGCATTCCTGCCGAAACTTCCGCAACTCAGGAGAAAACCTCATGAAACCCGTAGTCAAACAAGTTACCTTGGCCATCATGAGTCTGGCATTTGCAGGCACTGCTTCTGCCGCCACATTGACGCTGTACAGTGCTGCCCCGGCTTCTTTGGCCAAGGCCCTGGCGCGCGCATTCAGCAAAAAAACCGGTGATCACGTCGCCGTGTGGACATCCAGTACCGGAAAAGTCATGGCCCGCCTGGCCGCCGAAGCGGACCATCCGCATGCCGATGTGGTCATGGTCGCCGACTGGACAGCCGGCCTGGAACTCGCCAAAGACAAGATGGTGTATGACTATCAACCTGAAAGCATCGACAAAAATCTTTTCCCGGCCATGCAGCTCAAAGGACCTTTCCTGCCCTATGGTGCCGATACGGTTTCCATGGTCATGAACACCAAAGCCTTGCCCAAGGGCGCGAGCATGCCTACCAGCTGGTTTGATCTGACCGCTCCCGTCTGGAAAAATCACCTCACCGCGCCCAACCCGCTGCTCTCGGGCACGGCTTCGGATTTTGTCATTGCCTTTGTGGATAAATACGGCAACAAGGCCTGGCAATATTTTTCCGACCTGAAAGCCAATGGCACCGTCTGGCCGGGGACTAATCATACCGCACTGATGCCGGTACTTTCCGGTGAACGCAGTGGGATGGTGGAGTGCGTTGGGCATGCCGCCGTGCAGGCCAAGGTACAGGGCAACTCCATTCAGCTGATTTACCCGAAAGAAGGCACCATGCTGATTCCCCGCCCCATCATGATCATGCAGTCGGCGCCGGATAAAAAGCTGGCCGAACAGTTTGTCAATTTCACCATGTCCCCTGCCGGACAAAAACTCGTCGCCAAATATAATCTCTATCCTTCCCTGAATGGCGTTGCCGCCAAACCTGCTCTGGCCAAGCTCGGTACTTATCCGGTCATGCAGGTCAACTGGGATCAGGTCGCCGCAACCCGCGCCAGCGTGCTGGCCAAATTCCGCAAGGACATTCTCGGTCAATGATGGGACGCGGCCTGAATCGGCTGCTGGTTTTTGGCATCCTTGGCCTGCTGGTTCTCGCACCACTGGCCACCATCGTTTTCGAGGCGCTGCAGCCCGACGCCAGCCATCATCATGGCATGGCTCTGCTGCAGTTGGGAGTAGACCAGCACTTTATCCACGCCCTGCTGGGCACCGCCGGCATGGCTGCTCTGGCGGTGGTTTTTGCGCTGCCCATCGGGCTGATGCTGGCCTTGTTGATGTTTTACGCCCCGCCCAAATTCAGCCTGCTTTGGGAAGGGCTGATTCTTATCCCCTTTTTAATACCACCTTACCTGACTGCCGAGGCCTGGACCTTGCTGGTTGGTCCGGTAGGACTCATTGAACAACTCATCCATGGTCTCGGAACGCCCCTGGAAAATTTTTTGTACTCGTTGGCGGGAATGGCTGCGGTAATGGCCCTGCATCTCACCCCGCTGGTGTACATTATTCTGCGTGCAGCCTTACAAAATGGGGATTTTCGCCTGATTCAGGCAGCCCGTGTACATGGGGCAGGACTGTGGCGGGCCTTTCGCGTCGGCGTTTTGCCCCTGGTTTTGCCCGCATTGGCCGCTGCAGGTTTACTGGTTTTCCTGGATACTTCAGCAGAATTTGGTGTACCTGCCTTGCTGAGTGGCTATGCCGGAGTCACGGTGCTCAGCACCAGCATTGAGGCCGCCACCAATGTCTGGCCCGTCAATTTGCCACGCGCCTCCGCCATCGGCCTGGTATTGTGTACCCTGGGCATTGTCGCCTGGTTTTTTTATCGTCCCCTGGCCAACGAAAATCGTGGACAAATCCACCAGCTTCGCTACCCGAGCCGCTGGTGGTCAATGCTTCCTCTAGCCGCTTTTGTTTTGATTGCCATGTTGTTACCCATCGGGGCGGTGCTGGCGGTGTCTTTTGAGAAAGCCATTACGGCAGGACTGAAATTCAGCAATTTCACCTGGCATCACTACCATCATATTCTCTCGCATCAATCCAGTGCGTTCGGAGCCCTTGAAACCAGCCTGGAACTCGCCGCCCTGGTGGCTTTTGGTACCATGGTGGCCGCCCTGCTGACGGCCAATATTGTCCGCCGTGGTGGTCGTTTTGCTGCTTTTCTGGATTTGCTGGCTACCCTGCCCATGGCCATACCCGGCGTTGTTCTGGCCGTAGGCATGATCCTTTTCTGGAATGCGCCATGGAACCACCTGCCCGTCTTCGGCACTACCGCCATTCTCGGCGTTGCCTATGCCACCACCACCTTTCCTTTTGCCATGCGCTATGCCCGCGCCGGGCTGGCGCAAATACCGCCGCTTTTGGATAACGCCAGCCGGGTACATGGTAGTGGGCCCCTGCGAACTTTCCTGAAAGTGCATATTCCCATCGCCTGGCCCATGCTGATTGGGGGAGCGACTGTTGTATTTGCCCTGTCCATGCGCGAACTGGTGGCCTCGTTGATGCTGCAGCCTGCGGGAGTACAGGTGATTTCCACTTACATTTATGCCAATTTCCGGCAAGGCGTCATTGGTGATGGCATGGCCATGTCGGTCATTGGCGTGCTCAGTTCGGCACTCATCCTGGGAGTAGCCCGGGGACTGTTGCTGCGCCGTTAAATTTTATCGTGTTGCCACCATTACTCGTACTGGAGTCCAGACATGAACAACCGCAAGCTTATTATCTTATTATCACCATGCTGATTGCTGCTTCAGGGGGCGTCTGCCTGCCCCTCGTTGCTTCTGCCACACCGGCTGAAATCATCCTGCTGCGCCATGGTGAAAAAATGAATCCCTACACCCTGTCACCCGTGGGTCAGGCCCGCGCAGCGGCCCTCGCCCGGCAATATCTGGGAAAAAACGCAACCCATAGCCTGCTGCCAGCACACGAAAAGCCCGCCACTCTCATGGCCATCACTCTGCATACCATTGAAACCATGACACCGACGGCGCAGAGCTGGGGGCTTCCGGTAACAGCCTTTACGGTCGTTCCGGAACCCGGTCTGAGCAAACATCAGAAAATGGTGCAGGAAAATCTCCGCACCCGGGAAGCCGTGCACGACATCATGACCAATCCCGCCTATGATCAGAAGGTTGTGGTCATCATGTGGGAACATAAACATATTGCCAATGCCAAGCTGGAAGCCCAGTTTCCTGGACAACAGGTCACTTTCCGGCAATTGCTGCATCTCGACAAATTCAGGAATGTACCGCAAACCTGGCCCAAGAAAACCTTCGACTACTTCTGGATTATCCGTTATCAACCCGGCGACACAACCCCCGTTTCCTTCAGCATGGAACAGGAAAAGTTTACCGGACAATATGCCAGGCTGCCTGAAAATGCCTGGGGGAAGCCGGAATAGCCTGTCACGGCCTTATGCCAGAGTTCACCGGACGCCTATTGGCGAAAGCTTTACAATGTCCGGCCTTTTAAGTAATAACAATAACCATGGACCAGCATTTACTGAAAGGTTTTTTGCTTTATTGCAGCCATGCCTGTCGGGTTTTGGCTGCCGTTTTTATTTTATCTGCAGGTAACACGTTGTTGCCTGCCCAGGCAGCCATTTACCGTTGGGTGTCCCCCAATGGCACTGTCAGTTATGGTGATCAGCCACCACCAGACGCAGCAAAGCTGCAGTCTCTGCCACCCATTCCTCCGCCACCACCGCCCGTAGCGCATCTGCAAACTCCGCAAAAGGCAGCAACTGTAACCCCATCTTCAGCAGCCAGCGATAAAACCCTGACAGCCATAGAACGCTTGAATCTCCTGGCAGCACTGAATAACTATCAAAACAGCCTGCGACCGCCCCCGGAGCCCGGGCACCATGTTTACATACCGGCCTATATCAGCCCTGCGCCTTTTCCACCGTACCGACCCGGTCGTTCACCCCATTGGCGGCGGCCTCCACCCAGACCTAGTCGCCCCCCGAGCAATCGTCCGCCGACTGTCCTTTTGCAACCACCTGCCCCAGCCTCGGCTTATTCTGCGCCCGTACTGTTGCCGTAGTCGAGAATGGTTGCCGAAGAAACCGTCAACGCTTCCCTTTCACTGATAATCTGCGCGCCGTGCTTCCAGAGATAATAAATGACGATGACCCCCATGGGGATGAGCAGGGTCAACACAAAAGTAATAAAAAAGGTGATGATTTTCAGGTTGCGGCCCCATCTGGTGCGCGCCGTACCAATGGCCAATGCCACACTTCTCAGTTCTTTTCCGTCGGGATTTTCTACGCTCACGAGCACTCCTGTTGTTGGCTACCGGAACACAAGGTCTCATGTTATTCCTGCGGAATAAGCAAAACAATTCCCGTTGGGACGACGTCAATCGCGTTCAGCGTGCAAAGACCGACATCCGCAATTTCAGTGCGCCTTGCGCAAAGTCAGATTAATGCGCCTTCCACCCACGAGAGGGTGATCTCCCGGCTTGATCGGAGCAACACCATGATAACGCAGGCGGGCAGGGCCACCCCAGACCAACACATCACCATGCTCTACAAAAATACGTTTCACCTTATCCCGACGTTGCGCACCGCCAAACAGAAAAGTGGCTGGCAAACCCAGAGAAACGGAAACAATGGGCGCATCCATGTCCTGCTCGTCCCTATCCTGATGTAAAGACATCCGCGCTCCCGCAACATACACATTCACCAGACAGGCATCCGGCGTGAAACCGGCAAAACCCGCTTTTTCCGACGCAGCTTGAGCCAAGTTCAAAATAATGGCGGGAATTTCCGGCCAAGGCTCCGCATTTTCTGGATCTTTGGACACATATCGATAACCCTGCCTGTCCGACACCCAACCCCATGCGCCGAAATTACTCATGGCGACGGACATTGTTTTTCCACCCGGGGTGCTCATCTGCCGCAGCGCCGACTGCATCAACCCCTGTTGCACCGCATGAATCAGCGATTCGGCATCGGCCAAGGCCCACCCCCTCAGAATCGTGGCCCCTTCTTCAAGCAATTCCACCGCCGGAGCAGGCCAGGGAAAGTTTTCAAAAAGATCTGCCGTCACAGCACTCCCTCCCGCCGGCTCTGTGTAACTATCGAGCCTTATTGATCTTTCGGTCTAAGCTAACGCCGGACCGCGCACCGACATAGTGGAATCCAGACGCTGACAAATGTGTCGGGTCGCATAAATGGCAAAACGTACATTGCCACCCACGACAAACTGGCGAGCGGCATCAATCAGCGCCAGGTTACCCGCTTCAATAAAATCAATCAAAGCGTGCGGTGTTTGATCGTGATAGCTCCGCGCAATACGCAACACCAAGCGTAAATGCATTTCGAGTAATTCATGCCAGGCTTCACGATCATTGTGCTGAATTCTTTTAAGCAGATGTTCTTCTTCCAATGCAGTCAAAAGTTCATGATAATCAATCTCCTGCAAATAGGCGTTGATACGATGACTGGATAGGGCAGATTCTGCACGGACCTGACCATGTTGAGAGTGTGTCCGACGTATTGTAGCGGAGAGTGTATCGGCTGAGGACGCTAAACTTTCTGTGGACATGGAAATATTTTCCCTATATTTGTAAAGTGCGATATAGGGTTTAAACATACGGATACACCAGCCATCATAGCAAATGTATTTTATTGGTAACTTTATCGGAGAAATCGATAATGGCAGATGACGAACAACTTCTTTCCCTACTGGCTATCGCTGAACACGGTAGCATCAGTGCTGCCGCCGAGCATTTACATCGGGGCCAATCGGCCATTTCCGAACGCCTGAGAAAACTGACCGAACTGGTCGGTGAGCCTCTTTATACGCGTGAAATCAATGGGGTAAAGCTCACCCAGGCGGGGGCCGTACTTATTCCCGACATTGAACGCCTACGCCGCGTCCTGCGCGATATTGACAGTATTATCAGGCGTCGTCAGCGCCTCATGGAAGGAGAACTCAATATTGTTTCTACCAGTCTCATTGCCAATTATTATTTACCCCCTTTTCTAACCCGATTCAGACAGCAATATCCGGGGATCAATCTCTACATCAAAAGCGGCGAACGATACTGGAAAGATGCAGCGGCGGGCGAAGTAGATGTGTTTTTTTATGAAGGTGACAGCGATCTTCCGGAACTGCCCGATTATTTTAAAAGTGTACCCTGGCAGGATAATGAAATTGTCATTGTCACTCCCTTGCAGCATCCTCTTGCCGGACGCCAGGAGGTCTCCTTTGAAGAGGTGGAAAGTTACCCCATTATTTGGCGCGAACCGGGTTCTGCTGTACGCGGCGCCATAGAAAAGGAATTTCGCCGCCGTGGCATCGTCCCCAGGCATTTTATCGAAGTAGCCGATATTGAATCGGTAGGCACGATGATCAATGCCAACCTGGGCATCGGCTTCATGAGCAAAAGAGTGTTAGACAAGCGCTCCGACTGGCAGGTAGCTACCGCCACGCTGGAAAGCCACCAGATGGTCTGCCTGAATTTCATGGCCGCACCACAACCCGACCGGCGCTCGATTATGCTCCAGAAATTTCTTGAGATGATCGAAAACCCTGAGAATTTAACCTGAGCAAAAGTGATTGGACTTCGGTTTTATAGCACGTCAGCGCAAAAGACTGGGAAAACCTGATTGCCGCCAAAGGTAATGCAGAAAAAGCCGACGCATGGATTAGAGCGCGCTTGCATGAAGTGGAGAATTTAAGCGCCGCCGCACAAAAAGCGTATTTGCGCATCATGACCAGAAACTTACCCTGAAATGCCAGGCTGCCTGCTTCCCTGAAGGGTTTTCGTGCGTCATGGTCAGCCAGCAGGGCAGTCACCCCGTTAGCTGCTTCAGACACGATAGAGGCGGGAAATGCTATACTGGGACGAGTTCGCCGGGCTTACAGCTTCGGATGTAACACCAACCTTCAGTCAAGGAGTTGATTTGCCCAGTTCAGACCCTTCCCGCCTAAATCCCGGCAGCCATACCCTCTGGCCCAATTTTTTTATTACCGGAACAGTGAAAGGTGGCACCACCTCTTTGTATCGTCACCTTCGCGGGCATCCCGAGGTATTTTTACCGGCCTTTAAAGAACCGCACTATTTTGCCCGGATTCAGCCCAAGCCAGAACAACGGCATCTCATTGAACACATTAGTGAAGAACATGCCTACCTGCATCTTTACGAAAATGCCGGAGACTTTCCAGCCATTGGTGATGCCAGCACTTCCAACCTCTGGTATCCGGAAGCTCCAGCACGCATTCATGACGTCGCCCCCGATGCCCGTATGATCATTTTATTGCGCGACCCGGTCAGCCGCGCCCACTCCCACTACCTGATGGATTTTCGTGAGGGTCTTGTGGATATTCCTTTTTCAGTAGAGTTACTTCAGGAGGATTTTGCGCAAAGTGAAAAAGGCTGGGGCGTGTCCCGACTGTATGTGGATCTTGGTTTGTATCACGATCAGGTGCAGCGCTATCTGCAAATTTTTGGTGAGGACCAGGTACTGGTCCTGCAATTTGACGATCTGGTGAATGCGCCTGAACAGACTCTAAAGCGCGTAGCTGCTCACTTGCGTATTGACCCTGCACCCTTTCAGGAAATGGATGTAGACCAGGTGCACAATGGCTTCAAGGCCCCCCGGGGGAACTGGTCGCGGCGATGCGCCTCCAGCCCGCTGGCCCGCTGGATTGGTTATCATCTGATGCCCAGAAAGCTGCAATGGTGGCTATATCAGAATCTGATCCTGAAAGCCGCTTCCAAACCGCAGATAGATCCGGCTGCACGTCAGTATCTGGAACAAATTTACGCACCGGATATTGAAAAACTGGAAACCTTATTGGGACAAAAAATGCCAGCGCTGCGCTCTTCCTGGTAAAAATCAGTCACTCCAGCCATACTTTTTGAAAATAGCGGCGCCCTTCCGGGTAAGAGAGCTTCCACACCATTGAGAGCAAAATAGACGGTGTTTGCGCGCAGGCACCAAATGTAAAAACGCTGCAAAAACCCTCATTGACATAGCAATGCAAATGCATTACCGTCCTGGCGCCGACCCAAAACTGCTAGGAGACTGCCATGGCAGCGGCCCTCGAAGTCGAATCCAAGCTCTCACCGATCGCTATCAGACCACGGTGCCGGAAACCGTGCGTCGCGCCCTCAAGCTGGGCAAACGCGACAAGATCCACTACACCATTCGCCCCGGCGGAGAGGTGCTGCTGAAACGTGCCCAAGCACCCCACGAGGAAGACCCGGTACTCGGTCAGTTCCTCGACTTCCTCACTGCAGAAATCTCTCACCATCCCGAGCGGTTGCAAGCTGTGGATGCCGGACGCCTCCAATCGCTGGTCGGCGGCGTTGATGTCGATCTAGATGCCGCCCTGTCGGCTGATGATGAATGATCGCAGGGAAACCTGAACTCCTGGTCATTCATGGCTGGGCGGTCTTTGCCCATCCACTGTTACTGGCGCAGATTGAAACGCTGGTGCGACAGGTCGAGGCCCTTAAGCAGAAGGACCCGGACGGGTACGTAAAAAAGAACGCCAGCAAAAGGCTCGCTGCGATCATCAAGCTGGCGTTCGATGCCATCCCGCAAGATCCGACGCGACCGGAATACCGCCAGGGTGGGACGCTCGGTGACGACCACAAGCACTGGTTTCGGGCTAAATTCTTTCAGCAGTACCGACTATTCTTCCGCTACCATGCCTCGAGCAAGATGATCGTCTACGCCTGGGTGAATGACGAAGACAGCAAACGTGCCTTCGAGCGCAACGACGACGCCTACCGGATGTTCCATAAGATGCTGGAAAGCGGGCATCCGCCTGATGACTGGGATCAGCTCATGACTGAGGCACAGAAAGAATCGCAGCAGATGCAGGAACCATTGGCGAGAGCTGCAGCTGTGCAGTGATTGGCGCAACTGCGAACGATCATTTACTTTTAACTGATTAATAGCTTGTTGTTTTTAATGGTGGGAACGGCGGGATTCGAACCCGCGACCCACGGCTTAAAAGGCCGCTGCTCTACCGACTGAGCTACATTCCCATACATACGCGAATGACACCAGAACAGCGTCAAGGCCGCGTATTATCAGCGGTGGAGCAGCTTCGGTCAAGTCAAGGATTATCCAGCGCGAAATGCCCCGAAAATTCGGCATGATCCAGCACATGCCCCAAACTGTGCATTTCACGGGCACGCGGATCTGCGGCAGGGGGCGGGCCAAGCTGGTCGGCGTCATGGCCTGGGGTATGCAATCTCGCCTTTACCGCCTCCCAATCAGCCCCTTCGGCCAGACCCAGTGTGGCTTTGTCCGTCGCCAGCAGCAGGAAATCATAATGCTGCAACTGGTGATCAGCCGCTGCCTCAGGGGGGCGGTAACCCAAGGTTCCGAAACTGTTGCGTCCGGTGAGGATGCCATCGGGGAGAGGACCCCCCTCGTGTAAACCTTCGATCGTTGGAGAAATATCGTAGAGCAACCAATGTACCCGTTGCCCCGATTCCGCTTCCCGATGTTCCATGAGCAACACCAGACTCTTGGTGTTGGGGGGAAGATGTTGCCAAAAAATGGACGGGGTCCTGCCTTCACCGGGATGGGCGAAACGTTTGGGAATCCAGTCTTCTGGATCAATTCCGGTACTGAATACTTTCATTTCTGCTGCCATGTCTGCCTCCTCACTGACGTGCGGGCTGCTGGCCAAAACATCGACAAACGGTGCAAGCACTACGCCCGCAAAAAACAACCAATCTCTACAAGGTTAGCAGAAAAAGAGTCTTCGGGATGGCCGCAGGGCAAATCATACTGCCCAGATCAACAGCCAAGCCCTGGACAATGAATTGGGGTCAGGGGAGCTCCATGCCCATCAGATCATCCCAGTTTTCCCGTCGCCGAATGAGGCGATGCTGGTGACCATGGACCAGCACCTCAGGGGGCCGGGGCCGGGTATTGTAGTTGCTGCTCATGGCAAAACCATACGCACCGGCACCCATAATGGCCAGCAACTGCCCAGCCTCCGCCCGAACGGGGCGGTCCTTGGCGATGAAGTCGCCGCTTTCGCAGATCGGCCCAACCACATCCATGACCTGCCCGGCTGCCGCATCCTGGCGGAGTGGCAAAATATCGTGCCAGGCGCCATAAAGAGCGGGGCGCAACAAATCATTCATGGCAGCATCCACCACACAAAATTGCTTGCTGCCATTATCCTTGAGGTATTCCACCCGGGTCAGCAGAACGCCTGCATTCCCCACCAGGGCCCGGCCCAGCTCTACCGCCCTTTTGACGGCCAGGCCCTGTAAGGCCTGGTTGAGAACCTCCGCATAATCCGCAGGACTGGGCGGGTTCTCATCGTGATAACGAATACCCACCCCACCCCCGAGATCCAGATGCTCCAGGGTAAGGCCCTGGGCAGAGAGGTCTTCATAGAGGGCACGCACCCGCGTCACCGCTTCGCCGAGGGGCGCAAGATTGAGTAATTGGGACCCGATATGACAGGCTATGCCCTTGAGCTCCAGAGCAGGATGTTTTGCGGCCTCCAGGTAGAGAGTCCGCGCAGCATCCATGGGGATTCCGAATTTGCTTTCCTTAAGGCCGGTAGCAATGTACGCATGAGTGCCGGGGTCCACATCCGGATTCACCCGCAGGGCAATGGGCGCGCGCAGGCCCATATCAGCAGCAATATCGGCAATTCGCCACAACTCTGCAGCAGACTCCACATTGAGACAGGCAATGCCGGCAGACAGGGCGGCACGAATTTCATCGGCAGACTTACCTACGCCCGAAAAAATGATTTTCTCCGCTGCACCTCCGGCACGCAGCACCCGTTCCAGTTCTCCACCCGAAACAATGTCAAAACCGGCACCCATTTCAGCAAATAAACGCAGCACCGCCAGATTGCTGTTGGCCTTGACGGCATAACACACCTGCGTGCCGTCACCCAGTGCGTTACTGAAGGAATGGTAGCGTTCGCGTAGCGCCGCCCCGGAATACACGTAGCAGGGCGTATCATAATGCCGGGCGAGGGTGGCGAGAGATAAATCCTCGCAGTACAAGTCTCCCTGATGGTAATGGAAGGGATTCATGGCCGCGCAGCACTCTCCGTGGCACTGCTGGTCGGGCTGATTGGTGCTGGCGCGACAGCAGTATTGGCGGCAGGATGTGCCGGGGGAGCTGGCGGCAGGCTCAGTGGCGTCTTCCGTCCACAGCCCGCCAGACCGAGGACCAACACCCAGACGAAGACCACAGCGGCCAGGGATTTCATGCAGACTGCTCCTCAGCAAGACGTGCACGGGCACGGGCGATGGCCGCCCGCACCTGATCAGGGGCGGTTCCGCCGAGATGATTACGGGCCGCGAGTGAACCTTCCAGGGTCAGCACCTGATAAACCTCTTCGGTAATAAGCGGGGACAGGGCCTGCAAGTCAGGCAAGGGCATGGCTTCCAGGCCTATATTGCGGTCCTGGGCGAGACGCACGGCTTTACCCACCACCGCATGCGCATCACGGAAAGGCAAACCTTTACGCACCAGGTAATCGGCCAGATCCGTAGCCGTGGCATAACCGCGTTCTGCCTGGGCGCGCATGACTGCGGGGCGGGTTTGCAGGCCCGGCAACATGCGACCCATGATTTCGACGCTGGCCCGCACCTGATCCAGCGCATCAAAAAAAGTTTCCTTGTCTTCCTGATTATCCCGATTGTAAGTCAGGGGCTGGCCCTTCATCAGCACCAGCATGGCGACCAGATCACCGACCACCCGACCGCTTTTGCCGCGAATGATTTCCGCCACATCCGGATTTTTCTTCTGGGGCATGATGCTGGAACCCGTACAAAAACTGTCCGGGAGATCAATGAAGCCAAAAGGTGCGGACATCCACAAAATCAATTCTTCGGATAAACGCGATAAATGGACGGCAATCATGGCCAGATCAGCCAGCACTTCCATGACAAAATCCCGGTCGGAAACGGCGTCCAGGCTGTTTTCCGCGACGGCATCAAAACCCAGTTGCCGTGCCACATCCCAACGATCAATCGGGAAAGTGGTACCTGCCAGAGCCGCTGCACCCAGAGGCAGCACATTCACCCGTTTACGGGCGTCCTGGAGACGCTGGGCATCGCGCTGAAACATTTCAACATAGGCCATGCAATGGTGGCCGAAACTGACCGGCTGCGCCACCTGCATATGGGTCAGGCCGGGCAGGATGGTTTCCACCTCGCGCTCGGCCAGGTCCACAAATACCTCCTGCAGATGGCGCAAAGCGGCGACCAGATCATCCACACAGGACCGGGTATAGAGGCGCAGGTCGGTGGCCACCTGATCATTGCGGGAACGGCCCGTGTGCAGCTTCTTCCCCACGTCCCCGATGATTTCGGTCAAACGGGATTCAACATGCATGTGAATATCTTCGAGGCTGTCGACAAAGGGCAGGCGCTGTTCGGCAATTTCCTGTCCCACCTGCTGCAGTCCGGCGACAATGGCTTCCACCTCGCTCGCGGTCAGCACGCCAACCCGCCCCAACATGCGGGCATGGGCTTGCGAACCACGGATATCCTCTGCATATAACCGGCTGTCTACCTGAATGGATGCCGTGAAGGCTTCCACCAAACTATCCGTAGCTGCGGCGAAGCGCCCGCCCCACATTTTTTCACTCATGCCTGCACCTCCTTTCTGCCCGCGACTATAACGAAAACACCAGCTCTTACGCCAGCATTGCCCCATGCTTCCCGCTAAAAACAGCAGTTGGCCCGGGGGCTTTGCAGCAACTTTGGCAAAACAGCCGATGCCTTGCTACAGTTAGTCTGCTGAACACCGGGAGGGACCGAAGCAATGAAGCAAGAGCAATCATCCCAAAGCTGGCGCTGGCTGATCGTGGTCATTATTGTGCTGCTGATCGCCGTTTTGGCTTTTTTCTTTTGGCAGCATAAGCAATCGGTCCGACAGACCCAAAAAGCAGCTGAAGCGGCCGCCGCCGTAAAACTCGCGGCACCGACAGTGTCTACAGTGTCCGTGGCCAACTTTCCGGTGGGAAAAACCATTTCTCAGGAAGGCTCTCTGCAAGGCCCCCTCAGTGGCAAATGCGGCAATATTGCCTGGCACGATCTCAGCCCTGCCGCTGAAGCCAATCTCCGCAAGTTGTGCCCGGCGCAAAAGCCGACACCCTGAACGGATCGGTTCAGTAAGGCTGACGCAAGGGCAGGACGAGTTCGGCAACCAGACCGCCATCAGGGGCATTATACAAATTCAACTGCCCGTTATGGTAGGCCATAACCCGTTCGACAATGGCCAAGCCCAGACCAATCCCACCGCCCTTGCCCGCCTGGGCAAAAGGAGCGCGTACGGTTTGTAACTGGGATTCAGCAATCCCTGAACCATGATCCCGCACCCGGATCAGCATCTGCTGACCGACTTTTTCGGCATAAATATCTACGGGTCCCACGCCGTGCACCTGGGCATTATCAATCAGATTTTGCAGGGCGCGCGCCAAACCGACCTCCTGGATGGCCAATTTCGGCAAAGGACCAGGCGCAGGATGCCAGCGCACTTCAGCCTGCTGACGCAGCACCAGTTGCTGCAACCAGCTCCCGATATCGGTTTCCACCAGCAGCTCGCGTTCGCCGCTACGCGCATACCCCATGAACTGATGGATGACTTTGTCCATTTCCTGAATATTGTCGATGATTTCCTGCCGGGCTTCTTCCTCAGCTGGCAGAAACTCCGCGCTTAAACGCATCCGCGTCAGAGGCGTCCGCAAATCATGGGAAACTCCCACCAGAACCATTTCCCGCTCTCGCCACAAACGCTGCAGGTCCCGCAGGGTCTGATTGAATCTTTCCGCCAGACGCCGTAAATCCGCAGGCCCGGCTTCCGGCAAATCCCCTAGGGTATCCCCGCTGCGCAAGCGATCTACGCCCTGCATCAAACGCGTCAGGGGGCGGGTAACCTGGCGTACCACCAAATACGCGCCCAACCAGGACAAGAGCAGAATAGCGGCAAGCTTGAACCAGGGCAGAGGTAAGCCTGCCGGACGTGGCATCGGCATGGCCAGGGCCAGGGCCGCACCGGGGTGCGTCTGCAACCACAAGGTCCCGGAGCGCGGATCAAAACGCAACTGGGCGTCCGGCCAGCCCATCTGCCGGAGTTGCTGCAGGGCATTGACCAAGGGAGGAATGCGGGGATTGCGCCCGCTCATCGCGCTGGCCGGCAACACCTGCAAACCTTGCCGGGACAAAATCGGCTGAATGGCGGTCCGCTGGGCAGGGCTGAGGGTTTCGCTGAGGGTCAGAACCTGCGCCCAATTCTGAGCCATATGCTCGGCCTGAGGATTAGCCTGATAAATATTAAAAAACCAGTAAACTGCCAGCTGACTCAGAAAGAGCAATCCGGCAATAATCAGAAACATCCGGTTAAACAGAGTATCCGGCCACCAGAATTGATTTTTTTTCATAATCCTTCACCCCAATGCGCTTTTTGACGAGGACATTCTGAACCGACCGAGCGCGATGTCGGAGAAGCACCGCCCCGACCTTGCCCAAAATGCCCTCGTCAAAAAGAACCCTTCAACCTAAAAACGGCAGTTGCCGTGGGTGCTTTGCAGCGACTTTTGTTTCGAGCCGTTGTTGTTCTTGGCGAAATCCAGCGCCCGTCAGGAGAGCTGTTTGAGCCCGTAGGGCGAGTTCTCTCCTGACAGCAGGATGAGCCTTAGAACAACAGGCGAGGAACAACGGAGCAAAAAGCACCCACGGCAACTGCCGTTTTTAGGTTTAACCTGGGGGTGCTAGGTTTCATCCGGCTCCGCAGCAGCATTGCCACCATCGGGCACCAGCACATAGCCGCGTCCCCACACGGTTTGTATATAACGCGGATCACCCGGATCTGTTTCGACAATGCGCCGCAACCGGGAAATAAACACATCGACGCCCCGCGATCCCGCAGTGACTTCTTCATTCCCATGACTCATGGCCAGCAGACGCTCTCTGGACAAGGGTTGCCAGGCGTGACTGGCGAGGGCATGTAAAATGGAAAACTCGCTATCGGTCAGGGAGATTTTTTCCGCTCCCCGCCACAAGCTGCGCGTATCCAGAGCCAGACGAAAGGGGCCGAATTCTATGGCCCCAGGCGCCGGATCCACCGTCCGGATTTCCTGACTACGCCGCAACACCGCCCGAATACGGGCCGTCAGTTCACGGGGTTCAAAAGGCTTGGGCAAATAATCATCGGCGCCCACATCCAGCCCCTCTACCCGGTCACTGAGGTCGCCCCGTGCCGTGAGCATGATAATTGGCAGATGAGGTTCCTGCGCACGCAGGCGACGACAGATGCTGAAACCATCTTCGCCGGGCATCATGACATCCAGAAGCAGCAAATCGTAATATTCCCGCTCCAGATGCCGGTCCATCTGTACCCCGGACCCCACTGCCTGAACGGCAAAACCCTGCCCTTCCAAATAGCGGACCAGCATGGTCCGCACTCTGGGATCATCATCGACCAGCAGTATCTTGCCGTTCTCAGCCATTTTATTTACCCCAGGGTCCTGGACGATGGCCCTTGTGCTCCGCCATCTTCACGACGGTCTGCCATTGTACCGGGGTCAGGATTTTGTGCAGGTACTGGACCTGCGCAATACCCCGATCCAGCATCATTTCATGATCCTTGACCACAGCCGCT
This sequence comes from Acidithiobacillus sp. HP-2, assembly GCF_015100155.1. Lineage (GTDB taxonomy): Bacteria > Pseudomonadota > Gammaproteobacteria > Acidithiobacillales > Acidithiobacillaceae > Acidithiobacillus. The sequence goes on along the minus strand of NZ_JACKZA010000001.1, from coordinate 49,200 downwards.
TTCAGGGGGGCCAGTGCGGCCCCCGATTCACCGTTGAGGAGAGCATCGCGCAATGCCTTATTATGCGCCATCATGCCCTGACGCCAGGCCGGAAAATCCTTACGCTGGGTATTCCGCCAATTTTTCAGATCACTCTCCTGTGCCGGGGTCAATTTCAGGTCAATCGCGTGTCGCCAGACAATAGGCATCAACATGGGAACGGGCATATTCTGCATCCAGGGGCCACGCATGGGTCCATGCTGCCAGGGTCCGTGATGGCCATGCATCATCCCCGGTTCCATGGGGCCATGTCCGGCCATGGGCGGCGGGGGTGCATCTTCGGCAAATGCCGGCAAAGCAGTCATACCGAATGCGGCAATCATCAAACCGGATACTGCATATTTCAGTTTCGACATTCTATTGCTCCTCGTCTCTCAGGGGGAAAAGGTTCGTCCCTTTCCGTGGAAAACACGTTAACGGCTTGCCCCCTCTGTTGCCAGCGAAAAATTGTCAATAATTGTGAATAAGGCACCGAATCCATTCACACTTTGCAACAATTTTGCACAAAAACCTACTTCCCTCCCTGACGCTTTTTCAGGAGAATGCAGGCTCCACGAATGAGGAGCTTGAGCGTGCCCCATAAAGTGCTAAGCGCCGTCACTGGCGTCTTGGTGGCGGTCACCGGACTGACTCAGGCCGATGCCGGGGTGATGGGCTGGTTGGCAGATCCATTTGATACCGATGGCGGAATCAGCCAGCAACCCGGACAGCCGTGGACCGGCCCCAGTAAACTGCCGACCATACCCGATGCCCATACGCTTGCTCAGGCTGAACAGGAGCAGGTCTGGAGCCTGCCGCAACTGACCGCCTATGCCCTTGCCCACAATCCGCAAACAGCGGCCGCCTGGGACTCCCTGCGTGCCGAAGCAGCAGGAGTGGGTGCAGCAGAAAGTGCCTGGTTGCCGACTCTAACCCTCAGCACTTCGGCTTCACGTCGCCAGTCGGCTTCTACGGCGGGCTTTACCGTACCCGCGCGCAACAGCGTCAATCCGAATCTGACCCTCAGCTACACCCTCTGGGATTTTGGCCTGCGCTCCGCCAAAACCGATGCGGCAAAAGCCCAGGAATGGGTAGCTGGCTTCACCCAGAATCAGGAAATCCAGTCTGTGGCCTTCAGCGTGGCCCAGGCCTATTATCAGGTGCTCGGCAACCAGTCCCTGCTCCTTGCCGATGAAAAAACCGTTGCCGAAAATCAGAAAAACCTGGAAGCCGCAGAAGTTATGCACCGCGCCGGTCAAGCGACAGTAGGGGCCTTGTATCAGGCGCGGGCGGCCATGGCTCAGTCACAATCCACCCTTGCCGCCCAACAGCAGACCCTGCGTAGCAGTCAGGGCGTATTGGCCAGCACCCTCGGCCTGAGCCCCAAAACCGTTCTGAAAATTCACCCGCTGCAACTCAATCAGACACCCCCGCAACTGCACGATGCGGCAGACACCCTGATGCAATCTGCACTAAGCGCCAACCCGGCCTTGCAGGAAGCACGAGCCCAGGTGGCTGTAGCCCAGGCCAATCTGCGGAGTGCTGAGGCCAGCGGCTTGCCCACTCTGGGGGCCAGCAGTTCCTATGGCTACCTGTTTCAGGGTGGCTTTCGGCCCGGCGACACCTGGACCGTTGGTTTTACTCTGACCGTTCCATTGTTTACGGGCTTCAATAACCACTATCAGGTTCGCCAGAACGAGGCCTTGCGTGATCAGGCTGAAGCCAACCTTGCCAGCAGCCGTAACAGCACCGAAAGCACAGTCTGGCAGGATTATCATAATTTTCAGGGGGCTACGGCAGCATGGCCAGGAGCTCGCAGTGGTCTGAAAAACGCCGACAAAGCTCTGGAAGTAGTACAGGCACAATATCGCGTTGGGCAAGCCACCATCCAGGATGTGTTGCTGGCAGAATCCACCCTGGCGCAGGCGCGTTACACCCTCATTCAAAATCTGGTCAGCAGTTACGTGGCACTGGCGCAACTCAGTCAGGCCGTGGGCATGCCTTTGGGAGCACAAAAACCGTGATGCGTTATTCCCTTATTTTCCTCCTGAGCGCCCTTACCTTGGGTCTGACGGGGTGTCAAGACAAAGCCCGACATGAAATGCCCCCGCTTCAGGTACAACTGACCAGTCCGACCCGGGAGGATATGACCCACTACGTCGGCTATCTTGGAACCGTGACGCCTATCCAGACTGTCACCGTCATTCCCCAGACTTCGGGACTGCTACAAAATATCTCTTTCACACAGGGCGCCATGGTCAGCAAGGGTCAAACCCTGTTTACCATTGATCCGGCCCAGACCCGGGCGGCGCTTGCCCAGGCTCAGGCCAAACTGGCTGCCGATCAGGCTACTGCCCGCTACAACCGTAACTTGGTCAATCAGGATCGGCCCCTGGCCGAAAAGGACTTTATTACCCGCCAGAGCTTTGACCAGGCGGTTTCTCAGGCACAAGCGGCGGCGGCTCAGGTGGCCGAGGATCAGGCTGCTGTGCAGCAGGCTCAGATTAATCTGTCTTACACCAGGATTACCGCACCTATCAATGGTCGCATCGGCTTGGCACTGGTCAAAGCCGGAAATCTGGTGGTCGCCAATCAAACCCAATTAACCACCATCAATGAAATCAACCCCATCACCGTCAACTTCAGTGTTCCACAAGCACAACTGGGGGCCGCCAGACTGGCGCAATCCCAAAACACCGACCTGCCCATCCAGGACGAAAAAGGCGGGACTCTTCTGGCACAAGGCAAGCTGACTTTTATTGATAACACCGTCAGCGCCAGCACCGCCACGGTCAGCCTGCAGGTCACGGTCCCCAATACCAACCATAAACTCTGGCCGGGTCAGTACGTGCTGGTGCAAATGCCGGTCCAGCACATCGCTAATGCTCTGGTTCTGCCCGTAGGAGCTGTGCAGCAGGGCAGTTCCGGTCCTTTCGTTTATACCGTCGAACAGGGCAAAGCAACGGACAAGGCCATTCAGGTTCTCTGGGAAACGGGAGCGAAGGCCGTGATCAGCGGCATTACGACCCATACCCGGGTCATTTTCCCGCTCCCGGCCCGACTTTATCCCGGTGCTGCCGTACGAACAGGTGAGGCCAAGCATCCTACCAAGCAGCACCATCAAGGTAGCCCCTCGTGAATTTCTCGGCGTTATTCATCCGGCGCCCGGTGATGACCGTCATCATCATCCTCGGGCTGGTGATTTACGGCATTTTTGCCTTTACCAATCTGCCCGTCGCCCTCCTGCCCAGCGTCGATTTCCCAACCGTCATGGTCTCGGCCAGCCTGCCTGGCGCCAGCCCTCAGACCATGGCCAGTGCCGTCGCCACACCTCTCGAAAAACAGTTTTCTTCCATCCCCGGACTGTCTTCGATGAGTTCCGTGAATAATCAGGGTTCCACACGCATCATTCTGCAGTTTGATCTCAGCCAGAATATCGACGTAGCCACCCAGAATGTATCCAATGCCGTCACCCAGGCCAGTCATCTGTTGCCACCCGGCATGACCAGTCTACCTTTTGTCAAACAGCTGAATCCTTCTGCGGCGCCCATCGAATTCATCGCCCTTTCCGCACCCAACATGCCTATCTACAAACTCAATGCGTACGCAGTAGATAAGGTGGTACCAGCCATTTCCGGAATTCCCGGGGTCGCACAGGTGCAAATATTTGGTGAGCAGAATTACGCCGTACGCATTCATGCCAATCCATTTGCCATGCAGGCGCATGGTATTTCCCTGCAGGATCTCAGCACGGCCATCAACAATCACAATGTGAATTTACCCCAGGGAACGGTTCTGGGCGCCGTCCGTAATTACGCGGTCAATGTGCATGGTCAGTTACAGGACGCCCAGGCTTTCGCCAACATGCCGGTGACTTTTGCCAACGGCGCTGTAGTCCCCCTTTCCGCCATCGCCCAGGTGCGCAACGGGGTGGATAATGACCAGATTGCCAGCTGGATTGGCAACCAGCGCGCCCTGATTCTGGCGGTCGTCCGTCAGCCCGATGCCGATACGGTCGCCATTTCCGATGCTATCGGCAAGCGCCTGCCGACGCTTGCTGCCAGCCTGCCCGGCGGGGCCAAAATGACGGTAGTTTATGACAAGGCGGACTATATCCGCTCCGCCGTGGAAGAAGTGGAAATCACCTTGCTTCTGGCTTCCCTGCTGGTAGCGGGCGTGCTCTGGCTGTTCCTGCGCCGGGGAAGCCCCACCCTGATTGGGGCAGTAGCCATTCCAACCTCCATTTTGGCCACTTTCGCCATTATCTACGAGCTGGGCTACACCCTGAACACCCTGACGCTGCTGGCCCTGACTTTGGCCGTCGGATTTGTGGTGGATGACGCCGTGGTCATGCTCGAAAATATTACCCGCCACGAAGAAAATGGTGAAGAACCTTTTCAGGCGGCCATTACCGGCAGCCGGGAAATTGGTTTTACCGTCATTTCCATGACGCTTTCGCTGGCTGTGGTGTTCCTGCCCTTTCTGGTGATGGGCGGCATTATTGGTCGTCTGTTTCGGGAGTTTGGAGTCACCATTGCCATCGTCATCCTCATGTCCGGACTGGTCTCGCTGACTTTGACCCCCATGCTCTGCGCCCGTTATTTGCGGGTAAAACATCATAGTCCCAGCCGCTTTGAGTCGGGTTTCTCGCGGCTACGCAACTGGTATGGACGCAGTTTACGCACAACCCTGCGGCATCGCGGCTGGGTGTATATGGCTGCGCTGCTCAGCCTGCTGGGCATGATCGGCCTGTTCGTCATTCTGCCTAAAGGGTTTATTCCCAGCGAAGACAGCGGCATGATCATGGGCAATCTGGAGTACCCTCAGGGTATTTCCTTCAGTCAACTGGAAGATACCCAGCAACGCATCGCCACGGCCGTGGGGCACAACCAGGCCGTACAGGCAGTCATGTCCAGTGCCGGACAGGGAGCGGGCGCTTTCGGGTCCGCCAATACCGGACGCCTGATTATCCGTCTGAAACCGCTGGGGCAAAGAGCTTCCGGAGAGCAGGTCATCACCCAGTTGCGCCAGATAGTCAGTCGCTTCAATGGCGTCGAGGCCAGCTTCCAGTTACCCCCTGCCATTCAGATGGGGCCGGTGTCGTCGCAGTCTCACTACCAATACATTCTCCAGAGCGAAGATCAGGACAGTCTCAACGAAACAGTCCCCCAATTGGTAAAAGCCCTGCGCAAAGTGCCGGGACTCCAGGCCGTCAATAGTGATCTGCAGCTAGCCAATCCCGAAATCGAGGTCCATGTACTGCACCAACGTGCCCAGGCCCTCGGGGTAACGCCCCAGGGTATTGAACAGGCCCTCAACTTTGCCTTCGGCGGCACCCAGGTCGGCACCATTTATGCCTCCACCAACCAGTACGAGGTCATTCTGGATCTAGAGAGAAAGTTTCAGGAAAATCTGGGAGCCCTTTCGGCAATTACCATTCCCGGTACTGCCGGTCTGGTCCCCCTGGCAGCCATTGCCCATTTTGCCTATGGCGTAGGGCCCTTGAGTATCAGTCATTATGATGGCCTGCCCAGTGTCACCATTTCCTTCAATCTGGCCCCCGGTGTCTCCCTGGGAGAGGCCACCCAACGGGTGCAAAAAGCTGCCGCACAAATTCTTCCCGCCAACGTGCAGGGTGAGTTTGGCGGCTCTGCAGCAGCCTTTTCTCAATCCACGAACACACTGCCCTTGCTGCTTCTTGCCACGGTCGCCCTGATTTATGCGATTCTGGCCATTCTCTACGAAGACTTCATCCACCCGTTGACCATTCTGACCGCCTTGCCACTGGCAGGTTTCGGTGCGCTGCTGGCTTTGTGGATATTTCATCAGGAACTGGATCTGTTCAGCTTTGTGGGCATTATCATGCTCGTGGGTCTGGTCAAGAAAAATGGCATTATCATGGTGGATTTTGCCGTCCATCGGCGGCGCGAGGGTGCCAGTGCAGAAGATGCCATTGTCGATGCCTGCATTACCCGTTTCCGCCCGATCATGATGACCAACCTTGCGGCGGTATTGGGCATTTTGCCTATCGCCATCGGCATTGGCGCTGGTGCAGAATCGCGGGTTCCGCTGGGTGTTGCGGTGGCCGGGGGCATTGTTGTTTCACAATTTTTGACCCTTTATATCACTCCCGCTTTTTATGTACTTTTTGAAAACTGGAAAGGACGCTGGCGACGCCAGCCTCAGCCGGCACAGAGCAGCCCGGCGATTTCCGGGGATCACCCATGAACCTCAAAACGGCAGTTGGCCGGGAAGTTTTGCAGCGACTTTGGTCCGCGCCGCAGGCGGCGCGGACCTGTTCAGGTATGGCACCTGAATGGATAAGTTCTGCATTATCACTGAATTGTGATATATAACGAACAACTATCCGTAGAATAGCGAGTCCGTAATGCCTGCAAAAATCCTGTTATTACTGGTCCTTGCCAGCCTGGCCGGCTGCGCCACTGTAACGCCCTCCGGGCCCAACCAACAAACGAGCAGCGCCGCCACCCAAAGCGCCCGACTCGCGCAACAAAAAGCTGAACTGGCCGAACAGCACCTGGCAGCCATTGCCAGCCAACGGGCTACTGCAGAACGGCAGTTTTGTCCCAACTGGCAACAGGCACTTCTTCACGCCCGTAATAATGCCATCGGCTGCGCCCGAATGCCGATCAATGCCCAATCCGCCTGCTGGCAGGCGGTTACCCAATGGGCCAACGAAGAAAGCCAATATTTTCATGCCCTGCATCCTTTATTCACCCACAGCCCCTTCGCGGAACCCGCAGGGCATGCCGCACACTTTTTCGATTTGGCCCAAAGCTGGGCCATGACCTGCGAAGATGGCGGTGCTGCATGCACCCAAGCCTCAGGACATCAGCAAATGGATCAGGAGAAAAAGCAGGTGAATCAGTTTTGCACGCGCCAATAAATAATGACCCAGGCCACTTTTTAAGGCGAAGCTCTATAGGCATCTCTGGAGGAATTGAGCAGGATAAAAACCAGTAGAAAATACTTATATTACAATTAACTATAAGATTTACCCACCCACAACTCAATAAGGGAGAAACCATGTTCCAGGATTTCATAAGAGACTTCAAAACATTTCTGCAGCGTGGAAATGTGATTGATCTGGCCGTCGCTTTTGTTATTGGTACGGCTTTTTCTGCCATAGTCACCGCTTTGGTAGGAGACATCATCATGCCGCCCATTGGCCTGTTGCTCGACAAGGTCGATTTTTCCAACTTGTACGTCATTCTGAAAGAAGGCAGCACTCCCGGGCCTTACCTGACCCTCGCAGCGGCAAAAAAAGCAGGTGCAGTCACCCTCAATTATGGCCTGTTCATCATGTCACTGATCAGCTTTTTCATCATTGCTCTGGTCATATTTTCCATTGTCCGCGTCATCAACAAACTCTACCCCAAGCCTGCTGCACCGGTTTCCACCAAAAGCTGCCCCTATTGCTTTTCCTCCATCCCCCTGGCGGCTACACGCTGCCCCAGTTGTACCTCCCAACTGGAATCCTGATCAGGTGATTACTTTGGCGAAGCCCGCTCACTGAGAGTCCCTTCGCCTTTACTGCGTACTTGCCGTATGCTCCTGACACTTTATGTGCATGGGACGGGTCATATGATCTGGGAGCTTTTTCTGGTTTTCCTGGTCGGGCTGCTGCTCGGCCTGGGTATTCTGTTTTTTTTGAGTCGGCAAAACTTAGGTCGGCAGCAGGACGAGGCAGCAGCTGTCCAGGCACGTCAGGAACAAGTCATCAGCGAACTGCGTGCCCATATTCAGGCGCAACAATCCGAGCTGCTGAAACAAAATGAAAGCCGGGTCCGGGCAGAGACGGAAAACCAGCAGATTCCCTTGCTGAATGAAGCACTCAAAAATTCACATGATGAAATCAATCAGTTACAGCATAATCTCAATCAGATACGCGGTCAGCAGGCAGAACTGCAGGAACGCCTGGAACAGGAGCGCTTGCGCAGTAATGAGAAACTGACTTTGCTGGAAGAAGCCCGGCAGCGCCTCACTGAAACTTTTCAGTCCCTCTCTGCCGATGCCCTGCGCCGCAATAATCAATCTTTTCTGGATCTCGCCAGGGAAAACCTCGAACGCTTTCAGGAAAATGCCAAAACTGACTGGGATGGCCGCCAGAAAGCCGTGGGACAACTCATCGAGCCCATTCGTGAATCCATGGAAAAAGTGGGCCAGCGCATGGATGCCATGGAAAAAACGCGCATTGATGCTTATGGCGCTTTAAATGAACAACTGCGTGGCCTCGTTCAGGACCATCTGCCCCGCCTGCATCAGGAAACAGCAGCTTTGGTAAAGGCACTGCGCCAACCTGCCGCGCGCGGACGCTGGGGCGAAATGCAGCTCAAACGCGTCGTGGAAATGGCAGGAATGCTGGCCTACTGTGATTTTGCTGAACAGGAAAGCGTGCAGACGGAAACCGGGCAGCAACGCCCCGATCTGGTTGTCCGATTGCCCGGAGGCAAACGCCTGATTGTAGATGCCAAGGCGCCCCTTAACGCTTACCTGGAAGCCATGGAAAGCGAGGACGAGCAAAAACGTCAGCAGTTCCTGCTCAAACATGCCCAGGAACTGCGCACGCACATGACCCAACTCGGCAAAAAGTCCTATTGGGAACAATTTCAGCCCACCCCTGAATTCGTGGTGCTTTTTGTCCCCGGAGAAGTATTTTTCAGCGCGGCGCTCCAGGCCGATCCTGCGCTGATTGAATTTGGCGTCGAACAAAAGGTCATTGTTGCCAGCCCAACTACGCTCATTGCCCTGCTGCGCGCGGTTTCTTACGGATGGCGGCAGGAGTCTCTGGCAGAAAATGCCAGAGCCATCAGCGAGCTTGGCAAAGAACTTTATGATCGTCTTCATACGCTTGCCGGACACTGGAGCAGGGTAGGGAAAAATCTGGGACAGGCCGTTGATGCCTATAACAAGGCCACCGGCTCACTGGAAGGTCGTGTTCTCAGTTCTGCCAGAAAGTTCCGGGACCTCAAGGCGATAGCAGACAACAAGGAATTATCTGTCTCGGAGCCGGTAGAACTCAATCCGCGTCAATTACAGGCAGACGAACTGATCGGCGAAAAGCTGCCTGACTCCAGCGATTAGGCGGAGTCCCCGGTCACCTGCCCGGCATCCTGCCGACGGGATTGTGCCTGCACGAGCGCCAGAGGCAAGCTGAAAATGACCTTTTCTTCAACCCCCGCCGTTTCCTGCGGCGCTGTAGCACCCCATTCCTGTAACTGGTCGATAATACCTTTCACCAGACTTTCCGGTGCCGACGCACCGGCACTAATCCCGATTTTGCCGACATCAGCAAACCATTCCCGACGCAATTGGCTCGAATCTTCAATCAGATGCGTTGGGGTATCCAGCCTTCCGCCCAGCTCGGCCAGACGACTGGAGTTGGAACTGTTGGGCGCACCGACCACCAGCAAAATATCTACCTCGGGAGCCAGGGTTTTGACGGCATCCTGACGATTTTGCGTGGCATAACAAATGTCATCTTTTTTGGGGCCCTGAATATGGGGAAAACGCGCACGCAAGGCCTGAATCACCTCGGCAGTATCATCCATACTCAGGGTGGTCTGGGTAATATAAGCCAGCTTTTCCGGGTTGCGCGGGGTCAGGCTGGCCACATCAGTCACATTGGAGACCAGATACATCATTCCTTCTTCCACCTGCCCCATGGTGCCTTCCACTTCCGGATGCCCGGCATGACCAATCAGCACCATTTCCATCCCGTCCCGACTGTATTTCTTGACCTCCATATGGACCTTGGTGACCAACGGGCAAGTCGCGTCAAATACGCTCAGCCCCCGGGCAGCCGCATGCTGACGTACCGCAATGGGTACCCCATGGGCACTGAAAATCACCGTTGCCGCATCGGGAACTTCGTCCAGTTCCTCCACAAAAACCGCCCCACGGGCACGCAGGTCCTCGACGACATGGCGGTTATGCACGACTTCATGCCGCACATAAATCGGTGCCCCGAAAAGCTCCAGGGCGCGGTCCACAATTTGAATGGCACGATTGACCCCGGCACAAAAACCGCGCGGATTGGCTAACAGAATTTCCATATTGAAGTTCTCTAAACGATTTAAGGGAATGGTCCATCCTGCCGCAGGCGCTGTCAACCCAGGCGGCACCGTCTGACCAAGGCTCAAATTCATCTCACCGGAATTTCATCCGGGCCGAAAAAACTCAAACGATTGTCATAAAAGCGTCATATTCGCCTGATATTATCCTTTTGCAATTCCAATCACTTATCAGGAGTCATCATGCCAGAAAGCTCCAAACCCACCCAAAATCTGCACGAGCAACCGCTTTCCCCAGACAGCAGCGTGCATAGCCTCACCAGCTCGGGAGATGTTGCCCCGGATTTAAGTCCTGAAGGCATTCGTGATTTCGTCATTCATGAGGCCGTAGAAGCAGCCCAGGCTCAGCAAAGTGCCATCGTCACCGACTATGTCAACAGCCATCCCCAGGCCGTCCAGTCTCTGGATGACGCCATTCAGGTGATTCATTCGGATGTCAGCCCGGAAGACCTGGAGCATCTGCATGAAAGTGGAGCCATCCATCCGCGCAAGCACGTCGCCAACACGGATGATGCCCTCAATGACGACTGGCGTACCGGCGGTTATCCCTACAAGTTCCGGATGACCCGCCGGGACTATGAACACGATAAATATGGCCTGCAGGTAGAACTGCTCAAGTTACAGGCCTGGGTAAAATCCAGCGGACAGAAAGTTGTCGTCATCTTTGAAGGGCGGGATGCGGCAGGCAAGGGTGGCACCATCAAGCGCTTCATGGAACATCTCAATCCACGTGGCGCCAGAGTGGTTGCGCTGGATAAACCCTCTGAAAGAGAAAAGGGACAGTGGTACTTCCAACGTTATGTGGAACAACTGCCTACTGCTGGTGAAATGGTATTTTTCGATCGCTCCTGGTACAACCGCGCGGGCGTCGAGCGGGTCATGGGTTTCTGCAATGAAGCTGATTATCAGGAATTCATGCGCCAGGTTCCGGAATTTGAGCGACACCTGATTTACAGCGGCATCTATCTGGTCAAGTTCTGGTTTTCGGTGACCCGTGACGAGCAGCACCGGCGTTTTGAAGAACGCAAAGTGCATCCCCTCAAGCAATGGAAGCTATCTCCCATGGATCTCGCCTCCCTGGATCGTTGGGAAGATTATACCCGCGCCAAGGAAACCATGTTTTTTCATACAGATACAGCTTATGCGCCGTGGACGGTGGTCAAGTCCAATGACAAAAAAAGGGCTCGACTGAATGCCTTGCGGCACCTGCTCCAGGTCATTCCCTACGACAATAAGGACCTCCATGCCATTGGTCCCGTCGACGGACTGGTGGTAAGCCGCGCCCACGTCATGTACGGCGAGACCAATTCTCAGGAACTCAATCCCTTTAATGGCAACCATTCACCGGAATCCGCTGGCTAAATCCACTCCAAGGAGCACCTGACCGTGAGCACAGAAAAAATTCACACCCCGCCTTCGGGGAAAAGTATCCAGCAATATATTGACGAAACTCCTGTCTGGTCCGATGGCACGTCCCTCAAGGGAACCCCCATGACGGCCATGCAGTGGCGCATCTGGAGCCTTGCCGTGGCCGGCAAGTTTTTTGAGGGCCTGGTGATTTTCATGACGGGTATTGCCTTACCCCTCATCGTCCGGGACTTTACCCTGCAGGCAGCCCAAAAAGGGGTAGTCACTGCCGTAGCACTTTTCGGTATCCTGATTGGCGCCACCATGCTGGGCGGATTGTCCGACATATTCGGACGTAAACGCATGTTTATTGCCGAAATGGTGATTTTTGTAGTGTTTCTCATCGGACTCACCCTGAGCCCCAGTTATCTCTGGATGGTAATCTGCCTCTTCGGGATTGGGCTGGCCCTGGGTTGTGACTACCCCACCGCCCATCTGGTCATTTCTGAAGCGGTTCCCAGCAAGGGACGCGGCGGCCTGGTGCTTGGCGCCTTTGCCTTTCAGGCGGTAGGTGCAATTGTCGGTGCCGGCTTGGGCATTATCATTCTCGATGTTTATCCCGAAGTGGATGCCTGGCGCTGGATGTACGCGGCAGCGGTTATCCCGGCCATTCTGGTGATTGTCGGCCGGTTTTTTATCACCGACAGCCCCCACTGGCTGGCCAGCAAGGGGCGTATGGAAGAAGCGGAAAAGGAAACCCGCCGCCTGCTCAAGCGGGTTCCCCAATACCCCAAGGAAGTGGTCCTCAACAGGGAGCACGCCCATCACCACCAGAAAGTCAGTCCTGCTGTGCTTTTCAACAACAAAAACCGGCGCGCCACTTTCCTCGCCGCCATCCCCTGGTTCATTCAGGATTTAGGTACTTACGGTATCGGTATTTTTACCCCGATCATTCTGGCCACTACTCTGGGTGCATCCAGGGATGTACATAGCGTTGCTGACCTGGCACAAAACGTGATGCTCTCTGCCAAGGGAACAGCCCTGCTCGATGTGCTGTTGATTCTGGGGGTACTTGCTGCCATTTTCTTCGTGGAAGGGACCGGCCGCATCAAGTTGCAGATCATCGGCTTTATCGGCTGTGCAGTCGGTCTGGGTCTGGCCGCCATTTCTCTGAATCTGCCCGATGGGGACAAAACCATTCTGCTTTTTGCCGGATTCATGCTTTTCAACTTCATGACCAATCTCGGCCCCAACGCCCAGACCTACCTGCTGGCCGGTGAAGTGTTTCCGACCTCCATTCGCGGCTATGGTGCCGGCTTTGCGGCTTCTTTCGCCAAAATTGGGGCGGTCATGACGGCCTTTTTGTTCCCCATCCTGCTCCACACCATTGGTACCCAAACCCTGTTGATCATTCTGGTGGGCACGTCAATACTGGGGGCCGTATTGACTTGGGTTTTCCGGGTCGAAACCCGTGGTAGCCTCGAAAAAATTGAAGAGGCGCGCGTGCAACCCCAGGTCTGAGGGTTTTGCTTATGGGTCCGCGCAGCTTGCGGGCCTGTTTTTCCGCCGGAAATGGCTGTTAGCGTTTCCGGCGGAACCGTTTATGAGGTAAACGACCACAACTTCCGCAAAGGAGTAAATATATGCTGGTCAACTGTGTGGTATATAACGATGGACATAAAGTTGCAGACAGCACACTGGAGGACGTTCCTCAGTACTTGCTGCAAGCCGGTAACTTTGTCTGGGTTGCCCTGCAGGATGCGACGGAACCGGAACTGCGCATTCTGCAAAAGCAGTTCAATTTGCATGAACTGGCCGTGGAAGATGTATTTAATGGCTTGCAAAGGCCTAAGGTGGAAGAGTACGACGAACATCTTTTCGTCATACTTCAGGCTCCGGCCTACCACGGCAAAGATCTGCATATGGGGCAGATCAATATTTTTGTCGGCAGCAATTTTGTGCTTTCCGTCCGTCAGGAGTGTGAGCAAACCCTGCTGGGCGTCCGTGCCCGGGCCGAACGCGAACCGCATCTGCTCAAATATGGCTCTGCTTATGTGCTTTATGCCCTGTCTGACGCCATTGTCGACCTGTTTTTCCCGGTCGTAGATATGCTGGATGATGAACTGGAACAACTGGAAACCGTGATGTTTCACAATCAGGATGCGCGCCAGAACATGGAGCGTCTATATGATTTCAAATACAAAAGCAATGTGTTACGCCATGCATTACTGCCTCTGGCAGACGGCTTCAGCAAACTGTTTGGCGGACGGGTCCCCGCCCAGATAGATGGTGCAGAAAACTACTTCCGGGATGTTCATGATCACATCATGTTGCTCAACAGCCAACTGGATACCATCCGCGACACCATTTCCACCGCCATTCAGGTCAATCTTTCCCTGATTGCCATCGACCACGGCGAGGTCAATAAAAAACTGGCAGGATGGGGTGCCATTCTGGTGCTGATTACCATTTTTACGGGCATCTGGGGCATGAACTTTGAGTACATGCCGGAATTGCACTGGAAGTTCGGATACCCCATGGCCCTGACCGTCATGGCCGGCTCCTCCTACTACCTTTACCGTCGCTTCAAGAAAGCCGGCTGGATCTAGTTTTCAGAGATCCCCCCACAACGCCTGCAACACCGCGACCGCTGCAACTGCAGCGGTTTCCGCCCGCAGAATGCGTGGCCCCATACCCACCTTTTGAAAACCATGCGCACTTGCCGCTGCCAGCTCAGAACTGCTCAGCCCACCTTCGGGCCCGCTTAACAGCGTCACTTCCGGCTCGGGGTGAGGCAGTTCACGCATTTTCGCATTCTCCGGCGCAGGGTCCAGAACCAGACCCCGACCCCGGCACAGGGACCAGGCATCACTCAGCGCCATGGGCGGCAGCACCTTCGGAATGCTCGTCGCGCCACTCTGCTCACAGGCCGCGATCACCATATCCTGCCAACGCTGGAGGCGTTTTTCGCCGCGCGTTTCTTTCATCTGTACCACGGCATGCTGGCACGCCACTGGCTGAATCGTCTGCACGCCCAGTTCTACGGCTTTTTGCAGGCTCCAGTCCCAACGTTCCCCGCGCATCAAGGGCAACCACAGATGAATCATGAGCGGAGAACGTGTTTGCCGCACAAAACGCCCGCTGATCAGGATTTCGGCGCGATTACCGGAAATGCCTTTCAATGTGCCAGCATAGACGCAACCATCCCCATTGAAGAGGGTCACATCCTGAGCAATGCGCGCACGCAGCACTTTCAATAAATGATGGCTGGGCTCCGTGGGCAAAAGAAAAGCGCCGCTTTCGGGCAATTCGGAATCAGCGTATAAATGAATGCGCGGCATCACTGTAGACTTTCAGCAAGAAATAACCCGCATATCATCGCAGCGCCGTAGTAGTGGGTCAAAATTCACGGAGACGGGCATGTCCAGAATCAACCAAATCGACCAGCAATGGGTGGGGAAATTGCTGCGTACCAGTGCCGAGCGTTTTGTTCTGCCGCGTTTTCATACCGTAGTCAGCAGTCGCAAGCCTGACGGCAGTATCGTCACCAGCGCCGACATAGACAGCCAGAATTTTCTTCAGGATATGCTGGCCGCCCGCTATCCCGATATTCCCTTGCTGGGTGAAGAGATGCCCCGCGCAGAACAACAATCCCTTCTGGAAAACAGTGATGCACTCTGGTGCCTGGACCCTCTGGACGGCACCAGTAATTTTGCCGCCGGGGTGCCGGTTTTTGGCGTCTCTCTGGCCCTTCTGGAAAAGGGGCATTCGGTTATGGGCTGGATTTATGATCCGGTACGCGCTGAACTTTTTTCTGCCGTACAGGGTAAAGGGGCTAAAATTGACGGCACATTGCTCCAGACTCGCGAAGCGCCAACGCTGAAACACTGCGTAGGGGTGGTGGACTACAAACGACTGGATCGAAATCTGGCCCTGCGCATCATTGATGAACGCCCCTTTCATAGCCAACGTAATTTCGGTTCATCCGTATTGGAATGGTGCTGGCTGGCGGCGGGTCGCTACCATTTTTATTTGCATGGTGCCCAGCAACTCTGGGATCGCGCCGCAGGCGCATTGATTCTCCAGGAAGCCGGAGGTCAAATTTCCCAGTTCAATGGTCAAGCTCTTCAGGAAAAAGACCTGAAGCCACGCTCCGTTCTGGCCACACTGGATCCGAATTTGCACCAGACCTGGCGAAACTGGCTGGAGCATGCCGCCGATAAGGCCTCCGAGTTCCCAAACGCGGTCCTTTGATTTATGCTAAAACGAATTATGTCTTCTATCTAATTCCGCCACTGAAGGGAACAAGCTTATGTCATCCGTAGGTAGTCTTGCGCTGTCTCTACTCCCCGTTACCGAATCCGCCGCCCGCGCTGCCAGCGACTGGATTGGGCGAGGCGAAAAAGAACTGGGAGATGGGGCCGCTGTGGATGCCATGCGCGCTGCCATTGCTCAAGTCCCCATGCGCGGCGTGGTCATCATCGGCGAAGGCGAAAAAGACGAAGCGCCCATGCTCTACAACGGTGAGCAGGTCGGATCGGGCACGGGTCCGGAAGTGGAAATCGCCGTGGATCCCGTCGAAGGCACCACTTTTTTAGCCCAGGGCATGCCCGGTTCCATTTGTGTACTGGCTGCAGCCCCCAAAGGCAGCATGTTCCAGCCCGGCCCCGCCTATTACATGGACAAGTTGATTGTTCCCGCCCCGGCACGCGGCAAAATTGATCCCGAAGCACCCATGAAAGCCAAACTGCAGGCACTGGCCAAATCTCTCGGCAAAGATGTCAAAGAATTGCGCATTTTCCTTCTGAAAAAGCCTCGTCATGACGCCATGATCCGGGAAATTCAGGCTGCAGGCGCGACGGTTCGCCTGCAGACAGACGGTGACGTCAGTGGTGGCATCATGGCAGCCCTGGGTACCAAAGTGGACGCGATGATGGGCATAGGCGGCACACCCGAAGGCGTCATCTCGGCCTGCGCCGCCCGTGCCATGGGCGCAGATATGTTTGGCTGCCTGGCCCCGCAAAAACCCGGCGAAGCCGAAGCGATTGCCGAAGCAGGCCTGAAAGTAGGCCAATGGCTGAGCCGTGATGAACTGGTTTCCAGTGACGACGTGCTTTTCGTCGCGACTGGCCTGACTTCCGGCGACATTCTTGATGGCGTTACCCGTTCCCACTACTTTGTAGAGAGCGAAACCCTGGTCATTTCCGGTCACGACGGTATTTTACGTCGGGTCCGCACCCACCAGCGCGCCGACTGACATTTTCATTTATCCAAGGAGTGAGTTATGACTGTAACCCGTACTGATCTGGCCAATGCCATTCGCGTTCTGGCCATGGATGCCGTCGAAAAAGCGAACTCCGGCCATCCCGGAATGCCCATGGGCATGGCGGACATTGCCGAAGTCTTGTGGAATGATTTTCTGGTGCACAACCCGGCCAATCCGCATTGGGCCGGACGTGACCGCTTCATTCTTTCCAACGGCCACGGTTCGATGTTGCAGTATGCGCTCCTCCACCTGAGCGGTTACGATTTGTCTATTGATGATCTCCAGCAATTCCGTCAGTGGCACAGCAAAACCCCCGGCCATCCCGAATATCGCGATGCGCCCGGCGTCGAGACTACCACAGGCCCCTTGGGTCAGGGCGTTGCCAACGGAGTGGGTATGGCCCTGGCGGAACGTATGCTGGCTGCCCAGTTCAACCGCCCCGACCATGAAATCGTCAGCAACTACACTTATGTGTTTCTCGGCGACGGCTGCCTCATGGAAGGGGTTTCCCATGAAGCCTGCTCTTTGGCCGGGGTCTGGGGTCTGAACAAGCTTGTCTGTTTTTACGATGACAATAATATCTCCATTGATGGTCATGTGGATGACTGGTTCGGGGACGATACCCCGGCGCGTTTTGAAGCCTACGGCTGGCATGTCGTTCGTCATGTGGATGGTCATGATCCTGAAGCCATCAAAAAGGCCATTGCTCAGGCCCACAAACAGACCACCAAGCCGACGCTGATTTGCTGCAAGACCGTCATTGGTCATGGCTCACCCAACAAAGCCGGCACCCACGATGTACATGGAGCCGCGCTGGGCGCTGAAGAAGTCGCCCTGACGCGCAAGAATCTCGGCTGGAGTGGTGCACCCTTTGAAATTCCGGAAGCGGTTTACCACGGCTTTAACGCCAAGGCCAAGGGTGAAAAAGCGGAGAGCGACTGGAAGGAAAAGTTTGCCAGATACAAGGCCAACTTCCCCCAGGAAGCAGCCGAATTTGAACGGCGTCTGAGCGGTGAAGCCAGCCCCGAATTTGACGCCGCCATTGCCCGGATGATCAGTGAGTTCCGCAAGGAAAATCCGAAAATTGCGACCCGTGTTGCCTCGGGTAAAACCATTCAGGGTATTGCTGCCTCCCTACCCGAGTTTCTCGGTGGCTCCGCCGATTTGACGCCTTCCAACAATACCCGCTGGAAAGAAGCCATCGACATCGGCAAGCACCGTTTGATGGGTAACTACATTCACTACGGTGTGCGTGAATTTGGCATGTCGGCCATCATGAACGGTGTGTCCCTGTATGGCGGCTTCCTGCCCTTTGGTGGCACCTTCCTGATTTTCTCGGATTACAGCCGCAACGCGATTCGCATGTCAGCCCTGATGGGTATTCGCGTCGTCTATGTCATGACTCATGATTCCATTGGGCTGGGTGAAGATGGCCCCACCCATCAGCCGGTCGAGCAGGTCAACAGCTTGCGGCTGATCCCCAACCTCAACGTCTGGCGCCCTGCGGACGCCGTGGAAACAACCATTGCCTGGGAATCTTCCGTCAAGCTCCAGCGTACGCCTTCCCTGCTCGCGCTCAGCCGTCAGAACCTGCCGGCACTGCCCCATACGGATGAAACCGTAGCCAATGCCCGTCGTGGTGGCTATGTCATCAAGGATGCCGAGGGTGGTAAGGCGCAAGGCATTTTGATTGCTACTGGTTCTGAAGTTGAACTGGCCCTGGCGGCCCAGGCGAAACTGGCTGAACAGGGTCACGCCGTTCGCGTGGTTTCCATGCCTTGTATGGACATCTTCGCCGCTCAGGATGCCGCCTATCAGGAAAGCGTTTTGCCTGCCAGCATCAGCAAGCGGGTCGCCATTGAAGCAGGCACCACGGGACTCTGGTACAAATACGTCGGATTGCACGGAGCCGTCGTCGGTATTGATCATTTCGGGGCTTCCGCTCCGGCACCGATGCTCTTCGCCAAATTCGGCTTCACTGTGGACAACGTTGTTGCTCAGTTCCAGTCGCTTTGAATTCATTTGCAATTTTGAGGAGTAAATATAATGACCATTCGCGTAGGTATTAATGGTTTCGGCCGTATCGGCCGCATGGCTTTTCGCGCCATCGCCAAGGAAGCAGAGTTCAACAACATTGAAGTCGTTGCCATCAATGACCTGCTTGAGCCTGCCTATCTGGCCTACATGCTGCAGTATGATTCAGTTCATGGCCGCTTTCAGGGTGAAGTCAAGGTTGAGGGCAATGATCTCGTCGTCAACGGCAAGAGCATCCGCCTGACCGCCGAACGCGATCCTGCCAATCTCAAGTGGGGCGATGTAAACGTAGATGTAGTCATTGAGTCTACCGGCTTTTTCCTGACGGGCGAGACCTGTCAGAAGCATCTGGATGCCGGCGCCAAAAAAGTGGTGCAGTCTGCGCCCTCCAAGGATGACACCCCGATGTTTGTTTACGGGGTAAATCACAGCAAATATGCCGGTGAAAAAATCGTATCAGCAGCTTCCTGCACCACCAACTGCCTGGCGCCCATCGCCAAGGTGCTGAATGATCACTTCGGCATCAAACGCGGCCTGATGAGTACAGTGCATGCTACTACCGCGACCCAGAAAACCGTTGATGGTCCTTCTTCCAAGGACTGGCGCGGTGGCCGTGGCATTCTCGAAAACATCATCCCTTCTTCCACGGGTGCTGCCAAGGCCGTGGGCAAGGTGATTCCGGAGTTGAACAAAAAACTGACCGGCATGTCTTTCCGGGTGCCCACTTCTGACGTCTCGGTGGTTGACCTCACCGCCGAGCTGAACAAGGAAACCAGCTACGAAGAAATCTGCAAGGCCATGAAAGCCGCCAGTGAAGGTCCGCTCAAAGGCGTTCTCGGCTACACGGAAGCCTCAGTAGTTTCCACCGACTTCCGTGGCTATCCGACCCCGTCCATTTTTGACGCTGGCGCCGGTCTGCAACTGGATCCGACTTTCGTCAAAGTAGTGTCCTGGTATGACAATGAATATGGTTATACCTGCAACATGATGCGCTTCGTCAAGCACGTCGCCAGTCACTGATGATCACTGCAAACTGGAGATGCCATCATGCAAGTTCTGACCTTTGAAGACCTGTGCAAACGTGGCCTTGCACAAGGCAAACGGGTTTTTATCCGCGCTGATCTCAATGTTCCCCTGAGTAAGGAAGGGGCAATTGCCGACGACACCCGGGTACGGGCTTCTGCACCTGCGGTCCAAATGGCTCTGGATGCCGGTGCCGGCGTCATGATCACCTCGCACCTGGGTCGCCCCACGGAAGGAGAATTCAAACCCGAAGACTCTCTGGCACCGGTGGCCAAGCGACTTTCCGAGTTGCTCGGTCGTCCAGTGCGTCTGCAGGCGGACTGGGTGGACGGAGGCTTTGAAGTCAAGCCCGGTGATGTGGTTATGCTCGAAAACTGCCGCATCAACAAGGGCGAAAAGAAAGATGACGATGCTTTGGCGCAGAAATACGGAAAACTCTGCGACATTTTCGTCAATGACGCTTTTGGTACCGCCCATCGCGCCGAAGCCAGTACCCATGGTATTGCCAGGTATGCACCGACTGCCTGTGCCGGTCCCCTGCTGGTGGGTGAACTGGATGCGCTCGGCAAGGCCCTGCAGAATCCCAAACGACCATTGGTCGCCATTGTTGCGGGATCAAAAGTATCCACCAAACTCACCATTCTCAAATCACTGGCCGATAAGGTAGATCAGCTGGTGGTAGGCGGTGGTATTGCCAATACCTTCATTCTTGCCGAAGGCCATGGAGTGGGTAAGTCGCTCTGCGAGGCCGATCTGGTTCCCGAGGCAAAAGCCATTATTGCCGGCGCCAAAACCAAGGGTGGCGCAGTTCCCCTGCCTACGGACGTGGTCGTTGCCAAGGAATTTTCGGCCACGGCACCGGCTCGGACCTGTGCGGTGGCCGACATTGCCGAAGATGACATGGTTCTGGATATCGGACCTGATACCGCCAGGGCGTTGGGCGAGATTCTCAGAAAAGCGGGGACCATCGTCTGGAACGGCCCGGTAGGCGTCTTTGAGTTTGAAAATTTTGCGGGTGGAACCAGGGCCATTGCCCAGGCTGTCGCCGAAAGCACGGCATTTTCCATTGCCGGTGGTGGCGATACCATCGCGGCCATCAACCAGTTCCACATTGAAGACAAAGTTTCTTACATCAGTACCGGTGGTGGTGCCTTTCTGGAATTTCTGGAAGGCAAAAGCTTACCGGCCGTTGCCATACTTGAAGAACGTGCACGAGGTAACAACACTTGATACGCCGGACGAAAATCGTCGCAACCCTGGGCCCTGCAAGTTCTGATGTGCAGGTCATCGATCGTCTGATCGAGGCGGGCGTCGATGTCGTCCGCCTCAATTTTTCTCATGGGTCTCCCGAAGACCATGTGCAAAGAGCGGAAATGGTACGCGAGCGGGCACGGGCCCATGGTCGCGCCATTGGGGTCCTGGCCGATTTGCAGGGCCCGAAAATCCGCATCGGCAAATTTGCCGATGGCAAAATTCATCTGAAAGAAGGCGAACCCTTTATTCTGGATATTCACTGCAGCGTAGGAGATCAAACCCGGGTAGGGGTGACTTATCCGCAACTGATCAGCGATGTGGATCGTGGTGCCACACTGCTGCTCAATGATGGCATGATTGTGCTCTGGGTCGAGAAGGTTCAGGGTGGCGAAATTCATACCCGGGTAGTACAGGGTGGTGAATTGTCCAACAGCAAGGGGATCAACCGCGCCGGTGGTGGCCTGACCGCGCCGGCCCTGACCGATAAGGATCGGGCCGACATCATTACGGCCGCCCGACTGGAAGCTGATTATCTGGCAGTTTCCTTTCCACGCAGTGCGGCAGATATGGATGAAGCACGTCGCCTGTTCCGGGAAGCCGGAGGACATGGTGCCCTGGTTGCCAAAATCGAGCGCGCCGAAGCAGTCGATGCCATTGAAGAAATTTTGGCGGTATCCGAGGCCATCATGGTGGCCCGGGGAGATCTGGGGGTGGAAATTGGCGATGCGGCCGTTCCTACAGTGCAGAAGCGCATTATCGCTTTGGCCCAAAAACATAATCGCCTGAGTATCACCGCCACCCAAATGATGGAGTCCATGATTCATCAGCCCATACCCACGCGTGCCGAAGTTTCCGATGTGGCGAATGCGGTTCTGGATGGTACCGATGCGGTCATGTTGTCGGCAGAAACGGCGAGCGGCGCTTATCCCGTAGAGGCCGTGGCAGCGATGGACCGTACCTGCCGCGAAGTCGAACGACATGCCCCCAGCACCAACACCCTGCAGATTATTGATCGCCCGCTTGCCGGAGTGGATGAAACCATCGCAGCCGCCGCACTTCTGGCTACCCTGCGCTCATCAATTGCCGCCATTGCCGCCTTTACCGAAAGTGGCGCTACGGCATTGTGGTTATCGCGGGCTAATCCCAGAGTGCCCATTTATGCCTTGACGCCCCAGGTATATACCCGCCGTAAGGTGACTTTGTACCGGGGTGTTCATCCGGTGAATTTCCCCCAAAACCGTCATGATGATCCTGTGCAGGTAATGCGCGCGGCCGAAGATGAGCTGCGCCGTCGTGGTGCAGTGCGCGACGGCGACCTGATGTTGATTACCATTGGTGAGCCCATTGGCTCTCCGGGCGGAACCAATACCCTGAAACTGGTCCGTGTGGGAGATATCTCCCATCGCGGCTAGACAGAAACAGACGAACCGGACTGACGGGCGGCTTGCAGTTTGCCTATCCCGTCTATAGGATTGATTAAAAACCAACCATTTTTCATTCACGTTTAGGAGAAGTGCTATGGCCCTCGTTTCACTGCGCCAGCTATTGGATCACGCTGCAGAACACAGCTACGGAATCCCCGCATTTAATGTCAACAACCTGGAACAGGTTCGTGCCATCATGGAAGCCGCCGCTGCTGTGGATGCGCCGGTTATCCTGCAGGCATCTGCGGGTGCCCGCAAATATGCGGGTGAACCCTTCCTGCGCCACCTTATTTTGGCGGCCATTGAAGAATATCCCGATATTCCCGTCGTCCTCCATCAGGATCACGGTGCCAGCCCGGCCGTTTGTATTCAGGCCATCCGCTCCGGATTCTCCAGCGTCATGATGGACGGCTCCCTGATGGAAGATGCCAAAACCCCGGCCAGCTACGATTACAACACCGCCGTCACTGCCAAAGTGGTTGAAATGGCCCATGCTGTAGGCGTTTCTGTGGAAGGTGAACTGGGTTGTCTGGGATCCCTGGAAACCGGCATGGCTGGTGAAGAAGACGGCGTCGGCGCCGAAGGCTGCCTGACCCACGACCAGATGCTGACCGATCCGGAAGAAGCCGCCCAATTTGTGAAGGCCACCAAACTGGATGCCCTGGCTATCGCCATTGGTACCAGTCATGGCGCCTACAAGTTTACCCAGCCGCCAACCGGCAAGGTACTGCGTATTGACCGGATCAAGGAAATTCACGCCCGTATTCCCGATACCCACCTGGTCATGCATGGCTCCAGTTCCGTGCCCCAGGAATGGCTGAAAATCATCCACGAATTTGGTGGTGACATTGGCGAAACCTATGGCGTGCCCGTCGAAGAAATTCAGGAAGGCATCAAAAACGGGGTGCGCAAGGTCAATATCGACACCGACCTGCGTCTGGCTGCCACGGGTGCTGTGCGCCAGAGCCTTTACAAAAACCCGAAGAACTTCGATCCCCGCAAGTTCCTCACCGCTTCTCTGGATGCCATGCGCGACATCTGCCGTCAGCGTTTCGAAGCCTTCGGTACGGCTGGCAATGCCAGCAAGATCAAGGTCGTTCAGCTGGACGACATGTTCAAGCGTTACAAGAAAGGTGAACTGGATCCCCGCGTCACTGGTCTCTGAAGCGATTCCAGTATTTGCAAACGACGAGGGCGCACAGCGCTCTCGCCCTGTTTTGGAGGCCGTATGACACAATTCAAGATTTCACCCTCCATTCTCTCCGCTGACTTTGCCCGCCTGGGTGAAGAAGTGCGTGCAGTGGATGAAGCCGGCGCCGACTATATTCATATCGACGTCATGGACAACCATTTTGTACCCAACCTGACTATTGGACCGCTGGTCGCTGCGGCCATCAAACCCCATACCCAGAAGCCTCTGGATGTGCATTTGATGATTGCCCCGGTGGACGCCATCATTCCCGAGTTTGCCAAGGCCGGTGCCAACATCATCACCGTGCATCCGGAAGCCACCATTCATCTGGATCGCACCATTCAGTTGATCCACAGCCTCGGTTGCAAGGCTGGCGTATCCCTCAATCCCGGAACGCCCCTCGATGTGCTGGACTACGTCCTGGAAAACCTGGACCTGGTACTGGTCATGAGCGTCAACCCCGGTTTTGGCGGTCAGAGTTTCATTGACTACACCCTGCGCAAGATCGAAGCCATCCGCAAGCGCATAGACGCGACCGGCAAGCCTATTGAACTGGAAGTAGATGGTGGCGTTAAAGTCGATAACGTACGCCGGGTCGCCGATGCTGGTGCCGATGTATTTGTCGCCGGCAGCGCCATTTATAACACTCCAGACTATAAAGCTACCATTGCGGCTTTCCGCAAGGCACTGGCGGGTTAAATGACGGTGCAACTGAACGTCAGCGCACCCTTCACGGCGCGGGTGGTACTGCTGGATCTGGACGGTACGCTCATTGATACCGCTCCGGATCTGGCCGGAGCCGCCAACCATGCTCTCCACAAGCTCGGGCGTCAACCTGCCGGGATGCCGGTCATTCGCGGCTTCATCGGCAATGGCGTACGTGAACTGATGCGTCGGGCACTGAGTATTCAGCAGGAACCCAGCGAAACAGAACTGGACGCCGCCATGGTCGATTTCAGTCAGTACTACGGAGAGCATCTGCTGGATCACAGTCAGATTTATCCGGGCGTAAGCGATACCCTCAAAGCCCTTCAGGCGCAAGGCCGGGAGCTGGTCTGCATCACCAACAAGGCCAAGGCTTTTACCGAACCCCTGTTAAAACGTCTGGAGTTATATGACTTTTTTGGCCTGGTCCTGTCGGGTGACAGCCTTCCCAAAAAGAAGCCGGATCCATTGCAACTCCTGCATGCTGCCGCCCACTTTCATCAACCGGTAGGTGACTGTTTGTTGGTTGGGGATTCCTGCAATGATACCCAGGCAGCCCGCGCAGCAAATATGCCCATCGCCTGTGTAACCTATGGATATCATGGTGACGAACCCGTACACACGCTCAATCCCGATGCTGTACTGGACAATATGAGTGAATTATTGGATATTCTCGCCTGACACAGGAGCAACGGAAATCATGCGGAAATTGGAACGTGCGGGAAAACGATGGCGTCGCTGCTGAAAAGCAGTGCCCTTCTTTTCATCGTTCCAACGAGGTGATCCGTGATTTCTGAAGCCACTTTTGCTGCTCTGGCAAGCCAGGGCTATAACCGCATTCCCCTTTCCCGCGAGGTCATTGCCGACCTCGACACTCCCCTTTCCGCCTATCTGAAACTGGTGGATGGTCCCTATGCCTATCTGCTCGAATCCGTGCAGGGTGGAGAAAAATGGGGGCGCTACTCCATCATCGGACTCCCTGCCCGGCTGATCATCCGCGTGCATCACGGGTTGGTGACTGTCCACAATCAGGGTATCGAAACGGAACGCGCCCAGCCGCAGGACCCGCTCGAATGGATCAGCGCGTTTCGCGCGCGCTTTCGGGTCGCCCCCCTGGAAGACGCCATTGATGACCGCTTCAGTGGCGGGCTGGTCGGTTATTTCGGATACGATATTGTTCGCTATATTGAGCCGCGTCTGGCCCGTAACGCAACCCTGCCTGACCCTCTCGATCTGCCGGAAATCCAGTTGCTGGTGGCCGATGAGCTGCTGATTTTTGACAACTTGCGCGGAACCATCCGGCTTCTGGTTCATGTGGACCCCAGTCACAACAATGCCTATCACCAAGGCCTTCAGCGCCTGGATGCGCTTCAGAAGGGGCTGCGACAAAGCGCCATGCCGCCGCCCCCCCCCGTGCAAACCCGCAGGGTGAGGGAAGAAGACTTCACGGCCAGTTTCAGCCGTGAGGGATACATGGCCGCAGTGGATCACATCAAGGATTACATTGCTGCTGGCGACGTCATGCAAGTTGTGCCTTCGCAACGCCTGTCCACCG
Organism: Acidithiobacillus sp. HP-2; assembly: GCF_015100155.1. Classification (GTDB taxonomy): domain Bacteria; phylum Pseudomonadota; class Gammaproteobacteria; order Acidithiobacillales; family Acidithiobacillaceae; genus Acidithiobacillus. The sequence continues at coordinate 23,288 of NZ_JACKZA010000001.1, read as the reverse complement.
AACTGGGTGCCCATCCTCTGGACCTTTACCGGGCCCTGCGTGGCGTCAATCCTTCTCCCTACATGTTTTATGTAGATCTGGACGACACTTATCTGGTGGGCTCTTCGCCGGAAATTCTGGTCCGGGTGGAAGACCGGCAAGTCACGGTACGCCCCATTGCCGGAACCCGTCCCCGGGGCAAAAACCGGGCAGAAGATGAAGCTCTGGAAAAGGAGCTTCTGGCAGACCCCAAAGAACGTGCCGAACATCTCATGCTGATTGATCTGGCCCGCAATGATGTGGGCCGAATTGCCGAAGTCGGTTCGGTCACGCTGACAGATTCCTTTGGCATTGAACGCTACTCCCATGTCATGCACATTGTTTCCCAGGTCACGGGTCGGCTGCGCCCGGAGCTGGATGCCATGGATGCCCTGCGCGCCAGCTTTCCGGCGGGCACCGTATCGGGAGCGCCGAAAATTCGTGCCATGGAAATCATCCGGGAAATCGAACCGGTATCCCGGGCCGTATATGCCGGGGCCGTGGGCTACTGGGGCTGGAATGGCAACATGGATACCTGCATCGCCATCCGTACGGCCGTTATCAAAAACGGCACCCTGCATATTCAGGCCGGAGGGGGCATTGTGGCCGACTCCGAACCCGCAGCAGAGTGGGAAGAAACCATGAACAAGCGCCGCGCCATGTTCCGGGCTGTAGCACTGGCCGAAAACGGCCTCGACCCCGAAGGGAGGGCAGATCATGCTGCTCATGATTGATGACTGCAGACAAAGCTTTCTGAAGATCGAGCAAGCCAGGCCCAATCGCCAGATCATCCCAGTTACCGATGGATCTCCCCGGCATTTACATTCTGCTGCCGGAGGAATGCCTTGTGCTAAAATATTCTTACCAGGTAAGAGGAGAATGTTGTCATGTTAACAACCGTTTCCGATAAAGGCCAAGTTGTCATTCCGGTGGAAATCCGTCGCCGCCTGGGCATCACCCCCGGCTGTCAACTCGATTTCAGCCTGGAAGGTCATGTCATCCACGCCGAGGTGAAGCGCCAAGTCACTCCAACCACTGCCGAAGACGGCTTTGGCATGCTGGTTTGCACGCGGCCGGGAAAACGCCGTCTTGCCGATTTCGATGTCGCCCTCGCCATGCGTGAAAGCAAAGATGATCGCCCTTGATACCAACATTCTGGCACGTTTCTATGTGGCTGACCCGGCTGACCCTGAGGCAGCCAGACAGCGACCGATTGCCCACAGACTCCTGACCGAATCCCCCCAGGTGTTCGTACCCCTGACCGTAATCCTTGAGCTCGAATGGGTCTTGCGCGCCTTTTATGGCTTTGCGGACGAAGATTTCGTCAGGGTCGTCAAACATCTGCTTGGTCTGCCCAACGTCCATGTCGAAGAATGGTCGCGCATCGCCGATGCCTTGGCCTGGCACACAGAGGGGCTCGACTTCGCCGATGCCCTGCACTTGCTGGCCAGCAGCCATTGCACGGAATTCATAAGCTTCGATGACCGTCGATTTGCACGCCGCGCCAAACGCCTTGGTGTTGCACCTGCAGTCGTTGTACCTGCCTGGTAGCCGTCGCCAAAGAGGTTATGGAAGGGACATGATTCGCGAGTATTTTATGGTAGAGTACATACAAATCAACAGGATGGAGCAATTATGCTGCTCATGATCGATAATTACGATAGCTTCACCTACAACCTGGTGCAGTATTTTGGCGAGCTTGGTGCGGAAGTACGGGTAGAACGCAATGACGCCATTGATATTGCCCGCATTGCCGAGCTGGCCCCCAGCCATATCTGCATCTCGCCCGGTCCCTGCACCCCCAATGAAGCGGGCATTTCCATTGCCACCATCCAGCACTTTGCCGGCAAAATCCCGCTGCTGGGCGTTTGTCTCGGGCATCAGGCCATCGGACAGGCCTTTGGTGGCAAGGTGATCCGCGCCGATCAGGTGATGCATGGCAAGACCTCACCCATCCATCACCATGGTCAGGGGATCTTCCACGACCTGCCCGACCCCTTTCCCGCCACCCGTTATCATTCCCTGATTGTCGAACGCGACAGCCTGCCAGAGAGTCTGGAAATCACGGCCTGGACGGAGGCGGGAGAAATCATGGGGTTACGTCACCGCGCACTGGCCGTGGAAGGGGTGCAGTTCCATCCTGAGTCCATTCTCAGCGAATGTGGCAAAACCCTCCTCCAGCACTTCTTACAGGGAGAAGCAACCCGATGATGGTCCGCGACATTCTTGAACAAATTGCCGCCGGGCAGGATTTGTCCCGAGAGCAGGCCCAGCATGTATTTGCCGGAATCATGGCCGGTGACTGGACGCCGGCGCAAATTGGCGCCCTCCTCATGGGCCTGCGCATGAAGGGACAACGGGTCGAAGAACTGGTTGGCGCCACCTTGGCGCTGCGCGCCTGCATGACCCGGGTGGAAGTTTCCACCGACCATCTGCTCGACACCTGCGGGACCGGCGGAGATGCCCTGAGCACCTTCAATATTTCCACGGTATCTGCCGTCGTCGCAGCAGCGGGGGGCGCCCGGGTAGCCAAACACGGCAACCGTTCCATGGTCAGTCGCAGTGGCAGTGCAGATGTTCTGGAAGCTGCGGGCCTGCCCATGGATATGAGCCCCGAAGCGGTGGCGCAAAGCATCGAAAAAATCGGCATCGGCTTCCTGTTCGCTCCGGCGCATCACGGTGCCATGCGCCATGCCGTCGGCCCGCGCAAAGAACTGGCGATTCGCTCATTGTTCAATCTGATGGGTCCCCTGAGTAACCCGGCGGGGGCCCCGCATCAGGTGCTCGGCGTGTACGCCGAACGCTGGCTGATCCCACTGGCCGAAGCGGCCCGGGAACTGGGCTCCCGTCACGTACTGGTGGTTCATGGTCATGACGGTCTGGATGAAATCAGTCTTTCTGCCCCCACGGACATGGCCGAACTGAAGGATGGGGTGATTTCGCGCAGTCGGATTCAGCCGGAGGACTTCGGTATTGCGCGCGCGCCGCTGGCCAGCCTGCAAATCAGCAGCGTAGCAGAAGCACTGTCGGCTGCCGAAGAAGTCCTGCAAAACCGGGCGGGACCGCGCCTGGATGTGGTTTTACTGAACGCCGGGGCCGCGCTTTATGCTGCAGATGTGGTACCCGATATGGCGGTTGGTGTGGTGTTGGCAAGAGACATTTTGAAGTCAGGCGCTGCCTGGAGTAAATGGCAGGAATTACTGGGCAAAAACCAATAAAGGATCCGTATGACGGACATACTCCAGGAAATCATTACCCGCAAACACGCTGAAGTCATTGAACGCAAGGCCCGTCTTGGTTTGGCTGAATTGCAGGAATCTGTAGCCCTGAGCGGGCCAGCCCGTGATTTCATCGGCTCTATCCGCAGTAAAATCAGTGCCGGGCAAGCCGCAGTCATCGCCGAAATCAAAAAGGCCTCCCCTTCCGCAGGCATTATTCGGGAAGATTTCAATCCTGTCAGCATAGCCCAGGATTACGCAGCCCACGACGCGGCCTGCCTGTCGGTGCTGACGGATGAGCATTATTTTCAGGGCGCCGACATTTACCTGACGGCTGCCCGGGAAGCCTGCTCCATTCCGGTGCTGAGAAAGGATTTCTGCATTGATCCCTATCAGGTCTGGGAAGCACGCGCCATTGGCGCCGATGCCATCCTCCTCATTGTCGCGGCATTGTCGGATGAACAACTGCAAACCCTGGAAGAATCTGCCCACTGCCTGGGTATGGCCGTACTGGTCGAAGTACACAACAGTGCAGAACTCCAGCGTGCCCTAAAATTGCGTACTCCATTGATTGGCATCAACAACCGCGATCTGCATCGCTTCGTGACCGATATTGAAACCACCCTGCAGTTACTTCCGCAGGTACCCGAAGACCGCATTGTGGTCACCGAAAGCGGTATTCGCAGCCCTGAGGAAGTCCAGAAACTGCGTGCGGCAGACGTCAACGCTTTCCTCGTCGGCGAGGCCTTCATGCGCGAAGCGCAACCCGGTGCGGCTTTGAGTAAGCTGTTTGGTTTACATGGCCCGCATATTGTCATCTAATGATAGGTTGTTGTTCAAAAGCAAAAGGGGGCGACGCATGCAGACACGCGTACAATGGATGGGCCCGGGTCAAATGAGTTTTGTGGCCAATGCTGACAGTGGTCATGCTTTGGTCATGGATGGCTCCGCAGAAATTGGTGGACAGAATCTTGGCGCACGGCCCATGGAAATGTTGCTCATGGGCCTTGGTGGTTGTGCGAGCATTGATGTGGTCATGATCCTGCAAAAATCCCGGCAGGCCATCCAGCAATGTGTGGTTGACATCCAGGCCGAACGGGCTGACACCGACCCCAAGGTATTCACAAAAATACACCTGCATTTTATGGTATCCGGCAAAGCACTGGATCCCAAGCGAGTAGCACACGCCATCAGCCTGTCGGCGGAAAAATACTGTTCAGCCAGCGTCATGCTGGGGAAAACAGCGGAAATCACCCACGACTTTACAGTCGTCGACGAATCCTGAGGATGTTTTCATGCTACTGAGTAAAACCAGCGAATATGCTTTACAAGCATTGATTTATCTTGCCGCCCAACCGGAGGGCGAACCGGTGCTGAGCCGGGATATTTCCGATTATCTGCGGGTCCCGGCCCAATATCTGGCAAAAATCCTTCAGGATCTGGCCAAACGCGGGGTACTGGATTCTTTCAAGGGCCGTGGTGGTGGCTTTGTGCTGAGGCCGGGAGCAGACCAGATGAACATTCTGGATATTGTCGAAGTAGTGGAAGGTCAACCCTTCGGCCAGGGTTGCGTGCTGGGACTCAAGGCCTGTGCCGACGAAACCGCCTGCCCGGTCCACTATCAGTGGAAGCCCCTGAAGGCCGAAGTCATGGGTCTGCTCGGCAGGCAAACCATTGGCAGCATGGCTGAAGCCGTGCGTGCCGGTCGTTATCGCATCCATTTACCGGGGGGTTCAGAACTCCATATCCGGCCAATGGCCACCAAACACCCGGTATCCTGAGCACACGGGGCGCTTAAATCCAGAGTGCCCCCTGTGTCAGCATCCTGGAAAACACCCCCATGGCCATCCGCACCGGCATGGGCAGTTTTCCGGCACCCAGAGATTCTGCCGTCTCGGCATGTCCCACTTCATCATCCCGCATCTGCGCCACCACGGCCCGGCTGCGATCATCATCGGCCGGCAAGGCATCCAGGTGCCCGTTCAGATGCTCTTCCACCTGATTTTCCACAGCCACCACCAGACCAAGATTGGCTGCCCGACCCTGACGGGCGGCCAGAAAGCCCATGCTCCAGCCTGCTCCATACCAAAGGGGGGATAAAAGACTGGGACGACTGTTGAGTTCCTGCAGCCGGGTCTGGCACCAGCGCAGATGATCTTCTTCTTCGCTGCGGGCGCGTTCCAGTTGCGCGCGTAATTCCGGATCAGGGGTACCTGCCGCCTGTCCCATATACAGGGCCTGGGCCATCACCTCACCGGCATGATTGACCCGCATCATCCGTCCTGCCGCCTGACGTTCCCAGGGTCGCAGCAAGGTATCGGGCACTGCCCGGCCGGGATAGGGACGACGACTCCCGACATGCTGACCGGTCAGGGTCCGCAGGGCATTATCCAGATTGGCGACAAGCAAATCGCTGAGCATGATTTCTCCGTACGCTGTTTGTAAAAGCTGATTCGGGTATGATGTCCCTGAGCAGAGAAAGGGTCAACGCTTATGGAAGAAGGTTTCTATCAACGGCATATGTTTATCTGCCTGAATCATCGCGACAATGGTGAACAGTCCTGCAACAACAGCGGACTGGCCGACGAAATGTTTCATCTGGCCAAGAAACATGCCAAATCCCTGGGAATTCATGGTGATCATCAGGTCCGCGTCAATCGCTGCGGCTGCCTGGGACGCTGCCAGGAAGGTCCGGTAGCCGTCGTTTATCCGGAAGCCGTCTGGTACACCTTTGTCGATGGTGATGATGTGCGGGAAATTGTCGAATCGCATCTGCGTGACGGGGTTCCCGTAGACAGGTTACGCATCTGATGCTGCCCATAGACCGCAGTCATCTGTATGACGGGGGCGAGCTGGCGGGCCTGGAGTGCGTCGGCCAGAAAGTCCTCATCCCCGGTCCGGCAGGTGATCTGGAAGGCCTCACGGCCTGTCCTGAAAAGGAAACCCGGGGGGCAGTGGCCGTCATTCTCCACCCGCACCCGCTCTATGGCGGCACCCTGCACAACAAGGTGGTGCACTATCTCAGCAGAACCTTCAATCTGCTGGGTATCCCCTCCCTGCGCTTCAATTTTCGGGGCGTCGGAGAAAGCGCCGGCAGTTATGACGACGGCCGGGGGGAAACAGAAGACTGTCTGGCGGTTCTGGACTGGGTGCAGGAAAGACGTCCGGGTTTTGATATCTGGCTGTCCGGCTTTTCTTTTGGCGCTTACGTGGCCTATCGGGCCGTACATCACCATCCCCATATCACGCGCCTGCTGACGGTGGCCCCGCCCGTCAATCTGTTCGACTTCCAGCATCTGTCGCCACCCCGCTGTCCCTGGACCCTGATTCAGGGTGAGCAGGACGAGTTGGTACCGGCAGCCAACGTCAAACAGTGGCTGGCAGGCTTACCCGTCAACCCCACAACCCTGCTGCTGCCAGCGGATCATTTTTTTCATGGTCAACTCAACACCCTGCAGACAGCGCTGCTGCAATCCCTTGCAGACGACGTAGCCAAAATGCGCTATACGGGAACAAGCCCCTGTGCTGAAACCCGCTTTTCTTGAACTGAAACATCTGCACAAGCAGTACGCCAAGCGCGAAGTTTTGCAGGGGGTAGAGTTTTCCATTCCTGCGGGCAGTTGTTATGCCCTGGTAGGGCCTAATGGCGCGGGCAAAAGCACCACCATACGGGCTATCCAGGGCCTGACTCCCCTGGACGGTGGAGAAATCCGTATGGATGGACAGGCGCTTTCCACATTGGGAGCAGCGGGTCGCGCCAGAATCGGCGTAGTCCCGCAAATGGACAACCTCGACCCGGATTTTACTGTAGAAGAGAACCTCTGGACCTACGGACGCTATTTTCGTCTTCCCAAGACCAGAATCCGTCAACGCAGTGCGGAATTGCTGGATTTCATGGCCCTGAGCAGCTACGCCCGGCAACCTATTTCCGCCCTGTCCGGCGGCATGCAACGCCGCCTCACCATTGCCCGCGCGCTCATCAACGCCCCGCAGCTCCTGCTGCTGGATGAACCCACCACCGGGCTCGACCCGCAGGCACGGCACCTGATCTGGCAACGCCTGCGCGACTTACGCCGTCAGGGAACCACCCTGTTGCTCACCACCCATTATATGGACGAGGCGGAGCGACTGGCTGATCAGGTCGGCATTATTGATCAGGGTCGCATTCTGGCGCAGGACACCCCCAGAGGTCTGATTGAATCCCATATTCCCGGTGAAGTGCTGGAGTTGCGCCGCCTGGATGGCAGCATTCCGGATCCCGAAAACTGGCATCAACAGCAGGTAGCGCTCAGTGAAAGAGTCGGTGACACTCTTATTTGTTATGGGCAGAACCTGCAGCAGGTGATGGCGCATTTTATCCATAACCCGGATTACCGATGGTTGCAGCGTCCCGCCAGCCTCGAAGATGTATTTTTAAGACTCACAGGCCGCAATTTGCGAGAGGACGGGCACTGATGTCCTGGCAAGATGCCATTCCCAATCCCGGAGCCCTGGCTGTGGTGCAGCGCAATTTCGGGGTATGGCGGAAACTCCTGCTCCCCAGCATGTTTGGCAATTTCGGTGATCCATTACTGTATTTGCTGGCTTTGGGTTACGGGCTCGGGCATTTTGTCGGACATATGGACGGCATGCCCTATATCACCTTCATTGCCTCGGGCATTGTCGCCAGCAGCGTCATGAATACGGCGAGTTTTGAGGGATTGTATTCGGCTTTTACCCGGATGAGCGCCCAACACACCTATGCCGCCATGCTGGCCACCCCCTTACGGGTCAGTGACATTCTTGCCGGCGAGGTGCTCTGGGCCGCCATCAAAGGCCTGATCAGCGCTGTGGCCATTATCATTGTGGCCAGCTTTTTCGGAGCCATTCAGGGGCCCTGGGTATGGCTGAGCATTCCGGTCATTCTGCTGTCGGGATTAAGCTTCGGCAGCCTCGCCCTGGTCATCACCGCCATGGCCCGCAGTTATGACTTTTTCATGTACTACTTCACCCTGGCTGTCACCCCCATGTTTTTATTTTGCGGGGTATTTTATCCTTTGCACTCACTCCCCGCCTTTGCCCGGGATATTGCCCAGGTATTGCCGCTGACCCATGCAGTAGCCTTGTTGCGCCCACTGTTGACCGGACAACTCCCCCGGCACGTGCCTTACCATCTCGGCGTTCTGCTGCTGTATACCGTAATTCCCTACCTGATCGCCTGGCGTTTACTGGTCCGACGCCTGTTGCGCTGAACAGTTAACTTGCTCATTGGCAACAGCTTGTGGACTCGCTACCATATTGACTATAGAATTAGAATAATTAAATATACGAATGCTATCTAAATAAGGAGAGCGTATGAAACCCATAGTCGAATGCTTTTTTGATGAAGCCACTTTCACTGCCAGCTATCTGGTCAAAGAGCCCGAAGGTCGCTCTTGCGCCATTATTGATCCGGTCCTGGATTTTGATTATGCCAGCGGGCGCACTTCGCACAGCTCGGCTGACAAACTCCTGGCGCGCGTTCGCGAGGAAAATCTGCAGGTTGAGTGGATACTCGATACCCATGCCCACGCCGACCACCTCAGTGCGGCGGACTTTCTCCGCAAGAAACTCGGCTGCAAAATAGGCATTGGAGCGCACATCACCCAGGTGCAAAAAACTTTCGCCCAGCTCTATGACGAGTCCGATCAGGTTCCTCAGGATGGCAGACAGTTTGACTCTCTATTTGCCGATGGCGAGACTTTCAGCATCGGCAAACTGTCCGTGCAGGTCATGCATACGCCCGGCCACACCCCTGCTTGCCTGACTTACGTCATCGGCGACGCCGCCTTTGTCGGCGACACCCTGTTCATGCCGGATTACGGCTCTGCCCGCTGTGATTTTCCGGGTGGCAGTGCCGAAACGCTTTACCATTCAGTCCAGCGTATTTTCGCGCTACCTGAAGAAACGCGCCTGTTTGTCGGCCACGATTACAAGGCCCCGGGACGTGACGAATACCGCTGGGAGAGCACGGTCGCCGAGGAAAAAGCCCACAACATTCATCTGGGCAATCATCGGCGTCTGGCCGATTTTGTCGCACTCCGCCAAAAAAGGGATGCAACCCTGGCCATGCCCAAACTGATTTTGCCGGCACTTCAGATCAACATCCGCGCCGGCGAACTCCCCCCGAAGGCGGATAATGGCGTAGCCTACCTCCGCATTCCTCTCAATGCGGTTTAATCCCCCAGCCAAATGCAGCTTAAACCCGCTATGGCTTGACATCAGCGACTGTAAACGCTTTAATTTGCCGCTCTTGGCGCTTTAGCTCAGTCGGTTAGAGCAGCGGAATCATAATCCGCGTGTCCGGGGTTCGAATCCCTGAAGCGCCACCAATAAAATCAAGATGTTAGACTTACGTCTAGCATCTTTTTCTTTGCCTGCTTGAATTTGCACCGTATTTGCACCGCAGTCCGGTCTGGTTTACTCTCTCGTTAGGCATTCATTGTGGGGGGCTTTATGGCATCCATCACACCGAGTTATAACCGGGAAGGCGAACATATCGGCTGGCAGGTTGCCATTCGCAAAAAGGGGTTCCCTGCACAGTACAAGACCTTTCGGACAAGGAAGGAAGCAGACGCCTGGGCGACGGTGGCGGAAAGTGAGATGCTGCGGGGCGTCTGGCGCGACCGCTCGGAAAGCGAAAGCACGACCCTAATGGAAGCCCTTGACCGTTATGCGGAAGAAATAGTCCCATCCAAGAAAGCCCCTCGACAAGAACTGGTCCGACTACGCCAATGGCAGGCCAAACCTATTGCTAAGATGTTTCTGGCGTCTATCCGAGGTAAGGATGTTGCTGCGGTCATAAGGGATATGGAAGCCGAAGGAAAAGCCCCAAACACCATCCGACTGAATCTGGCCTTGTTATCCCATCTGTTCACCATCGCCCGCAAGGAATGGGGCATGGAAGCCCTCAGCAATCCGGTGGAATTGGTTCGCAAGCCTAGATTGCCCCAAGGACGTGATCGGCGGCTTGTGGGCGATGAAGAAACCCGATTGCTGGACACTTGCCAAGCCATGAACCCCGAATTGGCATCCATTGTGGGTATCGCCATAGAAACCGCCATGCGCCAAGGGGAAATTATGGGCATGACTTGGGACAAGGTGGACCTGAAGCGCCAGACTGTTACCTTGGAAGATACCAAGAACGGCGAAAAGCGCGTTGTACCGCTGACCACCAAAGCCACTCAGATATTACGTGATTTGCCACGCAACTTGGATGGCAAGGTATGGACCTACACACAGGAAGGCTTACGCGCCAGCTACATCAAAGCCGTCAAAAAGGCTGGCATCGAGGGCCTGACCTTTCATGACCTACGCCATGAAGGTACAAGCCGCCTTTTTGAGAAAGGACTTGGCCTCATGCAGGTTTCGGCCATCACCGGCCACAAGGACATGCAAATGCTGAAAAGGTACACTCACCTGAAACCGGAAGATTTGGTTAAGCTGTTGGGGTGACGGATAAGCCATCATGACTATGAAGGCGATTACGGGGCATAAATCCACCCAGATGATGAAGCGGTACACGCATATTTCGGGCAAAGTATTAGTCGATGCCGTGCGGGGCTAGTGGTTTATCCTCTTAAAAAAGTCTTGGGCCTGTGTAAAAACCACGAATTGAAGACTAGGCTTTTATCGTCTAAGTTGTTTCTACTGATTACATCCAAAGGATGGTATCCATGAACAAATCCGAATTTATATCCGCCCTGTCACGTCACGGCGAAATGTCCAAAACAGATGCCGAGAAGTTTTTTCAGGCTTTTCGGCATACGCTGGAAGCGGAATTGCCGTCAGCCGGAAAGATTGTCTTTCCGGGTTTCTGTACTTTTGAGGTCGTGGAAAAACCCGCTCGTAAAGGCCGCAATCCGGCGACTGGACAGGAAATCGATATTCCCGCTAAAAAGAGTGTAAAGTTTAAGGCAGGTAAAGAATTTGCAGACAAAGTGAACATTTAGAGGAATAGGCCATGACAGAAGTGAAAAAACGTATTCGTCGTACCGCAGAGCAAAGGCTGGCGGATTTGGAAAAGAAACAGGCGGAAATTCTTGAACGGCAGCGGGCCGCGCTCGCCAAGATCGAGGCCGCCAAGAAAAAGATCATGCAAACCCCTACCGCGCAGAAAAGAAACCTTGAGCTTGAAAAACGCTTTGGACGGGCTGCGAAGGTCATCGCCCCTGAATGGGACCATCGGCATTACATAGCGGCCATTGAGAAGGTGCTGGCAGATTCCGCTGATGCAGCCGACCTTTCAGTGCGTGGTGAAGCCTTACTGGAAGAGCACGGAAAAGCCAGACGGGGACGACGACCCAAAGTTGGGTAAACACGATTTTCAGTAAAACCGCCCATTCTCATTCGATAAAGGTCGACCATGATTCAGGGGGAACGTTTGGCCGATGAGGCAGATGTAGGCGCAAAGAATACGGAAGAACACCTGATGGACGCCTTGACGAGACAGCGTGACGCCTTGGTGCCCCACGAAGAACCTGACGAAGACGCTCAGGGGAATCGCTACTGTCTGGATTGTGCCGATATCATTCCCTCGGAACGGATACAGGCAGTACAGGCTGTTCGCTGCGTAAGATGTGCGGCCAAAAGGGAACGCTTTAACAAATTGACGCAAGGTCGGGGTGGCGCTGGCCGTGTGATGAACGATGAAGGAAATGATGGTGGAAAATAATGTCCTCATCCTAACCATCAACGACTGCCCCGGTATGCGCGTGGTTCGGGTCATCGGGCCGGTCTACGGTACGGGTGTCCGGTCCCGCAATATCGTCGGCAATCTTCTGGGCGGTATCCGTGCCGTCTTCGGCGGTAAACAGTCTGGCTACTTAAAAATGATTGCCCAAACCCGTGATGATGCTCTGGAACAACTGGCGGAACATGCCCGTTCCCTTGGGGCCAATGCTGTATTGGGGATGCGTTTTGATTCCGGTGAGTTTGACGCCGGACAGGGACAGGCCATGAATGAGGTTACGGCCTATGGAACGGCGGTGGTAGTCGTGGAAGCGCTGTGAGCAACCATACAAATTTGTTGCAGACGTGGTTATTACCGGGGGTGACGGTATTGCTGGCAATTTTCACAGGCGTGTTAGCTTACTTCACCTATAGGATGGCAAAATCTACCGAGAATGCACTCAAACAAAACGCGCAACTCGTGGCGGAAACACATGAACTGGTTGACATCAATAAAATTCTTGTCGAAAGCGAAGAGCGGCATCATCAAGAAGAAATGTCACCATTTGTTGCTCTTCAATTTTACCCTGAATGGAATCATATAAACATTGACGATCTCATAGATTTATCGCGCATTGAAGAGCATATAATCTATCTTAAAGGATCGATCTTTAATCAAGGGCGAGGTTTAAGTAATAATGGATCTTTGTACTTGTTGTGTTGGGAAGACGTTGGGATTGGCCCCTGCATCAAAATAGACCTTCCTATTTTGGCACCAAGAGAAGCTTGGAATAACAAAAAAATTGGTGATATTGAGTGTATTGAAATGCATTTTATTGAGGCTGTGTTCAAACAAGAAATAATTAATTCTGTTGGAAAGAAAGAGTGGGTGGTTTTATTAGTGGTTGAAGATATTTTTAAGAATAAACATTTGACAAAAATAGAGCCTAATCAAAAGAGTAATTGCGTTTACACGAGTTTTGATAAAATCACAGATGAGTTTTACAGAAAATTAAGCAACAGGTTACGGCGCTAAAATTTAAGAAATAGAGATGTGACGCACTGTAACAGTCATATTATTGTTGATATGGTTTGCGTTTGATTCAAGTCTTGCTATTGATAAACCTGCATGTTAAAACGCATCTTATGGAATAAATAGAATTCCTCTTTATCAGCGTGTAATAGTTTAACAAGGAACGAAAAATTATTCCAAGCAGTTGAATAGATTAGTCTGAGCTATTGATTTTTAAAATGAATTTTAAAGTTTTTGCTATCTTTTCTGGTCATTGCAATATCTCGATCTTCTACCGACATACGCTTAATCACAGCTTCTTCGAGTTCGGCACGTGTGTTATAATCATTTCTGTGAGGGTATTCATAGGCAATAGCTTTTACGACGAATTGCGTATAACTGCGTCTGGTAGGGTGAAAATGCTCGTTATCTTTTTTTTGATAAAATGATTCTTTCCGTATGTAGTGCTGAAGCAATGCCGTATGAGTGGCGGTGCCCTGAATACCGGGATGAGTATGTAACCAATATATTTCCTGCTGCTTAGCTTCCATATAAGTAGTAATGGCTGTACGTAGGTTCGCTATTTTTGCTTCACGCATGATTATCTGTTTAGAGTGGAAAGTGTCTTCAATCCAGTTGGCTTCTTTAGCAGGATACTGCTTTATATCGTGAAGCATATATGTCCCAAATCTGTAAATTGGCGCATTAGCCCATGATGCAAACGCCACAGACGGCATGAGAGCCAGCAGAACAGTGAGGATAGTAAATTTTTTCATTTTCACAAGACCTGTGATCACAGAAATGCCTTCGATGGAAGGGTACACCTGGGCTTTTAATATGTCAACATGAATTAGAGACATACTAAATTTGATAATAGAAAAAACAGTTCAACTTATACAGAACAATTTTGGATGTCTGATACTAAAGTTTTTTTACCAACCGGTAGATGTGTTCAATAGGATTATTAATACGGGTAACCTTTACCTTGCGCAGGCCGGTCTTCATGACTGTGCAGGCGATAACCGGACACAAATCCACCACTGCCCAGACGATGAAACAGTACAAGCATATTTCGATCATAGCGCTGGTGTCTGCCGTGAGAGGTTAAACTCTAAAAATCCGGTCTGAAAGATTTTCCTGTTACCCGCAACGTGATAGATTACAATGATCAACATCTACTCAGCCCAGTCCTGAGCCGTAAAGAAGCAGACGCCGTTTAAGTTTATCCTCTGAAGAGGATGCAAGGATCGTAGAAAAGGGTATAAGGAAAGCATACGTTATGCGCAATATAACAGCCGCTTTGTTGCTACTAGGTTTTGTGTCTGAGCCATGCCTTGCCATGGGTAAAACATCAAATCAAAACGCATCTTTTGAAACCAAGCAGAATTCCTCTTTATCAGAGGAAAAAGTTTTAACAAGGAACGAGAATCATATAAACAGCAAAATACAATTCTACCAAGATAAATATTGCGGTCCGATCCATCCTATAGCAAGCGGTTCTGTCTTCTCATATAATCCTTATGTTGTTAAAGGCCAATGTTTTCTTATGCGTAATCTTGTGGTTTATCAGATAATTGATCAGCATAAAGTTCTTGTGCGGCCAAGATATGGAAATGGCGAACTCAATAGGACTGCAATTATTTATTTCAAAAACAATCCGCCAGAACTTGGGGCCATCTTATCTGGGCCTATGGTTGACATGGGAACTTTGAGATACACATCCGTCTTAGGTGAAATGGTCGTTGCCCCATTATTGAGATGGACTCATTACGTTTCTTTTAGAAATTTAATCAGACTTCAAAATAACGATAACTTTATAAAGTCTGAACATCCTTATCAGGTTAAGCAAAATTATAATAGAAATCGGAATAGAAACAAGACACTCGCTGACGAGTATAAAAATACCACTGCCATACTGACGAAAATCTACGAAAGAAAAATCGCACATTCAACCCCTTTGGCTGCGAGCGAGCTTAAAAGGAATGAAATAGACTGGATAATTAAAAAACGAGCATCTTGTGGAACCGTCGCAAATGCATTCATGTCAGGGCATGAATCAGACCTAGGATGCCTTATTAAAATAACTAAAATTAGAATCAAAGAATTGGAATAAATAAATGAGATTAGATTATAAATTTTATTTTACATATTCTCAATAAATATGCCCTTTCTTTAATAGAGGAAATGATCATGAATAAATTGATGCACAATACACAAACTAAAGTCATCATCCGCGTTTCTTTCTTTATATCATTATTTATTGTTTTGTCTGCTTGTTCTACGACTGAACATGAAAGGCTTATGAACAGGAAAGAGGCTCAACACTTAAAAAAAGAGGCATATAACGGAAATCTACACGCCTTGGATCGTTTGAAAAGACAGGCAGATGCAGGAAATATATACGGTGAACTTGAATTGAGTGAGTATTACTGGCATAATACGTTCGATGATAACTATAACGCCATACATAAGTATTTATCCGACTTTAGATTTTGGAACAAAAAATTAATAAACAATGCGATAGAGCATAGCAATGCAAAAATGGAAAATATGATTGCCGATTCTTACTATACTGGTATAGATGAGAATCAAAATCCAATAATGGCTCTGAAATTGTGGAATAAATCCGCCGATCTTGGCTACGGTAAAGCCCAAAATAACCTTGGTAAAGCCTATTGGTATGGTACCTTAGGCATTAAACAAAATTATTCTAAAGCTAACTATTGGTATAGAATGGTTGCGGCGCATGGTAATCCAGACGCAGAGACTATGTTGTCACTTGAATATTGGCACGGTTACAGTGTGAAGAAAAGCTGGAAAAAAACAATCTATTGGTTAAATAAAGCACTAAAAAATAATTATAGCAGAGCTCAATATTATATGGGGGATGCTTACTATTTAGGCGGTTGTATGCCGAAAAACAAAGAAAAAGCAGTGGGTTATTGGAAAATGGCCACAAAAAGACTTGGCATGCATCGTTATACCGCAGAAGAAAAAATAAAGGCAATTCAAGAGCAGGGTGTCGCTAAAGCACAAGCAGAAACTAATGTTGGCCTTTCCTGTTATTATTCTTCAAAAGTGTTTTCTAAAGCTTTAATGTGGCAAAACAGGAATAAAGAATCGGTATACTGGTTTAGAAAAGCTGCAAAAATGGGGGATTCAAAGGCTGAATTCTACTTGGGTAATGCCTACTATAAAGGCAAAGGGGTTCCGCAAAATTACGAAAAAGCGGCTTTTTGGTGGCGTTTGGCTGCTGAACAAGGGGGAAATTATGGGGCTAAGGCTCAACGTATGATTAACATGCCTGACTGATTTAGAAGTTTAATTCACGGATTAATTATGGGGAATTTACTATGGACATGAAAGAAGACGCAATGATCAAAGCTCTTGATGCAATTCATGATGAAGCTTTAAGGCTTTTGTCTTTAACAAAAGCCGAGGATAAAAAGATTTCTGAAGGTCTTGAGTTGATCGTTTCTATTGCTCGTCATAGGGTTGACGTTAGACAGGAAAGTGAATAACACAAATAATTTGGCTTTGCGAAGGGTGGCAACCTGACCACGATATCCAGTATGCGGGTATCAAAGACAAAGCGACTGCACGTGACGTCATCAATACGCTTGCCGATGTCGGTCTGTTTGGCGGCGGCCTGAATCACCGGCCAGCGTGCCGAAGCCGGTACCCAGAACACGCCTTCTGCCGTGTACTCGTCGCGGTCTTCAGGATCGGCACCCGGTCCATCCCCTAAGATTTCCGAATGGCGTTGTGCAAAACGGTCTGAGATGTATTTCAGGAAGATGAGGCCCAGCACGACATGCTTGTAGTCAGCGGCATCCAGATGGCCGCGTAGCTTGTCGGCAGTGGCCCAGAGTTTGGATTCGAGGCTGCTGGTGTCTTCGGTTTTTTTCTTGGCTGGTCCGCGCGGCATGGTGTCCCCTTTGCTTTTGTGGTGTTATATCACGCTGAGATAACGGGCGTAAGGCGGTTAACAAGGCAAACTACCACTCATGGCAAAAATTGCGGTATGCTGTAGTCAGAGTTGGCTCGCCTTTACTATGGAAAAGGTCCATGTCAGAAGAAATAGTTATCACACCTGTATCCGGCAAGCATGCCATAGTGGTCATGGCGTTCGGCCTTGAATTTGACCGACAGCTTGATAGTAAACTCATTGACCAAATTTCAAAATACTATGAACAAGCTGACGATCTAAAAGCGATGCTTCCTACAATAGAGAAGCTGAATGGGGCTTCTATAACCGTTAATGGAAACTCACAATCTGTGAGTTTTGGTAATAATGGTTTGCGGTTGTTAAAAAAACACGAAAATAACAAACCTTTTTGGACGCTCGAAGTGCGTGGAAATGTACTTTCTTGTAGTTGTTTTTGTTATGAAAAATGGGTAGCAGCACGAGATTTTGCACTTGAGTCTATTCTGCCTGTCTGCAAAAGTATTATGGCTGAGGGGATTTCCATTCAAGCGATAGGACTTCAATATCAAGATGAATTCCGTGTGAATACTATTGATTTGGTGCGCGGAACTAACGAATTGTTTAGGAAGCATGATAACAATATCTGGCTAAATGAGCGCGTATTGTCTGAGTGCCATCCTTGGCACATTCATCAAGGCTGGTTTGCAGATGGCTTGGGAAATAGGCGGACACATAATTTACTCAATATTGATGCTATTGTAGAATATAGTAGTGATAGATGCCTCTTTCGGATAACCGGTCAACACAGATTACTAAACAAGAATATGATAGGCTCAGAAGAAATTACTCTAAGCGCAGAGAATATAGAACAGGCATGGGAAAACTTACATAAAACTAATAAAGATATTTTGTTGAGTCTAATTAGTGAATCCGTAAGCGAACTCATCGGGCTTTCTGATAATTCTACTAAATAAGGACTGTAATTATGAACGTAATAGACACGGTTGGATTCAGTGGCGAAAGGCATAGTCCGGATTGTATATCCACAAAAAATCTACTGCAGAACTATTCCGATATTGGCTCTATTCTTGTAAAAAACACAAGAAAAAAATTATCTGGGTTGTCTTTTTCGCTATTCATTGCGGATAGTGAAGCCTTTGTTGTGGATAATGAAAGCTCTGATATAGAGATTGATTACCTTCCAAAAAAATTATATGAGAGGGCTTACCGACAGGTTGACAATCTTCGTCAGAATCCTGCTAATTATTCTGACAATGATCCGAACGTTCCAAGCCCTGTTCAGGAAACAACTGCAAAGGCAGCGCTTTTTAAGTTAGCTGAGAGCGGGCTACCAGAACCAAAAATTATGTTGTTAGACGATGGAACATTGTCTGCGTATTGGTTTATTGATAATAAAAATTATGCCAGTATCGACTTTGATGCCAGCGAAAACCTTATTTGGGGAATTGACGAAGAAGGCTGCATCACTGTTGGTGAGTTTTCGCTAGATGACACTATCCCACATGAGATCATTTCCTTGTTGACCAAAACCAAAACGATTAAATGAATTGTAGCGAGCTAAAATGCTGTGAAGACAGTAAAGATGAATTTGCGCGATGTGTTTTCACGCATGATGTTGACGGGGGATGTCAATTTGAAAGTGTCAGTGAAAATTCACCTGGGCCAGTGGAAAATAATGAGGTTTTGCTACGGTTTGTGTTTAAGCCTCACCATTTTGACGATGATGAATTAAATGAGACATTGTTTTCTGATTGCTTTAAATGTGGCGCTTCGTGCAATAGAGGGTTATTTCTTGACGTTGATCATCTGCATAAATTAGGGTACGACTGTCAAAATGAAAAGAGGAAGTACATTGGTTTCGTAAGGTTAAATGTAGGTTTTATGCGAGACTCTTGCGACAATGGTATAAGGGTTTATGATACAGCATTACCGTATAATAAATGTCATGCTGATGTTGTGTCTTTGCCTAGCCTTCCAAAGACTCAGAGAAAAAAGGTTCGCATGACCTTGCTTAACCATGTACGAACAAACGGTGGCGTGTTCTCACCAGATTGCCCCCTCTAGCAAACATATAACGGCCACACATAGGCACCTCAGAAATGCGGTTTAATTGGATTATGGTACATGATTTTGATCATCAGAATTTTCTGGGAAGCTGCATCGTGTTAAATTCTACCGATGACAAACGTTCACCCATTCCCCGCAGGCGGTAAATCCGCCAAAACCTTGCGCAAGAAAAGCCGCCGACCGAAAAACAGTAATAGCGTCTATGGTCCGGCGCTACTGCTGCAAGGCATAGATGACCAACCCATAGATGTGCTCGACGCCATTATTCAGGCGGGTAGCCTATACCTCGCACAGGCCGGTCAGGAACCTACAGCGGATGAATTAGCTTCCCTCTGTGCCCAGTTCCTGCGGACCATTCACGGCATGAATGTCCTGACAGAAGCGGCCAATGTGCTGACCTATCAAGCCCAAAGGCACCCGGAACTGACGGATCAGGAAAAGGTAAACTGGCTGGTTCAACGTGCCAAGACCACGCACAAGGTGCTTCGCAAACTGGATAGAATGCTTCCAACGGATGAATTTATTCTTTCTTCGGACAGTTTTGGACCGGTCTTCATGGCAGAATATGCCACTAATGCCGCTATGCTGATGGTCAGTTATTTTGCTGAAGACCTTCTGGTGTACTATGACGAAAATTTCATCCAGACCAAGAAGGATCGGCGCAAAGTGATGATGATCGACTTTCGGGATGCCTATCGGGAAGTGATTCAGGATTGCCAGATACACATAGGTGCCCACGGTTTTCTGATGAAAGAACTATGACCGTTACAAAAGCAGAAATGGCGCATGCACTGGTGGATGAAACGGGTTTGACCTACCTGACCAGCCTGGAATTGGTGAATAGCCTGTTTGACACGATACGGGAAACACTGGCGTCCGGTGAGGACGTGAAGTTGTCCGGCTTCGGGAATTTCACGTTACGGGAAAAGGTTGCCAGAGAGGGCCGGAACCCCAAGAACGGCGTACCCCATGTCATCACGGCCAGACGGGTGGTGACGTTTAAGCGCAGCCAGAAAATTAAGGAACGTAGTAGCGTCCCTATTGAGGGATGAACCCATTTGGTGGTTCCTGCTGTCCCTGTGGGTGATTCGCACCGATAAAAAGCTACAGCTTTTGATGCGTTACTTTATCTGGCGTTCACCTTATCCCATTAAAACAATAATCACTAAATATATAGTAACGCTAACCAACCATTTTTCATCTACCGCAACCAATTTATTTGGTTACGCCACCCTAATAAATAGTCGGCCACTACTCAATTAAAGCTATGCCTGAATAGTTGGTCTTCACTTAATAAGGCTGCGCAAGAATGGTAAACGATCACCTAATAAGGCCAACCCTGAATAGTAGGCCGCCACCTAATAAGGCCGTGCCTAAATAGTATGCCGCTACCCAATCAAGTCACCTCAAAATAGTCGGCCATCACCCAATAAAGCTATACCCCATATGGTTCGGCTATACCAATCATGACGGAATAAGCCGTAGAAGAACTATGAGGATGTGTGTCATGCAAAAATCTTTATTGGCGGGACTTGGTTTGGATAAACTTGATCTGAAACCCGTAACACGGGAATCCCCGCACAAGCCGGAACAGCCGGTATCAACCCGACCGGAACGTGGCTACCCAGCAAGCCCGCCGGAATCTGTACGTCAGTCAGAACCAGCGCGGCTATCGGAACCTGTACGGCAGCCAGAACCTGCACGCCAGCCAGAATCCACATATCCGCCTGCACCGGTTATGGAACAGCCCTCTTTGGTCCAGCCTGAAGTTGATGCGCCAGCCCCCAAACGCAAAGCGGGCCGCCCAAGGCTGCATGCGGACCATGTGCTAACGCCTACTGAAAAGGCGCGGCGGTATCGGCATAAGCGGAAAATGATGGCACAGAGTGCGTTGGATGGTTCCTTGCTGTCTGTTGATGTGGCATTGATGGGTCATAGGGATTTATGCCTTGCCGTGTCGAGGGTACTGGGTCAGCCCGACAATCTGGAACTGCGTATGAACAGCGCGCCGGTCATCAAGGAACTGAAGCGTCGCCTGAATCACTTGTGATTTGCATTGTGCAAGCTGGAATTTTAAATGTGGTTTTTAATGGAAACCTAAATATATTCACATATTGTATTTTGTGCATTATAAAGTCAAATTAAAATTGGTAAAAATATTTCGAAAAAGTGTTGATAACTTGGAACTTTCGGACTATATATATGTCCATAGGAATGGTGTACGGTTTATCCCATCATGGGCGAGTCTATACCATCCTGTGGATACAAAAATATCCACTCGGCGGTGCCTCAGATGTGTTCTCTGGCCGCCCGGCTGGTCACCGGATTCTTTGCTGCCCAAGCGATGGTTTCCCGGCCAGCACACAGGTGAGTTCCCTTATTAAAGGGGGCACATCTGAGGCACACACCGAGTAATTGACCGTTGTATGAGGAAACCAAATTGAGAGTAATTGACCATCACAGGAGGAAACCATTATGAACAGTAAAAACACGCCCAGCGCATGGGCTAAAATTTGCGCCAAAAATCTCATCCCAGCCTCTATGGCTGCTTTCGTAATGCCTTTGTTAGCCATGGCGGTAAACGGCATCCCCGGTACCGCCGGTCATTACATATCCTTTCTTGCGGATATGGTTGCCGTAGGTGGCATATTGGTTTTTATTGTCGGCATTGTGGGTGAAATGTGGGCTTTCTTTACTGGCGACAAAGCCAAGCAGGCTTCGTACGACAAGGCATGGCGCGAAACCAAGCTATCCTATGTAAAAGCTTTCCGGCGATTCCGACTCTCTGGAAAAATGAAACGCCCTGATTACCTGCGGGAAATGGGGGCCGTTGGTGCAGATTTGGTCGCCCATGCCCACAAGCAACAGGCGGCAGGTCGTCAGTCCGGTCATAGGAAATCTGGTGGACATAAAAAGCCAGCCAGCAGTAGTTCAGACGATAGTGATGGTGGTGAGCCGCCTGCGTCTCTGCCTTTACTCTGCACGGTCCATGATCTGGCTGTACTGCTACAGGTCAGCCCTAAAACTTTACAGAACAAACCCCTGTCTGCACTACCACCCGCCGTCTTCATCCCCGGTTGTCGTGGTCCCCGCTACCATCTTCGGGATGTCATCGCATGGCTGAATAGCTTCCCTGTCGGGGGCGCGAAATCCCTAAGAAAGTCCAAGGGCAGAATAGGCCGCCCAAGGCTTGCCACATCCGCCCAGATAGCCGCTGTTCGCGGTAAGGGGGTGTGACATGGCAGACGAAGTATTGCTCAGTTTTATGCACGATGATTTAGCCCATTCCGGTTTGACCGCAGAGGAATTGAAAGCAGAACCCTTGGGTATGCCTGCATTGAAGCAGCGCATAGGTCTGGAAAACGCCTTGCCTTGCCGTGGTGGCTATTCCATACCGTATTTCAACTACGATGGCAGTCCACTGATTGATTCTGGTATCCCCTACGAACGCTTCCGGTTGCTGGATATTGAACCGGGCAACGAAATCGGCAAATATCTCTCACCTGCAGGTTCCAAAGCCCATTTGTACATTCCAGAACGGTTCCACATGGCTTTGATGAATTCCCGTCTGGACACCAAAGTGGTGGTCATCACGGAAGGCGAAAAGAAAGCAGCAGCGGCCTGCAAAGCGGGTATTCCGTGCGTAGCCATCCCCGGCATTACCATGTATCGGGACTCGGAAGATCGTGACAAGCTATCCAAAGAAATCCGTAATTTTCTGGTGCCTCTGAACGATTCCATGCAGATTTTCTATGTCGTGGTCATGTTTGACTCTGACGGCTACCCTGTGAGCACCAAGCAGATGCCGTCCGACGAAGAAGAAGCCGCCAAGTATGAACCGCTGAACAAGGGCAAGAAGGTTCGTAATCGGGACGTATTCAATCAGGCTTTCCGGTTTGCCAATTTAATCAAGCAATCCATCGCGGGTCTGCGGGTAGCTTATACATGGTGTTATCCTGCCTTTTCCACGACGACCGGACCTAAATGCGCATTCCGGCGATCGTGGGCAGTGATTCCGCTGATCGTGGGCACCCCCGAAAAGCGTACATTCTGGTCACCGCCATTTTATCCCCAGGTGGTCACGATGCGTCAACTTTAGGGGTGTCGCGTCCATCACGGTGACGACGCAGGGAGTCCCCCTTCAGCTCCAGTCGGTGAGCACTCTGCAGCAGTCGGTCCAGTACCGCATCGGCCACGGTAGGCTCGCCCAGATATTCGTGCCAATGATTCACCGGGAGCTGGCTGGTAATCAGCGTGGCCCTTTGGTTTACCCGGTCATCAATGATTTCCAGCAGGTCCCGAACATCCTCGGCATTCATAGGAGCAAGCCCCCAAT
>NZ_JACKZA010000028.1 GCF_015100155.1 Acidithiobacillus sp. HP-2 | reverse complement strand
CCTCCAAGGCCACCAGCAAGTCCGGATCGCGATCCACCAGCCTTTTTCTCCCGCCACCCGATCGACGAACTCTGCCTTGCGGGAGCCTGTTCTCCGGATCCTTGAGCTCTTTGAGACCCGCCATGATGGACCCCCGCGCGACTCCGGTAGCCTCACTCACCCGCTTGACACCGCCATGACCCAGCACCTTCGCTTCTACTGCCGCATATAGCCGTCTCTGCCGCTCATCCAGTATCCCTTCGAGCGCTTGGTGTCGAGCGGCTATCAGTGCGTCTGCTTCCATGCCGCAAGACTATACCCGCTATATAGTGAGTACAAGTTATTTATTTATGAATACTTAGTTAGAAATGGTTATGGCATACTCTATCCTGAAAACTCATAGTTGCGGCATACTTTATCTGTAACTGAATGATTTTATTGGTGTGCGGATTGTGCGGATTTGTGCGGATTGTTTCGCACACTTTTTTGCCTTCAAACAATATGATTTTATTATATATTTTCCATGTTTAGCATGGTTGTGCGGATGTGCGGCGAAAAATACACAAGTTACGCGTTTCGACAAGATTGATAATGGTTCTCATTCTCTATCTTCTGTTTCAGTATATATGTCCGTATATCGGCCCGCACATTCGCACAATCCGCACAATCAACAAGGCCGCAGCCGATTTCGTTACGCCATCAAAGAAGTACGGGGTGCTCACCAAGCTTGCACCTCTACGATGCGTTAAATCCCGCATCCGCTGGTTGAACCGCATTATCATGCCTAGTAGCCTGCATTAAAGTCCTCTCTGCCCCACGAGTAACCGTCTTATTTCTGCGGGTATCCTGCCAAAACGCATCCCTAAAAAAGTATGGGGGTCCTTTCCATCCGAGGTCATCGCCAAAGCGTTATCCCCGCGTCATGTAAAGATGAAGTCCGACCAGATAGGCCGTGTTTTGTCACAATGTCCGGCAAAGTAATACGGCTGGTTATTTTTATATGCTATTCCTGTAGTCTATGCATGTTGTTCGATTTCAGTGTACACGAGGATAGACACATGAAGAAAATCATCAGCATTGCGGTTTTATCCGTTATTATGGGTTCGCCTTTGGCTTATGCAGGTGAAACCGTGCTGGTTCATAATGCCACTCAAACCTTTTCGGTCAAATATAATGGCTATGGCAAAGAAAGTAACGCTGCCGAGTTTAACGCATGGTTAAACCAGTATCGGCAGCAGATACAAGATGGAAGTGATAAGTTAAATATCATGATTATGTCCTCTAGGAACATGATAAAGTATTCCAGAGAAAACAAAAATCCTTTTTTATACCCTGCAAATCCATACCAAAATTATAAAGGTTCGGCGATGTTTTTCGTTGATAGGAAAGGACACAAGTTTGCAACATCGAGTGGCGGATATTCTTTTCACATCAAGGTTCTGCCCGGAAAGCAGGTAGATGGTTGGATTACCTATTATAATCATAAGTTTGCCACTATGCCGACTTATCAAGAAGCGCCGGATTACTATGCACGCAGCAAGATTAGTGGTGGAATGCCCTTTTGGCCGCAGTCTGGTTTGCAGTTAGGTTCACCGAAGTACAGCATTGCTGCAGCTTGTCATGACATTGAAAACATGATTAATCTGCATAAATATGTTTATTGTTTTGCTGATTATCACAAGCCAGACCCAAATCAACAAGGTTGACAGCTTTACCATCGGTGGAATGTGCTACCTAAAATAGCACATTCGCCGCCCAGATGCGTTATCCCATACAAGATGATGTTGATTTTGTGGTTATAAAGCTATATCTGTTTATGCCTGTGTTATCCGACTTTAGATAATCCACTCTGTAAAACTACACTACCAATAAAGTTATATCTCTATTATTTTTATTTGTTTTTGATTAAAGGGAACGCCAGATAAAGAGAGCAGTTCAAAGGGTATAGCTTTTTATTGATTGAATCCGCTTTTTCAGCCGGATGCGTTATATGTGGGCACCTTGAGTTATGTATGGGCACCTTTTTGGTTGATGGCACCCTACGTCATGTATGGGCACCCACGCAATGAGAGGGCACCAGTTATTTAAAGGAATAGCTTTTTATTCGTACCAGCACCCCATCTAAACAGTGAAACAAGAGATGCTTTTTGTATGGGATGTCTTTATTGTTGTTTCTTCTCTGCTTTTTCAACATTTTCAGTCCATTTCTCTGCGGATTTTTGTATTTCTGTCAGGGAAACAGGGCTTTTAGTGGTAGCAATAACCTTGGCTGGCGGGTGCTGTTTTCCGTTGATGCTGTAATAGATGCTGCCTGTTTGCATATAATCACGATACACTTGATTTGTGGTAATGTGGTGATGGCTTGTCTGCTGCGGCTGTTTAGCCACGATTGCGGCGGGTTGTGTGATGGGGTGTATCATGTCAATGCCTCGCAGTGGTGTTCAAAACCAAGGACGTTTTCCGATGACATAGGCTTTTGTAAACTTCTCTTGTGATTTGGTGGCGTACAAGATAGCGTCTATCAGGGCAATAAGCGTGTCGATCCATAGAATTATTGATATGAGTATGTTATTGCTTTTCCAATCGTCGATACTTCCTATAATGACAATGGCTACAATCATGGACAGCATGATGAAGCCTTGCTTGTAATAACCCAGATAGAACTTATGGAAGCCTAAGACACCGGTGAAAAGTGCCAATGCAGCGGCCACAAAGCGGTTTTTCTTCTGGTAAATGTAGTATTTTCCACTTTTATAGGCTTCGCTCAGTTCAGCTTGAGAGACTTTTCCATCGTTTGAGCGTGCGACAATGGAAAAGTAAGGAATCAGTATATCTGCTTTTGTTTTTCCGATCACATAGAAGTACGCGGCGACCAAGATTATTAGAACAAACGGTGATATAAGCAATGCCAGTCCGATACCGAATATCATATTGCTTAAAAAATAACCGAACAGGGCAATAAAGAAACCGGCGACAATGGGGAAGGCTGTTGTGGCTTCTATGAATTTCATCAAACCATACCCGATGCGTGACTCACCATGTAGTGAGACGCTTCTCTTTGTGGTGTGGTTGAGAATATATTTTACTTGTACATCCATGTGAATGGTATCGTCTTTGGTGGTAGCTTCTCTGAGCCGTATGGAATCGCTTTTAATGACGGTCACCAAGTCCCCTTCATTTATGGCAATGCCGATGTGTTTGTCCACATAAACAGTATGTGTATTTCCTTGATCGTCTTTTAAGGAAAAGTATGAGCTTTTTAGGGTGCCATTTACCGTATGTGTACGGGTGTTGTTAAAACTTCCTATGTAACCTGATCTACCATAGTAAACAGTGGTTTCCAGTGTTTGATAGGAAGATGAGTAATGTTCTGTGTGGTTTACGTTTGAGTAAGTCACGCGACCAGTAATCTTCTTTGTCCAGAACTTACCGCCCCAAAAAGGTAGCGAATAGGTTCCGTCTGCATTGAGTATGACCTGTTTTGACGGCATAGTATTCCCCTTTCTAATCTGATGGTGTGTCTATTGGTTCAGATGGTATAGCTGGTGGTCCCTCTAGGCAATTGTCAGAAATGGTGCCAGTCGTTTCCCATGTTTCCATACGCGTTCCCAACGCAGCACGGGCACCTGTTATATGGACGGCACCTCGCACAAAGGGTGATCCCCCGAAGTCATGACGGATGGATGCGTTATGATGAGGTGCCCCTGCGTTATGGTGGTCCGGCAGCGTTCCAATTTCGCCTCTGTGCCATTTCCAACTACAAATCTTGCCATGTCCTTGTAAGCCATCTATGGGTCTTGCAGTGGGTCGGGTAGCGCCCCCACCGATCCGGCACGGTCGTGACTGTTACGGTGACTTGCGCGTTAAACCATAGCATTGCAATATCACGTTACAGCGTAACGGATGAAAAGGATTCACCATGGCAATGAAACAGCAGAATGGCGGGTGGTCCATCGCAGGCAGGGACTCAGCAGGTCATTTTGCACCGTAATTGCACCACACCAAGAACGGGAATTACAGGGGATATCAGGGAATCGCATAACACATAACGCAACGGTTTTATTATTCTTTATCTGGTTTGCCGTTGATCTAAAAACGGACTTCGGCGGAATCATAATCCGCGTGTCCGGGGTTCGAATCCCTGAAGCGCCACCAAATAAAACAATCACTTAGCAATTTCTGCTGGGTGATTTTTTGCGTCTTACTGCCTGTTTGCCCAGAGTAAAGCCTCCGTTAAACCCGGGTTAGTTTAATGCAGTATGTCTACCCCATAAACTTGCGTTATCGGTCCAGCTTGAGGCATTATGAACCCAAACAGCACTACAAAAATACCATAGCAGGGGTAAGCCTCAGTTTTTGAATGATTAACCGCAAATGAGGGATTTCTCAAATGGCATTGGTACCCGTCATCCTCTCCGGAGGCACCGGCTCGCGTTTATGGCCTTTGTCGCGCAAGGCTTTCCCCAAACCCTTCGTGGCCCTGCCCGATGGCGAAAGCCTCATCCAGAAAACCCTGCGCCGGGTCATCGACATCAAAGCAGATGCCCCATTGCTGACGGTGACTAACCGCGATTACTACTTCATGACCCGCGACACCTTTGCCGAATGTGCCCGCATGCAAGGCCAAACCGTGCGCAATGTCCATTACCTGCTCGAACCTGCCGGACGCAACACCACCCCGGCCATGGCCGCCGCCGCGCTCTGGGCGCAGGAAGTCGCTGGGCCGGAGAGTATCCTGCTGGTGTTGCCATCGGACCATCTCATTCATGACCACAAAGCCTTTGCCGAAGCCGTACACAAAGCCCAGCAGCTTGCCGAACAAGGCTATCTGGTGACCTTTGGTGTCACCCCGACCGGCCCTGAAACCGGCTATGGCTACATTCAGAAGGGCACCGCTCTGGACAGCGGCTATCAGGTCGCCCGTTTTGTCGAAAAGCCCAATCAGAGCAAAGCCCGGGATTATCTCGACAGCGGCGACTACCTCTGGAACTCCGGCATGTTCTGCATGCGCGCCGACAGTCTGCTCAATGCCCTGCAAACCGACGCCCCGGAAGTGCTGGAAGCCGTGCAGGCGGCCATCGTTTCCGCCACCCGCAACGGCGACACCTGGGAACTGGGTCAGGAATTTGCCCTGGCCCCGGACATCTCCATTGACTACGCCGTCATGGAAAAAGCCCCCAACGTCGCCGTAGTGCAGGCAGATTTTGACTGGAACGACCTGGGTGCCTGGAGTGGCTATGGTTCTTTGATGGCCAAAGATGCCCAAGGGAATCAGGTACACGCCCCGGACTGTGTGCTGGTGGACAGCCAGAATTGCGTCGTCCAGAGTCCTGATCGGCTCACGGCCATTCTCGGTTTGCAGGATATTCTGATTGTGGACACCCCCGATGCCCTGCTGGTGGCCGACCGCCGCCGGGATCAGGAAGTCAAAACCATTGTAGAGAAGCTCAAGGCCCGCAAACACAGCACCGTCGATCTCCACGCCACCGTTCATCGTCCCTGGGGCACCTACACCACGCTGGAAGAAGGCGACCACTTCAAAATCAAGCGCATTGTCGTCAAAAAAGGCGAGAAGCTCTCCCTGCAAATGCACCACCACCGCAGCGAGCACTGGATTGTGGTATCCGGCACGGCCCGCATTGTCAACGGTCAGGAAGAAAAACTCATCATGACCAACCAGTCCACCTACATTCCCGCAGGTTGCCAGCATCGTCTGGAAAACCCCGGCATGATGGATCTGGTACTCATCGAAGTGCAAAGCGGCGCCTATCTGGGTGAAGATGACATTGTCCGTTTTGATGACATTTACGGACGTACCGAAGCTGCATCAACCACCGTCTAACACCAAAACCCAACAGGAAACGACTGCGTGCTCAAGGCCCTCTGGACCCGAATCAAAAATCTGAACAAGCTCTTCATCTGGATCGTGCTGGTCCCTACGGGGTTGTCCATACTGTATTTTGGATTGATAGCATCGCCGATCTACATAAGCGAGGCCCGTTTTGTGGTCTACAGTCCCAACCAACGGATGAGTTCCAGTGGGCTGGCCTCTTTGCTCAGTAATCTGGGTGGCAGCAACTCCACCAGTGCGGCACAGACCATCAGCTCCTACATTTCGTCCTGGGACGGCATGATGGCGGTCAACAAGCTGTATCCGCTTAAACAGATTTATGGCAACGACCATATTGATATATTCAACCGTTTCGGGGGAATTTTTCATCCTTATTCCTCTTATGTGCGGTTATGGCGTTACTACCAGAATATGGTGGCGGATACGCTGGACAGTACCAACGGCATCAGCGAACTGAAAGTACGCGCCTTTACCGCCCACGATGCCCAGAAAATCAACGATTTTCTCCTGAAAAAAAGTCAGGACATTGTCAATCAGCTCAATGAAACGGCCCGGCACCGCGCTGTGTATTATGCCAAGCAGGATGTCGAACAAGCCAAACGCACGCTGCGGGATGCTACCCTGGCGCTGGCTGAATATCGCAATAATCGCCGGGTCTTCAGCCCACCGGCACAAAGCAGTTTGCAACTCGGCATGGTCAGCAAGTTGCAGGACCAGTTGATAGCCATGCAAACCGAACTGCAGTCCATCGTGGCCCACGCCCCCGATAACCCGCAGATACCAGTTCTTAAAAGCAGTATCAAAGCCCTACAGGGTGAAATTACCGCCGAACAGTCCAAGGTGACCGGTGACAGGGAATCTCTGGCCAGCAAGGATATTGAATTTGAAAGACTGACCGTCAATCAGCTATTGGCGCAAAAGCTGCTGGAAGCAGCAGTGACTTCATTGGAACAGGCGCGGATGACGGCACAGAAGCAGGAACTGTATCTGGAAACCATCAGTAGACCGAACCTGCCTGATGCGCCTCAAGAGCCCAAACGCTTTGAAGATATTCTTGCGGTATTGGTCGTTTCTTTAATAATTTGGGGTGTGGCGAGTATCCTTGTAGCAGGAGTAAAGGAACACCATGAGCGCTAAAGCTACCGAAGAAACATTCTGGTTTCAGTTACGCCTACAATTACGGGTGATTTGGGCGTTGATGTTACGAGAAACAGTTACAAGATTTGGACGAGAAGGGCTCGGGATGTTATGGATGATTGCTGAACCAGCCTTGTTTGTGCTTGGCGTCATGACAATTTTTTCATTGGTAGAACCAAACATAGATGGGATCAATGTTGCCGAGTGGTATGCCGTGAGCTATCCGACTCTACTTTTCTGGAGAAACGGGACTGGTCGTGTTACTGGAGCCTTACAGATCAACCGAGCACTCTTACATCATCAGCCTATTCGCCCTATGGACATTATTTACTCTCGTATTCTTTTGGAATTTGCTAGCGGCGTGGCTGTTTTTTTGTTTTTGTTTCCAATCTTTGTCGTGTTAGGGATTTGCCACTTTCCAGCAAATTTGCTGACTATGGCTCTAGGTTATTTGCTGATCATCTGGTTTTCTTTTGGATTTGTGATGATCATGGCAGGGTTAGCCGAACTTAGTGAAACTATTGAAAAAACTTCGCATATTATTATTTATCTGATGTTGCCATTTTGTGGTATTTTTTTCCCAACTTTTGCCGTTCCAGAGCCGTATCGTAGCTATCTTCTTTACTGGCCATTGATTGATGCTGTGGATTATTTCCATCATGGATACTTTGGAAGCAGGATTCACAGTTATTATCATATTCCTTACACTATATTCGCTTTATTTGCTATCACTTTATTTGGCTTGGCAATATCAGGTATAGCCATTAAACGGGTTAAAGTTAGTTGAGGGTAATTGTTATCCAGTTATATCAAACTGTATCCGTAATGCTTCCAAATCCGCTTGCTACTCTTTCTTCGTTAAATAAACTTGTTATTTTCTGTTGCCGCTAGAGAGTATTGTTATGCCTATCCAGAATATTACTGAACTTTTCGCGCTAGACGGACGAGAATTTGTCACCGAGGCTTATCGCAGCCTGCTTAATCGGGAACCCGATGTCCAAGGCATGGCATACTATCTTGGTCGACTGGCCCAAGGACGCGGCAAGTACTCCGTTATCGTGCAGCTTTCTAAGTCACTGGAATGTAAACCACACGACCA
The DNA here is from genome assembly GCF_015100155.1 of Acidithiobacillus sp. HP-2. Classification (GTDB taxonomy): domain Bacteria; phylum Pseudomonadota; class Gammaproteobacteria; order Acidithiobacillales; family Acidithiobacillaceae; genus Acidithiobacillus. The sequence goes on along the minus strand of NZ_JACKZA010000028.1, from coordinate 19,415 downwards.
GCTTGAGGGACTCAAAGAACTCATCGAGAATTATCGCCGCTCACATCACTGGTTTTGGGGCAGATTCGCAATCCACAGCCGGGTTGAAAATACTCTCCAAAGCTGTCTTTTCTCATTTGAACGCCTCACCGAACGCTTTTTTACTGAGCAACTGGTGCAGGTGCAAAGGGAACTCAGCACGCTACGCGAGGCGCAGGTTATACAAAACTCTCTCCAACAAGCCAATGATGATTTGGAGAGGAAAAACACGGAAATCCTCCACAACTTTCTCGCACAGCAAGAAGGAATAGAAGTCTTGATACTTGAGGATCGAGAAAAGGAAAGCCGCTTGGTCAAGCTTGAGCAACAAAAAAACCAGCTAGAAGAGGAGTGTGCCAAGTTGGCAGATATGGCTGTACAGCGAGAATCCGAGTTGGCCGATCTCTATCAAACTAAGAAAGTTCTGGAGAAAGAAAACGCGGAAATCCTCTACAACTTCCTAGCACAGCAAGAAGAGATGGAAGTCTTGATACTAGCGCGCAGAGAAAACAAAAATCTTGAGCAACACAAATTTCAGTTTGAAGAAGAAAAGAACGTGCTGTTGAAACAATTGGATGACTTGCGCGCTCAACTAGCTACACTCCAGCAAGATCGCGACGAGCAAGCTTGGTATGCGGCTGAGAGATTGGCGTGGCTTAAAAATATGCATATCTCAGACATGTGAAAACTTCTGCTCTAATGCAACTGTTCTCAATTTCAATATTTTGATTGTTAGGAATACCATGACAGAAAGACCGGTGAAACCCTGAAACATGCTACCAGCGCACCGAGCTTGTCCAATTAACTGAGACTGGTAATTTCAAGCATGGTAAAACACGAAGCGTACCATTAGTTCATCCGTCTGTCCGAGAATCTTTGATAGAACTAAGTTGAGGAATTGTAAAAATGGAAACCACGTTAAAAAAAGCTAATGATCTTTTACGGAAAGGACAGTATGAAAGTGCTATTAAGCTCTACGAACAGTTGCTGGAAGAAATTCCGGAAATGGAAAGATTCATACAGTTCAATCTATCAATTTCGAAAAAGGGCCGAAAATCTAGTGATGTCGATAAATTTATACTGCATGATTATGCTTTGATTTGTCAAAATCTCATTAGTCTCAAGCCGATGCATCAGATCGTAAGAAACGCTTCGGATACCTCTCATTGGCAATCACAGGGTGAAGATCCATACTTTTTTCTTGATACAAACAGCGATGGTTTAATAACCACAGATTGGCATGAAGTCGAATTATGCATGCACACTCCGTACAAGCGAACCAATGCAAAGTTCTATTTCGATACTGGCATGGGCTTTAATGAAGCCGGAAGTATTACCTTAACCACTGAATCTGGACAACCCGCGCGTCGAATCTTTAAACTAACCAAAACCGCTCGCGCCATCCGTTTTGATCCCTCGGAAACCGAGGGTGCCTTCCAGGTCAAAACCCTGCGTTTCGACAAAATTGGCGAAAGCCATGCCAGAAGCGGTATGTTACAACACCTTGTTTCGCAATGTCTCGATTTCACCGACCTCACTACGGAAGTTGCGTGGCAACGCATCGCCTCTGAGGCAAAATTACTAAATTTAGAACCGCTTAAACATCTTCTTATTCGCTACAACGAAACCTTTGGAACACGCCCAAATCCTATTGCCTATGAGGAATGGCTCGAAAACGTCGAAACTCCTAGCCTTCCCACTCCAAAAATAGTATTGGCCACACTTGAAAATATAGGCCTCAAGCCTCTCATTTCCATTGTCATGCCGGTCTATAACACACCGGACATTTATCTTCGGGCGTGCATTGATTCCGTCCTTGCCCAATCTTATCCTCACTGGGAACTTTGCATTGCTGATGACAATTCATCCAAGGAACATGTGCGCCAGATTCTGAGGGATTACGAACAAAAAGAATCGCGCATCCACGTGGTCTACCGTCATGAAAATGGCCACATCTCCAGCGCTTCCAATAGCGCACTCGACATCGCCTCCGGTGAATACGTCGCACTACTAGACCACGACGACGTTCTCCCCGAGCATGCCTTGTATTTCATGGTGCAGGCTATCAATTATAATCCTGACGCTCAGATCCTCTACAGCGACGAGGACAAGCTCGACGCTAATGGCCAACGTTTTGACCCGCACTTTAAAAGTGATTGGAATCCAGACCTTTTCTATTCAACAAATTATATTTCTCATCTCGGTGTTTACAAACTCGCGTTACTGAACTCCATCAATGGCTTTCGTACTGGCGTAGAAGGTAGTCAAGATCAAGACCTGCTACTGCGCTGTCTGCCGCATGTGGAAAATAATCAGATCATCCACATCCCGCGCATTCTCTATCATTGGCGTGCAGTGGAAGGCTCCACAGCCCTCGCATCTGAGGAAAAAAACTACACTACAGAAGTTGGCATCAAAGCACTCACTGATTATTTTAAAAAAAATGGTCCTTTGGGAATTAAAGTCGAGGCGGGTCCCGCGCCCAATACGTACAGAGTTCGCTGGCCTATTCCAGAGCCTGCGCCGCTAGTAAGTTTGCTAATCCCAACGCGGGATAAAAAAACTATAACAGAAGTAGCCGTGCGCAGCATTCTAGAAAAAACTACCTACCCGAACTACGAGATCATTATTCTTGACAATGGTAGCGTAATGTCGGAAACCATTGAATGGTTTGAAACTATCCAACGGCAGGACGCTCGCGTCAAGGTTATCCGTTACGACCATCCGTTCAATTATTCCGCCATCAATAATTTTGGCGTACGACAAGCTAAAGGCGACTTAATTGGTCTGATCAATAATGATGTCGAAGTCATTTCCTCCGACTGGCTTATTGAAATGGTTAGCCACGCTCTGCGTGAAGATATAGGTTGTGTGGGGGCTAAGCTCTACTATAATAATGACACGATACAACATGCTGGTATCATCATGGGCCTTGGTGGAGTCGCAGCACACTCACATAAACTCTTTCCTAGAGATCATCCAGGTTACTTCCGTCGGCTCCAGTTAACACAAAATCTTTCAGGTGTTACAGCCGCTTGCTTGATTGTTCGAAAATCGGTGTTCGACCAAGTGGGTGGTCTTGATGAATGCAACCTCAAGGTTGCTTTTAACGATGTGGATTTTTGCCTCAAAGTACGCGAAGCAGGGTACCGCAACATCTGGACACCCTACGCTGAACTCTACCACCACGAATCCATCAGCCGAGGCCAGGAAGATACGCCAGAAAAACAAGAACGTTTCAGCAAGGAGATAGAATTCATGCTGTCCAAATGGGGTAATATCCTCAAGGCTGACCCATACTACAACCCGAACCTTACTATTCATCGAGAAGATTTTACGATATGAGATTAGAGAAAAGCATATCAATAAAGGTATTCTTGCGCCTTCAATACCCTCATCTAACCACCAAGATGAAAGTGGGGGCGGTATCGTACCCCACAACAACATTATCAACATGGCCTGTCTGATCCTGATAAGCTTGGGTCACAGGCTACCCAATTAAAAGGTCGAAGAGTCATCTGTAAAGTCGAAAAATTCGTATAACTGGTTCGATCATCACTATTGGAGATAGGCTATGAAATTAGGAATTGGTGCGATTTTTCGGGATGAGTATTGCTATGTAATTGAATGGCTTGCTCATCATATGGTTGCTGGATTTGATAAATTTTTTATAGCTGATAATGGTTCTCATGATGGTACAAGAGAGCTTTTAGAAGCTCTAAAACAGGCTCGGTTAGTTGAGTTGATATATCAGCCTGTTTTGCCTGAAAATGCACAAATATTTGCATACAATAGAATTTTAGAGTTCTCGCTTTCCTCAATCGATGTGTTGATTTTTATTGATGCCGATGAGTTTTTGGTGCATGATTCTTTCATTTTGGGAGAAGTCCCAAAACATCTTGAGCAATTGTTTTCAGATTCTACCATCGATATGGTCTGTTTGAATTGGAGGTGTTTTGGTTCGTCTGGTTTAGAAAACCAGAATGAGGGACTGGTAATTGAGCGTTTTGAAAGATGTCTTGGTGATTTGAATGGTAGTATTGAATTATTGCCAGTTCAGAGCCGAACGGTGAATAATCATGTAAAAAGTGCGGTAAGGGTCTCTCGTGTAAATAAAATTGATAATGTCCATGTTTTTTTCTTGAACTCTGGATATAAGATTGTTAATTGCAACGGTAATCAAATCGAAAGTTTTGTGTGGCCAATTGACGGTATATTCCAAAGAGCTTCGCTTTCAGGGCTTATTGATCGTATTGAACCCTCTCCTTTGAGGATTAACCACTATGTTGTCAAATCTAAAGAGGAGTTTCTAAAAAAAATGAAGAGAGGTAGCGCTATGGGCACAATTGAAAATTTTGAGCGTAATGAAGAATTTTTCAAATATCATGACTTTGATGATTCCCGATTTACTTTCCCAGATCAATGGATATGTGCGGTCAAAAAAAAGATTTCTGAAATTTATGATATTTTGGATCATACGGATCTTAATGTTAATATTTTTGGTTGCTTGGATATTGTTAATGAATTTGAATGTGCAGGTTGGCTTGTGCGTCAGAATGGTAACGCTAGTAATCTTATGGTATCCATCTTTGTTAATGGTGTGCATCAAGACTATTCCCTATGCAAATTTTATAGGCCAGATGTCAAAGATCATGGGTTTTCTTTAGATGGAATTTGTGGCTTTCGATATACACACCAGAAACCACTTTCAATTGGTGATGTCGTAGAAGTTTTAGTTTTTGGAAACAAATTCAGGTTTGAAAATTTTTCTACCGTCATTTGATTTTTTCGTAAGAGGTGCTTAATGCATGATCTTCATCTCCGGAGCAGCAGGTTTCATCGGTGCTAATTTTGTTCACCAATGGCTGGGCCAGCCTGCAGAGCACATACTGGTGATTGACGCTCTTACTTACGCGGGTAACATGGAAAACATTGCCTCTATCGCTTCCGACAGGCGATATCACTTTGTTCGGGTAGATATTCGTGACCGCGCTACATTTGATGCGATGCTGGTCCACCACCAACCTCGCGCGCTCTTGCACTTTGCTGCCGAAAGCCATGTGGACCGTACTATTTATGTTCCAGAGGCTTTTGTGCAAACGAATGTGCTGGGGACTTATGAGTCGCTTGAGGCTACTCTCGCGTATTGGGGCAGCTTGCAAGAGGCTGATAAGATCGCCTTCTGTTTCATGCATGTATCCACGGACGAGGTCTACGGTAGCCTCGGGGCTAACGATCCGGCCTTCACGGAGACGACACCTTATGCACCCAATAGTCCTTACGCCGCCAGTAAGGCTGCTAGCGACCAGTTCGTACGCGCTTGGCACCATACTTATGGTTTGCCCACACTCACCACTAACTGTTCCAATAACTACGGTCCTTATCAGTTCCCGGAAAAGCTCATTCCGCTCATGATTCATAACGCCCTCGCAGGTAAGCCTCTGCCCGTTTATGGCGATGGTCAGAATGTGCGGGACTGGTTATATGTGGAAGACCACTGCCGTGCCATCGCCCGCGTGTTAGATGCGGGTAAACCTGGAGAAACGTACAACATCGGTGGTCACAATGAAGTACGTAATATCGACGTGGTACATACCCTATGCGACCTTTTAGATCGGCTGCGTCCACGTTCTGACGGTCAAAGCTATCGGACTCAAATCACTTTTGTCACAGATCGTCCCGGCCATGATCGACGTTACGCTATCGATGCCACAAAGATTGGTCGCGAGCTTGATTGGAAACCGCAGGAAACCTTTACTACAGGATTGGAGCGCACCGTACAGTGGTACCTCGATCATACTGAATGGGTGGAGCACGTCACTAGCGGCGCCTATCGACAATGGGTAAATCAGCAATATGGAGAAACGCTATGAATAGCAACCCCAAATCTGTTCATCGCAAGGGTATTATATTGGCAGGAGGTTCCGGTACCCGTCTGCACCCAGTAACCCAGGCGCTCAGCAAACAACTTTTACCGGTCTACGACAAGCCGATGATTTATTATCCGCTCTCCACGCTGATGCTGGCGGGTATTCGTGAAATATTGATCATTTCCACCCCCCAGGATACGCCACGTTTCACCCAGCTTTTAGGTGATGGAAGTCAATGGGGTCTAAATTTGCATTACGCCGTGCAGCCTTCACCCGATGGACTCGCGCAGGCTTTTATCATTGGCCGCGACTTCATTGGTGATTCGCCCAGTGCTTTGGTTCTGGGAGATAACCTGTTCTGGGGGCATGACCTGCAAAGCGCACTGCAAGCCGTCAATACGCAGGCCTCGGGCGCTACCGTCTTTGCCTATCACGTGCATGACCCGGAACGTTATGGGGTGGTGGATTTCGATAAGAGTGGCAAGGCCCTTTCTATTGAAGAAAAGCCCCATCAACCCAAGAGCAATTACGCGGTGACCGGCTTGTACTTTTACGATGCGCAGGTTTGTGACATTGCGGCTGGCCTTAAACCCTCACCACGCGGCGAGTTGGAAATTACTGACGTGAATCGCGTTTATCTGGCTCAAAACACACTGCAGGTCCAGACTCTGGGTCGTGGATTTGCCTGGCTGGATACCGGTACCCACGAAAGTTTGCTGGAGGCCGGGCAATTCATCGCTACCATCGAAAAGCGCCAGGGTCTAAAAATCGCCTGTCCTGAAGAAATCTCCTGGCGGGCGAAATGGATAGACAACACGCAGTTTGAACGTTTGGCGGCCCCATTGCACAAAAGCGGCTACGGGCAATATTTACTCAGAGTTTTACAGGAGAAAGCATGAACGTCATTCCAACCGCTATTCCCGAAGTGCTTATTCTCGAACCCAAGGTCTTCGGTGATGCGCGTGGATTTTTTCTGGAAAGCTTCAACCGCAAGACTTTTCAAAGTGTTTCTGGCCTTGACCTGGATTTTGTGCAGGATAATCACTCCCGCTCAGCCAGGCACGTATTGCGTGGATTGCACTATCAGCGCGTCAAGCCGCAAGGCAAGCTGGTTAGGGTAGTCTCAGGTCGGGTTTGGGACGTAGCGGTAGATCTTCGGCGTAGCTCACCGAATTTCGGTAAATGGGTGGGCGTAGAACTCTCTGCGGACAATCATCGGCAGTTCTGGGTACCACCCGGTTTCGGGCATGGTTTTGTGGTCTTATCAGAGCAGGCTGATTTTCTCTATAAAACGACAGAATACTGGTATCCGGAATATGACCGGAGCATCCTGTGGAATGATTCGCAGCTTGCCATTGCATGGCCACTGGATGGCCATACTCCACTATTGGCGGCAAAGGACGCTGCCGCACCGCAATTTGCGCAAGCCGAAGTCTATGACTGATGTGGTCACTGCAACTTTTTTGAATGGACCGTTGGCCTGTGCGGTGTCCACAATGCTTTCAGAATTTGATTTGGGCTGGACACGTTGAAAAGTGTGCGCCCCTCTCAGCCCTTATCTGAAGCTGAATATGTTCTTCAAGTCAAAGGGCGACTATTACCGCTAACCCCTTTTGCCAGCTTTTTGGAATCCTTGGTTGAGCTTCTACCTCGCCGTTTTGTGCCCGTGCGACTGGTTCCTCAAGAGAATGTCGCGGAAATCGACGGTCTTTCTGGAGAATACAAAGGGATTTCTGAATGGCCATGCCTTTCGGTAGAAATGACCACAGAACTCGCTAAAGGTGGCTGGTTTTATCTGGAAGCCGCACTGGTGCGCCATACAGGGGACCGCGAAGCCCGCTTTTTTGGAACGGGTGATGGTGATGGTAGCGCTGAATTTCAAATCCCTATACCCAGCAATTTGCGCGGTTCCATCCGGGAAGTGTTTTACCTGCCAAGCCCTGTAATCAGTTTGTTTTGGTCGCCCATGCAGGCCCCAGGCTTTTTTTCACAAAGTCATCTGTTGGTCCACCGTATCAGTGCCATGGAGAGTTTTTTTCGGCGCACGCATCGCGTGGTGGAAACGCTTTGGGCCGTGCGGGGTAGTCGTGGCAAAGCACGCGGTGGTCTGACTTGGCGTGGCGCGGTATTTCATCTTCAGGACGCCTACATTCGCACTGCACGCCTTAAAATTCAGCGTTACCGGGGGCATGATTACGCCGAGTTTCTGACACGGCATGACACCATCAAACCTGTCGAGATGAATGCCATGATGGCTTCCATACAGGCGGCAGAGGCAAAACCGTTAATCAGCCTGATCGTGATTTTACGGGATGCAGAACCATTCTTGCTCTCAACAATGCTGACTTCCATTCGGAACCAGCAATATCCCCATTGGGAGCTCCTGCTGGGTATGGATGGGCGTGTCTCGGCTGAATGTCGCGAGTTATTGGAAAATGCGCGCCGCGAAGATGCGCGTATCCTGCTTGAAGAACTGGATGCGCAAGCCGGTGTGGCAGCGGGCCTGAACGCTTTACTGCAACAGGTTCAGGGTGAATTTTTCGCAGTATTTGCCCCGCATGACCTTCTGCCTGAGCAGGCATTACTTTTTGCGGCGAAAGCCATTCAAGACCACAACGATGCGGTGGTCATCTACGCAGATCATGACTGGATCGACGACAAAAACCGCAGACATGCACCACACTTCAAGCCGGACTGGAATCCGGATTTTTTTACGGCCTTTGACTATATGGGCAATCTGCGTTTGTGGCGGACGGAAACGGTTCGACACTTGGGTGGCTTTCGGCGGGGTTTTGATGGGGCAGAGTGCTATGACTTGACACTGCGCTGCGTTGCCGACTGTACAGACGCGCAGATTCTCCATATTCCGCGTGTCTTGTGTCATTGTCGGGACCTGGATGCGCGGCAAGCCAGTGCTTTAACTGCACCGTATGCACAATCAGGCATGGAGGCCGGTCTACGGGCGGTTTCCGACCATTTCAAGGAACAAGGTGCCCACGTGCTTGCTGGAGCAGTGCCCGGTATTTATCGCGTCTGTCACCCGATACCTTCACCCGCGCCCCTTGTCAGCATCCTGATTCCCACCCGTGACAAGCTCGACATTCTGAAAGCCTGTGTGGAAAGCGTTCAGCAGCGCACTGACTATCCAGCTTGGGAAATACTGATTGTCGATAATGGTTCGGTGGAAGCCCAGACCCTGGCATGGTTCGAGACTATCCAGCAGGATGCGCGCATCCGGGTCATTGCCTATCCGTTCCCATTCAATTATTCAGCCATCAACAACTTTGCTGTAGAGCAGGCGAAAGGGGAAGTGGTTGTTTTGCTCAACAATGACATCGAGGTCATCAGTCGGGACTGGCTCACCGAAATGGTCGGCCATGCCCTGCGCCCCGGAATTGGTGCCGTAGGCGCCAAACTGCTGTACCCCAATGATATGGTTCAGCATGCGGGTGTGGTGCTTGGCATTGGCGGTGTGGCAGGTCATGTCCATCGCTATCTGGGTGGTACCGAGCCGGGATACTATTTCCGTGCCATTGCCACACAGAATTATTCGGTGGTCACTGCCGCCTGTCTGGCCGTGCGTAAGTCGGTCTTTGCAGAGGCCGGCGGGCTGGATGCCATCAACCTGAAAGTGGCCTTCAATGATGTGGATTTCTGCCTGAAACTGTTGAAAGCGGGTTACCGCAATGTGTTTACCCCCTATGCTTTGCTTTATCACCATGAATCCCTCAGCCGGGGCCATGATGATACGCCTGAAAAGAAAGCGATTTTTGAGTACGAATTCGAATATATGAAAACCTGCTGGGGCAAGATAGCGGATCCTGCTTATAATCCGAACTTGAGTCTGGAGTTTGAAGATTTTTCGCTGAAAAGGTTTTGAGGGTTGCAATACATGAGCTGGAAGCCGTCTTATCTGACCCTGCGAACCAATGAGGCTGCCAATGTCTGATACAGACTCAGATTGGCAGCATATTGCCCGCACTCAGCCTTATTACGGGGTATTGAGGGATCCGGCATTTCGGGAGCCGCAACTTTCTGACGAGCAGCGGGCCCTTTTTTTTGATTCTGGCCAGAGTCACGTCAATATGGTTCTGGATCAGTGCCAGCGCTTTTTTGGTGATAATGGATTTAAGGGAAACGCCCTGGACTTTGGTTGTGGCGTAGGTCGGCTCACCTTGCCTCTTTCCCGGCAATTTACTCAGGTATTCGGCTTGGATGTGGCGCCTGCCATGCTCAGTGAAGCCCAACGTTATGCGAATCTGCTCGGCGCCCAAAATTTGCATTGGTTGGTGGCGGATGACGCGCTTTCAGCGATAGACCGGATGCATTTTGATTTCATGTTATCGTTTATTGTGTTTCAACATATTCCTGAAGCACGCGGACAGAAGATCCTGAAAAAGTTGTTGCAGCGACTGGCTCCGGGGGGCATAGGGGTATTCCATTTCAAGTATGCGCAAGTACATCCCGCCAGTCGTTTCTACGCTTTTTTGAGTCATCAGTTGCCGGGGGGCAGGCTCCTGGTAAATTTTTTACGGGGTAAACCCTTGCGTGAACCGCATATGCAAATGAATGCATATGATCTGAATCATCTGATGCAGACGATTCAATCTGAAGGTATTCACGAAATCCATGTTCGGCTGGGAGATCATGGCGGACACTGGGGCGTTGAAATGTATGTGCGGCGGGATGCTTAATCATTTTGTGACTGAATTACAGGAGCGTCATCATGATGGCTAGCCCTTGTTGGATACCCGTGTTGGGGATGCACCGCAGTGGTACCAGTGCCATGACCTGTGGCCTTCGGGCTTTGGGTGCGCACTTGGGGCAGAACCTGATGGCGCCCGTGCCTGATGTTAATCCCAAAGGCTTTTGGGAGGACATGGACATTTATCATTTGAATGAGGAAATGCTGCAGGCATTGGGTACCCGGTGGTATCAAAGTACCCCCTTATCGAAAGGGCAGGTGGATTGGTTGCTTGCCAACGGATACCTGGAAAAAGCCGTGACCTTGCTGCAAGGCAAACGGTTGGATTCACAACCTTTTGCGTTTAAAGACCCCCGTTTATGCCGCCTGCTGGCATTTTGGCAGGAGGTGCTGAAAATTGCAGGTGGATCTGTGGCGTATTTTCTGGCATTGCGGAATCCTGTCAGCATTGCCGATTCCCTGCAGAAGCGTGATGGTATGGATCGCACCCAAAGTTATCTGCTCTGGTTGACGCATACGGTGAACAGTATTTTGCTCACCAACGGCCAGCGACGGGTGCTGGTCAACTATGACGCTTTGATTAAAGCGCCAGAAGAGCAGTTGTACCGGATTGCTGATCGTCTGGAGCTGGTCGTAAAGGAAGATCGGCTGGCAAAATATGTGGGGAATTTTCTCGATAAAAACCTGCGCCATACCCGTCATACGCAGGTTGATTTGGCAGAGGATCCTGATTGTCCAGCATTTATAGTCGGGCTTTATCGGGATCTTCTGGCTGTGGCGCAGGATAGAAAAGATCTGGATACACCTGCCATCCAAAAACGCCTGAAACAGGCCTGGAAAAGCGTGCATGCCATGCTTCCACTCATGCAGGCAATGGATCGGATGATTGATGCAAAAATCAGGGGGGCAAACTAACCATGCATGAAAACTGGTATCTACTGATGCTACAAGCTTCAGGCTCCGACCGTACAACAGGTGGATTTCCACCGATAAAACAGGCGAGCTGACCGGTGCAGCCAGAGTCACCGGCAAAAACCCTTCAGGCACGGCGGCCAGCAACGGCGTACTCGCAGAATCAGCAAAGCGTTTGCGCCAGTAATGCAGCGTGGCTACGGCGATCCCCGTCTGCGCACAATAATGCTTAACCGTAAGGCCGCTCGCCTGAAAGGCATCCACTTGTTGCCGCCAATAAGCGACTTTCTCTGCTTTCTTCATCCCCAACCCTCCGCGCTGAACGCAGATCAGGATCGGTCAGGTCAGAAAATTTGGGAAGGTGGGTTGCTTAGACGCTTACGAAAAAACAACAGTAGTTGCCAGCCTCGTATACTTGTCAGTTGCTCTTGCGCGAAAGTGATTTACTGAACGCAAGAAACGCTTCTGAAGATTCTGTTGTCTCATCCTTAATGGATTTTCCACCCTGAGAATAAATTCTATCGTATACAGAAACCTGACTTATTTTTACACTACCTTTTATCACCTTTATTGTAATGAGATTATTAGTACAGAATGGTAGCTTTAGGGTGATATCTTCGCCATAACAGGCAGTGTTTACAGCATTATCACCATAAGCGACAGAAAGCGAAGCAGAAAGTGACCCCAGTGGCGATGCAATAATTCTGATAGTTACAAACTTTGTGTCATTAAGTTCTAGATTAAACCTTTGCAATAACTTAGCACCAGACATAGCAATTATGCCATTATTTTCATCAAAATTTAATTCTCCATAAGTTTCCCATCCCTTGTCGCCATACCGAAATTTACCATTGAAAACTATATCTTTTGGCCAATCTCTGTAGCTCCATAATACGACACCTGAAGACGATTCATTGATAATTTCTAAGCTTTTTTTGAAGAAAGCATCAAAGGTCGATGCATCTTTTTTTAGAGCAGACCAAGAATTCTCAGTTGAATCAATGAAGTTAAATTGATCTATAATCGGCAGTTGTTCTCCATGCCTAAACATTGGTGCAATTGTGCGAAGTAAGTTACGTAAATTCAGAGCTGCATCTTCTCCGCTTAAATTTTTTGAGCCGGGGCCACCAATATTTTGATGAAAATAAATATAGGACTGATCAACATAAAGCTGAGAGCGCTGCCAGTGATAGAATTTGCGATGCGTATCCTCAGCCTCTTTTGGTAACTCGTCTGAGTCGATTCGATATTCGTATCCAATTGCTCCAATTATTTCCTTCGCTAGGCGAAGAATGCGTGGCAACAGAATTGTGTCGAAAAAAGAAATAAATATTGAGATCGAAACATCATTTGATGGCGGAATGATCATAGGTGTCGATGTTAAGCACAGGGCATGGACAAATTGCACATAGCCAGCCCGATGCGCAATGTCCGCCCTCTCGCTCTCGTTTAGTAACGGCCAATGACGAAAAATGGGCCAATAGAAGTCCTCCCATGAAATAAAAACCTTGACGACTGGATTATCGCTGCAATCAATGCAAGTTCGTAAAATCTCAAAATAGCGAACAAGTAATTGGTGCTCGGCTGGCTGATGCATGGCCTGACTCAGTATATGGTATGTACTATTAGGGTAAATTCCTGATTCCCATAGATAACAGGCGCGAATATGAACTTCTAGCTGTCGATAGCGTGCCTCCTTTAAAATGGTAATCAATAAAGCCGACTTCTGTTCTGTATCATAAATTATTGGCGCGCATGGAATAATCAGAAAGACGCAATTAAAACCATTACTCACTACGCTGTCGAGTTCACTGACAATATCGTCAATATTGGCCGACTCAAACCAATTTAAAGGACTAAATTCACAAAATATGTGTGTACCGATTAACATATAAGATTCCTCGAATTTTAAGTGGATAGTCTGAGATCAAGCTTAACTAGGATCATATGGCATGTTGATGATGATGATTTTCTCTCGAACCAGCGGAGCACACCGTCCCAGTAATTTATGATGGTGTAGGCGGCTGTTACGACTGGCGGCAGACCTTAGCGTTCTCCAACTAGGCTTTTAGTAATGTGGTAGCCTAGTGGCGTTTGCGGAACTGGACATGCTGCTCTGCAGATCTGGCAAGAGGAGTATATTTCCTGGGCAAATGGACATAAAAACCTAGCCGTATCGCTTTGTCTTTGAAGCTCACGGCATTCACCATCATCATCTTCGTACATCACATACCCCAGATTCGACCACTGAAAGTTCACAATCTGGCGAAGAGCTATAAATCAACCAGTCACAATAGCCTTACAATTATTAGGTGGATAAATGCCTACACCGTTCAGCGCTGTCCTCATAGCACTCTGACCATGCTCGAAAGAAAAATTGTTTTCAGCTAGTCGTAAAGCATTTTTGGAAAATTCGTTCCATAATGCTTCGTCTTCATAGAGCTTGGCGATGCCTTCAACCCACTCACTGGGTCTTTCGGCTAAATAAGCATTGATACCATGCGAAAGACCAGTTCCTTCGGCAGCTATGCTGGTAAGTACGGTCGGAATGCCACAAGCCATTGCTTCCAGTACCTTCCCTTTTATGCCTGCGCCTGATCGGAGAGGCGCCACGAAAACACGACAAGTTTCGAAAACATCATCCAAGCTTTCGACGAAGCCTTCAAGGATAACGTCGTCAGCCTCAAACTTTTTGAAGCTCTCGGGCATATGACTTCCGTAAATATGAAATATCACATCGGGTATTTTTTTTCTTAATAAAGGCATAATATCTGTGACAAAAAACTCAACAGCCTCAATATTTGGCGTATGACGATACCCTCCCAGGAAAGCAATACCCGTGCGTTCTTTAAAAGGGATTTGATGCCCGCGAGTGTTTAGCACCCATGGGCAAATATACATATTTTCATTGTTCAGATTGTGGCTCATTATGACAGCCTGCTCGGTACTGTTATAGGTAAGAATCGCGTCCACATTACGCATTAACGCGAGCTCTTTGTCACGCGTAGCAAGCGGTCCTGAAAGATCCCTATCACCCTTAGAAAGGGCCATACGAAGTTCGCGAAGAAAGTGCAGATCAGCATTATTGAACATTACTTTAGCACTTGCATGTCTACGAATATGATCAATATAACGGTCAGCAACATCATAACGGGTAATGTAAACCAGATCGAATTCGCGACCCCGTTTTTCCAGGATATTTTGAATGCTATCGTAGAAAGGATAGTACAGACACTCTACACCGGCACGCTGCAGCGCGTCGGTGTATTTACCCATGTGGGCCATGTTTTCAGGTACAAAAGTAATTTTGCAACCGTTGGCCTGTAGCATCCGCATTTCCTGGACTGCAGCATAAGAGCCTGCATCATGGTCTGGCATTGGAGTAGTGTAGTCAATCATTAAAACACGGCAGGTCACGTTGCGATCTTTATTGCGCCACACATTTTCCCAACATGGTTGTCCGTTGTTAATATAATCATCAACCCACTTTGCTCTAAACTTAGGCGCATTGATAGCTTGATTTTTCTTTATCCCTTTCGATTCATCACGACCATTACTCATACCCTCAAAATGAATCACGACAGATTGCGGCACATAGACCGTTTTGTAACCCGCTGCACGAACCTTGAAGGCAATATCTGTATCTTCATAATAGGCCGGTGCAAATTCCTCGCTGAAACCACCGACCTCATTCCATATGACGCGAGGAATCATAATTGCAGCGCCTGAAAGGTAGTCTACCTGGCGGACATAATTCCATTCTGGACTTTGAGGATTACCTCCATTACCAAGATTCCAAGGGTGGCCATCACCCCAGACAATACCACCCGCTTCCTGGAGTTTGCCATCAGGATATATAAGCTTTGATCCAGCTATACCAACCATCGAAATACGATCAAACGTGCTGATTAATTCATCTAGCCAGCCAGAGGTTACTTCAGTATCGTTGTTAAGCATAACAACGTACTTACCATGCGCTTCTTTAACTGCTTTATTGCAATTGCGGAGAAAGCCGAGGTTGGTTTTGTTGGTGATAAGGTGAATATTTTCGATATATTTGGCAATGTCTATGGTTTCGTCCGTGGACACATCATCCACCACGATGACTTCGTAGCTGGCCACATTTTGAGCCAAGACTAACGAGGCAAGGCAGTGGTAGGTTAAGCTAAACTTGTTATGGACCGGGATGACGATGCTGACATCCGGTTCTTGATTATTTGGTAGCGATATTTTTGGATATTTTTTCCGTGATTCATAACCTTCAACCACTGCTTGATGGGCAGTCATTAGGTTAGTGATGGATTTTACATCTGTGCCGCTTTTCGTCAGTTGTTCAACGTTCCTTTTGAGAGAATCGTAACGAAAAGCAGCTGTACGAGAGATGGCCCCGTAGGTCAGCTCTTTAGCGCTACTGACAAGATGTTCCCAACTAGTGAGAATTGCGGGCAGTACATCCACATAACTGGCCTCGACACCGGGATGGCCTGGTATCGTAACGACAATGATATGAGGCATACCATCCATAAGCTCTGACGGAATCTTAATGTTAAATCGATATTTTTCATCCTGGCCACGAACAGCGCCACAATTTTCGGTGACTCTGCCATTGTCAAAAGATAAAATGAGAGGAGCATGGTCTTCCGAAGTAGCGAGGCCGACCACTTCTCCGCTCAGATGTCCAAATTCGATGTTATGAATTGATATGTAAGCACTGTCGCTATTTTTGATCTCAAGTGCATTGCATTCTATGCGCTTTCCAGAGGTATCGTCCATAAGATAAATTTTATAGAGAAGCCCATCAGCAGGTATTGGTTTTACTTTAATTTTGAAGGCATGCTTTCCGTCTCCTAAACCAGCAATAAGAAGATCTTCACGGAAAATATTTGCCTCTCCACAACCAATGCATACACTACCTAGCATGACATTCACTGCAACTGATGATTTTGGTTCGTCTTGATTCATTGCCCAACCATAAACAAAACCATGATCATAAGAATCAATATTTCCACTGATGCTTATATTCGGTTTCTCAAAATATTCTTCCGTGCTTCCTGGATCTATTTTTATAGATTCTATTTTGCTTAGTTCTGAATTATCATTATCACCAGATATAAATATATCAACCATGATTTTGCATTCCTAATTGAGTATTCTTAGGTTGGGAAAGACGCAGGGCCATAAGCCGGATACCCAGCGTGCGTTGGTCTTCGCCACCTTTGCAGAGAGCTGGGGATCGGGGCTGACAAATGACCAGACGTAAAGTGATCAGTAAGTCTTGGCTATCAAGTACTTCGATAGGTATTTCAATTTTGTTCCATATTTCCGTAGAAGTGCCCGGATTCTTATGAGGAAATTTTAGGACGATGATTTGCTTGTCGCGAAGATAGACGTCGACTTTTGCCGTTTCCTCGGCTGGGGCTGTTGCCGGGAAATAGTGCTTGCAGTATAACTCTACGATTCGTCCGTGATTTTTTAGAAGTTTTATGGGCAACTTGAGTTGAGCGGTATCGTCACAACTCCATACCCCCGAAGGTTCTGGATATGACCAACCTTCACCCAAAATCAGGGTGCTCGCCAAGGAATTATCTGAAAATGGCATGTCATTTTGCCAGAGATCGGTTAGTGCATCGATGTGCTCCATGCGCATCATAGGACTAACGCTTTGTTTTATTGCGGCTACGCTGCGCAGTTCACCCGTGGCGCGCGGCAAAAATCCGGATATGAAATGAGATAACTCCGCATCTTCATGATCCGCAGCATTCAGTGATTTCCAGTTATGGATACTATTGTGATAAATGCTTTCCCAACGCTCCACAAGCGTATCCATACTAGTCAGATTACGCCATGCCTGAGCCGCTTCTTTGATTTTTCTCGGCTGGTAAAGATCAATGCCGTGCAACAGATTCACCTGGGTTACCGGACCAAGAGCGATGTGCTTACTGAGGTGATTATCGGGCCACTGTTTCGCCAATTCGGCATCCAATACACCGCCGTAACCAAATTCGTCTGTAACAATCACATGGGTACCCGCACAACAGGTTTCCATGGCACTACGTGAAAAGCAGAAACAGATGTCGTAGTCATGAATAATACTGGAAATATTTTCTATTTCATTGCCAACACCGCGTCCAGCAAGAGTGAGTGAAATGTTGCGCGAATTGCTGGCAGCAGCGAGTGTATCGATATAAGCCTCTTTCAGGAAAGGCAGGTTGAATGCTTTGATAATCGCAAGCGCCTTGCGCGGTTTCGGAGAAATATCTGGTTTGAGTGTGTATTCATCCGTATTCACCGCATTAATCACTACTTCCGTTTGCTGCTTTGGAATACCACTGACGAGTAGCCGCTCCTGGCAGGCGTAATCTACGGCCAGATAGTGGGTAATACGCGGGCTGCGGAACGGCTTGTCGAACGGGTTGATGACATCATGGCACACGAACACCGCAGGCGTTTTACTGAAGCGGATCATTGCGGTTGCAAGGGCGACATTATGGTTACCATGAATGATGTCGGGGACAATCCCGATTTGGGATATGTCATCGACAACGGGTATGCCGCGAGCGGCGAGTTCCATGGCCAGTCGGCCTAAAGAAGGCGAGTAAACCATGACCCGATGCCCACGTTGGTAGAGTGCCAGTGCGAGTTCGAAAGTGGCCATTTCTGTGCCGGTACGTTCGGCCATGATGATATTCGTCATCAATATGCTGAGTTTTTGCATATTTAATCTTAATCCTGATCTGAATCAGAATTTTTGTTATGGCGTAAATAACCCCGCTGGGATGCAGACAAGAAATGGGTAAGTTTGATTATTACATCGTCTTTGTATAAATCCATCATTTTTAATCGCTCTATGCAGTCACTTAATTTGTGGCGTTGGCGGAATAATATCGGATAGGCTTTTCTTAATGTATTGATGGATGCTTGGCTGTAGCCATTACGTCTTAACCCGATTATGTTGATTCCGCGCAGTGTGGCACGGTTACCTGCCGCCATAGTGAAAGGTGGAACATCTCTTGCTACCGACGCATTAAGGCCGATTATGGCCAAACGACCAACAATTACATGTTGATGTATGGCGACTAATCCACCAATAAAGCAGTAGTCCTGTGCCTGCACATGTCCGGCAAGATTGGCAGAGTTGACGAGTGTAACGTGGCTGCCGATGACGCAATCATGTGCAACATGAGAGTACGCCATGAACATGTTGTGATCTCCAATCAGGGTGATGCCTCCACCTTTGGTGGTACCACGACTGATGGTTGCAAACTCCCTGATGATATTATCATCGCCTATGGAAAGTTTGGTGGTTTCTCCACAATAGGTGCGGTCCTGAGGGTCTCCTCCCAGTGCAGCATAAGAGTATATTTTGTTGTTGTTACCGATTTTTGTCCATCCCGCAATATCCACATTTCTATGGATGATGTTATTTTCTCCAATTTCAACCTCTGGACCTATATAAACGTGTGGCCCAATCTCACAACCGTTACCAATTTGTGCGGTAGGATGAATGATGGCAGTTTTATGTATTTCTGAGAAATACATCGATCTTCTGAAATGGAACGGTTTTTTTTCTATGGGATGTTTGTTAAGCATACGCGGTTCCTCGTCATTTCAAGTGGGTAGCCTGAGATCCAGCTTGCCCAGGATCAGGTAGGCCATGTTGATAAAGTTCTTGTGCGTGCGGTAACCCCGAGCCTTGGCCTTGGCGGATTGAATGAGGCTGTTGAAACCTTCCAGAATTCCATTGGTGATCTGGCTCTCGAACCATCGGAGCACGCCATCCCAGTGATTCATGATGGTGTAGGCGACCCTGACGATAGGCGGCAGATCGCTGGTTCTGGCGTTTTCCAACCAGGCTTTCAAGAGGGTAGCCCCCTGGTGGCGATTCTTGATCGTGAAGATGTCCTGAAAGG
>NZ_JACKZA010000025.1 GCF_015100155.1 Acidithiobacillus sp. HP-2 | reverse complement strand
CGACAGATCTGACTCTTTCCGTTACCCAGATCATCGAATACTATGGGGCCCGCTGGAAAATCGAGGCCGGCTTCAAAGAAATCAAACAGGAAATCGGGAGCGCCCGCAGCCAGAACCGGACCGCTGATGCCGTCACCAACCACCTCCATTTCTGTCTGCTCGCCACGACCCTGACCTGGATTTACGCCGACCGGATCAAGGCCGACCCCAAGCGCCGCCATATCGTCAAGGGACGGACCAGTTTTGCCTTCTCCGATGTCCGCAAACTGATTGCAGATGAAGCACTCTCCGAACATTTTCTGGGACTTTGGCCCCATCTCTGCCAACCCCCTCATAAATCATTCACGCAGATGCTCATGCGTATGGTGGCGTAACATGCGGCGAGCTGTATCTCATGAAAATCGGTGAAACTTCAGCTAATGTGATAGCACCGCTGATCAAAAGAAGCCTGAGCAATGCCCTAGCCTCGGCATAATGCGAATCTTCGCTCATAAAATATTCGCTGCTTTCTAACGTGCATTGCGACTCGCGCCACCCCGGAGAATGAAAGAAAATGGGAGCGGGTGGCGGCGGATTGAGATCGCGCGAAATTTTGGTGACTTGATCCCGTTTCTAACGTGACCCGCCGGGCCGACTCGTACCCCGGATTGCCTCCATGAGAGCGCACATTAAGAGGACCGCCTGTGGCTTGCTGCAGGCAGGTTGATTCGGCATCGGCATCCGTCGCCTCCCACGTTTTCAGTATAGATGGAGAGGAAAGCCAATGGAACTGAAACCCATTTTTCAACGTGTGATCGGCCTGGATATTCATCAGGCACAAGTGACGGCCTGTGCCATCATTGGTAACCCGGATGGCACTGTGGAGGTAGAGCGCCGTCAGTTTGGCGGCTTCAAGAAAGACCGCCGGGCCTTGGCGGATTGGTGTGCGACCTGGCAGCCGGATGCAGTGGTCATGGAGAGTACCGGGATTTACTGGAAAAGTCCCTATGCGGCTTTGGAGCAGGTCGGTATTCGTGCCCAGGTCGTCAATGCCCGTCACGTCAAACAGGTGCCCGGTCGCAAAACCGATGTTGGCGATGCGGAATGGCTGGCCATGCTGGCGCGCGCGGGCTTGTTACGCGGTTCCTTTGTCCCGCCGGCGCCACTGCGGGAATTACGCTTGATTGCCCGCCAACGCCAGAAGTTGGTCGGCATGCTGGCCTCCGAAAAGAACCGGCTACACAAGGTGCTGACCGACGGGGGGATCCGCCTGGGCGTGGTGGTCAGCGACATTCATGGTCAATCGGCACGCGCTATGATCAAGGCGCTGATTCAGGGCGCCACGCCCCAGGAGGTACTGTCCCTGGCGAGCCATCGCCTCAAGGCCAGCCGGGAGGAGATTCTGGATGCGTTGCAGGGCGATTTGAGTGCCTGCCATCGTTTTGTTCTGGACGAAGTGATGCACCATATCGAAGCCCTGGAAGCGCAGATCGCGCGCTTCGATACCCGCTTGCTGGACGGTTTGGCCTCGCAACAGCATGCACTGGCGTTGCTGCAGACCTTGCCGGGAGTGGATACTATAGGTGCTGCCTTATTGCTGGTGGAAATCGGGGACGATATGAAGGCCTTCGGGAGTGCCGATCGCCTGGCGTCGTGGGCCGGTCTGTGCCCGGGCAACAACGAATCGGCCGGTAAGCGCAAAAGTGGTCGCACCCGGAAAGGGAATCCTTACGTGCGCCGCGTCTTGTGCGAATGCGCCCATGCCGCCAGTCGCACCCAATGCGCCCTGCGCACCAAATTCCAGAACCTGGTCGTGCGCCGAGGTCATAAACGATCCATTATCGCCTTGGCCCACAAAATGCTGCGCATCATCTACTTCATGCTCTCTCGCGGCACATATTACCGGGACGCCGCCACCGATTATGAAGCCTTGAGCGTACAACGTAATGCCGCACGCTGGATCAAAAAGCTGATCAAGTTCGGATTCCTGCCCGATCCGGCATAACCGCTTTCAGATCCCGTCAAATGGTCCTCACAGGCCAGGGACTTCTGTGCCCGTAATCCCATTTCTTTCACATTAAGTTGAAGTGGTTGCAATAACCGATTAAAAAGCAACATGCGTTAAATCACGCCAAAGCCGGGCTGCACCACTTATCAGAATGCAGCGGTCGGTTCTGGATGTATTCCCCTAACCATGCCTCATTCCGCCAGGCACATTCCCGCACCATCACGGCCAGCATCTTTTGTATCCGGCTGGGTGGAACATTCTTAACCCATCGACGAAACCGCACATCTTTCGTGTAGAAACCAACAATCGTACTTATAGCAATCGCATGAGCTGGGCTAAGAACGTGCATCTCAACATGGTGAAAAACATTTTTAGCCATCGCATGAATATCTGTTTTCATGACAATCCCCTTCTCCTTCATTTTGCTTATAGGACTATAACACAAACAGATCTGCGAGTATTTCCCAATCCGGTACCGGCACAAAAGACGAGCGGCGCATGAGCGTTATGCGCCTGCGATCACGCGAACAGCCGCAATCGCCTAAGACGGAATGTCTCCCATGGATTGCAGAAATCCGATTGTTACCGTAACAGAACTCGTCAATGCGGCTTCAATGGGCCACCGGTAGGCGTAGGGCTATCGAAAAAGGTTCTTGTTACGATACGGGAAAAGCGGTGATGTTGACGTGTGCGTACAAATGGCCCACTCTAAAAACACTTCAGAACAAGCAAGGATGGCTGACATGCCCGCATTGACCAAGAATGCCCGATTACATATCCGTTGCGATCATGACATACGAAGCCTGTTGGATAAGGCAGCTTCCTATACCCACATGAGTGTCTCTGAATTTGTCCTGAAAAATGCGGTAGAACAGGCACAAGAGGTCGTTCAGGCGCACGAAAGCATAACGCTTTCACAGACGGCTTTCGCCGCTTTCCTGGATGCCCTGGATAACCCCCCTCAACCGAATCCGGCCTTGCGTCAGGCTTTTCAGCGTCACGCCCAGCACGTTGTTAAATGAATTACTCCCTACGGGCATTGGACGCTCGTGCCCGAACCGATCCATTCGATTGCGGAGAGGTCAGGCTGAATGAATACCTGCAGCGTTATGCCAGCCAGGATATTAAACGGGGCATAGCACGGGCATTCATCGCCTCCCCTGCCGAAGAATTAGAGCGGGTTTGCGGATTCTACACGTTAAGTGCGGCCAGCATTGCCGCACAAACGCTTCCTGATAAATTCAAAAAGAAGCTGCCACGTTACCCCATACCTGTAGCACTACTGGGCCGTTTGGCCGTGGATCAGACATTCCAGAGGCAGGGGCTTGGCACGGTCCTGGTAGCAGACGCTTGCAAGCGCGTTACCGTAGCCAGCGAAACGCTCGCAGTAGCGGCTATCATTGTGGATCCGAAAACCGCCCAGGCAGTCGCTTTCTATCAGCATTTGGGCTTCGTTGCGCTGAATGATCCGAATAATCGCCTGTGGTTGCCACGTTCTGTCTGGTCGGGATTGTAGCTTGCGATTAAATCACGTCACTCCGCCATAGCACCAACCAGAAACGCTGGACGGATAACCCATAACCCCCTAGTCTTGTACTCTAAATTGTACGAGTGGAAAAACAGCCATGCACATAGTCAGCTATTCAGAGGCCCGGAGCCATCTCAAGGAAGTGATGGATCGCACAGCGGCAGATGCCGATGTCACAATCATCACCCGACGCGGATCCGCCAATGCGGTTCTGTTGTCCCAGGAACATTACGACAGCCTCATGGAAACGGTCCATCTGCTCCGCTCGCCAGCTAATGCCGCACATCTGGCCCAATCCATTGCCCAGGATCAGGCGGGTAGCCGAGAGCCCCATCGTTTAGCCGATGCCTGAGCGCATTTGTTGGACACTGGCCGCATGGGAGGATTACCAATACTGGCAGAGACAGGACCGGAAAACCCTGCGGAGAGTAAACACGCTTATCCAGGATTGCCTGCGGAACCCGCATTCCGGCATCGGCAAACCTGAACCATTAAGAGAAAACCTTTCCGGATACTGGTCACGGCGCATTGATGACGTGAACCGGCTCGTTTATCGCAGTACCGCAGAAGAACTCATCATTATTTCAGTTCGGTATCACTATTAACGCAATCGCTTCACAGGAAGATTCCGCAAATGCCTAACAGTTTTCAAGAATGGATGAACGAATTAAACCGCTTCGCCAAAGACGTACATCACAAGGGGATGCTGTTCGAGCGATTCATGGTGGCCTACCTGAAAACCGACCCGGTGTATGCGGATAAACTGGATGCGGTCTGGCAATACAAAGACTGGCCGGATCGACCTGAGCACTGGAATGCCGACAATCTGGGCTTTGACCTGGTGGCCAGGACGATTGATGGCGACTACTGGGCCATACAGTGCAAGTTTTATGATGCAAAGAGCCGGATCCACAAGGAAGCCATTACCAATTTCACCCATGATGCCAGCCGCAAGTTCATGGTCGATGGGGAAGAAAGAGAGTTTTCTTTCAAACTCTTTGTGGACACACAAAACGATCTGGGTCGGCAGGCCGAAGAAGCCCTCAATGACATTGATGATCTTAAAGTTCTGCCTTTACGCAATATGGAAGCCGCCCCGATTGATTGGGAGAAGTTCAGTTGGGGTGCCCCGGAAGCTCTGACGCGCACCCCAGGCAAATCCTTGCGCGAACACCAGCGCGAGGCTTTGCAGGCGACACTAGAGGGTTTTGAATCCCAGGATCGTGGCAAGCTCATTATGGCCTGTGGTACAGGCAAGACCTTTACCAGCCTCAACATCATGGAGCGCATGGTCCCTGATGACGGAATGGCGCTGTTCCTGGCCCCTTCGATCACCCTGGTATCCCAGACGCTCCGAGAATGGGCGGATCAGGCCCAGAAGCCCTTTGATGCCTTTGTGGTCTGTTCGGATAGCAAGG
The DNA here is from genome assembly GCF_015100155.1 of Acidithiobacillus sp. HP-2. Classification (GTDB taxonomy): domain Bacteria; phylum Pseudomonadota; class Gammaproteobacteria; order Acidithiobacillales; family Acidithiobacillaceae; genus Acidithiobacillus. The sequence continues at coordinate 25,677 of NZ_JACKZA010000025.1, read as the reverse complement.
TCGGGCAGGAAGATGAGGACATGAGGACGGCAGAACTGGCCTACCCCGCGACCACGAGCGCGGATAGGCTGGCCAACGCTATTCAGAAAACCAAAAACAACCGGCGGAAAGTGATCTTTTCGACGTACCAATCCATTCAGGTCGTCATTGACGCGCAAAAAGCCGGGAATCTGCCGGATTTTGACCTGGTTATTTGCGATGAAGCCCATCGGACTACCGGCCTCACGCTGAAAAGTGAATCCACAAAGGATTCGGATTTCGTCAAAGTCCATCAGAACGATCTGCTTCGCGCCAGGAAACGCCTCTACATGACGGCCACTCCCCGTATCTATACCGAGAAAACCCGCAAAAAGGCCGACGAAAAAGAAGCGGTACTCTATTCCATGGATGACGAGGCCATCTATGGCCCGGAGTTCTTCAACCTCAGTTTCGGTGAAGCGGCCAGTCGGGGCATTCTCGCGGAGTACAAGGTCATCATTGTGGCCATGCGCGAAGAGGACATGGCCAGCATCGCCAATGAGTACAACGCCACTTACAAGCTGGATGAGAAAAAGGGTATTACGGTAGAGTTTGCCACCCGCATCATCGGAGCCTGGAAAGGCTTATCCAATCACAATGTTCAGGTGATTGACGGGGCAGACGTAACCGAAACCAGCAATGCCCCGGCCATGAAACGCGCTGTGGGTTTTTGCAAGAGCATCAAGGCCTCTGAGCAGGTCCGTGACGCCTTTGGTAAGGTCGTAGCCCTGGCATTGCAGGAGGAAGGCAGCGAAGACGCGGATAGCCCTGAAACGCCCCACACTTTCCTGCAGGCCAAGACCCGGCATGTGGACGGCGACATGAACATGGGCGAGCGTCTAACCCTGCTGGACTGGCTCAAAGAAGAACCGGAGTCCGGTTCCTGTCATCTGCTGACCAATGCCCGTTGCCTTTCCGAAGGTGTGGACGTGCCGGCGCTGGATGCCGTGATTTTCTTTGATGCCCGTGATTCCATGGTGGATATTGTGCAGTCCGTGGGCCGGGTCATGCGGAAGGCTCCGGGCAAGGATTTTGGCTATGTCATCCTTCCCATTGCCATCCCCTCTACCGATGTGGCGAACTACGACGCCTATATCGACAAGGATCCGCGTTTTCAGGCGGTCTGGAAGATTCTGAAGGCATTGCGGGCGCACGATGAACGCCTGGTGGATGAATCGGAATACAGGCGTCGTATGGAAGTCATAGACGGTGGTGGTGGATCATCCCGCAAGAAAAAACGGAAATCCGGTCCCAGTATCGGTGGCGATACCATTGAACTGCCCTTGCTGCCCATCGAGAACATTCAGAAAGCCCTGTATGCCGTTACACCCAAGCATCTGGGCGATAGCGAATACTGGGCGAGCTGGGCCAAGGATGTAGCGAAAATTTCCCGCACCGTGATTCAGCGCATCGAAAACCTGATCGAGAAAAGAGAAGGTGGAATTGCTTTCAGAGCGTTTCTCAAGGGGATTCGTAAAAACCTGAACAGCGGGATCTCCGAACAGGAAGCGGTGGAAATGCTGGCCCAGCATGTATTGACCAAGCCCATTTTTGAGGCCTTGTTCGGGGACCGGTCCTTTTCTGCTGAAAACCCGGTATCCCAAGCCATGCAGCGGATTCTGGCGGTCATCGACAAGCATGATGTCGATGCGGAAACCGAGAAGCTGGAACGCTTCTATAAGGACGTGGCCAAGCGGGTTTCTCTGGCCCAGAGTGACGCATCCAAACAGGATTTGATTCGCAATCTCTACGACACCTTTTTCCAGGCAGCTTTCCCGGAACTGGTGGCCCGTCTGGGTATCGTTTATACCCCGGTCGAGATCGTGGATTTCATTCTGAACAGCGTCAATGAAGTGCTGAAAGAACATTTTGGCGGGGATTTGAACAGTGAGGGGGTGCAGATCCTCGATCCCTTTACCGGAACGGGTACTTTCATTACGCGCCTGATCCAGTCCGACCTCATCAAGCCCCATGCGTTGCCGCGCAAGTACGAAAAAGAGATTCACGCCAATGAGCTGGTCCTGCTGGCCTATTACATCGCCGCCATCAACATTGAGTCGGCCTACCATGCCAAGACCCTGCAATATAAGCCGTTCAACGGCATTGTGCTGACCGATACCTTCCAGATGAACGAGCGCAGTGAGAAGGAATCGAAAGACTCTCTCGGTGTCACCGATGAAAACTACCTGGAAGGCAATTCAGAACGCGCTGAGCTTCAAAAGAAGCTGGATATTCGGGTGATTGTGGGAAACCCGCCGTATTCTGTAGGGCAGAAAAGCGAGAATGATAACAATCAGAACATGAAGTATCCGCTACTGGATGCGCGGATTCGGGATGCTTATGCAAAACCATCAAATGCAAATTTAGTAAGAAGTTTATATGATTCATATATTCGCGCAATCCGTTGGGCCTCGGACCGGATTGGAGACAAGGGCGTTTTGGGCTTTGTCACTAATGGTTCCTTTATAGACGCGAATGCTATGGATGGGCTGCGAAAGGGGTTGATCACAGATTTTAGCCAGATTTATGTAGTGAATTTGCGCGGGAACCAAAGAACTTCTGGTGAGTTTTCTCGCAAGGAAGGTGGAAAGGTTTTTGGTTCAGGTTCCCGCACCCCGGTAGCCGTCACCATCCTCATCAAAGACCCGCAACATACTGGTCCTGCGGAACTCTATTATCACGATATTGGCGACTATCTGAGCCGTGAGGATAAACTGAATATCATTCGCAAGGCTTCCAGCATAAAAGGATTGGCCTGGAATCACATCCATCCCAACGAAGCAGGTGACTGGATTGAAAAGCGAAGCGAAGGTTACGAAAAATTCATGTTGTTGGGCGATAGAGAAAATGATGCAAAAGCCATTTTTAGTATTTATTCGAGAGGTATTGCGAGTAGCCGTGATGCTTGGGTCTATAACCAAAGCCGTCAAGAACTGTTAGACAACATGCAGGATATGATTGATGTGTTCAACGCGGATTCTGCAAAATACGCGCAAATCTGCGATGGTTTATCAAAATTGGAGTGGCCGAAGGTTGAAGATGTCATTTGTAACAATCCAGAACAAATCAGTTGGACCGACAATCTTAAACAAGATATTTTTCGCGGTAAACAGCATGATTTCATACCGGAAACGTTAAGAACGGCCATGTATCGTCCGTTTTGTGAATATTGGTTGTATTTTGACCGTCAATTTAATCATAGAGTCTATCAAATCCCGCGTTTGTTCCCGACTGAACGGCAGAAAAATGTGGCTATTCCCGCGACAGGGATTGGAGCCACCAAAGATTTTTCTTGCTTGGCTGTCAAGACCATTCCTGATCTTGAAATGATTTCTAAGGGCCAATGCTTCCCCCTCTACTGGTACGAAACCGTCGAGGAAGCCCGCAAACGCCTGAGCAAATTGGATTCTTCACAGGGCAGTCTTTTTGATGAATCGGATGATCTGGACGGCACCCCGGATGCAGATGGGTACATTCGTCGTGATGCGATTACGGACTGGGCCTTGGCCGAGTTCAGAAAGCACTATCAGGATGAAAGCATCGAGAAAATTGATCTGTTCCACTACGTCTATGGCCTGCTGCACTCACCGGAATACCGGGAAACCTACGCCGCAGACCTGAGCAAGATGATTCCCCGCATACCTTACGCGCCGGACTTCCGGGCTTTTGCCGAAGCCGGAAAGAAGCTGATGGAATTGCACCTGGGTTATGAGGAAATAGCGCCTTGGCCCCTAGAAGAAATCTGGTCCAGTGCTGCGCGGGATTACTCGGTGCAGAAGATCCGTTTTCCGAAGAAAGGGGAACGTGGGAGTATCGTCTATAACAACGCCCTGACGCTGAAAGGCATACCAGAGGAAGCCTATGCCTATGTGGTCAATGGCAAATCTCCGGTGGAATGGGTGATGGAACGCTATTCCGTGCGAGTGGATAAGGCCAGTGGCATCGAGAATGATCCTAACCGGATGTTGGAAGAGATTGGCAATCCTAGATATATCGTGGAGTTGATTGGCCGGGTGGTGCGGGTGAGTGTGGAGACTCAGGGGATTGTGGATGGGTTGATAGGGGTTTCGATATGAAACCGTTTAACAAGATACTCATCGCAGACGATCAGTACCATTTTTTGAAGCACGACAGGGAGATTCACTCGTATTGGTGGGGAGATTACAGCGAGACAGTGGATTTGGCTCTTGAGGATCATTACTCGAATATAAAAAAATATGAATTGCCAGATTTTGTAAATCATGAGGTTGGAAGTCAGTTTGATATAGCATTGCACATAGCTTTTTACGCATATTTCAACTGGCGATTATGGGATGTCGCGGCACTTAAAGCGATTCTTTCCTACGAGTTATTGCTAATGATAATTTATAAGGAAAAAATTGATGCGAGTGACAAAAAAGGTAAAAAAACTTACTTTCCAAAGCTAATTGGTTATGCACATGCAGCTAATTTAATTAACAATAAAGAATTTGGTACTAGCAAGATGTTCTTGAAAGAAATGAGAAATTCATTTTCTCATGGATACAAGAGTATTGCTGGTTACAATAACTCGCTTGAGATAATAGGATCATGTAGAGATATAATAGTAAATGTAACAACCGGATACCAAAGTCGGCAGGACAACACCAATAAATATATTATACAAGAAAATATCGGAATGTCTGACACGAGAAGTCGTGCTCAAGATTTTTTTATGAAAACTGTCGAGCCGACAGTGAACGAGTTTCTTGCTGATAAAACAAATATTCGTCGCGGTCGGCTGGCAGCCATTGTATTGAGTCACATGGTTGATTATTGGTGCGTCGATCACCCTCAAGAAAACAAAACCAAAATACGGAAGGATCTTGCATCAAAAACTCCTATCGAAAATAATTATTCTTCTTCTCAGGCAGTCTGGGATGCTTGTGATGCATCAAAGCATGCCGTACTCGATACCAAGCCGCATGTCTTGAAAGATGCGCAAAATGTAAAGCAAAGCATGGTAGGAGCGTATGGGACGGCATCTTATTGGGAGGCCCCCTATGGTATGCCTATCCCAAGTGATGTCGTCCTAACTCTCGATAATGGAAAACGCTATTCCTTATCCAACGCTGTCAGCCGTGTTATGGATGTCTGGAGGCAAAAACTTGCGGAATAGCGGTTATCTGTGCTGTTGTTAGGTTTTCTATATCGACTGCTGCAGGTTACGATAGCACTGGATGAGATTGCATGACAGGTATGGACGAAAAACTTGAGGCCACAACATGAACACAACAAATAGTTTTTCTGTTCTCGTACAATTGGAAGACTCACGAAACTTTCGTGAAGCTTACGCGATTTGGCAAAAAACACTAGATTGTAAATCGTATGAGTACCCCCCCAGAGTCTGTCGGACCGTTAAGAAACGGTAAAATAGAAGGCGTAAATTACCCTTGTGTCCCTGAACTATTCCTGCGTTTTCTTGATAGCAAGGGGCTCATCTATGAGGTTCTATAACCAGCAGAAGTTCCAGCATTATCCAAAAAATACAAAGCTTATGAGGTCGAAAATGAATGAGAAATCTGATGAAAAGGCAGCAGAAATCGATGCACCAAGGATAGAAGTAAATCATTTTTTGTCATTTATAATTATGGATATATTGGTTTCTGGTTTATTGTGTCTATTGGCCTGGCTTGGACCAAATGGCGGATGTTACTTGGTACTTACAGGAATTTTAACCATAGCGGCATGTCTAATATTTTTTATCTTATCAATCGATATGATTGCGTCATGTCGCCACAAACAATTAAAATATTCTGCAGGCTTAATTATGATCCAATTGTTTATGCTTGGATGCGTTACGTCAGCATTATTTATAATAATATTTGCGCTCATTTATAAGATAGGTGGCGCATCAAGTGGAAAAACAATGGGTGACTTTATATACAACTCGGCACAATATTTTTATAACACTGGCGCGACAACAAATGGATTTGCTGGGGAAATGAAGTATTGGCAATTATCGGAGTCAATGATTGGTTATTCTTTTTACCCAGCTTATATTGGAGTGATTTTATACCTGTTCTCAACAAAACCAAACCAACAAGAAAAAACAGAAAATCCTGGAATAATAAAACGGTTCTATCACATGATCATTGATTGCTAATCCAGCAAATGCAGATACCGGCTACTGGTGGCAATGTTGGCGTGCCCCATGTTTTCCTGCACCTGGCGCAGATCCATGCCCTTGGCCAGCCATGCGCTGGCTGCAGTATGCCGGAGCAAATGCGGGCCGCATTGGGGCTTTTCGATTCCTGCACGGAGGAGCAATCGGGATACCATCGTATGCAAGGCCTTGGCAGGGATGGCTTTGCCCTGGTCGGTTACGAACAGTGCATCGGTTTCCGGATGGGAACGATGACGGATCTGCAGCCAGTTCCGCATCGCTTCAACGCCTTCAGGCTGGAATCGTACCAGGCGTTCCTTGTTGCCTTTACCGACCAGCCGGATCCGGCCCTCAAAATACTCGCTGGCATCTTTGATGGTCATGGCTACCACTTCAGACGCTCTAAGCCCGGTATCGAGAATAAAGCGGATCAGTGACTTGTCACGCATAGCGGCATAGGAAGTACCCCGATCTATGTGCGTAAGCAGTCTTTCCATCTCCTGCCATGATAATACGGGAACTAGCCGCTTTTCCTTGAATCCACCCCTGCCGCCGCTTCTGCGCTCTCTCTGGGCGCGACTTTCTTCCTGATAGGATAATGCCAGATTAGGCAAGGAATCATCATTCGCGCATAGAAATTCATAAAACAGCATCAGGGTAGCCATTTTAACGTATTGGCTACTTCTCTTGCTTTTCTCCCCATGCTGCCCGGTTCGGATGTATTTCCGCACCATGGCGATACTGACTTCGCTCAGGTCTTCTACGCCGTCATAATCCAGTGCATCAAGAAATCTACGCGCATGAGCACAATAACCGCGAATACTGACCTGCGAGTAAGGATTTGTGAAATTTGGCCCTGCAAGCCACTTTTCAAACTGCTGAATCCAGCCATCACTGTCGATCATGCCGCTGTTTTTCCTCTCTCTGTATCTGTAGTGGGAATAATCTATGTATTATTCCCACTACACGACCCACATAATTGCCCCTTTAGGGCGTATTTCTAACAAATCTTATTCCTACATATATCTTATGGCTGGCATTGCTGTCAATAATAGTGATAAAATAGCATCGTTACGACGATAAAAGGAGAATGTTCACATGGTAAAGAAAAACACATCAGGTCCGGTTCGTCGAGTCTGTGCGGATATAGTGGGTGATGACGCAGTTGATCTGGAGATTCTGGAAGTCTCTCTCGGTATCCAGAGAATTGCCAAGAGCAAGGGAGATCGGGACGGCCTACTGATTAAGGCGGCATTTATCGCATTAGGTCGCGCTGTTGAGAACTATCGCGCAGAAAGCGGTGTGAAGCATCCAGAGTATGAATCATTCGTTGAATGGCTTGAGAATGCCGAAAAACCATAGGAAACTAAAAAAAACAATGACGACTGCTGTTGTTGGGAATTTTTGGATAATCGTACTCAAACGGAAGTGTAAGTTAAGGCAGCAATTATGTTCTCGCTGTTGCTATTTTCAGGAAACGCACTGAATTACGGGGGGGCTGCTTGACAGACGCATCCGACTATACCGCGAATAATGCAGGCATGGTCGGGGGGGGGTAGTCCTCGGTGAAGCATTGCTCACGGACGACTGCCTGCCGTAGTATTCTCTATGATCTGATGACTGGTAAAGACTGATAGCGGTCATTCATTCCCGGATATCCGCAAAGAAGCCATCACCAGCCGCCTATTGCTGTTATCCGCCATAGGCCGGAGAGCATGAAACATGCGGGTCAGATCCGGATTTACCTGACACCCATGCATGCCCCACACAACAAGGTAGAACGCGGAATCGAGAATATTAGCAAGTGTTACGGATGGTCCGGCAGACTGCGGAGCAGTCCCTTGGACGCTCCCCCTTGACACTTCTCGTCAGCTATATCATCGCGCAAATCATCCAAAAACCATGGTCCCCACCGGGGGCCTTTCCAGCCCTTGGCGGGCCGTAACTGCTTTTTCTAGGATGAAAGCATTGACTGAAGTTTCACCGTTTTTCCGCGAGGAAAATCGGCATGGTTAACAAAAATGTCGGTCATTAAATATTATGAATTATCTATGAATTATACTTATTAACGCGCTATTTGGTTACCCTGTTTTTTTGTTTTATTTCTTGTGAATCAGCCAGATAAGGATGAATAGAACCGCCCTCCGTGATATAATGAGTGATCGTTAACGCACTGATTATAAAACGCAAAAGGCCCTGTTCGATGTCCATGCTACGCGATTTACTCCTCCCTTTCCAATCGGCATTTTCTGATTCGCGACTAGGGCGCGAACGGGCTCAATGGTTCCCCTTCATCCTGTTGGCTATCATGGTCCCCTTCACCTCCTCCATGAGCAGCAATCTGCTGCGCTCCCTGCAGACCCTCTTTGGTCTGGATGTGAACGCCCGCCGCTTCTACCTCTTCATGGCCTCCACCCAACTGGCCTGGGATCGCCTCTGGCCGATTGCCTGGAATCTGATTCCGTCCCCGCTGGTCGATGGGCGACTGATCCTGGCCCTCGATGACACCCTCAACGACAAAACCGGCAAGCGGATCTTCGGCTGCGGCTTTTTCTTCGATCATACCGCCAAGGTGAATCATCCCACTTATCCCTGGGCACAGAATATCGTCATGCTCGGCCTGCTCAAGCCCATCAAAGGCCGCTGGGCCTGTCTGCCGCTGGGCTGTCGCTTCTACCATCGGCAGAAGGACATTGCGGCCGGCAAGATTAACGTCCGCCGTCATGGACGGGTGCCGGTCTTTCAGTCAAAAATGGCCCAGGCTGCGGCCATGATCCTGCCGGTGGCTACCCATTTCAGCGGCCACTCTCCTCTGATCGTCTGCGACAGCTGGTTCGGGAACAATGGCCTGTGGAAGCCCCTAAATGCAGCGGAGCCATCCATCCACCTGTTGTCCCGCTTGCGCAGTAGTACCGTCCTGTATGCAGAACCAGCGGATGCGGCACGGACCGTCAAGGGTCGGCCCCGCAAATATGGGGATCGTTGCGGTTCAGTGACCGAGCTGGCGACGTCTTTGCGGGCGCAGGCGCAAAGGTACACGGTCCAGCTTTATGGCAAAGCGCGGGAGATACGCGCCTATGATCAAGTCTGCCTGCTCAAAACCCTGCGCTGCCCGGTACGGGTGGTCTGGGTCTTTCGCAAAACCCAGTGGGTGGCGTTCTTCACGACAGATCTGACGCTCTCTGTCACCCAGATCATCGAATACTATGGTGCCCGCTGGAAAATCGAAGCCGGCTTCAAAGAAATCAAACAGGAAATCGGGAGCGCCCGCAGCCAGAACCGGACCGCTGATGCCGTCACCAACCACCTCCATTTCTGCCTGCTCGCCACGACCCTGACCTGGATTTACGCCGACCGGATCACGGCCGACCCCAAGCGCCGCCATATCGTCAAGGGACGGACCAGTTTCGCCTTCTCCGATGTCCGCAAACTGATTGCAGATGAAGCACTCTCCGACCATTTTCTGGGACTTTGGCCCCATCTCTGCCAACCCCCTCATAAATCATTCACGCAGATGCTTATGCGTATGGTGGCGTAACATGCGGCGACCTATTCCTCATGAAAATCGGTGAAACTTCAGTTTTAATAACTCATATTCAATTCACAGATCTAAGAGGTGCTACATGCCTGATATACTGCACGATGTTGCCGCGAACTTTGTTATGCCCATAGTTGTACTCGTAATTCTAGTTATTCTCATTGATGCTATCGGACCGAAAGAAACTCAGCGATGATCTTCAAGAAATTCTGGATACACAGACCAATACTTGGGGAATTAAAGTCAGTAATGTTGAAATTAGAACGATTGAGTTGACCGAAGATATGATCCGTGCGATTGCCAAGCAGGCAGAGGCCGAACGTGATCGCAGAGCCAAGATTATTCACGCAGAAGCCGAGTTTCAAGCATCTCAGACCTTGGTGAACGCAGCACAAATTTTGTCAAGAATTCCAGCGGCGATGCAGCTTCGCTATTTGCAGACGCTTACTGAAATTGGATCAGAAAATAATTCAACCGTAATTTTCCCGATGCCAATTGATCTCGTAAAACCATTTCTTGAACTAATGAAGAAGAATACAGCTACTCCACCTGTGATTGCGCCGAAAGCTGCACCGCCAATAGCGGAATCGGAAGCTACGCCAGTTCAGGTTCCTCCTTCGGACTGATGGTAATGGCACGGTGATCTGGCAGCCCTGTCGGAAAACACGCCTCGCATGCAGGCCATGCGCATCCTCTGTAAAATCAAGCTAGTAATGGCATTTACCGGCTACGCAATCAACAAACTGTGAACCCGTTTTCGACTGATTTATATGGAGTGTAATCATGACGCTGGTGGTGTGAATAAGGCCTATGTCGAAGCTGGCGGCTACTTATGCGCTAAAATGTTTGTATTGGACGGAGGATCCTAAATCACATGGATGGTGTACACGCACCGATGCTGGCGAGTGATAATTCCGACAAAGCGGGGAGTCCCCATATTTTCGCCATTACCATCGCTGTAATGGCCTGCATTATCATGAATGTTCTGGATATCACAATTGTCAACGTGGCGTTGCCGCATATGGAGGGATCGCTTCACGCCAACAGCAATCAGATTACCTGGGCACTGACTACCTACATGTTGGCCATGGTTATCGTGACCCCGCTGACCGGATTGCTGGTCGAACGTTTCGGACAACGGCAGCTGATCCTGTGGAGCGTGGCCGGCTTCCTGGTCTGCTCAATCATGAGCGGACAATCCCATAGTCTCACGGAAATTGTCTTTTGGCGTTTCATGCAGGGAGCGTTAGGCGCATCGCTCGTACCGGTCGGACAGGCGATTTTGGTAGAAGCCTATCCCCGGGAAAAACGAGGAGTAGCCATGGCAACTTTGGGCATGGGTACCATGCTCGGTCCGATCGTTGGCCCCGTGCTCGGTGGCTATCTCACCCAGGATCTTTCCTGGCGCTGGTGTTTTTACGTCAATATTCCCATTGGCCTCATCGCGTTCACCATGCTGTTGCTATACATTCCCAGTTTCGGCAAAAGCGACAAGCCCCGGCCGATTGATTGGCTGGGTTTTGTCTGGATGGCCATTGGTCTAGGTGCTTTGCAGATGATGCTCAGCCTCGGAGATCAGGACAGCTGGCTCAGTTCTCGTTTCATCATCATTTTGATGCTGCTGGCGGGCATGGGGATTTTGCTGTTTGTACTGCGCTCGCTCAATGTTTCCCATCCACTCGTGAATTTGCGGCTTCTTAAAGATCGTTCGCTGACTCTCGGCAGTGCAGGAATCGGTTTATTCGGTTTGGCGCTTTATGGAACCATGGTGATTTTACCCATCTACCTGCAAGATTATATGGGCTATGAAGCGCAAACCGCAGGACTGGTCATGGCCCCGCAAGGGATAGGCTCCTGGGTTTCCATGTGGATGGCAGGCAGACTACTTAATCGCGGGGCCAACCCGCGCTGGATGATTCTGGCGGGAGTTGCTTTGGGCGCCACGGGCACCTGGTTGAGTCTCTCCTATAACCTGCAGATAAGTCCTGCCTGGATCATTTGGCCGGGCGTCATCCGAGGCCTCGGTCTCGGTCTGGTATCCATTCCACTATTCACATTGGCCTTCGCGACGCTCAGCAAAGAGCAAACACCTGAAGGGTCGGGAATATTCAATCTGATGCGTAATCTGGGGGGCTCTGTGGGTATTGCTATCATCTCCACCATCATGACCGAAGAAGCCCAGGAGGCCTGGAATCAGATGGGTGGACATATCAATCCGTTCAGCGCGGCACTGCCCCGCTATTTGCGTGATGCAGGATTACATCAGGGAACGCTGGCTTGGCAGGTACTGGGACAAACTCTGGCGCAACATGCAGCAATGCGGGGGATACTGGATGCATTCACGTTCCTCTTCTGGAGCTTTATAGCGGTCATATTGATTGTGTTACTCATGAAAAACAAAGCATGACTGTCAATACCCATAAGAAATACGGGTTCAAAAGGTCGGCGTAGTAACCCATACCAAACGGCTACAGACCGATGAAGGTGGATACCATATCGGTGGGTTAGTCCTTGGCGGGAGCGCCACCCAAGCCCATTTTTAAACGCTGTTTGACAGATATAATGAGTCGCGGAGGATTTTATAAAGAAGAAAGAGCAACGTTATACAGCCGATTTTCGGTCCGAAGTCGTCAAGTAGGTTTTAGCTCGGGATATTAGCTTACAGGAGATCACGTCCAGCAGACCATCATGTCCAGAATCTCCACCAGGGATTGCTGATATTTTTAGTGACCTCAGAATGTTGGGATTTAAGCATTGAAGTCCTATAGACCCGGGTTATAGCTTTTGAACCGCATTCAGGACAACCTAAAAACGTATCCGTATCTTCACCATCAAGTTGAAGGATTTTCCTCCATGTACATGAAAGACACCCTAATTCGACATATCTTTGATGGACGGGATTCTTGATATCGGTTCCTTTAAGCTTCCACTCGTCCGAGAGCGGGGTATTGGTTGAGCAAATACCAAGCGATAAGACAGACAAAGCGACCATAGTCATGGTGCGCTCTCTTGTGAAAAAATCATAGCTAAATTTTACGACTCACACCATCATGAAATATCTCGAATTTTTCGAAATATTTCATGATGGGGGATGATTTTGTTGGTGGTGCTGCTGATGTTCACCACTGCCGGACCATAGCGGTCAATGATGGGGGTAAAGTCCGGGAGGGCAACCAGCGCCTGTAGGGGTGCGGTGTTGGTGTTGATGGATAAGGCGGGTGCCGTAAGGGTGGCATCGGCCTGTGCCCATTCGGTAGCGCCCAGGGTAAAACCAAAGCACGCAGCGACAACAGCAGTAATCAGTAGTTTCGGGCGTTTCAACAGGGTTTTCGGGCGACTATTCGCCATAGGACTCTCCTTTGGAGTTTTGGTTCTGCAGTATGCATAAAGGGACCCAAAACAGAGGGCCATAATTGACTCTTACCTTCGTTTTACGTGGCAATGCAATAGGCACAATGGACGCTTAACGGTTCAGTCCTCAATTAACCGTCAACAATGCCCCATACACCCGCTGCCATGTCAGAGCTAGTTCAGCAGGTGATTATTATTGATGACCTGCCAATGACGTCCACCCAATTTTCCAATTTCGATAATCTGAATTTGACCGTTCCTGATCATGGAGCATCGATAAATCAGGCCGTGCAGCTGTCTGCACTGGTTGATCTTTGTTTCTTTAACTTCCTGATCAATATGCTGCCTCTGACTCTTGGTCATATTCATATCCATGTTGTTGCCTTTAATGGCACGGATAATATCTGCTTTTTTGAGTGCTCGACGCACATCCTGATGACTAGGTCCGAAGACGCATCCAGATAATCCAATCCCTGTAAAAAGTAATAAAAAAGATATTTTTGAAAGATTTTTCATCACGACTTTGAACAAGAAACACGAACAAGCCAACTAAAACCGTCAGAGACACCATGATTGGCGTCTCTGATGTTCCATGATTCACCAATCAAGACAGTGCGACTATGCACCGGACTTGATAGCGGCCTCGACCTTTTGAGCGAACTGTGGATCGCTATGGGCTTTTCTCATGAGCATCTCATAGGTGCTTGCGGAGAGGTCATTCTTGGCCAGAATTCCGTGAACATCCTTTGCATAGCTTTGTTCAAGTGCCTGCTGCTTGGCTTTGCTTACGCCTTTTTGCATGGCTTCACTCCGCATTTTGGAACTCAGGGGTCCGATTGCTCGCAGAGCGGAAGCAAAATGCATGATCTCACCGTTACTCACCGCAGGACCCGCCTGAGGTGCAGAGGGCATCATTGGCCGGGAGCCGGACTGCGCTCCCGCTTGCGGCGCTCCGGAAGTCATAGTCGGTGTAGACGCACCGTTCTGCATCGACGGTGAGGACGGTTGGGGTTGAGTGGTGGACATGGGGCTGCTCATGCTTGCAAAAGCAACGGATGTGCTGAACACGAATATTCCCAGTGCTGTTATTACATTAGTCTGAATGCTTTTCAATAGTTCATCTCCCTTTTGGGTGAAAGAAAAGAGCATGGATTATGCTCGTAATTGCTTGAGTCAAATTGCACAAGCGTTTTTACGGTAACAACAGATAATCTGTATTGTCAAATAGGCGAATAAAATTTAACAAGTATTGAAACTGATCAAAATATGAGTGTTGCACATATTCAACACGTAACCAGAAAAAACGTTAATTTTTATGATAAATATTTTCTTTTGTTTAACAAAAAACTGATATACCACATTAATATTTGTTTTGTTACCACACTAAGAAAAGTGACCCATTCTATTTCGCGCCTGATCAGGCGCGCAATCCTTTCCGTTTCGTGCTTGCTGTCCTTCGACCATGTAGATGAACTGCTGACATGATCCATGGGTGATCAACATTTCTAAAGATACGGCAATTCATGCGCAACGGACTCTACTATCAGCATAAATTGCGTTTGCGGATGATCTTGCGGAGACAAGACCTTCCGGTGCCTGATGGTTATGATATTCTGACTGGCGGTTGATTCGGAGCGCAAGTCGAAGGTCAGACGGTCAGATACTCGTCAATATATGAAATCAGGGTCTAGGAGACACCATGCTTTATGATGTCTCGTATACGCTGATTCCTCGCTTATAAAGGATATAAAAAGCCATAAACAATGAGCTCCACAACGAGCGGCTCATTTGTTTTGGCTGTTAAGGTGCGCCAAGCCCTCCAGGGGGAGGTCCACCTGGCCCACCCGGTGGAGGCGGTCCACCCACAGGTCCCTGGTGGGGTGGCTGTTGAGGTCCAGGCCCTCCAGGCCCCCCTTGTGGAGGCCCTCTTCTCGGGCCAGATTGAGGCCCTTGCGGGGGTCCTCCTGCCGGTCCTGGCTGGAACCGAGGTCCTCCATGGCCAGGACCTGGTTGTGGGCCGAAACCTGGCCCACCCATAAGTCCTTGTTGAGGTCCAGGCCCTCCAGGTCCAGGCCCTCCAGGTCCTGGCCTTCCAGGTGGTGGACCTGGTTGTGGACCGAACCCGGGTCCACCGGGTTGTGGTCTCCCCGGAGGCCCAAAGCCCGGTCCACCGGGAGGAGGCCCGGGAGGAGGCGGTTGTGGTGCGCCAGGCGGAGCCGGTGGCGGTGGTTGCACCCCCAGATAATTGAAATAACTGCCAGGTGGTGGCGGTGGCGGCGCTCCTGCCGGTGGAGGCGGAGGCGGGGGCGCTCCTGCCGGTAGGGGCGGGGGTGGTGTCGGATAATACTGGTAGTATGTCTGCGGGTAGTAGTACCACATCATGTACTGCGCGTAGAGTGGCTGACTGTAATAGCTGGTATACTCTGAGGGCGGCTCAAAATAGCCATATTGCTGGGGCAAGCCCGTATTACCGAAATTGATCCCGAGATCGCCCAGCATGACACTGAGATCAAACGGCGCAGCGGACGCCGGTGTAGAGAGGGATAAAACCCCTAATCCGGCAAGACCTATGGCGATACTGAGTACAATGGGTTTACGCGGCATAGCAAATCCTCTTTTACTGGTTTACTGGATGAAGCCGAACTTATCCCCAGACTGTTGCTTATGGAAGGGATGGCGGTGGATTACCTGCCGTAGCCATAGTTATACTGACCAGGTCCTTGGCCGGGAGGAGGCGGTGGGGGCGGATGACCGTAGCCGTTGTTGTACCGACCAGGTGGGGGTGGCTGGTAATACCCTGGATGCCCATATCGGCCGTAGGGGCCATAAGCACAGCCTGAGAGTGCTAAAACACCCACGGCTATAGCAGCGATTTTTCTGGTTGAAATAGACATGGCATATTCCTCCGTAACTATTATTGTTTATGAATATGCAGCATCATGGATAATTTATCAACGATTATTTTGAGACAGTCCCCGGAACGCTCGATCACCTGCACCACTTGCTTAAGTTTAACATCAAATTCAGGTTTGGCAGTATTGCTTATGCTCCTCGCAATCCCTCAAATACGCTCGCGTAGCAAAATAACTTTTTGTAATACTACCGCATATCCTTATTATGTTCGTTGTATGTCGCTCACGAGCGACAATATTATGTTTTTCTAAAATAATTCCTGATCACAATTAACAAAATGTTTTACTTGAATAATTTTTTAATATAAGAAAAAAATGTGATTAGCTATGAAAAAAATAACCGTGACCTTGGAGCGACATTTGCCGAGGTAATATTTCACGGTTATTATTTTTTGTTAAAAAAATCATTTAGTTATAATTTTGGCATAAAATATGCAGAAAATCTGTCATGATTACTTTCCTATCCAGCAACAATAAATCTGTATTTTCTTATGGTGTAGCAGGATTAGCTACGGTATTGGCTCTCATAGGGCCTTCCAGTGCCTTTGCAGGCTCTTTTTCCTTTGCCAACCTCCAGAAATCTGCACACAAGTTGTCCCGCAGGGCTTGGAAACCGCGCCCCATTTCCGCTGGCCAATATCTACGCAAACTGAGCCCACAGGCATATGGTCGGATTCTGGATATGCACGCTCTCTGGAAGTCGCAGGATTTACCGTTTGAAGTCGCTTTCTATCCCGTGGGACATACTTTTATCCACCCTGTAAAAATCAATGTTATTCAGCACGGACAGTCCTTTCCACTGCCCTACAGTGCCAAACTATTTGCTACGCATGGCATAATCGGAAAGTCCCGACTCCCGCGTAAAGAAGGATACGCAGGATTTTCTTTGCTTTACCCACTGGATACCCCGCCATACCACAACGAGTTTGTGTCTTTCCTCGGTGCCAGTTATTTCCGTGCTGTCGGCAAAGGGGCCGTCTATGGAACTTCAGCCAGAGGCCTTGGAATAGATACAGCCTTACCTTCTGGTGAAATTTTTCCTTATTTCCAGGAGTTCTGGTTGCAACGACCCAAGCCAGGAGCGCGGCACATGATCATTTATGCCCTGCTGAATAGCCCTGTAATAACCGGGGCCTACCGGTTTACGGTAATCCCTGGAAAAAGTACACGCATCCGCGTACGGGCCGTTTTGTACCCGCGCAAAAAAATCAAGCAGCTTGAAATTGCCCCGCTCTCAAGCATGTACTGGCATGGCCGGGGTCGCGGAATAAGAGTGGGTGACTGGCATCCGCAACAACATGATTCCAGCGATCTGATCATGGCGGCCCGTGATGGTCAATGGATCACAAGACCGTTGAATAACCCCCTGCACATCCAGGTGACCCGTTATCTTCTCAATAACCCCATTGGTTTCGGACTCTTTCAACAGGATCGCCGCTTTGCCAACTACGAAGGATTGATTACGCAGTATCAAAAAAGGCCCAGCGTCTGGATTCATCCGCTTAATCGCTGGGGGAAAGGACAGGTAGAACTGGTAGAGTTGCCCACAAACAACCGTAATACCGATAATATCGTGACCTTTTGGGTACCCGCGAAACCCTTGCGACCGGGTGAATCACTGCGGGTGCATTACCAGATCCGGTTTTTCCGGAACGACAAACAGCTCCCATCTGGCGGGCATCCAGTCGCTACCTTTCTGGGTAACGATCCGCACATGAAGGGCGCCAAGACATTGGTTGTGGATTTCGCCGGAGATGGATTGGGTCATCTCCCCGCACAAACCCCCATGCACGCCCATTTTACCGTCGGAGCAGGGGTGCATATTCTCCATTCGTCAGTGCGATTCAATCCCTTGAAGCACCAATGGCAGGTGAACGCACAAATTCTGCCGGCCAGACAACATCCCGGTAACATCAGCCTGTTTCTGGCTTCACAAGGGAAAACGCTCAGTGATACCTGGTTATATCTATTGGCTCCACAAAAGGAGGCAGCATAATGTATAGAAGCCCGGATAGTTTCGATATTCTGCATCCAGTTCGACCCAGTAACGACCCGTCTACCGACACTGTCAGACTACCCATTGCTGCGACACATTACCTGGACAAACTCGGACTGTCTTCCGCCCAACGGAATTGGGTAGAAAGCAAGGTCATAACAGGTCTACACGCACAGGCTGGTCGTATCAATGGAATCAGTCCAACTTGGTTTGCACTGATGCAAACCGCTATTGGCGCGTTGGCTGAGGATGGCGATGAACACAACGCTCGTCTGGCCACTGCATCACCGGCAGCTCGTGCGCAAAATCATCCAGCACGCTGGTTTGAACAGCAACAATCTCCGGCAATATTGCGTTCTTCTATGGCGTCAAAACGATTCGTCCGGAAGATTCGGGAATATTTAGAGGAAGAATGCATGCCTGTATGGGCATTCAGGACACCCTCCAGTATGAGAAATCTGGGAAGGCGTCCCGTACGGCTCTCCCGAAGGGATTCATGTCTGGTTGAATCGATTTGCACAAGGGGATTCTCATGGGCTTAAAGATAAACCGAAAAACGATAATTCAGATAGTTACCGCAAGTGTTTTGTGTTTCAGCTCGGTTTATGCCGTGGCGCATGAGGATCATGCTCCGCAAAATCCTCACTATGAAACAAAAATACTGAAAAACAAGGCGGAACGACTGGGATATGACACTGTTTTAGCTTTAAAAGCGCATCATTTCAAAGCAGCTCTGCATGATGCCCGATCTATGAAAAAAACCATTCATAAAATCTGGTATATTCACCAGCATTGCTAGCAAGGATTAACCTTTATAAGGAGTGTGAATGACAAAAAATAAGCATGAAAAAGTTACAGGATCATCGGCGACTGGGGAGAGTACTCTGTTCAAAGTGTTGCATTGGTCGATCGCCGTGCTGATTGTTTTTCAGGGCCTATTGGGTGCCGCCAACTTGCGCATTGCCTGGCTGCAAGCCCATCTGGCAAGTGCCATTGTGGTGCATGAAGAGATCGGGCTGCTTATTTTATTACTCACTCTGTCATTATTCATAATACGGATCATTACTGGACGAAGATCAGGCGCAGGTGCGCAACCAAGTCACCAGCTATGGGCCAAGATGGTCCATGGCGCATTTTATATGCTCATTCTTGTTGAGTGCGCCATCGGTATCTGGATGATGGGGCTGCTGGGTAAGGGGTTGACGATTCTGGCGTGGCATATGCCGCTTCCCATGACTCCCGATCCTCGCTTTGTTTTTTCAAATGTATTGCAATGGCATGCAGCGGTAGCGCTGATGCTGGCTTTTCTGATCGTGATTCATAGCGGTGCAGCACTTTACCACCATTACGTGCTTCGCGATCATACGCTGACCAGAATGTTACCCGTTCGACTATCACGTACGGACCCCAAATCCTGATGTCAGTTTCCAGCTATGTCTTAAGCTATCTCCATGCCGCAGTCGCTTCAGCTTCGGGTGTGGTGGATCAATATGGATTGGCCATAGTCGTGGCTGGCTTATTTCTGGAAAGTGCTGGCTTCATTTTTTTACCCGGTGAGACCTTATTAATCGGCGCAGGTTTCGTAGCCAGCCAAGGTGCCTTTAATCCGCTGGTATTATTAGTCCTTGGTATAATTGGTACCAGTGCCGGTTGGTTCGCTGCCTATTACATAGGTTTCAAAGTCGGCATCAAATGGATCAAAAAACATGGGCGATGGATAGGGATTACAGCAGAACGTCTTAATAAGGCGCATACTTTCATGAATAAATATGGTTCTATAGTAGTATTATTTGGTCGATTCATTGTTCCATTGCGGCAACTTCAAGGTTACATCTCTGGATCCGCAGAAACAACACTACAGGATTTTTATCTCTGGAATATATTGGGTGCAGTCATATGGGTTGCAGTTTGGGGCGGTGCTGGATATTTTTTGGGAATGTTATAAATATTTTATGATTTATTATTCAGGAATCAATAGTTGAGGGCTCGACGGAGGATTGCATATCATTTTCGTTAAAAAAAATAAATTTAACTGGTGGTTGTCATTGCTTTTCCTATGCATGATCACATTTTTTGTGTGTCCTGCTTATGCAAAGCAAGTGATGACGTTACACCAGATAGAAAATATTGCGCAACATTCACCGGTAATGCGTGAAAAGGAAAATGACGTGCGTGCAGCCCAGCAGGAAATTAAAATTTTACACGCAGAAAGCTCGCCCATTCTCCAGGGGAGAATAAAGGCCGGGCATTACACGCACTTCAACTATGACGGGATTCCACGCGCTTACATTATGAAGCCAAAACTTGGATTTAAATACTATCTATTTGGCGGGAACAAATATTTGCGCCATATTACCGCTCAAGCGCAACCTGCCTATTATAAAAATCTCGCTCGTTACGATTCGGAAAATAGATCGATAAAGGTAACGATTCAGAAATCCTATATGTCTTACTGGGATAATTATAAGATTGAACATAGTTTCAAAAGATTGTTATCATTATTTAAACACAACAAAAAAATTTCAGTGACTATTCGCGGTATTCTTGAAAGACTTCGCCTGTCTGTTTACCTTGCGCACATGCGTTCAGAAGTGTTTTTACACAAGATGATGGAAACAGTTGGGCAGAAGCTTCATTCATTTATTCCTGAACGACCAAACCCATCTACAGATAATGCCCATCGAATTCCACCCAGTGTACTCCGTCTGCATCCTGCCATTGAAGGTCTAATTCGCTATTATCATGGTCAACGTCAACTTGGCTGGTTACGATTCATTGATGTAAAGCTGAAACTTTTTATGCGGCCTTCATACTATCCTGAAGCGGGAAGAACGAAAATGGCGATCATTGGTGGCTTGTATCTGAACATGCCGATCGATATCACCGGTGCAGTTCATCATGCTAATCAACAGCTTGATATTGACAGAGAAAACATCCTGCTTAAACTGAAGCAAGATGCACTGGAGCGTGAGCAATCCCATAAAATCGCGGAAATCAAGCTTCCAATCTATCGTAAACAATCACACTATTGGAATGAAAACGCACACCATTGGTTAAGCTATATACAGAAAGCGTTGTCCGCCTCACGCGGTGTCAAGCCTACTCATACTATCATGAAACGTTTACCTTATGCGTTGAGAGCTTATCGGGAGGCTACGCTTAAATGGATTCATGCTGACGCCAAGCTATCTTTAATGCATTTTCGTTCTTAAGGTGCGGCGGTTGATGAGATCAAAGGCGCAACGCTGCGGAGAGACAATATTTACCGAGATAGGCAGAATTAAATAAACTCGTAAAATCGATAGTAAAATTAATTTTAGGCTGTAAAATAAGGATACAGGATTTTTTCATACGGTCTTTGTGCTGAATTACGTTTTTTCTTAGGGAGCCATATTACACGGTTTATCTGATTAACAAGATGAGTTTGCTGATTGTGTCCAGTTTGTTGAAATCGAACTATAGAATGAACCAATTGAGAAGTTAATAGATCTTTTTGATGAATCGGTTGCAAATACCCCATTGCTGATCAAACTCAAGCTAATGAGGAATAAGGCTGCTTGGACTAATGCCATTGCGCTGGCCCGTGATTTCGTGGCTATGCTTGACCTCGAGACGTACACGCATTTCGCGTTCCTGAATAAAGACGCTTCTTTACTTTTCAGTAAAATCACTGAATCATGAAGACATCAACCCAGAGCACGGTTCGCTGTCTCTGGGTTGATGTATGCTTCAGACCATCCTGCCCGCATTGTGCCTTAAAACTGCATACCCAAGCCCACATCGCCGCGAAGAATATTCGGCGCGCCTCGCTGTGTAAAATCATCATCATGTAATCCGACGTACAGGGAGACATTGGCCATTAGGGGATAATAGGCGTTCACCCCCATTTGTAGAAGGTCTGAAGTGCGATTGAACGTGGTTGGTGCGAATCCAGAGAGATGCTGGGTTTCCGAAATACCGCCAAGGTATCCGACATATCCGGTGAAATTGACGCCTGGCAGAGATGCTGCCGCATAAAGACCACCACCCAGACCGTTGGTGCTCAGCGAAGAGTGAGAGTCATTATAGGCATTGGACTGTGCAAAGCGGTTATACTCATAGCCGACATAAGGCCCGACAGCCAGGATATTGCTGGCGTTGAAAAGATAGCCGAGCTTGAGCCCAATGGTGTTGGTATTGCCACCGGTGTAACCCTGGTAGGTAGCCCCGAACTCATGGCGGTATTTCGCCGTGCCGAACAATCCACCATTGTAAAGGCTGGCCCGTAGACCGAGTCCACCGTTGGTGTTCCCATACCGATTGGTGGCCCCTTGTACATTGCCGGAAACCCCGACCTGATTCATGACGCCATATACGGACGCTTCTGCGCCCAGGGGTAATGCCAGTGCGAGGGTCAATGCGGTAAGCCATATTTTTTTCTGAATCATCGGAACACTCCTGTTGGTTGAGTCAAAAAACAGCCGGAAAGTGATGGCAGGACTTTCGAAGTCACACCGTTACGATCGAGCCACTCGGGATAGACAAGAAGCAGACAATCTCCCTGTCGAGTCCAGAGACTAAGACAGCAGAATTTATGCCAAAGGTTCCCGTGGGATAGATTTTTCATGTAATCAGTGGCCTGCGTCGTCTGCACACGAAATGGTGCGGCTACATGACCCTTTCTTCAGCAGGTCTGTTGTACTTTAGCGACAATATGGCTCTATAGCGTCCCTGTTGTATGCCCTTACCATAAAAACGGATCCCTTCTCTTCTGGAATCGGGCACTGCTCAGCATGTCGCCTCTGTCGCAAGATCCTTTCGCTGTACTGGAACGCTTATTGCTTTTTCAATATTGTAAAGCACTTCACAAGTCCGAAAAACGTGACCGCAAAGCGGAAAGGAGATATGCACATTTTTTATACCGTAACCCCTGAGCTATTTGTTCGGGGAAAGATAAAAAACCGATCTTCCTACAGGAGAACCGTATGTTCCATGAAATGGAGTTTCTGAAGCGCCGTAACATCTGGCAACCAGCTTTACGTGTAGCGACCTTGTTCGGCAGCTTGATAGCGTTGGCGGGATGTTATGCCTACCCACCTGGACCACCTCCAGGCCCTGGCGGATATTATGCGCATCCTGCACCGCCCCCACCCCCACCGCCGCCCGGAGGGCCAGCGGGTCCCGGGGCTTATTACCAGCAACCTGGGCCGCCGCCCCCACCACCCCCTCCGTGAAGGATTTTATGCGCACGTATGCCCTGTAAAAGTCACTAAAAAAGCCCCATTTTTCTGAAATGGGGCGTTTCCTTCGGTCATGAATCAGGATTTCAGTGCATCAAAGCGCCGGATGCTGCTCCTGCTGCACCGCCTACTGCGGCCCCTACGGCCAGATTGCCACCCACAACAGCACCCAGCACTGCACCGCCCGCAGCCCTGTTTTGCGAATACATGCAACATTCCTACCAGGGAGTGGATACATAAACGGCCAGGCCTAATGAAATATTATCGGCGAGTGCTGGAGTGATCCCAACAGCAGATGAAAGGACGAGGGTGGTAACCACCACCCATAGTATCGGTTTTCGCCGTGCTGTTGAGGGGGAGGGGCTGGATTTCATAATGATGCTCCCATAAAAAAGACCAAAGGCGTACCAGCAAAAAGCATTCCTACAGGATTTCAGCAAGTTTTCATTCGGTCGAGCCCTTCTGCACTGTAGTCAGTCCACTACAGTGGGACGCTGACTTATTCCATCTGGTTAATTTTTAAGCATTTGTGTTGTCGCTCTTCAGTCAGGTTGAGAATCTACCCGGAATAATAGCCACTGTCAGACGATCATTGGTCGCATGTACCGCACAGCAGGGCAACTGGGAATGGGCGTCAGACGATACGCTCAATCAGCATTTTTATTGGAATGCGGCATGTTATAGTAAACGACACTGCCTGCAGCGCTTGCCGCCATTAACGGCAAGCAGCCACTGATCATCATGGCGGTGCCGCAAGCGATTATTATACGCAGGATAAAACCCAGCAGGCTTTGCAGTTTCTCTAACGTCCAGTGATCGTCTGGCCGTGTTTTTTGCGTCATGATTCGATCCTTCGTGGGGGTAGCTTTGGCTGTAAATTTGGGGCACGCATTCTGCATTAGATATTCCACATGGTGGTTGAAAAATCAAACCACAGTACTGGCATCATCAGTTCCAAAGAAAGAACAGTGGAGAACAGTACCCGTTCAGCACATTGAAAAATATTAACAAAATGGAATAT
The DNA here is from genome assembly GCF_015100155.1 of Acidithiobacillus sp. HP-2. Taxonomy (GTDB): domain Bacteria; phylum Pseudomonadota; class Gammaproteobacteria; order Acidithiobacillales; family Acidithiobacillaceae; genus Acidithiobacillus. Next base: position 1,498 of record NZ_JACKZA010000025.1, on the reverse strand, counting down.
CAACACATGGCAGTGACCACAGCAGATCGTAATTGACGCCTTATGGCCTGCCAGTCCGCATCCTCTTTGGTCCTTACAGTCAGGATCTACGAGAATCATGGCCAGATGAAAGCCTCAGATGTTTGGCTATAATGTAGTATGAGCAAATTTCTACGGACTATTGTCTGATAGAGAAATACCTGAACAGGAGGTTACGATGTCTGGAACGGATATAAAAAGTGCAAATCCTGCTGCTTCGTGGGTCCGGGCAGCCTTACTTTTGACAACAGTGATGGCATTAGCCGGTTGTGCCAACATGAGCCCAACGGGCCAGCGTGCTCTGAGTGGCGGTGCTATTGGCGCTGCTGGCGGTGCCGTTTAGGGAACAGTCGCTGCGGGCAATCCTGCCGTCGGTGCTGCGGTAGGTGGTGCGGTGGGTGCGGGTGTAGGTGCTGCTCTCCCCCAAATAGAAAACAGCCTGAACGGTAATTGACCTGTTACTGCACTGAGTGTTAGGGCACCAGGCTTATTTCCAGAGAGCTTGCATGCGGGTTATCAGTAACAATGTACGCATGAAAGCACATTACCCATCCGGTCCATCGATATTTTTCGAGAGATATTTATGAATAATCCACAATCCCGCACGATAAAACGCACGACAATTTTTGCTGGCGTCCTTGCAGCAGCGATGTTGAGTTTAACCAGTTCATCGGCCATGGCAGCCGTTTCTTTAGGATTGGCGGTTCCCGGACTGAGCGTGCAATTGGGTACGCCTCCCGTCTACTACGCGCCACCGCCGGTGTATTATGCGCCGCCCCCCGTCGCTTATTACACGCCGCCACCAGTGGTCAGATATTATCCCGTGCCACCCCCTGTCGTTGCTTATGGACCCAGACCTTGGCTTCGGCGGGGGCCGCCACCATGGGCAGGGCATGGAAGGCCAGGGCCCTGGCAACATGGCAATTGGCACCACGGACCCTGGCACCATGGAAATTGGCATCACTGATAGATCAAGAAGATGAGATGCGATTCGCCATGAAACAAAACTAAATTCTGCAAGTGGTCATGGATAATGAATGACCGCTTTCAGTCTGCTGCCGACCATCAGGGCTCAACGGCGGCAGGGCAGCGGAAGCGGTCGTTCGGTGGACTGACCATCACGTTCTCAAAACCCGTCACTATGACTGTTGACTCATATTTTGAAGAAGCCCCTTTCAAATCAATCATATAAATTATATTTTTCAACTGGTTGCAGCAACAAAGCTGGCTCAGCATGACAAAGAGATATACGATAGGGCCAGACTTGAAACCAGAGCCGCCCAGTTATTGCGCAGAGAGATGCCTTGGCTATGATTCATCTGCAACTATCCTTGGCGCTGAGTTATGAAGTGAATGCGCCCGGAAGCGATTTTATTTTCAACATTCATGCCGCGCAAACGAAGCGGCAGAAAGTGGTTCATGAATATTTAATCATCAACCAGAATGTACCGTGGAACGTCGAAGACGATCCTTCAACGGG
>NZ_JACKZA010000022.1 GCF_015100155.1 Acidithiobacillus sp. HP-2 | reverse complement strand
GTTTACGGCTGGAAAAGACCCCGTTGGCATAGCCGTAGACCAGAATCGCCAGGAGGGTGGCCGGGTGATAGGCCTTATGGCCACGACCCGCATATTGTTGGACCAGCAGCGAGAGATCGAGCTGATCAATGACTTCCACGATAAATCGCGCCAGGTGCCCTTCCGGAAGCCAGTCGTCCATGGAGGGGGGCAGAAGATAATCGGTCTTGCGGTCAGCATCGAGGAAGTGGGCCATAAAATCACTCATCACATTGAATCATAAGTAATTATACGATAATTTTAGGCAAAATGAAAGTCCGACAAGCTGCTAGGGGTATTGGCACAAACATCCTCAACCCCGAAACACCACCCGCCCCTCCACCATGGTATAGCGCACCCGTCCGCGCAGATCCCATTGGGCATAAGGCAGATTGCGGCCCCGGCTGGCTCCGGATGCGGGATTAAGGGTAAATGCGGCTTCCGGATCAAACAGACATAAATCCGCCACACTGCCGACTTGCAGAGAAGGCAGCGGCAAGCCCAGCGCCTGAGCAGGGCCGGTGCTGAGTAATCGCAGCGCAGCCATTAAACCCAGCAGGCCGTCGTCCACCAGACGCAAAGTCAGCGGCAACAAGCACTCCACCGCACTGATCCCGAAAGGAGCCTGAATAAAAGTCATGCTCTCGCGGTCTACTCCCCAGGGAGTATGATCGCTGCTGATGGCCGCAACATCGCCCTCGGCCACAGCCCGGCGCAGGGCATCCCGTTCGGCCAAAGAGCGTAGCGGTGGCAATACTTTGGCATGGACGTTGAAAAACCCGACATCCTGCTCACTGAGCAACAAGTGGTGGATGCTGACCCCGCAGCGCACCGCCTCACCACGCTTACGGGCGGCTTTTACCGCAGCAACAGCGCCGCCCGTGCTGAGATGAGGGAAAAACAGAGGGCAGCCACTCAGTGCCGCAATGGCTATATCCCGCTGGATGCCCACCTGTTCAGCCACGGCCGTGCGCCCCGGAAGGCCCAGCCGCAGGCTCAACCCGCTTTCGTTCATCACGCCATGGGCGGCCAGTTCGGGGTCTTCGGGATGGAGCATTACCGGCAGTCCCAAATCAGCCGCGTAGCTCAGGGCCAGACGCAGCAGGGCGGCGCTATGGACAGGCTGCTTGGCCTGACTGAACACCCGCGCCCCAGCATCCATAAGTGCCGTCATTTCACTCAAGGCTTGCCCCTGCAAGCCCGTTGTCAGGGCCGCGCTGACCTGCACCCGCGCCAGAGCCAGCTTTTCAGCCAACAGTTGCTGCTCCCGGAGGACGGCAGGGGTATCGGCAACGGGCTGGGTATCCGGACGCAGCACGACCTGCGTTACCCCACCCGCCACGGCGGCCTGTAGCTCGCTGGCCAGATCGCCATCGCGTCCATGACCGGGACTATGCGCCTGCAAGCTGCTTTCTATCAGCCCCGGGCAAGCTACCAGGCCTGTACCATCGAGAATTTCATCCGCCCGAAAATCCTCAGCGACAGCACCCCGTACAGCGATTTTTCCAGCGACAATAGCCAGGTCGGTTACCGCATCAAATCCATCGCCGGGATCCATGACGCGGACATTGCGGATGATTCTACGCATGGTTTTCGCCTCCGCCCGCAGCACCCGCCAGGAGGGTCAATACCGCCATACGCACGGCGAGACCGTATGCAACCTGTTGCAAAATCACGGCCTGATGACCGTCCGCCACTTCCGACGCAATTTCCACGCCGCGATTCATAGGCCCCGGATGCAGGACCAGCGCATCAGGCTGCGCCCACTGCAAGCGCTCCGGAGTCAGGCCAAAGCGGCGATGGAATTCATCCAGACTGGGCAGACGATGGGATTCCATGCGTTCCTTCTGCAATCGCAGGGCACAAATGACATTGACACCGCGCAATCCTGCCTGCAGGTCGTGGTAGACATGCACCCCCAGCGCGGAGAGTTCTTTGGGAACCAGGGTTTGTGGCCCGATGACCCGGATTTCCGGGCAACCGAGAATCGACAAGGCATGAATCTGGGAACGCGCCACCCGCGAATGCAGGACATCACCCACAATAGCCACGACCCGGTCTTCAATGGGTCCGGCCAGACGCCGAATCGTGAATACATCCAGCAAGGCCTGGGTCGGATGGGCATGCTGGCCATCACCTGCATTGATCACCAGCGCCGAGTCTCCCAGATGCCGGGCGATCAGATGCGCGGCTCCGGCTTCCGGATGGCGAATCACAAAACCATCCACCTGCATGGCCATAAGATTATCCACCGTGTCGATCAGGGATTCGCCCTTACTGGCACTGCTGGTACTGACCGCAATATTCAAAACATCGGCGGAGAGGCGTTTGGCGGCCAGCTCAAAGGTGCTCCGCGTGCGTGTGCTGTTCTCAAAAAACAGATTGACGATGGTTTTGCCCCGGAGCGTCGGGGTTTTTTTGACACTGCGCTGCGCGATGCTGAGGAAGGATTCGGCCGTATCCAGAATCTGCAGCATTTCGGGTTCACGCAGCCCTTCGGTATTAAGCAGATGGCGGAGACGACCCTGGGCGTCATATTGAGGATTACCATCACCAAAACGGAAAGTGGAAAAACTCATGAAGCTGTCCTTGGCGATGTCAGCAATTCCAGACGCAGCGGATCGGGGCCCCGGAGTTTGATTTGTCCACCCGCCGCCGCGTTGAGGCGTAAGGCAGCAATGTCGGCCGCCACCGGGACTTCGTGCCCACCGCGATCTACCAGTACGGCCAGGAGAATGTTTGCCGGTCGGCCATAATCAAATATTTCGTTCATGGCGGCGCGGATGGTACGCCCCGTATAGAGCACGTCATCCACCAGAACGATGGAGCGACCGTCCACAGCAAAGGGAATATCCGACGCCCGGACTTGCGGGTGCAGACCAATCTGACTGAAATCATCCCGATAAAAAGAAATATCCAGCTGCCCCAGCGCCGTTTTCAGCCCCAAAGCGCGGTGCAGCGCCTGGGCTATCCAGACACCACCCGTAAATATACCAATCATGGCGGTCTGCTCCGGGTCTACATGCGGACGCAAATCCCGAACCATTCCTTCCAGCAGTGTTGTCACATCCCAGTCTGCATTCATTGCATGGCTCCGACATCCTGAAAAGTCTGGAGAATTTCACAGGCAGCGGCCTGATCCAAAAGCCCGGCGCGCTGCTTTGCGGAAAGCGCCCGCTCTTTCAGCATCCATTCGGCCGCATGACTACTGAGGCGTTCGTCCACCCAATGCACAGGCAGGGGGAAACGGCGCTGCAGACTCCTGGCAAAATTGCGCACCCGGCGCACCATCAAGCCTTCACTACCGTCCATGTTCAGGGGCAAACCCAGAACTATAGCGCGCGGTTGCCAGTCCTTGAGGATGCGCGCAAAGCTCTCCCAATCCGGGCCGATCTCCCCATTGCGCAGGGTAGCTACGCCCTGCGGTGCCCAACCGGATTCGCCCAACACGGCAATACCAATACGTCGTTCCCCGAAATCAATCCCCAGAAGCGGCCCGGAGCCCTCAGGCATGGCCCGCCGCCCCGCTGAGCAGGCGCATATCCACTCCGAGCGAGCGCGCGGCGGCCTGCCAGCGTTCACTGGCGGGCAACTCAAACATGACCTGCATATCCATCGGGCCGTGCAACCAGGCATTTTCTTTCAACTCTTCTTCCAGTTGCTGCGCCCCCCAACCGGCATACCCCAAAGCTAACAGATAACGCTGGGGTTCCTCATGCTGGGCGATGGCTTGCAAAATATCGGGAGAGCTGGTCAATGCCAGGTCCTCGTTCAGCTCCAGACTGGAAAGCCATTCACCCTTGGGCGAATGCAAAATAAAGCCGTGCTGCGGCTGCACCGGTCCACCCCAATAAACCGGGCGATGAATCATTTCTTCGGAAGGCTGGATATCTACGGCCTTGAGAGCTTCGGACATATTAATATCCACAAGACGATTGATGACCACGCCCATGGCACCGTCGGGGCTATGCTCGCAAACTACAATCACCGTCCGGTCAAAAATACCGTCATGAAGCGCCGGCATGGCAATGAGCAGATGATTTTTAAGAGAAGAGAAATTCGTCATACTGCCTATCATACGGGTTTTCGATGAAAAACGGCAGATTGCATTCCCGACTGTGCCAGCGCGGCCATTACTGCCCTTGTTCCAGACGCTGCCAGAGCAGCTCGGCGGCATCCACAGCAAAAAAGCGACGAATCTCCCGCACCCCGGTGGGACTGGTGACGTTGATTTCAGTCACATAGCCGCCAATCACATCCAGCCCGACAAAAAGTAATCCTGCAGCACGGAGAGCTGGCCCTATTGCCGCACAAATATCCTGATCCCGCGCACTCAGCTCGGCGGCTACGGCTGTAGCCCCTGCTACCAGATTGCCACGAAAGTCTTTTTCAGAAGGTACCCGCAACATGGCACCAGGCACCGCCACGCCGTCCACCAGAATAATGCGCTTGTCGCCTTCGCGTATGGCCGGAATATAGCGCTGAGCCATGACATAATGCTGTCCCCAGGCCGTTACGGTTTCGAGGATGCTGCCCACATTGCGGTCTTGCTGGTGCAAGTAAAATACCCCTTCGCCCCCCCGCGCAGAAAGGGGTTTGACCACCACCTCGCCATGCTCGGCCAGAAAAGCGCGCAGGTCACCCAGATCACGACTGACCAGAAAGGGCGGGAGAAACTCGGGGAAATGCAAGGCATAGAGTTTTTCATTGGCATTACGCAGACTCACCGGATTGTTCACCACCCAGGTTCCGGCATGTTCCAGCAGATAACAGGCGGTCAGATATTCCAGATCGACCGGAGGGTCCTTGCGCATCAGCACCACGTCCATATCTGCCAGGGGCCGCTCTTCAACGGCAGCCAGCGTCGCGAAGTCGGCACTGTCATCCTGCACCGTCACCGCCTGCAGGCGTGCCCAGACCTGGCCATCGCGCATGAACAAATCAGGCAGGCCAAACACCCAGCACTGGTGCCCCCGTGCCTGCGCCGCCAGGAGCATGGCGAAAGTGCTGTCTTTGGCGGGTTTGATCCCGGCTATGGGATCCATGAGAATGGCTGCTTTCAACGGGGTCATCACTCAACACTCCGGATTTGCTGCCGACGCCAATCGGCCATTTCCCGGGCCGCCGCCACCAGGGTCAGGCGGGCAATGACGCCATAAGCATAGTAACGGTTTACTGGGGCATCGGGCGGCGATTTCCGGCAAGGCAGTATGCAAGGCTCACCAAAGGCCATGGGCTCAAAATGCGCGCCGGGGGCATTCAGGTTTTCATCGCGCCCCCGCCCGGTATGCACCCGGTAAAAGCCGCCCAGCACCTGCTGACCCACCATATAAACTACCGGCTCAGCCACCGCCTCCTCGGCGGTCTGCTCAAAGGTATACACCCCTTCCTGAATAAACACGTCACTCACTGGCAGGCCTTCCTTGCTTTTAGCCATGCGCGTGCGTTCCTTACGATTGAGATCCATGAACTCTTCACCGGAGTAAGCCGTCATGATGCCCATGCCGTAGGTGCCTGCGTCGGCTTTGACAATCACAAAGGGACGCTGGGTAATCCCATAGTGGGCGTAGCGCTCGCGGGTCAATTCCAGAACCGCATCGACATTGGCGACCAGGCAATCACGGCCTTCGGCACGCATGAAATCAATACCCTGACAACGCCGGAAAAACGGATCAATCAACCAGGGGTCGATATCTATCACTTCCGCCAGTTCATGTGCGGCGGCACGATAATGGGCAAAGTGCTGGGACTTCCGCCGCGAGCGCCAACCTGCCGCCAGAGGCGGGGATATGGGTTGTTCGAGATTCTCCAGAATTTCCGGCACACCGCCGGAAAGATCGTTATTGAGCAAAATCAGCTGGGGATCAAATCCTGCGGCCTTTAAGCGTCCGCCTTCACGAAAAATGGGCTCCAAAAGCAGGGAATTACCCGAAGGTAAATCATAAGCCGTGCGCTCTTCCAGCAAGAGTGAACCCACCCGCACTTCCAGTCCGGACATTTCCAGAAGCTCTCGCAATCTGGCCACATTTTCCAGATAAAACAGGTTGCGGGTATGATTTTCGGGAATGAGCAGCACGCGCTCCAGGCCCGGATGATGCTGGTTCAGATAGTGCTGAATGGCCGATACATAGAGCGATGAAAATTCAGGATTCAGATTGTTGAAGCCTGCCGAAAACAGATTGGTATCCACCGGTGCCAACTTGAAACCGGAGTTGCGCAAATCGACGGACGCGTAAAAGGGCGCCGGAGTTTTTTGAAACTGGCCTCGAAACCAGCGTTCTATGGCCGACTGACCCGCTATCAGATGCCGCTCAATATCCAGCAAGGCCTCGGTACGTTCCGTAGCGAGGAAGGGAATATTTTGTAAAACTTCTGTCATGCCTGTGCCTGATTCCTTTTGTCCAGCGCTACATAAGCCCTTGGGCTTGCACCATTGTAAACCTGGGTGGGACGAAATATCCGGTTGTCTGCCAGCTGTTCCCGCCAGTGTGCCAGCCAACCTGCCGAGCGCGCCATGGCAAATATGGGCGTAAACAAATCAGCCTTGATTCCCATTTCGTGGTAAAGAACACCAGAATAAAAATCGACATTGGCGTGAATGCCCTTGGGGCCGAGGCGATCAGTCGCCTGTTTTTCGACCTCAATGGCAATTTCAAAAAGCTGGCTATGCCGCAAATGCCCATTGCTGGCCAGTTTTTCCATCATCTCTTTCAAAATGGCCGCACGAGGATCCCGGGTTTTATACACCCGGTGACCAAAGCCCCAGATTTTTTCCTTATTGGCCATTTTGGCGTCCAGATAAGCGCCCACCTTGGCCACGCTGCCAATTTCCTCCAACATCTCAACCACTTTCTGATTCGCACCGCCGTGCAAGGGACCCGCCAGCGTACCAATCGCACTGCCAATCACATGGTAGGGATTGGTGAGCGTAGAACCGGTGACCAGTACCGCAAAGGTACTGGCATTGATGGTATGCTCGGCATGAAGAATCAGACAGGTGTCGAGGATTTTCGCCAGTGCCGGATTGGGCTCCTTACCGGAAATCATATACAGAAAATTGGCGGCATGATTCAGGTCCGTACGCGGCACGATGGGATCATTGCCGAAACGCATCTGCTCCCACATGGCGACGATGGTGGGCATCCGGGCGATGATGCGCATTGCCATGGCATCCAGATGCGGGGTGTTTTCGCGCTCAGCATCGGACAGCTCCTGCTGCGGATAAAACATCCCCAGACTCGCCACGGCGCAATGCAGCATATCCATGGGATGCCCGGTTACCGGCATGAATTTCATGATTTCCCGGACATTGTATTTGACTTGCCGATGACTGCGCAGCCCCTCATCAAAAGCTTTGAGATCTGCACCATCCGGAAGTGCGCCGTCCAGCAGAAGCAGGGCCACTTCTTCAAAGCTGCTATGGGCTACCAGGTCATCAATAGCGTAGCCACGATAACTCAGCAAACCTGCCACACCATCTATGTGAGAAATACTGGAGTGCGTTGCCGCCACGCCTTCCAGACCGGGAGCCACGTTCGTATCCGCCATGCCGAACTCCTTGTTATTCTGGTCAGTAATGAATCCAACTGTCACGGGGCAACAACCCACGCACAGTTGCTGTCCTGATCAGGACAGCAAGAGCCTGAGAGTCATCATAACGCGCTGGAAAAATAAAAGGGAGGCCATGAGCCTCCCCTGGAGAAATTCTTATCTCTACAAAAATCAGGCAGAGAAAGAAGATCCGCAACCACAGGTGGTGGTCGCATTCGGGTTTTTGATCACGAACTGGGCACCTTCCAGGCCTTCGCTGTAATCAATTTCAGCGCCAACCAGATATTGGTAACTCATGGGATCAATCAGGAGGCTGACGCCAAACTGATGCACTTCCGTATCACCCTCATTCATATTCTCATCAAAAGTAAAACCATACTGAAAACCGGAACAACCGCCGCCCGTCACAAAAACTCGCAGCTTGAGGTCTTCAGAGCCTTCTTCTTCAATCAGAGAGGTAATTTTATCCGCCGCGTTTTGCGTCAGGGTCATTACCGGAGGAATGGAATCCAGATTGGTCATTGTTTCAGTTGCTGTGCTCATTGTGCTTAACTCCATGCGCTGCAGCGCGTTGTTCAGTGGATACCCGACCATTTTGCTCGCTTTTTCGGGGCAGCGTCAAGTTGCCCGGACAATTTTCGGGACGGATATGGCCGTTTCAGTCTCTTTCGGTGTTCTTCGGAGCGTACTGAACAGCGGCAACCCGGGCACCGACCAGCACTGCAAGCAGCACTGCCGATGCGATCAGATCCATGGGTCCGAGACGATGGGCATAAAGACCGATAAACAATTCCCGCAATACAAAAACAATGGCCACTTCCGACAGCACCCGCAAGCGGATACGGTGAAACTCCAGGTAATCGGTAAACGTCCGGAACAGCTCAATGAGCACAAATACCGACAGCACATCAGCCACCAGACCCTGAATGGCCGCTTCTTCCCGGAAGGACAAAACGGTTTTGTACACGTCCCAGACCACCCCCACCACGGAGGCCAGCAAGGTGATCAGCATGACAAATATCAGCACCACCACGATGAGGTCGAGAAATCTTTCGTAAAAGCGCAGGATGCGTGCGCGCATCCCGCTGATACTTACCGCTGGCTGCGATTCCTCAACATCCGGCTTGGCCAAGTTGTCAGCCTGCTGCCCGTGCCGAGCGCCGCAAGCGTGACAGCAAACGTCTGGCCATTTCTCCGAACAACTCAGTCTGGGTGGGATGGGGATGAATAGCCTCGGCTACCTGTTCCAGTGTCAACCCGGCACTGACCATCATGACGGCTTCACCCACCAGCAGATCGGCGTGATCGGCAAGGAAGTGGACACCGACAATGCGGTGGCTGACCTTGTCGGCCACCATTTTGATGAGGCCATCAGTTTCACCGGTCATCATGGCCTTGGCATCAATACTCATGGGCACCTTGACCTCGGCCACGTCCACTCCCGCAGCCTTGGCCTGTTCCATGGACAGACCGACAAAGGCGCACTGTGGGCGGGTAAAAGTCACACCACTATCTTTGGCCGCATCATATTGAGCAGCATGACCCAGCAGGTTGGCAGCAGCTACCCGGCCCTGCTGACCCGCCGTATGTGCCAACATATAGCCGCCCACCACATCTCCTACCGCATAAATATGCGCCACGCTGGTCTGACCGGTGCTGCTCGCCGCAATCGCGCCCCGCTCGGCAAGAGTCACGCCTGCAGAAGACAAATTCAGCGCGCTGGTATCAGGACGTTTGCCGGTAGCCACCAGCAGCAGATCACAGGAATGATGGGTGACTTCTTCACCAAACTGATAGCGGATATCCAGGGCTCCGGGCTTACCGGAAACTTCCTGCACCTTGACGTCAGTCAGAACCTGCAGACGCGGACTGTTGTGCGCCAGTGCTTTCATCAGCTGCTCGGAAACTTCTTTTTCCATTTCCGCCACCGGTCGCGGCAGCGCCTCCAGCACCAGCACCTCGGCACCGAAATCATGGAACATCTGCGCCATTTCCATACCAATGGCACCCGCGCCGATGACACAAAGCCGCCTGGGGGGTTGGGCCAGATCCCAAACCGTATCCGAAGTGACCGCAGCACCACTTTTCAAGGCTTCCTGAACGCCGGGAATGGGCGGCACAAAGGCGGGAGCGCCGGTAGCGATGACGCAGGCCCCGAAACGGAGGCTGCGCGCGTCTTTACCACTGATTTCGACACTGTGTTCGCCGGTAAATCGCGCCGTGCCTTCAAGCACCTGAATTTTCATGCCTTGATCTGTTTTCAGGGCCATTTCTCCGCGTGCCTGCAAGATGCCGCGACGATGTTTTTCCAGTTGCGCCCAATCCAGCTTCGGCGTGCCCATTTGCAGTCCCATGGCCGCATCATGCTCCCGATCACGAATCCGGTCTGCTGCAGCACGCCAGGCTTTGGAAGGAATGCAGCCACGCCACAGGCATTCCCCGCCGGGATAGGGGGCATTATTGACCATGGCTACCTTGACACCGTTTTCGACGAGTTCCCGGGCGCAATCCTCGCCGCCCGGCCCAGCGCCAATGACCAGCACCTGAACATCATAATCGCCTTCGGGAATGGGCGAGGCAGCAGCCCCCAGCCAGCCTTCCGGATGTTCAATGGCTTTTTTGAGATCTTTTAGAAAGAGCGCGGCTTCGGCACCATTGACCACCCGATGATCCGCCGTGATGGTAATGGGCATGCCTTCCGGGCTATTACCGGCAATGGCAATAATGGCGGCGGTCCCCGGCGTGACAATGGCATCAAACTGGGTGATGCCATACATCCCCATATTCGAAATAGTGAAAGTGGGGTGCGTATATTCGGGAGGACTCAAGCGCCGCTTACGCGCTTTTTCCACCAGCGGCGTCCATTCACTCTGGAGTAGCGCCAGATCCTTGCCCTCCACCGCACGCAACACCGGAACAACCAACCCGCCGTCTTCCGTCGTCGCGGCGATGCCAATATCATGCTGGGCGCGCTCCACGATTTTGTCCGTCGGCTGATAAGCGGCATTCACCAGGGGATGTTTGGCCAACGCCTGGGATGCGGCCTTGGCGATAGCCACGGTCAGCGACACTTTGTGCGCTTTGGCAGCGCGCATCAGAGCTTCGGGTTTGGCCTTCACGGTGACGTGAAATACCGGAATACTCAGGGAGGCCACCATGGCCTGACTGATGGCCTTTTCAATGGCGCTCATCGCCCGCCCTTCTCCGGGCACGGCAGGTTCAGAAACTCGGGCGCCTGTCGTGGCGGGGGCAGCACGACCCGCCGCAGCAATGACATCTGCGGCAACAATGACTCCTGCTGGCCCGCTACCCTGCAGATGATTGAGGTCCACGCCCTGCTGCCCGGCCAACTGCCGGGCAAAGGGACTTGCCGCCCCCTGCTGAGGGCGCGGCGCAGGTTGCGCTCCAGGCACCCGGGCTGACAAAGGCTGAGCAACAGGCGCTTGAGCGGATATAGTGGAAGCGCCGGGAGTCTTGTCCACCGCAGCTGCCGACCGCTCCGGTCGTGATCCCGAAGCAGTGCCAGCTTCGCGCACCTGATCCGCCGTTTCTACCAACCAGGCAATCGGATCACCCACGGGTACCACTGCGTCCACCGCAACACGCGGACCGGAAAGATAGCCTTCACGAAATACTTCCACATCCATGATGGCCTTGTCGGTTTCAATGGTCGCCACCACATCGCCACGCTGGATTTTATCGCCCAGAGATTTTTCCCAGGACACCAGCACGCCTTCAGTCATTGTATCGGAAAGCTGTGGCATTTTGATGGCATAACCCGAAGGCGCTTCAGATTCTGTCGGTGTTGTCGGTTCTGAAGCAACAGCAGGCGCGCTTTGGACTGGGGCATCCTGAACCGGGGATACAGCCTCATCCGGCGTTTCCGTCAGATAGGCCATGGTCGCACCAACCGGCATGACACTATCCACCGCTGCCAAAGGACCCGCCAGATAGCCGGAGCGGAACACTTCCACATCCATGATCGCCTTGTCCGTTTCGATGGTCGCCACCACATCGCCGCGTTCGACCCGAGCGCCAATGGGTTTTTCCCAGGAAACGACCACCCCTTCCGTCATAGTATCGGTCAGTTGCGGCATCTTGATGACGTAAGGTTCAGCCATTTTTCACCCTATTGAGTTTCTGTAGATCAAAACATATCGAGAGAAGTGCGGCCTTAGCGGCCAAACATCTTCCTTACCGCAGCAATCACATCCCCGGCATTGGGAATCGCCGCCTTTTCCAGGCGATGATTGTAGGGAATGGGAATATCCAGGGCATGCACTCGCACCGGCGCCGCATCCAGATCAAAAAAGCATTCTTCATTGATGATGGCCATGACTTCCGAACCAACACCGACCGGAGCTTCGTCTTCTTCCACGATGATGGCATGATGAGTTTTGCACACACTGGCAGCAATTCCGGCACGATCCAAAGGTTTCAGGGCCCTTAAATCAATCACTTCAGCATCAATACCATACTCGCTGGCCAGTTTTTTGGCCGCGTCCAATGCCCAATGCACACTGATGTTGTAGGCAAAAATGCTGACGTCCTTACCCGGACGCATGATTTCCACTCCTTCCAGCGGGGTGAAAAACTCCTCGTCCGGCACTTCGCCCTTGAGGTTATACATGCTTTCATGTTCGATAATCACCACCGGATCATCTGAACGTACGGCACTTTTTAGCAAGCCATAAGCATCCCGGGGGGTAGCCGGAGTCACCACGCGCAGGCCGGAAATTCCCATGAATACTTTTTCCATCCGCGCCGAATGCTGGGCACCCAGCTGATGCGCCGTGCCACCGGGAACGCGCATGACAAAGGGACAACGAATCCGTCCACCCGACATGTAATGAATTTTCGCCGCGTTATTCATGAGCTGATCCATAGCCAACCAGGCAAAGTTCACACTCATGATTTCGACTATGGGGCGGGCACCAACCATGGCGGCACCCACACCAATGCCGGTGTAACTATTTTCGGAAATAGGGGTATCAATAACCCGCTGTTCACCATATTTGGCGAAAAGTCCTGAAGTCGCCTTGTAGGTACCGCCAGCGACACCAATATCCTCACCCATGGCAAATACCAGCGGGTCACGTGCCATTTCTTCATCGTGGGCACGCAGAATTCCCTGCCAATACATTAATTCAGCCATGGTTGTTACCTCCTTCGGTATAGACGTAACGCGTTACATCTTCGACGCGCGGTTCCGGGCATTCAATAGCGTAACGCACCACTTCGTTCTCGATTTCGTCCTGAACCGCCTTGTCCATGGCATGGAATTCATCTTCAGTCACCACGCCGGCTTCTACCAGACGACGCTTGTAAATGCCGATGGGATCGCGTTGCGCCCATTCTTCTACTTCTTCCTTGCTGCGATAGGCACCGGAGTCCGACATGGAATGGCCGCGCAATCGATAGGTCATGAGTTCCAGGAAATAGGGCTTGCGTTGTTCGCGCACATAATTTACGGCTTTTTCGGCATGTGCCATGACAATATCAATGTCCTGCCCATCACATTGCGCTGCTTCGATGCCGTAAGGTGCCACGCGTTTGTACTGGTTGATTTCCACCGTCGAACGCTCAATGGCCGTACCAATGCCATACAGGTTGTTTTCGCAGATAAACAGCACCGGCAGGTTCCACAGGCTTGCCATGTTCATGGTTTCATGGAAGGTCCCCTGGTTGTTGGCACCATCCCCCAGAAAACAGATGGAGATTTCCTGACCACCGCGCAACTGGATCGCCTTGGCAAAGCCGGCTGCCAGCGGGAAGGGCCCGCCAACCAACGCGTAACCGCCCATAAAATGCACGTCTGGGTCGAACAAGTGCATGGAACCACCCCGGCCCTTGGAGCAACCGGCTTCCTTACCGAAAAGCTCGGCCATCAGCGCTTTGGGGTCCATGCCGGATTTAAGGGCATGAATGTGGTCCCGATACCCGGTCACCACATAATCAGAACCCGTTTGGGCTTTCTCTAAAACACCAATCGCGCAGGCTTCCTCACCCGGATAAAGGTGTAAAAAACCGCCAATCTGGCGTTCGTGATAAGCCTCCGCACAGCGTTCTTCAAAGCGGCGGGCAAAAAGCATTTCACGCAACAGGCGCTTCTGGTCCGTGGCGTCCATGGTCCTCCCAGACAAAATAATGGACCGCGTCCGCAGACGTGGTCATAGTGAAAATTCAGCCAAAGTCATGGAGATGATGGCCTAGGCTACTGCAAAGCGTCAAGAGTAGTGGATATCGCGTGGGGCATTCCAACGCCGTATCTTTAAAAAACCCGCTTGATAAAGACCAAGCGGGCCATCACAAAAAAGCGCAAACGGCCGTCATAAAACTTTATTTGACGGTAGTACGCACCATGACACTGGAATTGATTTCAACCCGCTGGTTTTTGAAACGACCAGCCGGGGTCGTGTTGGTAGCAATGGGATCTTCATAGGAGTAGCCTTTGACCATCATGCGATCCGCAGCAACACCCCGCTTTTCGAGATAACCGGCAACACTGCCCGCACGCGCCTTGGACAGCTTGTAGTTATAGGCATAACTTCCTGTTTTACTGCAATAACCATTAATATGCAGGGTGGCATCCGGGTGCATTTTGGCGAAACCGGCCACCTTATCGAGGACGCCAATATCCGACCCCATCAACTGCGCAGAACCGGTTTTGAAATTGATACCGGTAATGGTGATGGGCTTACTTTCCAGCACCGTACGCTCTACCGGGGCGATAGGTGCAGGCGGCGGTGGTGGTGTCTGTGCAGAAACCACTGGGGCTACCGGAGCAGGACCAGCCGGGCAAGGTGTCACCTCATATAAACCACAGCCCGAGGCGGCAACAACGGACCCCAATAGCAGTAACCTGGATAATTGCGCAGCATGTTTCATGTTTGGATTCTCCTGAACTCAAAATACGTTAGATGGAGAACCCCGCAGCAGCGAGGCTCCCTTTTGATGAATAGACCGATCAGAACATGAAGCCGGTTTCGACCATGCCACGCAGTTGATTGGTGTTGGTTCCCTCAGCGCCGGAGAAACCGAGTCCAGCAGGTGCGGAGGCAGTCACGTAAGAAAGTTCAGCGCGGGCGAAGAAACCACCACTCTGGTAGGTCGGGGTGAGGGTGATGGACCATGCGTGGGAATCGGATGGAAGCCCGGTGAGTGTTGCAGCCGCTCCGCTTGTCGCACCATTAGTCAACGGCCCACCAACCCGCAGATATTCCACTCGGGTACCGAGAGAGATTGTTTTAGTAAAGCTGTAATCAGCCAATAATGCTCCACCATAATTGTCGAACGCATGATTCACGCCCAACAACGGTGCAGTTGGCGTATGCATATACTGAAAATAAGGTTCAATCATCCATGGTCCCGAACTATATTCATATTCGACACCATAAATCTGGCTTTCATTACCTAAGGCACTATAAGCTACATCATTAGAACTTAGACGGGATTTCCCCAAAGAGCCTTGCGCATAAAAGCTGAGCGTATTGGAGCCGTTGATCGCATAACTAAGCAGACCACTCATCACATTATAGCGATTCGAAAAATACCCATCCGTCCAGGCAATCGACGCACTCAACGGCCCCGCACTACCATTAATCTGGATTCCACGACTAATGATGGGCTCCATATCCCAGAGCAAACCGCGCTCAATATTGATATTCTGGTAGGTAAAAGCACTCTCAGCGCCAATCAGGGTGGGCAACTGTCCGATTTCCATGGAGTAATTTGAAGATGGTGCTATTTTTAAATAGGCTACTGGTAATGCACCGAATTCTTGTATATTAGTTGATGCAGAAGAAATAGGTTCTGCAAGTGTTGGAAAGCTGTAAGCCCCCGCTTGAATGTAAAACTGAATTGGACCGTTTTCTTTCTGGATGATCACCATACCATTGGTGATAGAAGCGCCGACCCGCTTTGCCCCTAATAAACCTGCATAGTCAGCCTCAGTATACCCACCTCCGGGAGGATTATCCTGATAAAAGGCCATGCCGCTGGCTACCCCTTGCACGTCCAGTTGACCCAATGGTCCGGCACAGAATTTGAGGGGATTCGGCAAAGATAATGGACTGGCGTCCGCCACACTGGCGACCAATGGCAGCCCCATCAGCATGCTGGCGAGAATTGAACGACGTAAAAACGAATAGCGATTTTTAGTGCTGTAGTGCGACATGTTGACTCCTTGGTTTGTATGAAAAAAATCAAGCCTGTTGTCAAAAAGCAAAATGCATGCCCACACAATAATTTTATTCATGGCTTTGATTTGTAGTACTTTTTTATATTTAAAATTATAACCCCCAAGAAAATTATAAGCCTGTTATGCACCACTTTGGTGCCCAACGCATTAAATTGGTGCGACAGTAAATTGCGCCCACAAAAAACCCCGGCATAAATGATGTCGGGGTTTGAGTACATAACGTCGGGGAAGTTTTCTGGTTAATTCCCGTTTAAGGTTCTTTCAATATTGGGCAGCGCCGCACCAACTCCGGCACCCACCGCACCACCCACGGCTGCACCCACCGCAGGATTGCCGGCAACAACCGTGCCCAACACGGCCCCTCCGGCAGCACCAATAGCACCACCACTGAGTGCCCGTTGGCCGGTGGGGCTCATGTTTGCACAACCACTCAGTGCAACCACACACAATGCGACCAACAACCATCCACTTTTTCTGGAGCCGCGCTCCAAAACCTCAGCATTCATTTTCACTCAACTTACTCCTGTATTTTTCTGGCTCAGTGAACCACTGGGCAGATGAAACTAATGTCTCCAGCCATCATGATCATCATCATGCCGCCAACGACCCGCCCACGGCGGTGGACCGTGATGCTCCCAAGGGCGGGGCCGGTAATAGCGAATGGGCGCTGGCTGCACATAGTACCCGGGCAACTGATAACGCACGGGCGGAGGTGGCGGCGCTGGAACATAATACACACGGCGCGGTGGCGGCGCATAATATACTGGCGGAGGCGCGTAAACAGGTGCGGCATAATAACCGGGATTATTCCCTAAAAACACGCTTAAACCAGGAACAGCAACGCCCAGGGACAAATCACCATCCGCCCAGGCAGGGCTGCTCAATCCGGCAAATATGCCTACAAATGCCACAAGTTGCGGTAAACGATGAAGGGGGTGCGTCCATATCTTTATCATGTGGCCTCCTTGAGCCGTCAGACTCATCAAGATATATACGTTTGCAGATAAGCATGGAGATTCCCGAGAGCTATCTGACTAACCCATCACATCAGCAAGAAGCTTGCCAGCCAAGCACCTATATTTTTCAATCGGTTAAAAATACCCCCTGTAGCCAAACAACCACAGTAATGTACCTTAAATCGGAAACTGCTGGTTTTTTATCACGTTGCCTTGTCGCCTAAAGCTTCTTCAGGGCAATGTGTACACTGGGATCCTGTAAAACAAGTCACACCATCATGCCCAACCATAAAATCGCGGTCTACATTGAACGACAGATCAAGAAAAATGCCCTGAGCATCCAGCGATTCCAGAACCTGGGGACCTGCCACCAGCATCAGACGGCTGAGCTCTTCACGCTATTCCATACTCAAAAATGGAGGGTTGGGGAGTTAATCCGCCCAGAAGCCTCGCACAATCGTGCGGGGCTTAAATTCCGACGATTTTTTGCTGATTGATGGAATATTCGGACTGAAATGTGAAAAAGAGCAAGATTTATTGGATCCAGACAAAACGCATCTTTGACCAGACTACTCACATAACACTATGGCAGTAAGGCAATTTGTGTCAAACCAAGCGTTTCCGGCAGGGCGAACATCCGGTTCATGTTCTGAACTGCCTGCCCAGCCGCACCTTTCACCAGGTTATCAATAACAGACAGAACGACCACCTGCCCCGGGCGCGGCTGATGAACGGCAATACGACAAACGTTGGCCCCGCGCACGGAGCGCGTTGCCGGATGACTGCCAAATGGCAGCACATCAACAAATGGCTCCTGCGCGTAACGCTCTGCAAACAAGGTTTGCAAGGCGGTGTCACTCAACGGGTGCTGCAAGCGTCCGTACAAGGTGGCATGAATCCCGCGTATCATGGGCATCAGGTGCGGCGTGAACTGTAGTTCAATCATCTCCCCGCTCAGTTTTGAGAGAGTCGCCTCAATTTCGGGACGATGACGGTGACCACTCACTCCGTAGGCAGTGACACTATCTGCGGCTTCCGGCACGATCAGGTTCACCCGTCCAGCGCGGCCCGCACCGCTCACCCCCGATTTGCAATCGGCAATCAGCGTGTCTTGATGCAGTAATCCCGCCTCCAGCAAGGGAGCGAATCCCAGAATGACTGCGGTTGGATAACATCCGGGATTGGCAATCAGGCGTGATTGGGCGATGTTCTCCCGAAAATATTCCGGCAGCCCATAACAAGCTGCACGCAACGCCTCAGGCGCCCGATGCGCCATGCCATACCAGTGCGCAAAAGCTTCCGCGTCGGCCAGCCGAAAATCAGCACCGAGGTCAATAACGCGCACATCATGCGCCAGCAGGTCCGGGGCACTATCCATGGCCACCCCGTGGGGCGTCGCAAAAAATACGACATCCAGCTTTGCCAGAGTCTCTGGATCGGGGGCTGTATAATACAGATCACACACGCCCCGCAGATTGGGGAAATGGGTATCTACGCGTTCTCCCGCTTCAACACGAGAGGTGATGACCTGCACTTCCACTTCGGGATGAGGAAGCAACAAGCGCAACAATTCCACTCCGGTGTAGCCGGTACCACCCACAATGCCTGCACGAATCATGCTGCAACCCCCTGTCATAAACCAACAAAAAAGCCGCCCTTAGGCGGCTTTTCCGATCCGAAGCGGTTTTATTAACGCTTGGAGAACTGATGACTACGCCGCGCCTTATGCTTGCCGACCTTCTTACGTTCCACTTCGCGAGCATCCCGGGTCACAAAACCCGCGCCACGGAGCGGACGCCGCAAGGTTTCGTCATAAACCATCAGGGCACGGGTGATACCATGGCGAATGGCACCAGCCTGTCCGCTGGCACCACCACCGCTGACATTCACCAGAATATCAAACTGGCTGCCGTGCCCGGTCAGTTCCAGTGGCTGCATGACTACCATACGCGATGTCTCGCGACCAAAGTATTCTTCCAGGCTGCGCTTGTTGATGACGATCTTGCCAGAGCCACGACGCAAATAAACCCGTGCAGTTGCGCTTTTGCGCCGACCAGTGCCGTAATATTGTTCCATAATAGTGCTCACCTTAAATATCTAAAGTCTGAGGCTGTTGCGCAGAATGGGGATGCTCGGAACCACTGTAAACCTTGAGTTTCCGGTACATAGCGCGGCCCAGGGAGTTTTTTGGAAGCATTCCCTTGACGGCAATTTCGATAATCCGCTCTGGATGCGTTTCCATCATCTTTTCAAAAGAAGCACTCTTCAGATTGCCGACATAGCCGGTATGATGATAGTACATCTTGTCTTTGGCCTTGTTGCCGGTCACCGCAATCTTGTCCGCGTTGATCACAATAATATGATCCCCGATGTCGGCATGGGGGGTAAATTCGGGCTTATGCTTACCGCGCAGGCGGGTAGCCACCTCTACAGAAAGACGGCCCAGCACTTTATCGGTCGCATCTACGACGAACCAGTCTCCCTGTACTTCATGAGACTTGGCAGAATAGGTCTTCATCACAAAACTCCGGCTTCGGGTTTTTCACTGAGGGGCGGGAGATTAGCGATGAAACGGGGCCATGTCAAGGCATATACGGGCTGGTGAAGACGCAATCTTCTCAACCCATCCCCAAGGGCGCCAGCAACCAGCCGAATAGCAGGATCAATATGCCCAGTGCGGCAAAAGTCTCCCAACTGCGCCGATGCAGCAGGCGGTCGGGGTTGCTGAGCACGGACGGCTTCCACAAGGTACTGAGATAGTAAGCAAAAGAAAAGGCGCTACCGAGAGCAATCAGAATGGCCAACCAATAGACCTGGTCGTGCACATCGGCGATAATGACCAGCAATTTGGCAAAAAAACCTATGCTGGGCGGCATTCCAGCCAGCGAGAGCAAAGTCAGACCCAGAAGCCCGGCCAGTACTGGTTGGCGCTCCCGCAATGCCGCCCAGGGGATGGCAATGCTGTTTTCCGGCAGCGCCGACAGGCCCATGAAAGTCCCCATGTTCATCAGGCCATACACCAAGGCATAAATAGCGCCTGCGATGATACCCAAGGGGCCGACCGCGAGGGCGGCCAGAAAATAACCGGCATGGGCAATAGCCGAATAGCCCAACATTCTTCGCAAATGTCCGGCGCGATAAGCCAGGACGTTACCCACTACAATGCTGGTTGCCGCAATAACGGCAATGGGTATTTCCAGCTTTGGTGTTGCCGCCGCCAGGGTAATCAGCGCCCCCATGATGGCGACTTTTGCCACTCCACCTAGAAAAATCAGAAATGGCGCTGGCGCGCCTTGATAAATGTCTGCTACCCAGGCATGAAAAGGCGCGGCGGCAATCTCAAAACTCAAAGCGGCCAGTAAGGCCAGCACGCCCATCAATCCGAATACATTGGATGTCATATCACCCATTGGCGGAATCACTGCCAGACTGCCATCACCCAGATAAATCAAGGCAATTCCAATGGCAAACTGGGCCGATGCAAGCCCGGCCAGCACCGCATATTTAAAGGCGGATTCTACGGCTGCGCGGCCGCTGCCAGGCCAGGCCAGCAACGCAAAAAAAGGTAACACCTGCAGCTCCAGACCAACAAACATCAACAGAAGATTCTGGGCACTCACCAAAATCAGACTACCCGCCAACATAGTCAGCAACAGCCCAACCAAACTGCCTGTCATTTTTCGGGAAAGTGGATGAAAGGTAATAAAAAACAGTCCCGCCGCCATGGCAAGGCTCAAATAGACACCGAGAAGAGTGGCGCTGAGATCCCAGTACAGATCAGCTCCCAGAGCCATATGCTCGACGAAAATACTGGCTGCAGCAGCAATGCTGCTGATTCCGCCTAACCAGGGCATGAGTCGACCCAGCCGCAGGGCATCTGCGAGAAAAGCAATCAGTGCCGCAGCAGCAACTATGAGTAATGGCAGCAAGGTTGGACTATAAGCCATGACCACCTCCGGCAATGACATCTCCACTATGCATGGAGAGCAGGGTACCCAGATGGGCAAGAATGATCTGGGGATCCAGGCCGAGCCACAAGGTCAGCAGTCCCAGCACCCAGAACAGCAACCACTCGCTCTGCTGCAAATCCACCAGATTATCCGGCAAGGTTCCGTTCAGCGGACCCAGCATGATCCGCTCGTAGGCACGTAAAAAATAGACCACACCCGCGAGGATCCCCAAGGTCGCCAGTCCAGCAGCCCAAGGCAACACCCGAAAGGCCCCTGCGAGGCTGAGAAACTCTCCAGGAAAATTGGCTAGCCCCGGCAGCCCCATTCCCGCCAGAAAGAAAAAAAGCATCCAGGCACCGAGACGGGGCGCGCGTCGAAACAAGCCTCCCAGCCCTGACCATTCTCCCGTCAAACCCCGGCTTTCCATAATGCTGACTACGCCGAACAGTCCTGCCGAAACCACGCCGTGCGCAATCAGCAAAAACACACTGCCATGTATGGCCTGCGTTTGCAGGGCAAACAGTCCGAGAGCCACCAGATTCATGTGGCTGACACTGGCCCAGGCTGCGAAAAGGCGAAGGTTGGCAGCATTGAGGGCGAGGAAGGCCCCATACAGGGTCCCGATTGCACCGAGAATAATGCCGACCGGGGCAAACTCCAGTGCCGCCTGGGGAAGCATGGGGATAGCAAAATGAATCAGGCCATAGGCACCCGCTGTCACGGCGGCCCCCGAAAGAAACACACTCCCCGCCGGCGCGGCATTGCCGTAGCCAGTACCCGCCCAACTATGCAGAGGGAAAAGTGGCATTTTGACCGCCAGGCCGGCGACCATACCCAAAAACAGCCAGATACCGAGACCCCCGGTAATACGGGTGTCAGCAAGCTGCAAAATGGAAAAATTGTAGATTCCAGTCTGCTGACCGTGGAGGACATAAACCACAACCAGTGCGACCAGAAAAAGTAAGGACCCAACGAAGGTGTACAACAAAAACTGTAGGGCAGCAGCACGACTTTTGTGACCACTGCGCAAAATCAGGAAAGCTCCCGCCAACGCGAGGATTTCATAAAAAATATAAAACATCAGGACATTTTGAGCGAAAAATATCCCGAACAAAGCCCCGGACATCACCAGCACGGCACTCGCCAGCACCCGGAATTCGGGTAAGCGCCAGGCAAAAGCCAGACTCACCGGAATCAGCAAAGCGCACAGAAGCGCCAGGGTGCTGCCCAGAGGGCCAGCGTGCAAGGTCCAAAGACTACCCAGATAAGGGATATGGAGAGCATGCCCTAAAGTGCCGCTGGCTCCGGGGGCAAAACGCTGAATCAACGCCAACAACAATTCGACCAGCGCGATGCTCATGGCAAAGTACTGACCACTTTGTTTTTGCGCAGAAAGCCACAGCGCCGCACCCCAGGGGAGAACAATCAACACCGTTACCAGGATCACAACAAGTACCCCCAGGCGATGAAGAGCAGTACCACCAGACCCAGAATCATGCCACTGGCATAGCGACTGATCAGGCCATTTTCACCCGCTTCCAGAGCACGGCTACCAAGCCCGAAACCATCTCTCAACCCGCCGAGCAGCATCAGTTGAAAACCGCCCTGCTCAATCAGCCGGTCCAGGATATGCGCAAATGCGTACCAGATGGGCGGAAAAATGCGTAGAAAAATCCGGTCGAAAAACCAGGCATTGAAAAGAAAGGCTATGCGACTGAGGCCACGACCTTCACGCTCCCATTGTGCGGCTTTGTAGGCAATGGCAATACCAATGAGGGTGGCCACTGAACCCGCCACTTGCAGAAAAATATTCACATCCCCCGACGGGGCTGGCGGCATGCCCAACTCTGGAGCCAGCCAGGGTAACCAGATTTTCGGGCCTGGCCAGCCCGGCGGAAACTGCAGCCAGCCAATACCAATACTGGCAACGGCCAGGATTCCCAGAGGAATTTTCATGCCCCAACCCATCTGATAGGGCTCGCCCAGCTTTTCCGGGCCTTCAAACACCAGAAAATAAAGCCGAAACGCATAAATCGCCGTAAATACCGCGCCCAGCAATGCCAGCACCCAGAGCAGCTTGCCACCGGGGACGATAAAAGCCGTAGCAATAATGGCGTCCTTGCTATAGAAAGAAGCCGAAATGACAGGTACGGCAGCCAGGGCAAAAATACCCGCCAGAAACGTCCAGCGTAAAAAGGGTTGCTGCTTTTTGAGACCGCCCATCTGGCGAATATCATGATTATCACTGTAGATGAGAATGACTACACCTGCCCCCATAAACAGCAGTGCTTTGAAACAGGCATGTACAAGCAGATGGAAAAGGCCGAGTGAAGGAGCACCAATGCCCACCCCGAGAAACATGTAGCCCAGCTGGCTGATGGTGGAGTAGGCCAGCACCCGCTTGATGTCCACCTGAGCAATACCGCAACTTGCCGCATACAGGGCGGTAAAAGCCCCGCTCAACCCGATCACCCAGAGCATCCCGGGGACTGCTGCAAAAATAGGGTACAGACGAATACACAAATACACGCCAGCAGTGACCATGGTAGCCGCATGAATCAGGGCGGAGACCGTACTGGGACCGGCCATGGAATCCGGCAACCAGATATGCAGAGGAAACTGCGCAGATTTGGCGACAGCACCAATCAACACCAAAATCCCCGCTATGGTGAGGGCCAGCAGATCGGGGCGGGCCGCCACAGCCGCAAACAGGGTGTGGTAATTGAGGGTGTGATATTCGGCAAACAGGATAAATATTGCCAATGCCAGGGCCGTATCCCCAATACGGGTCACCACAAATGCCTTGCGCCCGGCCCAGGCATTTTCCTGTTTGCGATACCAGTGCGCCACCAGGGCATAAGAACACAAGCCGACCGTCTCCCAGCCCAGGTACAGAAGCAGCAGGTTATCTGCCATGGTGAGAATCAGCATTCCGCCCACAAATAAGTTCAAATAAAAATAGTAGCGCCGCTCGCCGTAATCCCCGTTCAGATATTGCTGGGAAAACAGATGAATCAGAAAACCTACAAAGGAGGCAATACTGATCATGACCAAAGTCACTTGATCTACATGAAAGCCTATATTGGCATGGAAATTACCCACCGAAATCCAGGTCCAGACCTGTTCATGGAGATTCGGGTCGCGACCGTGGGTCATCCAGACTGCAAATACCACCAGGGTAGACAGGAAGGGCATGGTTGCGGCCATGCGACCTATTTGCCGTGGCGAAAAATGCTCCCCAAAAATGCTATTCAGCAACGCCCCCAGCAGAGGAAAACCAGGGATTAGAAAAAGCCACTCATTCATCGACTTCCTCCCGAAGCTGCCGCAGGTCATCTACCGTATCCCCGCCCAGTTCCTGTTTGACGCGCAACAACAAGGCCAGGGTCAAAGCCAGGGCCGCACCGCTCAGCGCCATCATGAACACCACCAGTACTTGCCCGGTGACAGAATGCCAGCGGGCACCTCCGGCCAGGGCAATGACCATGGCAGCGTTAAAGAGCAACTCAATGCCCAGCAACAAAAAAATGAGATTGCGGCGCAAAATGATCAACGCCATTCCAGTCACAAAAAGTAATGCGGCAATCACCAGTGCGAGTTCAAGCGTCATGATCATCCCTCCGATGAATGGCCAGCACGGCGGCAATCACGGCAAAGAGCAGCAGCGCCACAGACTCCGTAAGCCAGAGATAGGGACCAAAAAGGGCACGCCCTACTGTGCCTGGGCCTATTTCCTGAATAAGCACCATCAGATCCGGGCGACGACTGAAAAGAAGGATCAGGACTGCCGTCAGCAGAACCACCAGCACCGCTGGCCACCAAAAACCCCGGCGCCAGCGCGGTTCTTCCCGGATCGTCAGCGGAGTGCGTAACAACATGATGGCAAAAAGAAAAAGGACCAGAATAGCGCCCACATACAACATCACTTCCAGAGCAGCGACAAAAGGTGCTCCCAGCACCAGAAACAGAATGCTCAAGGCCAGCAGGCTGACGCCCAGATTCACCGCGCCATGCATGGGATCACGGACCACCAGCAACGCGGCTCCCGCTGTGAGAATGATCAACAATAACAGCAAGATCAGAAAAATTGTCATGGCAGATTACTCCGGACATTGACGGGCGTTTTTTCGTTGATGCCCTCACCTTTATCCTTGTCTTGCAGCGCCACTCCGGAATGCCGATAAAAATTGTAATGCGGATGCTTACCCGTCCCGTCAATGAGCAACGCCTCTTTTTCGTAGATAAAATCAGCGTGGTGTTCTTTACTGAAAGCAAATTCATCGAGGAGCTGGATGGCCAGCGTCGGACAAGCCTCCTCACAGAGGCCGCAATAAATGCACCGGGAAAAATTAATGCGGAACGTCAGTGGATAGCGGCGCGTGTCAGGGCGCTCTCCGGCTTGCAATTCAATGCAACGCGTCGGACATACCGCTGAACAAAGCTGGCAGGCAACGCAGCGCTCATCACCGTCGGGATCACGCGTAAGTACGGGCCGTCCCCGCCAGCGTGGCGGCAAGTTCAAAGGCTCCTCAGGATAACTGACGGTTGAAGTTCGGCCCAGCTGACGCAAGGTCGTCCACAGCCCTGCACCCAGTTCGGAGATATTGCGCCAGACCCTCATGCCAGCCTCCACAAAGCTGCCGCCAAAGCTGTCGCAAGCACATTGAACAGGGCCAGTGGCAGAAGCACTTTCCAGCCCAAGGCCATTAGCTGGTCATAACGTGGTCGGGGCAAGGTCGCCCGCAACCAGAAAAACACGAAAATCACCGCTGCCGTCTTGATCAGCAACCAGATCCATCCGGGTAGCCAGGGACCATGCCAGCCGCCGAGGTAAAGTAATGCCGTCAGCACTGCGATCAAGGTCAGGCCAAGATACTCTCCCAGGAAGAAATAGCCAAAGCGCATCCCCCCGTATTCTGTATTAAATCCGGCCACCAATTCGCTTTCTGCTTCGGGCAAATCAAAGGGAAGGCGGTGGGTTTCCGCTACACCGGCTATCAGAAAAATGACAAAACCCAGAGGCTGAAGGACGATATAGGGCAGATTTTGCGCCGCGACAATCCCGTTGAGGGACAGCGATCCACTCAGCAAAACCACACCCAAAAGGGCCAGTCCCATGGGTAACTCATAGCTGACCAACTGGGCCACTGCCCGGACTGCGCCCAGCAGGGAAAACTTGTTGCCCGAAGCCCAGCCCCCCAGAAATACTCCATAGGCGTTCAGAGAACTCATGGCCAGAATGAACAACAAACCGATATTCCAGTTGCCTGCCCAGGAAAAATGATGATCCAGCGGTACCACGGCAAAGCTGGCCAAAGCGCTGAAAGCCACCAGAACCGGCGCCGTCCGGTAAAGTACCGGATCGGCAAAATCGGGCACAAAATTTTCTTTGCTCATCAACTTGAGGGCATCGGCAAGCGCCTGGCCAACGCCCAGAGGACCCAGTCGATTGGGGCCCAGACGATTCTGCAGAAAACCCAGAACCCGCCGCTCTGCAAATACCAGAAAACCCGCCACGCCGAGTAAAACCAAGGTGGTAAACAACATGCCCAGAGCCATCAGAAAAAGCATCATTGGCGTTGCTCCCAGCTGACTTCGACGGGATCACCAGGATATAAGCCCAGTTCGGCGAAACCTTCCTGATCAATGGCAATAACCCCTTGGACCATTTCTGCGCAGGCAATAACCGGCAACTGCAAGTCTCCGCAAGGACCATGCAAAGTAGCAGCCACGGCCTGAACATCCGGATGCACCCGCAAACCCCGGGCCGGAGCCAGAGAATGCAGTTCGTCGGCCGTATCAGCCAGCGTTTCCCCACCATACCAGCGAAAAATATCGAGTTCCCATTGCTCGGGCGTCACCGTCCGGGTTGCCGGAACTGCTGCGATTTCAAAGCGGGCACGAATAGTGTCTGGCAACAAAACTCCGGGACCCTCCGGGTCTGGCCGTTCAGGACACAGAAAATGCAAATAAAAATCCAGCCGTTTTTGCCAGGCTTCGTGCAAGTGCAGCATTTCCGCCAGACGACCCAGCCAAAACAATGGCGGCGGCGGACCGATCGGGTGCTTCAAGCCACCGGCGGCCTCAGGAAAGCCGCTGCCCTGCACAGCCGAGTGCAGCACCAGCGCCTCGCGGCGATAAACCGGTGAAAACGCCTGAATCCGGCCTTCATAATTTACAAATAAACCGGCCCGCTCGGGAAAGGCCGCCACGGGTATCAAGGCTTCTGCGCTTCTGGCCGTTTCCGAATCAACCATATCCAGCAAGGTCAGACCATCCAGACCTGGAGCGAGTGTGCGCCAGGTACCCGCCCCCCAGTCCTCGCCCAAGGGATCAGCGCCCAGACAAAGCAGATGATTGATTTTGCGTTGCCGCAAGGCCTGCTGCAGGCGCTCGGTATGACCGTCTGCCGCAAAATAGGCGGCCCCAAACAAATTGGGTCGATTGACAAAAGCACCGGCCCGGGCGTTGGCAGGCAGTTTTTCCAGGGTTTTGCGCAGTGCATACAAACCAGATGGACCCAGGGTTTCTGCGGTGGCCAACAGCACTGGAAACCGCCCCCCCTGCAAACAGGGATCATCCGCTAATTGGGCAACCTGATCACGCAAGGCACTGGGGCGTAAAGGCCGATAATCCCCTTTTTGGGCCAATTCGGTCCGGCTGCTGGCCAGCACCGTCAAGCGTGCGCCCTGGCGCAATGCCTGACGTACGGCAAAACCCGCCATGGGGGCAATGCTGTCCAGATCGCCGATGACCACAATGCGGTCGGCCGCCGCCACTTCCTGCAAACTGGGCGCCTGCGGAAGTGCCAGACATTGTTGCGCCAGAGCTTCTGCCCAGGAACTGGTTACCGCAGCAAAAGGCGCATGCAGGCAGTCTGCCAACGCAAAAAGACCCAGATTACTTTGCAGATCTTCGCGCGGGGAGCCCAGGAAGCCACTGCGTCCTTCTTCCAGACGGCTGGCCAGCTGACGCAAGACGGCATCCTGACGAGTGGTTTCGCCCATCAGGCGGGGCTGCAGGGGCCGGGAATTTGCCGTCACGTAGGGAAAAGCATAACGACCCCGGTCACAGAGGAAGTGACCATTTATTTCCGGCCGTATGCGGTTTCGTATGCGGCGCAAGGTTCCCAGACGCGCTCCGGGAGTCGTGTTACAACCCACCGCACAATGGGGACATACCGAAGGACCCTGCTGCAAATCCCAAACCCTGACATAATCATGACGAAAAACCTTGTCCGTAAATACGCCCGTCGGACAGACTTCGACCAGATTCCCACTGAAAGGACTTTCCAGCGGCCCATCTTCCAGGCGACCAAAGCTGACCCGGTTGCGGGAGCCGAACACCCCGAAATCCTCACCCTGGGCAGCATCCTGATAAAAACGCACGCAGCGATAGCAGGTAATACAGCGATTCATTTCCTGATACACCAAAGGACCGAGGTCCTGATTGCGATAGGTACGCTTCGGACCGCTGTAATGGCGCACGCTATGTCCGGTCTGCACCGTCATATCCTGAAGATGACATTGTCCACCCTCATCACAGACCGGACAGTCAAGCGGATGGTTGGTCATCAATAGCTCAATGATTTCCCGATGCTCGGTATGCACGTCGTCTTCCAGAGTAACCAGTTGCAGGCCATCGCTGGCCGGCAGCAGGCAGGCCATGGTAATCCGGGGTGGGTGTTTGCTGTCATGGGCGTACATTTTCACGGCACATTGCCGACAAGCCCCCAGACTTCCCAAGGCGGGATGAAAACAAAAATAGGGGATCTGCTGATTTTTTCCGGCAGCAATAGCCGCCTCCAGCACGTTCTGTCCAGGGATGAAGGGGATCTCCTGGCCATCCAGAAAAAATACATGCTTCATGATTGAGGCCCCCGATATGGACAATGACCCAGACGAACATGCGTCTCAAAATCATCCGCAAAGGCATGTAAACCCGAAAGCACCGGCATCAGCGCTCCCGGAGCCAACGCACAAAAACTGTTGGGCGCAATTTGCCCACCGAGCTGATGCAGGGTCGCAATATCCTCGGCACTGCCTTCTCCAGCCTCAATCCGCTCCAGCAACCAGCGCACATAGGGCAGGCCCTCCCGGCAGGGGGTGCAGAACCCGCACGATTCGCGCGCGAAAAAACGGGTCGTCGCCACCAGAAAATCGACGGGGCACTGCCGATCATCCATCAGAATAAAGCCCCCGGTGCCCAGTCGGGAACCGACTTTGGCCACTGCATCAAAATGCATGGGCGTATCAAAGTGTTCGGGCATCAGAAAGGGTGTGGAGGAGCCACCCGGCAACACCGCGCGCAAAGTGCGCCCTGGCAGCAAACCTCCTGCATGTTCAAACAGTATTTCCTGAGCGGTCGTTCCCATGGGCAATTCAAAAACACCGGGGCGTTTTGCAGGGCCGCAGACACTGTACAATTTGCTGCCCACGCCGCCATTGACACCCAGACTGCGAAACCAGTCCGCGCCATGCGCAAAAATACCCGGCAAATGCGCAATGCTTTCGGCGTTGTTGACGGTGGTCGGTTGCTGCCAGAGCCCCTGCTGACTGATATGCGGCGGTTTTTTACGCGGATTTGCGCGTTTGCCTTCAATGGCATTGAGAATGGCCGAATCTTCGCCACAAATATAGCGTCCCAAAGAAACATGAATATCCAGGCGCAAATCGCCATCAGGCAAGCGCATTAGTCCTGCCTCGCGGGCCTGATGCAGCGCTTTTTCCAGAACACGGGCACCTGCTGCATATTCACCCCGTACAAAAACGACGGCATAGCGCACCCCCAGAGCGTGCGCCGCAATAAACATGCCTTCCAGAATATGGTGCGGAGCCCCGAAAAGCAGAGCCCGGTCCTTGATACTGCCCGGCTCGGTTTCATCCAGATTGCAAACCAGATAACGCGGTTCAGGAGCATCAACTCCGCGCAGCCGCCATTTGAGGCCCGTCGGAAAGCCCGCACCACCACAACCCCGAAGTCCGGATTTTTCCAGTTCCGCAATAATATCAGCGGGATCCATCTGCACGGCTCTTGCAAGCCCCACATACCCACCGGCATCCCGGTAAACGCGCAGATCTGCCGGATCGCGATCTGCAAAATGCCGGCTCAGGATGGCTTCCATATATCCGCCTCCAGTTGTGCCAAAAGCCGGGTCAATGTCTGGGTATCCACCGGACCCAGCGCCTGATCATCCACCATCAGGGCGGGGGCCCGATCACAGAGGCCAATGCAGACATGCGGTATCACCGTCAGCTTGCCACTGCGACTGACCTCACCGAGATCCACGCCCGAATGCTGGCGGGCTTGAGTCAGGATATCCTGAGCTCCGGCCATATGGCAGGCGATGCTGTCACAGATGCGCAGAACATGGGTGCCCACCGGTTCACGCAACACCAGACTGTAAAAGGTGCAGAGCTCTTCGACCCTGACCGGACTCAACCCGGTCAAAGACGCTGCCAGACGCAATGCATCCCCGTCAATGTAGCCTCGGGCCTTTTGCAGGACCTGCAGGACTTCACTGATGGCAGCTTCCGGAACCGGTGACGCCGCCACCAGATCCTGCAACCTGGCGAGAAGCGATGCATCATTCAAGTCAACGATCGAGGTCGGCGAGGACATAATCTATGGATCCAATCGTGGCAATAAAATCGGGGAGGGCCGTATCGCGCCCCAGTTCGGTAATCAGCTGGACGTGGGGGAAGGAAGGAGTCCGTACCCTTAGCCGGTATGGGTGGGCGCTACCGTCAGCCACAATGTAATAGGCGAGCATGCCGCGCGCTGACTCGGTGATGCTCAGTACCTGTCCTGCAGGAGGACCAATTTCGCCCGCCATCTGCTCGAAATGATGAATCAGCGTTTCAATATCCCGCAAGGTATGGTCTTTGGGTGGCAGGGCATACCGGGCGTCAGCAGCCAGAGTCGCACCATCCGGCATTTTGTCGGCGAGCTGACGAAGCATCCCGATACTTTCGCGAATCTCATCAATATGCAGTTGGGTTCTGGCTAAAGCATCCCCATCAGTGGAGGTCGGTACCTCAAAATCAAGAGCATCGTATAGCCCGTAGGGTGCTGCTTTGCGCATATCCCAGGCTTTGCCCGTACTGCGCAAGACAATACCCGATGCGCCCCACTTTTCCGCCTGCGCCGCTGACAACACCCCAATCCCCTGAGTGCGGGCACGGAAAATGGGATTCCCTACGGTGAGCGTCTCCGTATCCCGCAAACCCGACTCCACTTTCTGGAGGACTTGCAGCAGATCAGCGCGCCAGTCCTCCGGCAAGTCAGCCGCTACTCCACCAATCCGAAAAAACTGTGGGTGCAGGCGCCCGCCGGTATATTTTTCGATCAGATCGAGCAACAACGCCCTATCCCGAAACGCATAAAATGCCGGTCCCATGGTGCCGAGATCATTTCCATAGCTGCCCAGCCACACCAAATGGGAAGATATCCGGCAGATTTCCGCCAACAAGGTCCGGATACCTTCGGCACGATCCGGCAATTGCAAATCCGCCAGCATCTCCACCGCACGGACATAGGGAAACTCACCCAGGATTCCCCCCAGATAATCCACCCGGTCGGTATAGGGAATAAAATTATGGAACGTATGTCCTTCGGCTATTTTTTCCACACCCCGATGGTGATAACCAATATCGGGGTCCACGCTGGCAATTTTTTCCCCGGAAATTTTCAGTACAAAGCGCAAAATTCCGTGGGTTCCGGGATGATGTGGGCCAACATTCAGTACCGTCTGCCCGGATTCCGGAGCTGACACCTCGTCGCTGTAGGCTTTGAGTGCTTCCTGCAAATCGGTTTTACTCAAACGATAGGCGGGGCGCTCTGTGGCACGGATGGCTTCGCTTTTTCGCAGCGGGTGCCCTTCCCAGAGGGGCGGGAGTAAAATGCGCCGCAAATCCGGATGACCACTGAACTTTAGACCAAACAGATCGTACACTTCCCGTTCATACCAATTGGCATTGGCAAAAATACCGGTTATCGACGGTACCGGAAGCTCGGCGTCGGCGTGTGTCACCCGCAAACGCAGGGCACCACAACCCTCCAGTCCGTGCAGATGATAGGTCAAGGTATATTGTGCAGCCTCTGAGGCACCCTGTGGTCCTTCATCCACGGCCGTCAAATCCAGCAACATCGGAAAAGACGGTTGCATTTGTTCATGCAGGAATTGCATGGCCGGCAGCAACTGCTCTTCAGGCAGCAGAAAATCCGGCCAGCCATCCCGCCCATCGGTAACCGGACTCGCAGCAAAGTGCTTTTGCAGCATCTCAGCCAGAAGCATGGGTCAGCTCCCGCTGAAATATCCGGGGAGGATTACGCCGGATTTTCTGCTGCAACAATAACAAACCGTCCATCAGGGCTTCCGGACGGGGTGGACAACCCGGCACATAAATATCTACGGGCAGCAGTCGATCAATACCCTGGACCACGCTGTAGACATCATACATGCCTCCGGAATTGGAACAGGAGCCCATGGAAATTACCCATTTGGGCTCCAGCATTTGTTCATATATCTCCAGAATCATGGGCGCCATTTTCACGAAAATCGTCCCTGAAGTGATCAGCACATCCGACTGCCGGGGCGAGCCACGCAGCACCTCGGCACCAAATCGCGACAAATCATGGCGGGGCGTCACGGCAGCCACCATTTCAATAAAACAGCAGGAAGTACCAAAATTCAGGGGCCAGAGAGAACCTGCCCGACTCCAAGCCAGTATTTCTTCAAATTTGCCCACCAGCAAAGACAAGGGACCCGGAGCTAATGCCATTGCAAACCTCCCATACGCCACTCATAAAACAAGCCCAGACCCAGGATCACCATAAAAGCCAGTCCAGCCACAACCGGTCCCCAGCCCAGGGCATGAAAAGCCACTGCCCAGGCAAAAAGAAAAGCGGCTTCCAGCTCAAACACCAGAAAGGAAACGGCCAGAAGATAAAAAGCAACGGGGGTTCGCGGATGCGTACTGGTGTTGGCTCCCAGCCCACTTTCAAAAGGAATGTTTTTATTGCGATTGGGGTGTTGTCCGCCGAGCAGACCCGATATCCAGAGAATAATCATCAATACCAGCAACACTGCAGCGGCAAAAATCCCAACTATCAGGGCAGGACTCGCCATCATTGCCGATTCCCCCAAAGTGCGATTTTTGTCGGAAAATACAAAAAGCCCCCTTTCCAGAATCCAGGCACGGCACGGCACGGCACGGCAGCACACAATGTCATCATTGAACTACGCTGTATAGTATAGACCATCATTTGTAGCGCATTTGAGGAGCCCTCTAATGAATATTTGGGAAGCCCCCGTCGTCCAGTCGGGCATATTGGACTATCTGGAACAAAAACAACTGCTGGCCAGCTTCACCAGCATGGGCGGAGTAGCTCTCAGGGAGGGTGCACAGTGTCACTGCAGTCTTCCCGAGCATGTGGGCAATGAAGTGATTGTGCTTTGTCAGTTTGATTTTGAAGAACTGGTCCCCTTTGGAGCTGCTGGAGATCAGCGTCTGCGACAACAGGGACAGGCGCATGTGCGTCTTGATGCCAATGGTCAGGTTAGTGACGCATGGTTATGCCGGCCGGGTTCCTGCTAAAAAGTCCAGTCAGCTTTTCATGAGCAGGGCGGGATCTTGCAGCTTGCGGGCGTAGCGCAAACCGACCACCGCAACAGCAGCACACCCCAAAATGGTAATGCCCAATGGAAACGCACTGTGCATGACCATACTGCCAATAACCATGGCAGAAACAGATGCAGCCGTGAACTGCATGGCTCCGAGCAGTGCTGAGGCACCGCCCGCATGAGCGCCTTGCCCGGCCATGGCCAGTGCCGTGGCATTGGGGCCGACCAGACCAATGCTCGCTACATAGACGAACAGCGGCAGCATAATGACAAACATGCTGATTTCTGGATAATAACCAATGACAAACAAGACGATACCCGTCAGCAACTGAATGATCACCACCGTCTGGAGGATTCCTTCCGCTGTGTAGCGCCGATGCAGGATTCGGTTGAGTTGTGACATTACTACCAGACCCAAGGCATTGGCACCGAATATCCAGCCAAAACTGTTGGCCGGGACCTTATAAAGATCAATAAACACAAAGGGCGATCCGGCAATATACGCAAACATGCCGCCGTAGCACATGGCATAAACCAAAGAAAAAGCCATAAAACGCCTGTCCTGCAAGAGCGCATGGTAACGCCGCAAAACCTGGCTTACCTCCAGGGAATGTTCCGTTGTGGGCTGATGACTTTCGCGCAAGCCCAGGTAAACCAGCCCAAAAATAAGCAACCCGAATACCGTCAAAAACCAGAAAATACTCTGCCATCCCAACCAGACCAGCAAGTACCCACCCATCAACGGCGCAATAATAGGAGCAAGGCCCATCACCAGAATCATGGCGGCAAAAATATGTGGCGCTTCCTTGGCGGTAAACAGATCACGCACCACGGCCCGGGAAATCACCAGACCTGCGCATGCTCCCAGCCCCTGCACAAAACGTAGACCGATCAGCACCCCGATAGAGGGAGATAAAGCACAGCCAGCCGAAGTCAGCACATACATTATCAGTCCCAGCAACAGAGGTCGGCGGCGTCCAAAACGATCCGAAAGCGTCCCAAAAAACAGCTGCCCCAGAGAAAGTCCCACAAAAAAACTCGCCAGGGTCAACTGCACTGCCAGATGTGGCGCTGTAAAATAACGGGACAGAGTCGGCAGACTGGGAAGGTACATATCAATAGACATCGGGCCAAAGGCACTTAACATGCCCAGGATAAAAATCAGTCGTCTTTTATGCAGCAATGTTTTTCCTTGCCATGCCTGATAAACCAAAGGCACGGGACGACCGTGCCTTCTGTTTTCACTAAACCTTATACTGAGCTAAGGAGGATACACCCTGATCTCAGGAATGCTTTTTTGCCGGGCAGGTTTTGATACCCAGCAATGTATACAACCCACAAAAACCAGTGATTCCAGTAATCAGCGGCACCAACCCAAGCACCGCCCACCATTTGTTTTCACCGTGCAAGAATACTGCGAGAACCACAATAATCACCAAGCCCACAATCACCCGGACCAGACGATCCACGCTTCCTTCATTGACTGGCATTGCCCTCTCTCCTGCAGGATAATCCTGCCCGTATCAACTGGAACTGGATTATAGTACTTTAGCCCCTTGGATCACTAAAAATGATCTGTTTTTACCAGTGACTGGATATCAACCCGATTTCTTTCCCAGGCATTTTCGGTCCCTTTCCCCACGGCAATCATGTATCCGATTGCATAATGTTCGGGCAAATGAATGAGTTCCGCCACGGCGTCAAAATCAAAACCATCCATCGGACAGGAATCATAACCAAGATCCTGGGCCAACAACATCAGCGTCATTCCAAAAATACCCAGGGTACGCATGGCTTCATCCCGCGCAATTTCCGGCTTTCCGCGATAGTATTCATCCAGTTTCGGCAATAAAAAATCCTGGACCGGCTGCGGAGAAGTCGCCCAGTACCGTTGCGGATCTTCCTGCCAGGCCTCCAGATCTGCACATAAAACAAAGAGCGCCGATGCATCGGTGACCTGTGCCTGACCCCAGGCTTGTTCACGAATGGCCGCACGCAGCTGCGGATCCTGCACATCCACAATCCGCCAGTGCTGAATGTTGTAGGCACTGGGCGCTAAAGAAGCGTGCTCCAGAAGCGTTCTTTTGGTTTCGGCAGACATCTGATGATGCGGATCAAAGGACTTCGTTGCACGACGTTGCTGGACTGCGGTAATGACATCCATATACTCACCTCTTTGATGTTATAAAATAACTCATCACAATCTAGAACCGACCGGTTGGTATTGTCAACCTTCCGATTGAAGGACTCCACAAACGATCATGTCAGAGCATACAGAGGTATTCATCATTGGTGCTGGTGCCGCCGGATTGATGTGCGCAATTACAGCGGGACAGCGTGGCCGCAAAGTCATTCTTGTGGATCATGCCAATCGTATCGGCAAAAAAATTCTGATGTCTGGCGGTGGCCATTGTAATTTTACCAACCTGTCCGTAAGTGCTGCCAACTATCTCAGCACAAACAGACATTTTGCCAAGTCTGCTTTGGCTCGCTATACCCCGGAAAATTTCATCGAACTGGTTGAAAAACACCAGATCGCCTATCATGAAAAAGAAGCCGGACAGCTCTTTTGTGATGGATCCTCCAAACAGATTGTGGCCATGCTTGCTGGAGAGTGCCAAGCAGCCAATGTGGATATCCACAAGCAGTGCAACATAATTTCCTGCAAAAAAGAGAAAGGTATTTTTCATATCAAAAGCAATCAGGGAGATTTCAGTGCGGAATCCCTGGTCATAGCCACCGGCGGACTGTCCATTCCCAGCCTGGGAGCCAGTGGTTTCGGCTATCAATTGGGGCGACAGTTTGGTCATAACCTACAAAATACCCGACCGGGATTGGTGCCGCTCACTTTGACTGGCCGTGCTCATGAACCATTAAGTGGCCTTGCCGGAGTGTCTTTAAGTTCTGCAGAAACCCGTTTCAACAAGCAGCATTTTCGTGCCGGGTTATTGTTCACCCATCGCGGCCTCAGTGGCCCGGCCATTTTGCAGATCTCATCCTTCTGGCAGGAAGGTAAAGCTCTTGAGATTGATTTGCTGCCAGAACTGGATGTTTATGCGTATTTATGCCAACTAAAAATGCAAAAACCGCAATCCTTCTTGAAAAGTGTGCTGTCCGAAATACTGCCCAACCGTCTTGCCCAAACCATGTGCGATCTTTATTGGCACAATCAGCCTCTGGGTAATTACCCAGACCTGGAATTGGCTTCTATTGCCCAAAAGTTGCAGCAATGGTCCATTCTTCCGAGTGGTACAGAGGGGTATCGTAAAGCTGAGGTAACCCTCGGCGGTATAGATACTGCCGAACTTTCCTCCAGCACCATGGAATCCAGAATCGTCACCGGACTTTATTTTATTGGGGAGGTTGTGGATGTGACTGGCTGGTTGGGGGGATACAATTTTCAGTGGGCCTGGGCATCCGGCTCCGCAGCGGGCAATGACGCATGACCCCAAAGGGCATTCTGACAAAAAATTAGCCCTGCTTCAAAAAGAAGCAGGGCTAAGGTATAGGTGTCTGGCGGTGACCGACTTTCGCGGAGGGAGGCCCTCAACTATCATAGGCGCTGCAGTGTTTCACGGTCCTGTTCGGGATGGGAAGGGGTGGTTCCACTGCGCTATGGCCGCCAGACAAGTTTAAACTGGTCTGCCTGAGATTTTGTCTCAGGGTGTATCAGAAGGGAAGGTTTATTGGATGCTTGGGTGATATATGGTCAAGCCGCACGGGCGATTAGTACTCCTTAGCTGCACGCATTACTGCGCTTCCACATGGAGCCTATCAACGTGGTGGTCTTCCACGGCCCTTCAGGGG
>NZ_JACKZA010000023.1 GCF_015100155.1 Acidithiobacillus sp. HP-2 | reverse complement strand
GACCTGCTTTGTCAAGAATGGCCGAGGCTGGTGCAGCACGCTGAGCAGCAGTTTCACCTCCGCCGTAGGCAAAATCATTGATCTCTCCATCCAAAGTTCCGCCGGTGTTCCCCAACCCAAAACTCTGGCGGGCAAAAGAAAGCTCAATACGGTTGAAGAGTCCGACCGATGCGCCATAGGCGTCCATATTGTAGTTGTTCAGCAATACGTGCGAATAAAAAGCGGTCGCGCCAATTTGCTGGTTGGTGCCATAGCCCGAAATCACTGCCCAGGGGTTGATACCACCACCAGCGGCACCGTCTATCGCCGTTACTGCTCCTGTACCCAAAATGCGGCCCTGGCCAAATAAACAGGCCGAACCTATCGCCGCGTTGGCGGCCACAGGGACCAATGCACCCAGCGTGCAGGCCACTGCCAGAATGACTGCTTTTGTAGCGGGTGATTTTGCAGACTTACCCATAATTTTCATACCTCCTCCTAGCCGTTAAGCGGTTCTTGAGTGTCAGAGCACTCATAAAAACACACAGCAAGAAAGGGGCCAGACTCTCAACAAACCTCTAAAAAACCCAAAAATTATTTGTAACGATTTGTTTATCATGAGCAAGCATCAACGCATCATTCAAATAGAACTGTTTATATTTCTTCCGATCCAGCATGACACGTCATGACAACGCCGCAGTCGTGTCATGACAGAAACTGCTGATCTGACTTTCACCACATGAAGTGCAGGACATAAAAAATCCGGTATCGATGTTACCGATACCGGATGTCATCAGGATGAAACTAACGCGCTATCAGAGTGCTTCCTTTTTTTCATCCAGCATCTGTTCAATACGCGGCCCGAGAATCACTTCCATGGCGAAGCCCATTTTCGTACCCGGAATGACCAGGGTATTGGAACGCGACATGAAGCTTCCGGGAATCATCTGCAACAAGGTCGGGAAATGCTCAACTTTGTGATCCCGAAAGCGAATGACTACCATGCTCTCATCGGGCGTAGGAATATCCCGGGCAATGAAAGGATTGGACGTATCTACCAAAGGTACGCGCTGGAAGTTGATATGCGCGCGCGAAAACTGGGGAGTAATGTGATGAATATAATCCGGCATGCGGCGCAAAATCGTGTCCACGATGGCTTCAGCCGAATATCCACGCTGGGCATTATCACGATGGATTTTCTGGATCCATTCGAGATTCACAACCGGCACGACACCAACCAGGAGATCCACATAATTGGCGACATCCACATCTTCGGTTTTCACCCCACCGTGCAGACCCTCATAAAAAAGCAGGTCCGTACCCGTAGGCATATCCTGCCATGGCGTAAAGGTTCCCGGGGCACTACCCCGCAGTTCCGCTTCCACATCATCATGCACATAGTAACGCATCTGGCCATGCCCGGTCTCTCCGTAACTACGGAACAGACGTTCCAGAGACTCAAAATCATTACCTTCGGGACCAAAGTGGCTGATGGTCTTACCTTCTGCTGCTGCCTGGGCAATAGCTTCACGCATTTCCGCCCGGTTATAACGGTGAAAGCTGTCTCCCTCAATGATGACCGGGTTGATCTTCAGGCGCCGAAAAATGTCATGAAATGCATGTTTGACAGTAGTTGTACCCGCTCCCGAAGAACCGGTGACTGCAACAACAGGATACTTTTTAGACATGGTATGAACCTCTTATAGTAAAAAATTCTTTTGCTGACCCATATATTCAAAGGTCACCTTGAAGTCAGTGTAACAAAGGTTACCAGCCGGTCAACACAAAACACGCCATTACCCACGCTTTCGAGGCTTGGATAACGACGTCAAAAGTACTTAAAGCCCGAGATTCTGCCAGATAGCCGTTGTCGCCTCGGACTGATTCAGCGTATAAAAATGCAGGCTGGGTGCGCCTTGCGAGAGCAAGGTCTCACATTGCCGACTCAGCAACTCAATCCCCAACTGATATTGGGACTGCAGATCTTCGCCATAGGCTTGCATGCGGCGCCGCAAATATTGCGGCAACTCGGCTCCGCACATGGCCGAAAAACGGGAAATCTGTTCAAAGTTAGTGATGGGCATGACACCCACTACAATCGGCACATCAACACCCCGCCGCTGTAAATCATCCCGAAGCTGCAAATACGCATCGGGATTATAAAAATACTGGGTGATAACCGCATCTGCACCCGCCTGCACCTTTTCCACGAGATGTTGTAAATCCTCTTCAGCAGAAACGGCCTTGGGATGCACTTCCGGATAACCGGCTACATAAATTTTAAACCCACCGAACCGATGGATAAAAGCCACCAGATCGGCTGCGTATTCAAAATGACCCGGATTACTCATGCCTTCTGGTAAATCACCACGCAAGGCAACAATACGCTGAATACCCTGAGCCCGGTAATCTTCCAGAATTTCCTGGATACCCGATTCCGTAGAGCCAATGCAGGAGAGATGCGGGACAGCTTCCAGATCATAATCCTTGCGGATCATGTCCACCGTGGCGAAAGTCCGTTCTCGCGTAGAACCACCTGCTCCAAAAGTCACTGAAGCATACTCCGGCTTTAAAGGCAGCAAGGCGCGGATGGCTTCCTGCAGGCGTTCTTCGCCTGCAGCATTTTTTGGCGGAAAAAACTCGACGGAGTGCGCCATCAGTAACGATACGCGTCTTTCTTGAAAGGCCCGTGGACGTCAACGCCAAGATATTCGGCTTGGGCCGTTGTCAACTGGGTCAGCACCCCGGCAAAACCTTCCACCATGTAACGGGCCACTTCTTCATCCAGGGTTTTCGGCAGGACGGTGACGCTGATGTGAGAAGACTTCTGCGCGGCAGGCAGGTCAGCAAAGCGCTCCCCGTAAAGGTGTATCTGCGCCAACACCTGATCGGCAAAAGAACCATCCATGATCCGACTGGGATGCCCGGTAGCATTGCCCAGATTCACCAGCCTTCCTTCAGAAAGAAGAATCAGGTAATCATCACTGTCCGCATCAAAGTCCTTGCCTGCAGGTGCATCACGATACACCTTGTGCACCTGAGCCTTGACTTCGTCCCAGGCCCAGTTGGCGCGCATGAAAGCCGTATCAATTTCATTGTCGAAATGACCAATATTACAAACGACAGCGCCTTTCTTGAGTGCCTTCAACATGCCCGCATCGCAGACATTGTAATTACCGGTAGCGGTTACCAACAAGTCAGTCTGGCCCAGCAGATCCTGATCAATACAAGCATCGGTACCATCATTGATACCCTTTTTGTAGGGAGAAACCACTTCATAACCGTCCATGCAGGCCTGCATGGCGCAAATGGGATCCACTTCGGTGACGCGCACAATCATGCCTTCCTGACGCAGGGAAGCTGCTGAGCCCTTGCCCACATCACCATAGCCCAAAACCAGGGCGCGTTTACCGGACAGCAGATGGTCCGTGGCCCGCTTGATGGCATCATTGAGGGAGTGACGACAACCGTATTTGTTGTCATTTTTGCTTTTGGTCACCGAGTCGTTGACATTGATGGCGGGCACCTTGAGCTTACCTTCCCTGGCCATTTCCCAAAGACGATGCACGCCTGTAGTCGTTTCTTCGGAAACACCATGGATGCCTTCCAGCAACTCGGGATACTTCTCATGGAGCAATCCCGTCAGGTCTCCACCATCATCCAGCAGCATATTGGGGCGCCAGCCGTCAGGACCCGTAATGGTCTGCTCCACGCACCACCAGTACTCTTCCTCGCTTTCTCCCTTCCAGGCAAAAACCGGAACACCTGCAGCCGCAACAGCTGCGGCTGCCTGATCCTGCGTAGAAAAAATATTGCAGGAAGACCAGCGCACTTCAGCCCCCAAAGCCACCAGGGTTTCGATAAGTACAGCGGTCTGGATGGTCATATGAATACAGCCCGCAATGCGTGCGCCCTGCAAGGGCTGCTGAGCCTGATATTTCCGGCGAATCGCCATCAATGCCGGCATTTCCGTTTCAGCAATACGGACTTCCTTACGTCCCCAGGCGGCCAGAGACATATCAGCTACTTTAAAGTCTTCACCCGTTTTAAGCACAGCATTCATGGTGGTCGTTCCTTTGATCATGAAAGCGAGCGCGGTTTTACACGAAGGAAAACGGGCCGAGCCTGACCACCAGAGACCTGGCGATTGCAGCGCTCCTCGGCCCGAACTTCCGGCGGAGAGGTTCTCCGCACAGAGGTCTTTTTATCGCAATCCAGCAGCATCCCGCAAGGCTGCGGCCTTGTCGGTCCGTTCCCAGGTAAATTCCGGTTCTTCACGACCGAAATGCCCATAAGCAGCGGTTTTACCATAAATCGGACGGAGCAGATCCAGCATCTGAATAATGCCCTTGGGACGCAGATCAAAATGTTCACGGACCAGTGCAGCGATACGATCATCATCAATTTTGCCGGTACCAAAGGTATCGACCATCAGACTGACCGGCTGGGATACCCCAATGGCGTAAGCCACCTGAACTTCACAGCGGCTCGCCAGACCTGCAGCAACAATATTTTTGGCCACGTAACGACCAGCGTAAGAAGAAGAACGGTCCACCTTGGACGGATCCTTACCTGAAAAAGCACCGCCGCCGTGACTGCCCTGACCACCGTAGGTGTCTACAATGATTTTGCGACCCGTCAAGCCACAATCGCCTACGGGTCCGCCAATGACAAAACGTCCGGTAGGGTTAATCAGATATTTGGTATCCTTGTGCAGCATTTCCGGCGGCAATACCGGCTTGATGATTTCTTCCCGCACCGCTTCCACCAGATCTGCATGACTGATATCCGGGCTGTGCTGGGTGGAGAGGACGACGGCATCAATAGCCACCGGGCGACCATCTTCGTACCGCACCGTCACCTGACTTTTGGCGTCGGGACGTAACCAGGGCAGGCGGCCATCCTTACGTACCAGAGCCTGGCGTTCGGTCAGACGATGGGCGAAATAAATGGGAGTTGGCATCAGCACGTCGGTTTCATCACAGGCAAAACCAAACATGAGACCCTGATCACCAGCGCCCTGGTCCAGATCCAGACCGGCTCCTTCATTCACACCCTGAGCAATATCCGGAGACTGCTTGTCGAGCGTCTGCATTACCGCGCAGGAGGCCCAGTCAAAGCCCATTTCCGATGAATCATAGCCAATCCGGCGCACCGTCTGACGGGCAACGTCTGCGTAATCGACGTTAGCCGTCGTCGTAATTTCGCCGGCCAGAACAATAAGGCCGGTAGTAATCAGGGTTTCAGCGGCTACCCGACCACGCGGATCCTGCGCCAGAATGGCATCAAGGATAGCATCGGAAATCTGGTCTGCGACCTTATCGGGATGACCTTCG
This sequence comes from Acidithiobacillus sp. HP-2, assembly GCF_015100155.1. Taxonomy (GTDB): domain Bacteria; phylum Pseudomonadota; class Gammaproteobacteria; order Acidithiobacillales; family Acidithiobacillaceae; genus Acidithiobacillus. The sequence goes on along the minus strand of NZ_JACKZA010000023.1, from coordinate 31,677 downwards.
GAAACAGACTCAGAAGTAAAAAGATGGCTTTTGGACATGCGTTCAGGCTCCTTGCTGGCGTGGCCGATGAATTGATCGTCGACGGGGACAGAGCGCACTATAGCAAAGGATACACGGCCAAGCGAAGTGAAAGACGCTCACCCCGCAAACAAAATCCACTCAAGCTTCAGGGATGGGAAGGGCCGATGACTGGAAAGGCAGATTTTTTGCTGCCGCCCCAAAAATAGGAAATACCGCCCGTCACCTGCACATTGTTGAGGTTTGCGGCGCTGGGCGTCGGGGTATTGAACAGCAGTTGATCCTGGACATCCAGGCGCAACCCAAAATGATCCCCCAGGGAATATTGATAACCCAGTCCCAATACGCCCATCAGCGAAGTACCGCGCCCCAGATCCTGATTAAAGCGATTACTGGAAGCACCCAGACCCAGAGAAACATAGGGGGTGTTCGGACTGGCAAAGGCATACACATTGCCGAGCAGCGCGCCACTGTACTGGTTAGCGTCAGCATTGGGTGCAGCATCCTGCAAATGGGCAAAAGCCGCAGCAACCTGCGCCTCGACACCCAGGTGCGCGCTGAGACGCTGCCCGAAACGCAATCCCAGCACCGCATTACCATCATGATGAGCAAGTCCACTGCCACCACTGAAAAAAGTATTACCCCCGAAAAGGTTCACATAGGTCTGATCGTGGGCAGCAGAACCCGCAGCCCAGGCCGGAACGGCAAAAGCCAGCATGGCAACCGCCAGTAATGTACACAGACCCCTGTTCATGACCAGACCCACCCCGGACAGGACAACACAATTCGTAAAAACCTGTTATGATAATAGCCTGTTTTCAGCAAAAATACCACACCCAACCCAACAATTTGACAAAAACCCAACAAGGAGTTGCCATGTCCACACTCGTCTGCGGATCACTGGCCTTTGATACCATTATGGTGTTTCAGGACCGTTTCAAGGCCCACATCCTGCCTGAGCAGGTACACATGTTGAATGTGTCTTTTACCGTACCGGAAATGCGTCGCGATTTTGGCGGTTGTGCCGGTAACATTGCTTACAATCTCAAGCTGCTGGGAGGAAACCCCGTCATTGCCGGCACCGCCGGTCAGGATTTCACACCCTACCTTGAGCATATAAAACAGCAGGGGCTGGATACCCATCTGATTCGCATCCTCCCTGATCATTACACGGCGCAGGCTTTTATCACCACCGATCTGGACGACAATCAGATCACCGCTTTTCATCCAGGTGCAATGTTTATGGCCCAGGAAAACCATCTGGACGGACAAATCCCCAGCGATGTGCACTGGGCCATTGTCTCACCCGATGGTTTGGGGGCCATGATCCAGCATCTGGAGGACTTGACCCGCGCAGGCATTCCCACACTGTTTGATCCCGGACAGGGACTGCCGCTGTTTGACGCAGCAACCCTGACCCGTCTCATTGATATGGCCGACTATCTGACGGTTAATGACTATGAATGCCAGATGGTTCAGGCTCGTACCGGCTTAAGCGTCGCGGAGTTGCGCCAACGCCTGAAAGCGCTGATCGTCACCAAAGGCGAGCAGGGTTCCATCATCTACCACGAAGACCAGGAAACGCAGATTCCTGCGGCCAAACCCAAGGCAGTACTTGATCCCACCGGTTGCGGCGACGCCTATCGGGCAGGTTTGCTTTACGGCCTTGAACATAATCTGGGCTGGGAAACCAGTGGCAAAATTGCCTCGTTGATGGGCGCCTACAAAATTGAAACGGCTGGCACCCAAAATCATCATTTCACCTGGAGCGAATTCAAAAAACGTTACCAGGAAAATTTTGGAGGCCAGATTGAGTAATTAATGCCGTCGCTTCAATCGGGCCGCTGGCAGCAAGGCTTTGCAGCGACTTTGGCCCGAGCCGTTGTTGTTCTTGGCGAAATCCTGCGCCCGTAAGGAGAGCTGTTTGAGCCCGCAGGGCGAGTTCTCTCCTGACAGCAGGATGAGCCCTAGAACAACAGGCAAGGGACGTTGGAGCAAAAAGCCTTGCTGCCAGCGGCCCGATTGAAGCTCAACGCATATTGAAGCTCAACGCATCAGGTCACAATGGGCTTGTCTTCTGCATCCCAGACATTGATGCCGCCACCCAGGTTATATACCTCGTTAAAACCCATTTCCTGCAAAGTGACGGCAGAAAGTGCGGAACGCGTTCCGCTGTCACAATACAACACCACCACCTGATCCCGCGCCTGGGACAACACCGGGTGGCAATGGCCGTAATCCGGATCAGCAAGGGCTTCCAGATAGCCTCGAGGAACATGAATGGCTTCGGGTAGATGCCCTTCGACAAAAGCATGGGCTTCCCGCACATCCACCAGCACCAAGTCGTCGCGGGTACGCAGCCAGTCTTCCAGAGTATCGCAATCCACTTCACGAATTTGACTCCGAGCACTGCGAATATAATCTGCCAAAGATTTAGCCATGAACGACTCCTTTTCAAAGGGATGAATAACTGACCGGATCTCTGGTCAAATGTATTTTTATCGCCTCAAGATTAGCATCTTTGCCATGCCGATCTGAAATAATGTCCATCCAGGAAATAATCGCCAATCTCGGCACCATAACCCCTTTCAATTCCCCATAACATCATTCTATGATGGGAGTGTCGACCATCCGCACATGAGGAGCCACATCATGCCTGCCAGACGTCCTGCGAAAAACGCCTGTGTCTTACCCCCTCTTGGTATGGATGCCAGCAGCCTGTGCTCCGATACCCGGCATTACCTGTTTCATACCTTGGGTGCGGAAGCAGAAACCGGCTCGAAAATTAATGTATATACCGCGCTATCCATGAGCCTGCGTGATCGCCTGGTAGAACGCTGGAAAAAAACCCAGCAAAAAGTGGCGGAAGAGAAAGGTAAGCGCACTTTTTACCTGTCTCTCGAATTTTTGCTGGGCCGTACCATGGGTAACACCCTGCTCAATCTGGGGCTGGAAGAAGCGGCCGGGACAGTCCTTGAGCAGGAACATCGACAATTGACAGACGTCATTGAGACAGAACCCGATGCGGGTCTGGGGAATGGCGGACTGGGTCGTCTGGCTGCCTGCTTTCTCGATAGTTGTGCGTCACTGGGGCTCCCCGTCACGGGTTATGGCATACGCTACAGTTATGGCATGTTTCGTCAGGAAATTCGGGCGGGCGAGCAGGTCGAAGAACCCGACCACTGGCTGAAAAATGGTTACCCCTGGGAACTGAAACGACCAGAACGCGTGCGTCACATTCATTTTTTCGGGCGCAGCGATGTGTATAAGGATGCTCAGGGCAAATTACATCATCGTTGGGTGGATACCCACGATGTCCTCGCTGTCCCTTATGACATTCCCATACCGGGTTATCGCAATGAGGTCGTCAACACCCTGCGGCTATGGCGCGCCGCCTCCACCGACATATTTGATCTCGGCGAATTCAATGCGGGTGCCTATCCCGAAGCTGTAGCAGCTAAAAATAATGCTGAACATATCAGCATGGTGCTTTATCCCAATGACAGCAGTGAAAATGGTAAGGAACTACGCTTGCGTCAGCAGTATTTTCTGGCCTCAGCCAGTCTTCAGGATGTGATGGCCGACTGGGTCGCTGTACATGGTGAAAATTTTACCCATTTTGCCAAACATCACTGTTTTCAGCTCAACGATACGCATCCCAGTTGCGCAGTGCCGGAACTGATGCGCCTGCTGATGGATGAACATGGCCTGGACTGGGATAGCGCCTGGAAAATCACCAGCCACACCATGGCCTATACCAACCACACCCTGCTTCCAGAGGCTCTGGAACGCTGGCCGGTACGCCTGTTTCGCCAACTCCTGCCACGCCTTCTGGAAATCATTTTTGAAATCAATGGGCGTTTCCTGCAGGAAGTGGCCCGTCGGGCACCAGGGGATAATGCCTTGCTACAACGCCTGTCCATCATCGAGGAAAATGGCGAACAAATGGTCCGCATGGCTCACCTGGCGGTGGTGGGGAGCTTTTCCGTCAACGGCGTAGCCGCACTGCACACGGAACTGCTTTGCGACGAGCTGTTCGCCGACTTCCATAAGCTCTGGCCCCAAAAGTTCAACAACAAAACCAATGGCGTCACGCCCCGGCGCTGGTTGCAATGGGCCAATCCCGCCTTGCGGGAACTGCTTACCGAGCAGATTGGTCCTGACTGGAAGAACGACCTGGATCATCTCAAGGCTCTGGCCCCCTTTGCAGAAGACGCCACTTTCCGCAAACGTTGGGATGCGGTCCGCCAAATCAACAAGGCCCGCCTCGCCAGGCTGGTTCTGGAACAAACCGGTGTGCATTTTATTTCGGGTGCCATGGTCGATACCCAAGTCAAACGCATTCATGAATACAAACGGCAACTGCTCAACGCCCTCCATGTCATTCACCTTTACGATCGCATCAAACGTGGTGAAGGCTCCGAAGTCACCCCGCGTAATGTGCTATTCGCCGGGAAAGCCGCCCCCGGTTATTTCATGGCCAAGCGGATCATCAAACTCATCAACAACATTGCCAACGTGGTCAATCATGATGCCGATACCGCCGGTCGCTTGCGGGTCTGTTTCCTGCCGGACTATCGGGTTTCCCTTATGGAACAGATTTGTGCAGCCACCGATTTGTCCGAGCAAATTTCCACGGCGGGTAAGGAAGCCTCAGGAACCGGCAACATGAAGTTCATGATGAACGGCGCACTGACGATCGGTACGCTGGATGGTGCCAATATTGAAATCCGCGATGCCGTCGGGCCCGAACACTTTTTTCTGTTTGGCCTGAATGCCCAGGAAGTCAGTCAGTTAAGGGGCAACTATCAACCAGAAATTTATTTGCAGGCCGACCACGATCTGCAGAGAGTGATGGACCTCCTGCACAGCGGGTATTTCAATGCCTTTGAACCGGGTATTTTTGATCCCATCATACACACCCTGAATAATCCACATGACCCCTGGATGGTACTGGCCGACTTCACCAGCTATAAGCTGAAACAACAGGAGGCGGCCGCATTGTGGCGTGACCAGACCGAATGGCAGCGTCTGAGTATTTTGAACAGTGCTGCCAGCGGCGTATTTTCCAGCGACCGCACCATTCGGGAATATAATGCGGATATCTGGCATCTCAAACCACTGGTGATGACCCCATGACAGAATTCGCCTGATCTGCTTTAATGCGCCCTTAATTTGTATTCTTTCTCGGTTTAGAGGAAATTGATGGCCCACACACCGCGCCCCGTACTGCTGCTAATCCTGGATGGCTGGGGTTATCGCGAAGATCCTGAAAACAATGCCATTGCCCTGGCCCATACGCCTAACTGGGACGGCTGGTGGCGTAGCCATCCTCATAACCTCCTCAATGCCTCCGGGGCTTCCGTAGGGCTGCCCGGCGGGCAGATGGGCAACAGTGAAGTCGGGCATATCAATATCGGGGCCGGACGGGTTGTTTACCAGGAATACGAACGCATCAACCGTGGCATCATGGACGCAAGTTTCTATAAAAACAGCGCACTTTGTGCGGCAGTTGATACGGCCAAAGCTCAGGGCGGAGCGGTCCATATCCTTGGATTACTCTCGGCGGGGGGGGTTCATTCCCACGAAGAACACCTGTTTGCCGCCCTGCGTCTGGCTCGAAGTCGGGGAGCGGAACGGGTGTACGTACATGCTTTTCTGGATGGACGCGACACCCTACCCCGCTGTGCGGAAAATTCTCTGGAAAAACTGTCAGCCGAATTGAAAGCCCACGGTGGAGAACTGGCCTCGCTGATTGGTCGGTTTTATGCCATGGATCGGGATCACCGCTGGGATCGGGTACAACAAGCTTATGATTTGCTTACTCTTGGCAAAGGTACCCACTATGCCACGGGTCAGGAGGCGCTGGCGGCCGCTTATGCCCGGGGCGAAAGTGATGAATTTGTTGCCCCCTCACAAATCGGCAGCACACCCATCTGTATTCAGGATCATGACGCCGTCCTGTTCATGAACTTTCGTTCTGATCGCGCCCGGCAGATTACCCGCCCCTTCATTGAGGCCGACTTCGACGGGTTTCCCCGTCAGGCCACACCCAAACTCGCAGATTTTGTGACCCTCACTGAATATAGTGAACATTTTGACGTCCATGTAGCTTTTCCTCCGACCCGGCTCAAAAATACCTTCGGGGAATGGCTTGCCCAACATGGATTACATCAGTTACGCATTGCGGAAACGGAAAAATACGCGCACGTAACCTTCTTTCTGAATGGTGGTGACGAAACTGTTTATCCTGGCGAAGACCGGATTCTGATTCCTTCTCCAAAGGTCACCACCTACGATCTGCAGCCGGAAATGAGTGTGAACGCTCTGACGGATGCGCTGGTAGAGCAGGTGGAAAGTCGCCGATATGATGCCATCGTCTGCAATATTGCCAACCCCGATATGGTTGGTCACAGCGGCAAACTCAGTGCCGCCATTACTGCAGTAGAGGCCGTCGATCAAAGCCTCGGACGTATTGTCAGCGCCGTCCGTAATGTCGGTGGAGAAGTCCTGATTACCGCAGACCATGGGAATGTTGAGCAGATGCTGGATACCGAAAGTGGACAGGCACACACCTCGCATACCTGCAACCCGGTGCCCCTATTGTATATCGGACGACCCGCCGAGCTCTTGTCGGGCGGTGCTCTGGAAGATCTTGCGCCAACGCTTCTGCATCTCATGGGTATGCCCATACCGCCGGAAATGGGTGGAAAAAATCTGGTACAGACTGCCTAAATGACCTCAAGGATTTTGCTCCGTTCGGTTACCCTGCTGATACTGACCGGATTACTTCCACTGGGAGCTGATGCCAGCTCGCTTCAGGAGAAAATCCAAAATAGCCGCGAAAAACTGGAGCATCTCCACGAGAATCTGGGTCAAATCCAGGCCCATCTGAACGCCGGTCAAAAAACCCAGGCGGAGCTGCGCGACGAAATTAAGACGCTTGATCTAAAAATTGCGACGACCCGAAAAAAGCTGGCTGGCATTCAGGCGCAACAACAACAAACCCAATTAAAGCTCAATGAACTGAAACAAAAAATAACGGGATTGCAGGCAGAGTTAGTCCAGCAGAAAGACATTCTGGGTAAACAATTGCGGGGGGCTTACATGCTCGGGGGTACAACTCCCCTCGCAGTCTGGCTACAAACCGAAAAGCCCGGAGAATTGGGACGGATGAGCGTTTATTATGCTTCCCTGGCCAAAGCCCGCAGCACGCTCATTGTAAAAACCCAAAATACGGCGACACAAATCGTTCAGACACAACACCAGGTAGAGCTGAGAGAAGCGGGATTGGTGAAACTCGCCACGCAGATCCAGGCCCAGGAAAACACCCTGAACCAGCAGCGTCAGCAACATGCCACTCTCGAAAATCAGCTGACCGACCGGATCGCCAAAGACAAGGCCAAAATTGCCGAATTACAGGCTAACGCCAATATTCTTAATGGCTTGGTGGGTCGTCTGGTTGTCCAGTTCCGGCACCAGGAGGCTGTTGCCGAAGCAGCTCGACGCAAGGCAGCGGCCGAGGCGGCGGCACGTGCGGCAGCGCAGGCACGCGCCGCCGCCGAGGCAAGAGCAGCCCAACAACGCCGCATGGTTGCGGAAAAACGTGCCGAACAACGCGCTGCAGCAGTACAAAAAGCCGAGGAACAACAGCGTGCGGAACAAGTCCAACGTGCTGCCGAAAATGCTGCACCTCCGACTATCGAAGTTCATCCGCCGCACATTACCACGGTTCCCCGGAAACCCGTTCCGGCACCGGTCTCACCCGCGACACCTCCGCCGCCAGTACTCCGGCCTGCTCCCAGCCCGAGCATCAGCCCGCCCAGCACCCCGATCATCGGCCATGGCCGTTATCCAGCGCCCGTTAACGGTCCCATTACCGCACGCTATGGCAGTCCGCGCGTAACCGGCGGTCTCGACTGGCAGGGTATTACTTTTCAGGCGGCACAAGGAACACCGGTTCGCGCCATTGCTCCCGGCATGGTACTTTATGCTGGCCCGCTCAGAGGTTACGGACAAATTGTGATTGTCCAGATTGGTCATAGCCTGCTCAGCATATATGGACATCTGGGTTCCACCGATGCCCATGTCGGTGAACAAATCGCTGCAGGGCATCAGGTAGGCACGGTAGGCAGTGGCGGTGAACTGGGTAATGATGGACTTTACTTTGAAATTCGCAACGCCGGGCACCCCGTCAATCCTCTGGATTACATTCACAACTGATTTCATCCGGATCCTCCGATTCCTGGAAACCGGACCCATGCTTTTTGGAGAAATGCATTATGATCCCGCTCAATCGCATCCTGTCGCGCCCAGCTGGCACATGCCTCAAGCTCAGTGTCCTGTTGGTGCTGGGCCTGGGCAGCAGTTACGCTGGCAGTGCTTATGCAGATACGGCTCAGGATCAGAACCACATCCCCCTGCAGCAAATCCAGACCCTCAGTCAGGTCTTTGAAATCGTCAAATCCAATTATGTGGACCCTACTTCCGACAAAAAATTGATGACCGGGGCCATCAGCGGGATGGTCAATGCCCTCGATCCGCACTCTGCTTACCTGACGCCCAAGGAATTCAAGGATATGCAGGTGGTCACCAATGGCAAGTTTGGTGGCCTCGGCATTGAGGTAACCGGAGATCATGGCGTGCTCAAGGTCATCGCCCCCATGGATGGCACTCCGGCCGCCAAAGCTGGCATCGAACCCGGAGACCTGATTGTCAAAATTGACGGCAAGGCATTGCAGGGTGTTGGTCTGCAGAAAACCGTGGACATGATGCGCGGTAAAGCGGGTACTCAGGTCACCCTGACCATTTTGCGTCCGCATCAGAATCAGCCCATCCGCTTGACCCTCACCCGCGCCATTATCAAGGTCCAGAGTGTACGCTCCGCCATGCTGGCACCAGATTATGGCTATATTCGCATCAGTCAGTTCCAGGAAAACACCGGTCGGGAAACGCGCCAGGCTGTGGAGCAACTGGAAAAAGCCGCCCATGGACACCTGAAAGGTCTGATTCTGGACTTACGCAATAATCCCGGCGGGGTCCTGGGTGCTGGCGTAGAAACAGCAGATACGTTTTTAAATAAGGGACTGATTGTTTACACCAAGGGACGGACCCCCGACAGCGACATGCGCTTTACGGCACATGGCCCGGATTATCTCCACGGCGCACCCATGATCGTCCTGATCAATGGCGGCTCTGCTTCGGCTGCCGAAATTGTCACCGGCGCACTCAAGGACGACCATCGTGCCCTCGTCATGGGACAGCGCAGTTTTGGTAAGGGTTCTGTCCAGACCGTCATTCCCCTGAGTAATGGTGGCGCACTCAAGCTGACCACCGCTCTGTACTACACGCCGGCAGGTTGCTCCATTCAAAGTCAGGGCATTGTGCCCAATGTCGAAATTCAGCCTGCCAATCCCCAGCTGCGGGCGATGGATGAAGATCTGCTCAAGGAGTCGGAATTACAGGGCGTTCTCAAAGCTCCCGATACTTGCAGCAAGGTAAAACCGCAGTACACCATCACGGCACCGGTCAGCAAGCCCGCCCTCGTCACAGCAAAAACCAGTAGTGGCTCTGCTTCGGAAGAAGCCATGGAGGCCGCCAGCGTCCTCAAGCCGAATCTGGAAAAAGATTATGTCTTACGCGAGGCTTTGGCGATTCTCGAAAAACAGGCGGTACCTGTTGATGAAAATGGTCATAGCGTTCCAGAAGTGATTCCCTTGTCTGTTGCCTCTGGTCAATAAATTTGAACCGGGATAAATCCCATGAAAATGCGGTCAAACCGACGTGGTTTTCTGAAATGAGCGAGTTTGGCAATCATGCACTTAAGTAAAAATTACGGGGTAGCTGGCTAATGTCTTCAGCCATTCAGGTACTCATCCCGGTCGCCGACGGCTTTGAAGATATGGAAGTCGTTATTTGTAGTGACATTCTGCGCCGCGCCGGATGCCAGGTGACCATCGTTGCGTTGCGCCCGGGTCTAGTCACTGGTGGTCGCGGCCTCTGCCTGGTCCCGGACACTACCTGGGATGAGCTGGCCGCTACCGAGATGGATGTGATTGTGCTTCCCGGAGGAGCAGCCGGCGTTGAAAACCTTGAAAAACACAGCCCTCTACTGGAGTTGCTGCTTCAGCGGAAACAGCAGGGGAAACTGATTGCGGCCATTTGTGCGGCACCGGGCTTGCTGGCCCGCCAACACTTGTTGGAAAACCGCCATGTAACAGCCTATCCGGGGGTGCTGGATCCGCTCAGCAAGGAATATCATTATGAAAGTTCTGCCGTAGTCGTTGATGGCCCACTGATCAGTTCACGCGGTCCCGGTACGGCTATGGATTTTGCCCTTACCTTGGTGGAACTCCTTCTGGGTCCTGAAAAAAAACGGGAAACAGAAATTCCTCTGCAACGTAGTTCCTGCTAACACTTCCCCTTTGTCTGTGACTATGGATAATAGGGGAGCATCACTTAACCTGAAGGAAAATTTATGAAACTTCGCGCGGTCGTTCTTGCTGCCACTATCAGCGCTTTTGCAGTACCTGCTTTTGCTGCTCCCGTAGCTACTGTCAACGGTACCCCCATCGACAATAGTGAGGTCCAGGCCATCATGTCCATGAGTCCGGCGCTGGCGAAAGAGCCCAATGCCCACGAGCAGGTCGTGCAGAATCTGGTCAACATGGAAGTCCTGTCCCAGTATGCCACCAGCCATAATCTGGCTCAGTCTCCTGATGTCAAAGAACGACTGGCTATGGCCAAGCGCCAGATATTGGCAGATGCCGCTGTAGATCAATATGTTCAGGAGCATCCAGTTCCCGAATCCGATATCCAGGCGGCTTACAACAAATTTGTGCAGGCCATGGGCAAAAAAGAATACGAAGTCCGGCATATTCTGGTCAAAACCAAGGCAGAAGCCGACAAGATCATGGCCGAACTCAAGGCTGGCAAGAAATTTTCAACCTTGGCGGAAAAAGACTCCATCGACAAGGCCAGTGCAGCCCATGGCGGCGAACTCGGCTGGATTGTTCCTGGTATGGTGGTACCGCCTTTCGCCCAAGCTGTTGAAACCGCACCCATTGACAAGCCTGTAGGCCCGGTGCAGACCCAGTTCGGCTACCATGTCATTGAAGTACAGGCGACGCGTGCTTTGACCCCGCCGCCTCTGAGTGCCATGAAGGATCGTATCAAGGCCCAGCTTTCCCAGCAGGAAGCCGCCAAGTTCGTATCCAACCTGCGTAGCCAGGCGAAAATCAACATTACCAAGTAATTGCAGCATTTTTGCTTCTGCTGGCGCCGGGATTTTCCCGGCGCTTTTTTTTGTCGATGCCCGCCCCCATATCCAATCGGGCTTGGGGTGTTTGTTTAAGCGGTTTCGCCTTGCCAGCGGTCGGGGCAGACGCCACAATGGAGGCAGACAACGTCAATCATGGAGCAGGGGAAATGAGTAAAACGCAGCATCGCCGGAGTACGATCCTGGAGCGTGATCCGAAGACGGAAGAGCCGAGGATGTACAAGGTGTTGCTGATGAATGATGACTTCACGCCGATGGATTATGTCGTGCATGTTCTCGAAGCCTATTTCCACAAACCTCATGAGGAAGCTGTTGCGGTGATGATGTCCGTACATCATCAGGGTAAGGGTCTCTGCGGTGTATTCCCTTATGATCTGGCCGAAACCAAGGTCGCTCTGGTCACGGCAGATGCCCGGCAACACCAGCACCCACTCCGCTGCATCATGGAAAAGGAGTAGTCCCGATGATCGACAAGGCCTTGGAAAAATCCATCAACCAGGCATTTCAGATTGCCCGTCAGTACGGTCATGAGTATGCGTCAGTAGAACATTTGCTGCTGGCTCTGCTGGATAACCCTGAGGGGCTGGATGTACTCAAGGCCTGTGGCGGAAATGCTGCGCATCTATCCATGGAATTGCAAAACTTTCTGGAGCGCAAAGTGCCCACCATGGGCCCCGCCGGAACCGTCAACACCCAACCCTCGGTAGGCTTTCAGCGGGTCATTCAGCGCGCCCTCTACCATGTCCAATCCGCAGGCAAGGATGCCGTTTCCGGGGCCAATGTTATTGTCGCCATGTTTGCCGAGCGCGAATCCCATGCGGTTTACTTCTTGCAGAAAGAACACGTTACCCGACTGGACGTTGTCAACTATCTGGCGCACGGAATGCGCAAGGATGAAGCCATGGACGAGGAAGAAGAAGAAATCGAAGGGAGTACCGAAAAAAAGGGTAACAGCAAGGACCCCCTGCAGGCCTATGCTCGCAATCTCAATGCCATGGCCCGTGCCGGACGCCTGGACCCGCTGATCGGGCGTCAGGAGGAAGTCACCAGAGCCTTGCAGGTATTGGCACGTCGCCGCAAAAACAATCCCTTGTTTGTCGGCGAACCGGGGGTCGGCAAGACGGCTATTGTGGAAGGCATTGCCAGAGCCATTGTCGCCGGAAAAGTCCCGGAAATGCTGGAGAATGTCACCATTTACGCACTGGATCTGGGTGCCCTGATTGCCGGATCCCGCTATCGGGGAGACTTTGAGGAACGCCTCAAGGCGGTTTTGAAAGCGCTGCGCAAACAACCGGGCAGCATTCTCTTCATTGATGAAATTCACACTCTCATTGGTGCCGGAGCAGCCTCCGGAGGAGCCATGGATGCTTCCAACCTGCTCAAGCCGGCGTTGGCCTCCGGCGAGCTTAAATGTATTGGAGCCACCACCTATCAGGAGTTCCGCCAGCATTTCGAGAAAGACCGGGCGCTTACCCGGCGCTTTCAGAAAATTGATGTTCCAGAGCCCACCCAGGAAGAGTCAGTACAAATTCTGCGCGGACTGAAAGGCCAGTTTGAGCAGCACCACAATCTCCGCTACACCGATACGGCGCTGCGGGCAGCAGTGGAGCTTTCGGTCAAGCATATTCATGATCGCCATCTGCCTGACAAAGCCATTGATCTGATTGACGAAGTGGGTGCGGCTCAGGCATTACTGCCTCCCTCGCGGCGGAAAAAAAGCATTGGCGTCCACGACATTGAAGAAATGGTGGCTCGCGTAGCGCGCATTCCCGGTAAAAATGTTTCTCTGGATGATCGTCAGGCGCTGAAAAATCTGGAAAGAGATCTGGGTCTGGTCATCTACGGACAGGCAAAAGCCATTCATGAGCTTTCCGCAGCCATCAAAATGGCCCGGGCCGGGCTCCGGCACCACGAAAAACCGGTGGGCACATTCCTGTTTTCCGGACCCACCGGCGTGGGCAAAACCGAACTCAGCCGCCAGTTGTCCAGCCTGCTGGGTATCCCGTTATTGCGCTTCGACATGAGTGAATACATGGAGCGCCATACGGTATCCCGTCTCATTGGCGCGCCTCCGGGTTATGTGGGGCATGATCAGGCCGGTCAACTGACGGAAGCGGTCAGTCGTAACCCCCATTCCGTGCTGCTGCTCGACGAAATTGAAAAAGCCCATCCGGATATTTTCAATGTATTGCTGCAAGTCATGGACCACGGCAAGCTGACCGATGCTGGCGGTCGTTCGGTGGATTTCCGCAATGTCGTCCTGATCATGACCACCAATGCCGGCGCTGAGTCCCGAAACAAGGGGAGCATTGGCTTCATGAAGCCTGCAGAACTGGAAGGTGGTCAGGAAATGGAAACCATCCGGCGGATATTTTCACCGGAATTCCGAAATCGTCTGGATGCGGTTGTACCCTTCAGCGCCCTGTCTCGAGACACCATTCTCCATGTGGTCGACAAATTCATCATGGAACTGGATGAGCAGCTCCTCAGCAAGGGTTACAGCCTCGAAATCAGTCCTGAACTCCGGCAATGGCTGGGCGACAAGGGCTATGATCCGCAAATGGGCGCACGGCCCATGGCGCGTGTCATTCAGGAACACCTGAAAAAGCCTCTGGCCGAGCATATTCTTTTTGGAGATCTGCCCAAGGGCACCCGGATCAGCGCCACACTGGAAGATGGTGCAGTGAAGTTGCGGATTCCCGAAGCGGTGACCCAGGAATGAACCTGAAAACAGCAGAGGATCCGGCGGCTTTGCCGCAATTTTGGCCCGTGCCGTTAGCACAGAAAGCCTCCGGGTCCTCTGCCAAATTCTGGATGGTTCGATAAATCATGAGCACTTACGGCTTTCATTTTGACAACAGCTACGCCCGCGAACTGGAGGGATTTTTCGCCCCCTGGCAAGCGGCAACCGTGCCTTCCCCCCATATATTGCTTCTCAACCATGCTCTGGCGACGCAACTGGGACTTGACGATGCCGTCCTGGACAGTGACTGGGGCGCTGCCATTTTTTCCGGCAATGAAATTCCGGAGGGCGCGCAGCCTTTGGCCCAGGCTTATGCCGGGCATCAGTTTGGCCATTTATCCCCGCAATTGGGAGATGGTCGAGCCTTGTTGCTGGGTGAACTACTGGACCCGAATGGTCGGCGCTGGGACCTCCAGCTCAAAGGCTCCGGGCGCACCCCTTTTTCGCGCGGTGGGGACGGCAAAGCGGCCATCGGCCCCGTACTCCGGGAATATCTGATGGGCGAAGCCATGGCCGCGCTCGGCATTCCCAGCACCCGTGCACTGGCTGCCGTCAGCACCGGTGAAATTATTCATCGCGACACGCCGCTGCCCGGTGCCATTTTGGCCCGTGTTGCTGCCAGTCATATCCGCGTCGGTACTTTTCAGTTTTTTGCGATTCGCAATGATCAGGAAAAAGTCAGGCAACTGGCCGATTATACGATTGCCCGTCATTATCCTGCAGCACAAACCGTTACCAATCCCTATCTGGCCCTGTTTAATGCCGTCGCCGACCAGCAGGCGGCGCTGCTTGCCCGCTGGATGCTGGTGGGATTCATCCATGGCGTCATGAACACCGATAACATGAGTATTGCCGGGGAAACCATTGATTATGGTCCCTGCGCTTTCATGGACCGCTACGATCCTGCCACCGTATTCAGCTCCATCGACAGTCAGGGACGCTATGCCTTCGGCAATCAACCGCTGATCGCCCAGTGGAATCTGACCCGTTTTGCGGAAACTCTTGTCGAACTGGTTGATCCTGACAGCGAAGCCGCCATTCGCCAGCTGACCGCAGCCATCAACCATTTCCCGAAAGTTTATGCAGCTTACTGGCTACAGGGCATGCGCGCCAAACTTGGCCTACACACAGAAGAAGAACAGGACCAGGAATTGGCCCAGGACTTTCTGACGACGCTGGAAGGTCAATCCGTGGATTATACCCGGGCATCCCGAAGCCTGTCGGCTGCAGCTCTGGGGAACCCTGCGGCGTTGCGCAGCCAGTTTGAAGATGCTGCAACTGTGGATGTCTGGTTGCAACGCTGGCAGGATCGTCTGTCGCGGGAACCCATGCAGGCTGAGGAAATAGCACGACATATGGATCAGGTGAATCCCGTCTATATTCCGCGCAATCATAAAGTGGAAGAAGCCCTGAATGCAGCAACCCAAAACCGCGATCTCAGTCTTTTCCACCAGCTGCTCAAAGTCCTCTCCGCGCCTTTTACTGAACGCCCCGGTCTGGAAAGCTACGCGCAACCCGCACCCGAAAGCTTCGGAGTTTACAAAACCTTCTGTGGCACCTGAGTGCTGAGAAAATCCAGAACGCGCTGAACCTGTGCGTGGATTTGCTCATAAGCGTCTGAAGGAGCATCCAGCATCTGCTCCACACTCTGAATAGTAGGCTGATCGGGTATGATTTCATCCGCACAGTGCCGGATCAGGGCATCAATGCTGAACGCCGTACTTTCGAGGTGGAATTGTAATCCTATGATTTGATTTCCTATCTGAAAAGCCTGATTCTCACAGGCGGCACTATGGGCCAGACGGGTTGCTCCCGGCGGCAAATCAAAAGTCTCGCCATGCCAATGGAAAGCCTGTATCTGCCGGGGAAATTGAAAATGATCGGCGTCAGATACTTCCGCATATACGGGAAACCAGCCAATCTCCTTCTGCTTGCCCGGAACAACCCGCGCCCCGCAGACATGGGCAAGCAGCTGCGCACCCAGGCAAATGCCCAGAATCGGCAAATCCGCCGCTATGGTTTCACCAATAAAGCGTTTTTCCGCAGACAACCAGGGATAAATCGCTTCATCGTGAATGCTCATAGGACCACCGAGAATAATCAGCAGATCAAACTCTGTGGGCGCTGGCAATGCGCTATTTTCATAAAAGCGCGTCCAGGACACTCTGGCTTTGCGGTCCTCAAGCCAGGTTTCCATACTACCCAGTCCTTCAAAAGCCACATGCTGGAGAACATGAATGCGCATTGCTGAAAACCCTCCACTGATATTCTCCCGATCCTTGAGCCTATGCTCTGAATGGGGAGAATTCAACAAATACAAAAGCCCCGCCAAATCTGGAGAGATCTGACAGGGCCATGATTACGACACTTAGCAGCCCTTATTTTTTAGGGGCTTTAGCCATCCGCAAGTAGGGCAGCTTGATATTGATATCGCCAAACTTGTCTTTGGCCTGTTCATCATTGAGGGATAGGGCTACGATCACATCCTGACCGGGTACCCAGTTGGCCGGGGTAGCAATCGGCACCCCATCGGTAATCTGAATGGCATCCAGGGCCCGCAGAATTTCTGCAAAGTTGCGGCCTACTGACATGGGGTAAAGCATGGTGAGCCGAACTTTCTTGTCGGGTCCGATGATAAATACCGAGCGAACCGTTGCCGTATTGGCTGCCGTCCGGCTGTCCGGAAGATAGGCATCCGCAGGGAGCATGTCGTAGAGCTTGGAAACATGCAGGGAAGTGTCATCAATAATCGGGAAATCGGCAGGTGCACCCGCAAAGGCTTCAATATCCCTCTTCCACTTTTTGTGCTCTTCCACATTGTCCACAGAGACGCCCATAACCTTGGTGTTGCGCTTGGCGAATTCGGGAGCCAGTTGGGCTACCGCACCGAATTCGGTGGTGCAAACCGGGGTGAAGTCACGCGGGTGGGAGAAGAGAATGGCGTAGCTATCGCCAATCCACTCATGGAGATTAATCCTTCCGGCTGTGGAATCAACGGTAAAATCTGGAGCAATATCATTAATACGAATCGTCATCTGAGTCATCCTCTGTATATAACCAACGAAGCAACGGGTCAGGAACTGCTCAACTTCACTACTGGAGCCAATATCCCACAGTTGATTTAGACTGTCAATATATATTTTATTAGTTAAATAATAGACTAATTATAATTATTAGCTCAAGCACTACGCCAGTATGGAGCCAATAACAAAGCCTCTGGCACCAGCGTCTTGATGGCGGCGGGAATTTCGAGGGTCAGACCGGGGCGAGGGCGTATACTCACCCAAAGCAAATTGGTGCGCATGTTCATATCTGCAAATACCACCCAGGCACCATAATGTTTGAGTACTGCATTGATAATACGCAAGGTATGCTGCTGACGCAGGCCGCTACGATCCCGTAATCCGGGGATAAGCATACGAAAGTCAGCGAGAAGATGACCGTTTTCGTCACGACTGGGAACCCTTCGCCAGAGCGGCTCGTCAGGGTGCAGGGCGGCATGAAAGGAGTTTTTCAGGCCTCTTTGTTGCGCTTGCCGGGATACTGGCGGTGCTGCAGACATGGGGTTGTCTCCTGCATGTGCGAGTCACCCCCTTAGTCTGCCTGCTCTGCTTAGGGGCGGCAAGCCCCGGCAGAGCAACGCGATGGAAAAAGCCTAACCGTGTCTTTTGACGTCGGCTTCGATGATTTTGCGGGCTTCGGCCAGGTTGGCCCAGTCCTTCATTTTCACCCATTTACCGGGCTCCAAATCCTTGTAATGCTCAAAGAAATGCCGAATCTGCTGACGAAGGTTTTCCGGCAGATCTTCGACATCGCGAATGTCCGCATAGCCTCCAGCCACTTTTTCATGGGGTACGGCGACAATTTTTGCATCTATACCGTGTTCATCTTCCATCATCAGTACACCAACCGGACGCGCCCGGATCACCGTACCGGGAGCCACCGGCTGGGGAGACCAAACCAGACAATCGGTGGGGTCACCATCATCAGACAGGGTGTTGGGAATAAATCCGTAATTGAGAGGGTAGTGCATGGCAGTGAACAGAAAACGATCCACAAAGACTGCGCCCGCTTCTTTATCCATTTCATACTTGACGGAAGAACCCTGGGGGACTTCAATCACCACATTGATATCATCCGGCAAGGACTTACCCGCCGGTATTTTTTTCAGATCCATACGACACTCCTTGAGGTTGGTTTAAGAAAAAAGGGTACGCACCCGCTCCAGATCAGCTACCGTATCGACACCAGATGCCGGGGCTTCTGCTGCGCAATATACCGCAATTTGCACGCCACGCTCCAACGCCCGCATTTGTTCCAGGGATTCAATCTGCTCCAGAGCACTGGCTGGCCATTGCGCATAATCCTGCAGAAATCCATGACGATAGGCGTACAAACCCAGATGGCGCCACCAGCTTCCGGAATCCGGAAGAGTTTCCCCAGTCCGTAGGGGGAAATGCTCCCGGTACCAGGGGATGGGCGCGCGAGAAAAATACTGGGCATGGCCCAGATCATTGCGGATCAGTTTCACGACATGCGGATCTGCGAGTTCATCCCAGTGCCCAATGGGAACTGCAGCCGTGGCCATCTGCAAGCCCGCATCTTCGAGCAATAGCTGAGCTGTGGCCTGCAGAAGTGCGGGATTCATGCCGGGCTCATCTCCCTGCAGATTGACGATAATTGCCTCCGCAGGCAATTCCAGCAGACGCGCAGCTTCGGCAAGACGTTCCGTACCGCAAACATGGGCCGTGGACGTCAGTACTGCTTCGCCATCGTAGCTCTGTATACATTCAACGATTTCCAGATGATCAGCGGCAACAACAACCCGGGAAGCTCCACTTTCGAGCGCCCGGCGCCGTACCTGTTCAATCATGGGCAAACCACCGACATCCAGCATGACCTTGCGCGGCAGGCGCGTAGAAGCCAGGCGCGCCGGAATAAGCACACAAAAACTCATGCGGGTTTATCCTCGTAAGGTTTGGCTTCATCCAGTAAAAGAACAGGAATATCATCGCGAATGGGATATTGCAGATGACAACGCGGGCAACACAGGGCCTGACGCTGTGCACAAGGTTGCAGACTCCCTTTGCATTGGGGGCAAGCCAACAAATCCAGCAACCGACGATCAATGCTCATGGTTTCTCCAGTTTGATAGCGCCCTTTCCAGCCAGGGCATGAAATCCGGTGCCAGTTCGGCGGTAATCCGCAAAGCCCAATCGTCAGGCTGCGCAAATTTCCGACATTTTACGGCATCTTTTTCGGTCATGACGAGGGGGCGAGACAGCGCCTCCAGATCTGCCCGCGTAAATACGTGATGATCCGGGAAAAACCGGGCATCCGCATCTACATCCACCCCCAGAGTAGCCAAGGTATCCACGAAGCGTTGCGGACGGGCTATTCCCGACACCGCCGTCCAGCGTTCTCCGGCCAGGCTGTCCAGGCTGCGGATACGTTGTGGATCCGCAACCGCCTGTAAATCCTGAGGACGCACCTGAAAACCGAATTGGGGGGGAGATTCAGTCTGCGCCAGGGCAGTGGCTGCGGCAGCATCCACCAGCAAGGCGTCAGCCGCCGCCAGGGCCGCCCGGGGCTCGCGCAACGGCCCAGCAGGAAGACAGTAGCCGTTGCCAAAAGGCTGGGCTCCAGACATCACCAGCAGCCGTAAGCCCGGATGCAGGGCGAGGTGTTGAAAACCATCATCCAGCAAAGCCAGATCAAAACCGTCGGCTACGGCTGCAGCAATGGCCTGGTGACGATCGGGACAAATATAGACCGCCTGGGTTTGATTCTGCAGTTGCGCCAGGAGCAGTGGTTCGTCACCGGCACACTCGGGAGAATCATGCGCCTGAACCCGATAGGGCCAATGCGGTGGATGCGCTCCATAACCGCGACTGATGATGGCAACCTGCCATCCCGCCTGCCGCAGTAAATGGGCCAGGGCTGCCACCAAAGGCGTCTTGCCACTGCCGCCCACACTCAGGTTGCCGACCACAATGGTCGGAATATCTGCTTCCCGACCATGGATATGACGCCGCCGCCAGGTGGCGACCGCGCCCGTCAGCATCCCCAGCGGCCGTAAACTCGTGGCGAGCCAGCCACCCTCCTGCCATTGCTGTTCGAGGGTCTGGCGGAAACTCACCAGTCAAAAACCCGCTGCAAAAATTCCGGAAGACGTTCTCCCGCCTGGCGTCGTTCCTGCCAGAAAACCCGGCGGGTTGCGTCGCCGCGTTGCCGCGCACTCATCACATCGGCATATAGATCCCGCCAGTGCTGAAGCACCTGAGTGGGATTATTGAGGGCTTGCACAGCACCGGCTTCGAGTTGTCGGGCAGCATTGAGGTCAACTCCGGGATGCACGCTCACCGGTCGGGAGCCCGCATAAACCTGCCACTGCAGGAAAGGTGCGGCAGACTGCAGATGCACTGCCTGAGCAGCCGCCGCCAAGGCGGGATACCAGCGGTCTTCATCCACAGCCAGAACAGAACCGGCAGGCAGGGGCTGGCGCCGCCATTTTGATAACAGCGGTAAGTCTTCCGGCCTTTCAGCCCCACCCAGAAACAGCAACCCCTGGCGAGAAAGTGGCGAAGCCGCCCAGGCCTGGCGCCAGTCCTGCCATTGTTTTCCGGTCAACCCCTCCACCCACCACAGCAGTCCCTCATCCGTACCACTGATCATGCTGCGGAAATTGGGGTCGACCTGGGCAATGGTAAAAAGCGTCGCAAAATCGACCGGTTCCTGCAGCACCGCTGCGCTGATTTTACCCTGCCATAGCTCTGCCTGTTGCGCATCCCGGGGATATACGGCTTCGAGCAGGGTCGGCACAAGGTTTTGCGGATCAGCTGCCATGAGCAGGCTGGGGATTTGTCGCCGCTCAAGTGCAGCCTGCAGCCCCTTGCGCGGTATCTGACCCAAGGCCAGGTAACGCAGCGGTTTGAGTTTATCCAGAGTGCGCTCCACGGCCTGAGCATGATCGCAGGGCCCAAAACCATAGCCCAGCCGTTCCAGAGATTCGGTATGCTGCTGCAATAACTGTGGATATTCCGTTTCAAAAGTCATGACCATACGCAGATCCCGGCGTTTTTCGGCGATAGCTCTGGACAGCTCAATACCCAGCCGCTGATTGTCGGGATCACTGAAACTCTGCATCCAGAGAATAGGTCCGCGCTCACCGGGAGCTTTAATCCAGCCCCAGCGCGCATTGGCCTGTCCTCTGCGACCGGCACGGGCATCCTGCCAACTTGCCCAGCGGCCGCGCAACAAACCATTTTCGTAATAGCTCATAATTTAATCATACTCACGGCCCACCAACGTGTCGGCCTGTTTGCGCAAATTAATCATGTCTGTTTCCAGTTGCTTCTGCAGCTCGGTTTGGAGAAGATCGTCGGCATCCCGGGGAATATACAGCGCCTCACCCCAGGTAACGACAATGCGGGTTGCCAAGCGGGGCAGCAAAAAACCATCCCAACTGGAAAAACGCCTGGCTCGCCGCGCCGAATAGCTCACCGGGATAATCGGCAAGCCGGAAATGCGCGCGAGATCAATGACCCCCTTCTGCAGCACTTCGCGGGGGCCTCTGGGCCCATCGGGAGTGATGGCCAGCGTACGCCCACTCAGAGCAGCCCTGAGCATCCCCCTGCCCCCCCTCACTGCCCCCCGCCGCGTTGAGCCGCGTATGGCGGAATATCCCCAGTAAGCCAGGGTCATGGCAATGAATTCACCGTCCCGATGTTCGCTGATGAGCACATCAATATCACGGCCACCCACCCGTCGGTAAGCTTCCGTAATCATCACCCCGCGCCCATGCCAGAAGGCCAGAATAAAAGGTTTTCCAGCAACAATCAGTTGCCGCACCCGGGCATCGCCAACCTCTTCCCAGCGCAAAGTCGCAGATATGCCCCTGATCAGACAGGCCGCCAGTCGGGCAACCAAACGCAGGGAACTCCCTTCCAGCCGCACTGCTCAGCGATTACTCAAAGTGGCAAAACTGATCCGGGTCAGCCCCGCTTCCTGGGCCGCATCCAGCACATCAATCACATATTGCTGCGTGGTGTTTTTATCCGCACGCAACACAATCACGCGTTGCGGATCTTTTGCCGCAAGAGCCTTGAGCCGTCCCAGCAAATCCGTCATGGGCACGGGCTGCTTGTCCATCTGCACCTGTCCACTGGCGCTGAGATCAATCGTGATGGGCGTTTTCGGCAAACCGGCGGCGGCCTGCTGGGCTTTGGGTAATTGCATCGATAAATGGGATTGATGCTCAAAACTGCTGGTCACCATAAAAAAAAGCAGCAGCACCAGCACGATGTCGACCATGGACACCACATTGATGTCGGGCTCTTCATTGATGCGCGGGCGCAGGTTCATTTTCCTGCTCCTCCGGAAAGGGTGTTCACCACTTTCAGGGCTTCTTTTTCTATGGCGAGGACCATTCCATCGACCTGTCCCTTGAAATAGCGATAGAACATCAGGCTGGGGATGGCGACAATAA
Organism: Acidithiobacillus sp. HP-2; assembly: GCF_015100155.1. GTDB lineage: Bacteria > Pseudomonadota > Gammaproteobacteria > Acidithiobacillales > Acidithiobacillaceae > Acidithiobacillus. The sequence goes on along the minus strand of NZ_JACKZA010000023.1, from coordinate 9,150 downwards.
GACCGCTGGCGGTGGTAATAAGCGCCTCGGCAATGCCGCTGGCCAGGGCCTTGGGATCACCCGCCCCGACCATGCCAATGGCCGCGAAGGCATGCATGATGCCGAAAACCGTGCCCAGCAAACCCAGCAGGGGCGAAACCCCGGCAATACTGCCCAGAAAATTCAGGAAACGGTCGAGATGGGCGACTTCCTGCCGACCACTTTCTTCGACGGTTTCCTTGATGGCATCCCGGGATTGCCCTGCCTGTTGCAAGGCTACCAGCATCAGCCGCGCCAATGGGGTATCGTTTTCATAGAGCAGCTTGACGGCTTGCTGCACTTTTCCCGACTCCACCAGATCATTGACCCGGGGGGCGAGATCCTTGGGCGCAATACGGGCCTTACGCAGGACCCAGAAACGGTTTCCGATAATCGCCAGGGCGATGACGGCCAGCAGAATCAGAAGGGGAAGAACAAAACCACCCAGTTTAAATAACTGCAGCAACTCCTGCACACCGCCTCCAGCTTTCAATCAGATTGGACGAAGCAGGAATATAGCACAAGACCCGACAAACGGCAGTGGCAGCAATCTGATTTTTCAATCCTATATTTGCCAGTAAGCCCGCACTGGAGAAACAGATTGGACAAAATGCCGGTTCTGCCAGGACCATATCCCGGATGGGTCGTCCCCCGCATAGTGAATGGCTGCATTGGGCATGAGTCCGGCCAGAAAAGCCCGCTCTGCAGTCGCAAAACTGGCTGGAGCGAAAGCCAGTTTGACCTGCCGAAAAGACGAAGACCCAACTTTTCCGAGGCGCTGTAGCGTAGCCAAATCCATGTCTCCCAGAATCAGCAGATCAGGACCGCTTCCCCAAGCCAGCACACAGGGCTGGACAGCTTTACCCAAATCCACAAAATGCACACCCGCAGGCGGATTGGGGGCATCCTTGCGACAAACAGAAAGCAGTCCGGGGTTTTGCGGGTAGTTCCTTGCGCCCGGCGGCCCCCACTGATGTATTGCCGATAGGGCGGGCAAGGGTGTGGAAATATCGGTGCGCACCCAGTCCGAGACCCGGGTCAGTCCTTTTTGCTGCAAAACTGCCGCAAGGGCCTGGCCGGCTTCACGCCGCGTAGCAGATTTCCAGAGATTGGCCGTCACCACGCCGCTATGCTGGGCTTTTTGCCAAAACAGGACCATACCGGATTGTACCGGGAGATTGCGCAGCTCAAAATTCGTATTCCCTTCCGCAGGCACCAGAAGCGGCACCAGTCCAAGTAATGCCAGAGGGCGACCGGGCCAACCTTTGGGTAGAAAGAAAATGCTGAGTCCGGCTGTCGCAGCCAGTAAAGCCCAGATCCGTCCAGTGCCGGTATGTACCTGGGCAAAAGGAATCTGGAGCAAGGCTCTGAGCAGCGCCGTAATCCCGTCCATCTGCACAGCCACCAGGCGAAAAAGTATCCGGCTCAGCAACTCCATATCCAGCAGCGCCAGAAAGGTTCCCAACAAGGCAAGCGGAACCGCCAGCAACTCGACCATAGGAATCACCAGAATATTGGCCAGCGGCGAAACCAGTGAAATCTGCCCGAAAAGACCCGCCAGGATCGGCAGCAAGCCAATAAATACCGCCCATTGACTGCGCAGCAGGGTGCGCCAGCCTCCTTCCCCATAGCCCACCGCCACCAAGGCCGCTACCGCGCCCAGAGAGAGCCAGAAACCGACATCCACCATAGCTCCGGGGTTCCCTAAAACAATAAGCAGAGCCGCCAGAGCCAGGCCCTGCCAGGCCTGATGTGACCTGCCCAGCAACCAGGCTATTGCCGCTGCGCTGATCATCCAGGCGGCGCGTTCACCGGGAATCTGCATGCCCGCAAAACTGGCGTAAGCCCAGGCGGCCGGAATACTGGCGATCACCCCCGCCGTTTGTGCCGGCCAACGCGTTACCAGCCAGGGGATACGCCGCCAGCCCCATTGTACCAGCCACAAAATCAGACCAGCGACTACCGCCACATGCGAACCGGAAATCACCAGCAGATGGGCCGTACCCGTATCCCGGTAAACCTGCCAGATTTCCGGGGAAAGCTGGTTACCCACCCCCACGCTGAGGGCCTGGACGAATCCGCCGGACTCATGGTCCAGGGCCATGTTGGTCGCCTGCAGCACGGTCTGGCGGGCAGCAGCAATCTGATCACCCGGATTCCACAAAGAAGGGGGCAGCAGTCGGGCATTCTCGATCCGTGCCACGCCCCCAATACCCTCCCAGAAGCGCTTACGGTCAAGATCCGCAAAGGGACTCTTGGGCAAAGTGCTGAGTGCTTCACTCTGCAATTGCAAATGCCAACGCTGACCAACCACCGGCAGTTCGGGAAGGGATCCGTGAATCTGCAAAATGGCGGGATGTTTTCCGGCAGGAGACTCGCCCGACCAACGCTCGGGAGTCAGTTGAAAGCGATAATCGCGCCCGCCCAGTTGGGGAATGGAGCTGATGCGTCCCTCCACCGAAAAAGTCCGGGCGCTGGTCCAATGCACAGCCAGGCGCGACTCAGCCTGCCAGATTCCCCAAGAGAAGGCCGCAGCAGCCAGAGTCAACAGCACCCCATGTCGCCATTTCCAGGCAAAGGGCAATGACACAAGACATAAGAGCAAGGAAATCCACAGCGGGGGTAACTGCCGAAAACTGTGAAAAAGCCCCATTCCCAGACCGGCAGCCAGCACCACCAGAAGCAAAGACGGCCAGGATTTGGTTCCAGGCAAGAGCTTGGCTACACTAGGGCGAATATTGTTGTGGAAATATCCCATTGCGCCTACCCGCATTTGTCCGCCTTCCCACCCGTGAGGAAATCCTCAAAAAACGTCCCCTCGGACGTTTTACCCATTATCTGGCACGCCCGGTGCTCTGGCACCCGCACCGCCATAGCGTCGCCCGTGCTGCCGCCATTGGAACTTTTATTGGAAGCCTGCCATTTTTTGGACATTTGCTCAGCATCACTTTGCTCTGCCTCTGGCGGAGAGCCTACATTCCCATCGGCTGGGTTATGCCCTGGGTGGTCACGGGTCCGTTGACTATCATACCGTTTTTTTTCGCCTGTTATGAATTCGGTTTCTGGCTACTCACCCAGTTGCACATCGCGCCTGCCATCACCATCCATTATCGTGATATTCATCAAATATTTCATGGTGATATCGGCATCATGGCGATGGGGGACCGACTCTGGCATGCCTATCTGGTTACCTGGATAGGCAGCCTGATACTGGGGGCAACCCTCGCCCTGATTACTTATTTTGGCATTATGCAGGGCTGGCGCATCTGGGTGATCTGGCGTCTGCACCGCAGACGGCTGCGTCAGACCAGAGTGCGTTAAAAACGCATGTTAATAATCTTTTGCCGCACCAATTTAAGACCAAGTGACATTGCCGAAGAAGCAATTACCAGGGATGCCAACCCCTGAACAACAAGCATCCAGGAATTTTCAGACGTTTCAAAGAGAAGCCATAAGGATAACAATGCTGACACAGAATAGAAAATAAAAATTATAGAATTAAAGTATAAAAATTGTGAAGACATCCTCATCGACACTGCGCCAGGATTAAACGGACTTACAAAACCGAAATATATTTTCTGTTTAAGTAAAAACATACCCGCAATCCCAGAAAATATAAAACCAATTGATATCGCCAGTGCGGGGAAAACAATATATTGATTGACGATATTTTCTGATAACTTTAAAAAATAGTTGAAAACAAGCATAAGGGGCAGCGACATAAAAAAACTGAATGAGACTATATCGCCGTAGATGCGTCCAATTTTTGAGAAAACACCTTCAGAATTAGAATTATCTATTATTATATAAATCGGGACCAAGAAATTAGTGGTAAGATAATTCGTATCATTTTTTCTCGTTAAATTAAAAAACTGATTGCCAAACATGATAATCTCCTTATTGGTTGATCGCTATCTCAAGGGGCAAACCAAGACCCAGATTACCCAGGTGAGACATGTTAATGAAATTCATGTTAACACTCTAAATTATTCTCCCTGAGATTTTTATTTGTTAATCTTATCAATCCATATTTTTATCAAACCAAACAGAATACGAAGCATCAATAACATAATGATTAAAGACCAACATATGATTACATATACTGGTAAGCTTCCTGAAGGCCATAAAAAATAAATTATAAATGGCCCGCACAAAAGCAGCACAAAACTTATTAATCTATTTCTTGGTTTTGCGGCCATGCATACTCCATTACGCCATATAAAATTTAGCGCTTCAAAAACTCCACCATCATTAGGCCAATACTTTTTTATCCCAAGCATTTGCAATTCCTTGCGGCAATGGCTGCAACCCCCAGCATCTTTATTCGCTCGCTTCCTTCTTCACTGGCTGGTCAATGGTGCAAATCGGATACCGCAAATCCCTCCTGACTGATGGCATAGGCCTGACTGAGGAGCTTATAGAGCTCGGGATACTGTTCCGGGCTATACACCACATGGGCCAGTGCCATGTGGTAGGTCACCTGCAATTGGTCGGCACTGAGGGGGTCAATGGTTTCGGTGAATTCCCCGGCGGCATTCTTGACCTGTTCCGTGTGCTTCTGCACTTTCCAGGAGAAACCCTTGGGCAGGGTCACCTCTGTACTCCATTCGCCATGACCATAGGGCATGAACGCCGGATAGTGGACGGTGGGGCTGCTGAGTCGGGCGGTCAGGTTGCGCAGGGAAGCGGTATTCAGGCCATAGTGCAGATGAATGCGCGTGCCATTGCTGAGGGGAACGCCGGGTGCCGTCTGCCATTTGGCCTGAATGGTGAAGGGATCCTGGAGGCTATGGGTGGGGGAAGTACTCAAAGAACTGCTTTGGGCCATGACCCCCGCCTGAGCCAAGGCCTGATGCAGGACGGCCCCATATTCACTCATGGGTACCCGGGCCAGCAGGTCTTTCCAGATCCAGGCGCCATAACCGCTCAGGTGAAGGGATTCGCTCGCGTCCATACTGCCATCCGCGTGGACGCTGACTTTTTCCGTGCCAGTCATGCCACTGGCTGCGGGACCATCGCCGGGGGTGGTGGCCATTTTGGAGTGATCGCTTACCAGGATGACCGGATGGTAGACATCAGGAAAAGGAATGGTGCCCATGGGGGCGTAACCCGAGGTGGCATCCAGATAGAGATCATACTGAGGGACATAGACGATGACGTGATTGAAGCGCTGGAGATTGGCGACTTTTCCTAGGCCAAAATCGTTTCCGGCCCCCAGGAGCACCGGCTGGGCGGCAATATGGCGAGCCTGCAACAGAGCCACCAATAAAGCGGCAGCGGCCTTACAGTCGCCATAGCGCTGTGTCATGGTTGTATCTGCCGGATAGGGTTTATAACCACTCAATCCCGTTTCCACGCCCACCCAGCGGATATGATGGACGGTCCAGTCATAGAGGGCTTGCACCGCTGCCTTACCCGTTTTATTGCCGGCGATTTTGTCCGCCAGTTTCTGCACTTCCGGCGTTACTTTTTCGGCGGGTTCGGCGTATTTCCAGTAGGCATCGCCTATGGCTTCCCAGTTGGGAAAGGTGCTGAGCGTGAAAGTCGGGCTGACCTGATAGAAGCTCACGGCATTGGGCTGCACAGGCTCGGGATGCGCCTGTTTGAGCGTGGCGCTGATGGTCTGGGTATTTCCCTGAACGCTGTGGGTGACCTGATAAGCGCCGGAGCCGGCCCAGTGCAGTTTCATGTCCATCGGCGCATGTACCACAATGTGGACCTGATCCGCTTGCAGGAAATACGGCACCGTATGGCTGATACTGAGCTGATTCGGGAAATACGGCTTTTTGAAATCTTCCTGCCAGTCCGAAACCAGATCATCCCCCACGGCCACATGGGGAAACACCACTGTGATCGCCTTGGCGTCACTGAATTCCGGCGCATCGGCGACTACCGGCAGGGTCCGGGTATAAATCTTGTCTTTGTCGACGTCGTATTTTTTACCGGAAGGACTGAGGGTGTAGGCCTTGATGACCTGCAAATCCGCCATTTTGGCCGGATATTGTTTATGGGCCTGGGCAAACTTCTGGACGCCGAAATGGCTGAGCGGAGAAGTAACTTCGTGAATTTGCGCGGTGTAACTGCCATTGGGATGAAGGGTGTAGGCGGCATCATAAGCCACAATCTTGAAAGGCAGGCCCTCGGTGGCCGCCTGGGCATTGGAAAAGGCGCTGAAACCCAGCACGCTGATAGCGACTGCCAAAGGTAATTTGCGGATGGATAGCATTGCGGCTCCTCATTTCGGCTAATGCCGATAGTTTGCGGACTAAAACCTACATGTTGAATGAACCATAACAAAGCTATGTTACAGTTTTATGAATCCTTGCTTGACATCTGTCACAAAATGAGAATTGATTACCCAGGGAGGGGTGAGCAGTACGGACACAGGGTGTGGGTGATCAAATCTGCTGTTTCTGGATTGCGCACCAGTAATTGCGGAGCTAAAACAGACCGGGCCTTCTCGAAGCGGGAATCTCCCCACCGGAACAGGTGCGCCAGGACCATCAGAGAAGTATTGGAGGGGATCATGAAAGTACGCTACGACCCGGACACGGATACGCTGACCATAGGGCTAAGTGAGCATCCCGTTATGGAAAGCGACGAGGCCAGCCCCGGCGTCATTTTGGATTATGATGAGCACGGGGATGTAGTAGGCATCGAAATACTGAGAGCATCACACGGCGGTGCCACCCTGCAGCATAGCGGGCCCCCGATTGCCATACTCAAAAGAGTAAAATGCTCTATGCTCGGGGAATGAGGCTAGAGAGGCTCACTGGGTAGACGGAACTGCCTTAACTTTTCCTAACTCAGCAAACTGATTATCCTCACAGGACAAGCCAACATAGGGGGTGTCCCATGGCTACGGCAAGACAGCTTGATCAATCCACAACGAGTTTGTATGAACAGGATTTCTTCGCCTGGACAAAAAATCAGACGGAGGCCTTGCGTACTCGCCAGATCAGTGTTGTAGATTGGGTCAACCTGCTGGAGGAAGTAGAAAGTATGGGGGCAAGCCACCGCCGCGAATTGGAAAGCCGCCTGACCATGAATCCTGTCCGTGGGATACAGACGGACAAACACTGAATAAAACCTGGTGGCCAGAATGAGCAGAGGCACCGTAATGTCCCATAATCGGTCCTCCTGGGTGACAAAAGAACTGAGTAAAACCGGACGATCTGTCGTTCAGAGTTTTGGGACCACGAGACAGAAGGGTGCATTATGTCTACTAAAAGACAAAATTTTTACTGAGGGTCGAGGCTCGTGGAAATAAGATTAGAATCAGTAATCACTTGTCCTAAATGTGGGCACCAAGAAACAGAAACGATGCCAACGGATGCATGCCAATGGTTTTATGATTGCAAAAACTGCGGTGCAATTCTAAGCCCGAAGGAAGGTGATTGTTGTGTTTTCTGTTCTTTCGGTACGGTTCCTTGTCCACCCATTCAAAAAAACTCCAGCACTTGCTGTACGCCTTAATTTTTACGCCCACGAAACATAATGGTGCATTCTGTCTTATCTACAATCCATAGAATTATCATCTCTTGTTACACGGCAATGAACGTGCCATAGAATTAACGGTTAGATTTCCAATCCAAGGTTTAATATGACCAAGTCTGATCTGATAGATGATATCCGCCATGAAATTTACCGAGTATGGGGAGAAGAGGGCTTAGATAGCGCACCAGAGGCGTACGAATGGCTCCTTAAAAATTACAACATTAGTGAGGAAGAAGATGTAAAGTGGCAACTGATACTGGAACACCACACGGACGATCTCCCTATTGAAGATCAAAATGATAAAGAGGTTATGGATTTTTTAGAAAACACTCATGAAGTAAATAAATTTCTTCATTTTTTTCTCGCTAAGTACAAGGCATCATCGTCAATATACACTCAATACTATACTTCAGAAAATTCACATGACAATAAGGATAATAATATGAATTTAGAAGCCCTTAAAGAAAAGTTAAAAACAAAAAATATCTACCCTATCCAAGTGGAAGAAAGGATTTCAGAGATAAATTCCAATAGTTTTATTGGGAGCATTGATGATTATATTGAGGCAGCACACGTGCTTGGAGCTTCTGCGGTTTTTATTTTTACGGAAACATTAGAACTTGAAGATTTTGAATACGAATTAGAAATCGATAATGGCAGACTAGAAATTGAAACAGAAGAAGTTGACCTATGCAAAATCAATAATATAATTGATAATTATAAAGAATATATTGGTCAAGTAGGCGTGTTAAAGTTATTGATGAGAACGCCGCAATGTAATTTACGTTTTTCCATAAAAGAGGACTGGTGGCTTGAATTTATCAACATTCGTGAAGAAACAATAGACAGGGTCAGTGAGCATCAAGAAGCAGCCCGTGCCAAACAACGCGCAGCGCAAGAAGCTAAAGAGAAAAAAATTATAAAGTCTATTGGCAATCTCATTAGTGATGGGGATTTCGTTCGGCTCCCTACCCCCGGTGTCAGGGTAGTTGTCGCCTCTCTGAAATGGAGTCAGGTGTAGGGTGGGGGCGGAAAGTGGATTATCGAGATGAAGAGTTATTCAGCAGAACGTAAGGCCGCTGTATTGCAGAAGATGTTACCGCCCACCAGTTTATCTGTGCCAGAACTGGCCAAACAGGAAGGGATTTCTGATGTGACGCTGTACCATTGGCGTAAGCAGGCGATAGCGAGTGGGACGATGAGTGCAGTGACCAAGAAGACCGCAGAGTGTTGGTCTGCCGAGTCCAAGTTGGCAGCGGTGGTGGAAACGGCACTGCTGTCCGAGGTGGAGTTGAGCGCATATTGCCGGGAGAAAGGGCTGTATCCAGACCAGGTAAAAGGGTGGAAACATGCCTGTATCGTTGGGCAGCAGACCGCCACCCAACAGAAACAGACAGCGGGTGCGCAAGGTCGTGCAGACCAGAAACGGATTCGTGAGTTGGAGCGGGAACTGCGTCACAAAGACAAGGCCTTAGCCGAGGCGGCTGCGCTGCTGATCTTGCGAAAAAAATTGAACGCCCTCTGGGGGGRMSRCATCGGGGAAGATTAACCCCGGTCCTGGAGCGGCAACAATTGATCGCCTGGATACAGGAAGCGGCTGACAGTGGTGCGCGCCGGTCGCGGGCCACTGTCAGC
>NZ_JACKZA010000029.1 GCF_015100155.1 Acidithiobacillus sp. HP-2 | reverse complement strand
GGTGGGCTCGGAGATGTGTATAAGAGACAGGAAGAAGGGCATCTGATGGTAGACCATGTTCATATGCTGATTTCGATACCGCCGAAGTACGCAGTATCCAGTGTGGTGGGTTACATCAAGGGCAAGAGCGCGATCCATATAGCGCGGACTTACGGTGAACGGAAGCGTAATTTCGTGGGCCAGCATTTTTGGGCGCGTGGGTATTTTGTATCGACGGTGGGTAGAGATGAGGCGATGATTCGAGATTATATTCGCCATCAGGAAAAAGAGGATGAACGAGTAGATCAGTTGAACATATGGAGTTGATCCGGGCCACCCAGTGGTGGCGCCAAAACTGAGGGGCCGCGTTAGCGTCCCCGTTTTAAGCCGCTTTGAGCGGCTCACGAACTAAAGCTCCCGGCTTTGCCGGGAGATATTTACTGGCCTTCAGCGCTTTGACCTGATGCGCATCCAGCGTCAGAAAATTTTTATGGCGCTCAATTAATCCCAGCATCCTTGGAATCGGCGGTTGAGAACCATTGAGCCGGGTTTTGCCATTGGGGAACGGGTCAAGGATTTCGGGTTCTGTTACCGATCGGGTACCCCTTGATGCTTCACTTTGCGTCCAGCCGAATGACTGGATAGCCGTAAGAACAAGTTCCGTATGACGCAGTAACATGATTTGCCCCCTTGCGTGAAAGAGTCCCAGCAGATTCCTGCGAGAATCTCTGGAAAGCATCATAGCTGCGGCAGAAGGCGATTCTACAGTGAGAAGATGTTAAGGATTGTAAATTTCAACAGTTAACTGCGGCGGCATATTTCCAACATCTTTTTGATAAATAATAGATAAATTCAATACTGATCCTCCATCCATTTACATCTATTCATAATTCAGCGGGTCAGGAAGTCTGCACAGACAGGGTTAAAGCCACTAGTATAGCCTCGAGTTGCATAAAGGGGATGCCGTGACTTCGATACAAATTCTGCGGATCATGATGGGGACCACCCTGTGCTGCTGGAGCCTGACCGCCGCCGCCGCACCGTTGGATGGGTTTTTTTCAGATCCGTTTGACACGCAGGCCTGGCTGAGCTCGGGAACAGGGGCCGCCTGGAGTGATCATGCCCTCAAGCTTCCCACCGCCACCCGACCGAATAATGTGCATTTCACCCATCGGATGACCCTTGCCCAACTGACCGCTTATGCTCTGCGTCATAATCCTGCTACCGAGGTGGCCTATGCCAATCTCCAAGCTTCAGCGGCGGGATTGGGTGTGGCTACTTCGGGATATTTACCGACCCTGACCCTCACCAGTTCGGCAAATCGTTCTCAGCAAAACAGCACGGCAGGGTTTGCCATACCCGCCTTGAATGCGGACTCTACGAGTCTGAGCCTTAGTTATGTTTTGCTGGATTTTGGTGCGCGTGCGGCCCAACGCAACGCTGCAAAGGCCCAGTTATTTATATCTGGCTTCGATAACAACCTCGCTCTACAAAATGTCTCCCTTTCGGTCACTCAAAATTATTATCAATTGATCGGGGAACAAGCCTTGGTACGCGCCTATCAACAGACGGTTGCAGAAGACCTCGCCAGCCTGAATACGGCCACTATTCAACAGAAATCAGGCATGGCCACGATCAGTGATGTACTGCAAGCCAAAGCGGCACTGGCCCAGGCAAAAGCCGAACTGATTTCGGCGCGGGCTCAGGTCCGTTCGGATCAGGGTGCCCTGGCTGAATCCTGTGGCTTGCTGGCAAACAATCCAATACCGCTTCAACCATTGAACCCCCAGGTGCTTCCACCAATTGTTACCCCTGCCGTACAAACCTTGATTCACTATGCGATCAGTCACAATGCTTCTGTTTCTGCCGATGCGGCCCAGATACTTGCAGACCGTGCGGACGTCCAGTCTGATCAGGCGGTGGGCTTACCGACACTGAGCCTGGGGGTCAGCGGCGGAAAGCGGTTCCAGAATCAGTTATCTCCTTCGCAAAACTGGTCCATCGGCGTTACCCTCACCGTCCCCATTTTCTCTGGCTTCAAAGACAGCTATCAGGTAGAAGAAGCACGCTCCCAAGTCAACAGTGCACAGGCCAGTTTGAACGAAGAAGCGCAAACGGTTTCTCTCACTGTTTATCAAGACTATCAGACAGTGTTGGGCGCACGCGAGGCCGCTCAGGCCGCGCAACTGGCTGTAGCCAGTGCCCAGGCTTCACTGAAAGCTGTTCGGGCGCAATATAAAGTAGGATTGGCCACCATGGTGGATTTACTGACGGCTCAAGCAACGCTGACCACGGCGCAACAAACCCAGATTCAGGACATTACGACCGGCTACATTGATCTGGCCAATCTGGCCAATGCGTTGGGTTACATAGAAATTCCGCACGATCTGACATCCTTGCAGGATCAATCATGAAAATCATTCATCTCACGCGTAATCGCGCCACGCTTCTTGCCACCCCCTCATTGCGTTGGCTTCGACAGAGTGCTTTTGTGGTACTGGGACTGGTCATTGTGACCAATCTTTCCGGTTGCCAGGAAGCCCACCACCGCAAGGTTCCCGCTCTTCCTGTAGAGGTAGCATCGGTGATCCAAGGGAATCTGCCCATCACCGTGGATACGCTGGGTCAGGCTGTGCCTATACACAGCGTAACCGTGACGCCGCAAGTGAGTGGTACCCTACAGGCAGTCTATGTACATTCCGGACAATGGGTCACCCGAGGGCAGCCTTTATTTTTAATCAATCCTGCCATGTATTCTGCCGAAGTGGCTCAGGATAAAGGGAATCTGCAAGGGGAAATGGCCCAGGCGCACTATGATGCGCTTCAGGTCCAGGCTTATAAGCCGCTCATCGCCAAAAATTACGTGACCATGCAGACCTATCAGGAAGCGGTGGCCTCCGCAGAGACGGCCAATGCGACCGTAGCTGCGGATCAGGCAGCCCTCCAACAGGCGGAACTGAATCTTTCCTATACGCGGATCAATGCCCCCATTTCCGGGCAGGTCGGCCTGTTGACCATCAAATCGGGGAATCTGGTCGCGGCCAACAGCACTACCCTGACGACCATCAATCAAACCCAGCCTATCAAAGCGCAATTCAGTCTTCCGGAAAAAAACCTTGGAGATTTGCGCGCTGCGTTGAAGAGTAAGGCCGATACCGTCCAGGTATGGAATGAAGATCAACAGAAACTTCTCGGTCATGGCCCGATCACCGCTATCGATAACAGCGTCAGTTCAAGCTCCGGGACAGTGACGGTTCAGGCCACCATGCCGAATCCGGAGAATGCCATCTGGTCAGGTGAGTATCTGCAGGTCGTCTTTACTAAAAAACGCTTACACGATGCTTTATTGATTCCTTCGCTGGCCCTGCAGGAAGGCGAATCTGGGCCTTTTGTCTACGTGATTCGGCAAGGTAAAGCAGTCATGCAACCCGCCACTTTTTTGGGCCAAAATAAAGGCCAGACAGCCATTTCTGGGACTATTCACGTAGGCACCCAAGTCATTGTAGGCGCACCCGCACGCTTGCGACCCAATGCGTCCGTACGCGCTATTTCCTCCACCACTAAGGCTGCATCAAGGACCCCGAAAAAATCCGGGGGTACGGCATGAATCTCTCCGAACCGTTCATCCGTCGGCCTGTAGCGACGACGGTACTCGCATTAGCCATTGTGATCCTGGGGATTTTTGGCTATCTGCAATTACCTTCCGCTTTGCTCCCCAATGTGAGTTTTCCAACGGTATTGGTGACAGCATCTCTGCCTGGTGCGAGTCCGCAAACCATGTCCAGTGCCGTAGCGACCCCGCTTGAACGGCAATTTTCGAGTATTCCCGGATTGACGGCGATGAGTTCAACCAGCCAAAACGGGTCTACCCGGATTATCCTGCAGTTCTCCCTCAACGAGTCAGCCGCTGAGGCCACTCAGGACGTTTCCGATGCGGTCTCGCAGGCAGAACATTTTTTGCCTCCGGGGATGCCGGAACCACCGCTGGTCAAAAACATCAACCCGACCGCAACACCGATCATGTATATCGGTCTGTCAGCGGCCAATATGCCGCTGTACGATTTGGATAAATATGCGGAAACGAAAGTAGCCACTTCTTTATCCACGGTTCCGGGCGTTGCCGATGTCGAAGTATTCGGTGCACAAACCTATGCCGTGCGCATTTACGCGAATCCCTTTGCTCTTGCGGCACGTGGGCTCAGCTTGAATACCGTGGAGTCCGCGATTAAATCGGCCAATGTGGACTTGCCAGAAGGGACGCTTGAGGGCGGCAAAGTGAATTTTGCTGCGCAGGTACATGGGCAGCTGCATACGGCCAAAGCTTTCAATCATCTGATTCTGGCGTACGCAGGGGGGCAACCCATTCCTCTCAGCGCGGTAGCCAAGGCGCAAAACAGCACGCAGTACAATCTGCAAAAAACCTGGATTAATGGTTCTCCCGGCATCGTTCTGGCGGTTGTTCGTCAGCCCGGTAGTAACACGGTGGCTATTTCGCAGGGGATCCGGAAGATGCTGCCGTCCTTGATGGCATCTGCCCCCGGCGGTGCGCATCTTTCGGTTGTTTTTGACAACGCCGATTATATCAGGGCAGCTATCGAAGACGTGGTTTTTACCTTATTGCTGGCCAGCCTGCTCGTCGCTGGCGTGATGTGGTTATTTTTACGCAGGGCTACGGCTACTCTGATAGGTGCACTGGCTATCCCCTTGTCATTGTTGGCTACTTTTCTGGTCATGATGTTATTGGGCTATAGCCTCAATACCCTGACCTTGCTGGCACTGACCCTGTCTGTAGGCTTTGTGGTCGATGATGCGGTGGTCATGCTGGAAAATATCAATCGCCATCTGGAACGGGGAACCTCTGCCATGCAGGCCGCCCTGGACGGCTCTCGGGAGATCAGTTTTACCGTCATGGCGATGACCCTTTCTTTAGCCATCATCTTTCTGCCATTAATCCTGATGGGTGGTTTTATCGGGCATCTGTTTGCGGCCTTCGGCGTTACAATTGCTGTGGTGATTCTGCTGTCCGGCCTGATTGCATTGACCGTTACCCCCATGTTAGCCAGTCGTTTTTTGCATCGGGGTGCTGCGGAAGACCGGGACCAACAAAGCCGGTTTGAACGAGGATTCTCACGCAGCTGTGATTTTTATATCCGCAGCTTGCGCAAGGCGCTGCAACACCGTAACTGGTTACTGGGTGTCGCAGGATTGATGCTCTTGGGCAGTGTAGGGTTGGCTCTGATCGTACCCAAAAGTTTTATCCCCAATGAAAACAATGGTTCCTTTTTTGCCAGTATTCAGTATCCCACCGGCATGTCTTTTGCCGAACTGGCGGCGGAGCAGAAAAAAATTGAGGCAGTTGTTTTGCGAAATTCCAGCGTGCAATCGGTTATCTCTTCGGCTGGACAGGGTGCTGGAGCCTTTGGCGGAAGCAATTCTGGTCGCCTGATTGTACGCCTCAAATCCGGAGATTCCGGGAAAACCGATGCCGTTATCGCCTCTCTACGCCAGGCAACCCGCCAGTTTTCCAATACCGAAATATTTTTCCAGCAACCGGCAGCTATTCAGGTCGGACCTATTTCCTCAAATGCGCAATATCAATATGTCCTCCAGGGACAGGATTGGAACACCCTGGATACCGCTACACACAATCTGGTGACTGTGTTGCGCAAAAATACCCTGATTCAATCAGCCAATAGTAATTTACAAACCAACAATCCACAAGTTTCCATCACGATCAATCGTCCCCGGGCGATAGCCATGGGGGTGACAGCGCAATCTATCGAACAGACCTTGGCGCTGGCTTATGGGGGACAGGAAGTAGGGACCATTTACGGGAATTCCAACCAATATGAAGTGATTTTCGAATTATCTCCAAAATATCAGCAAAATATTAATGCATTATCCTCATTGAGTGTGCCGGGAAGCAGTGGCACCCTGGTACCATTGTCTGCAGTGGCCAATTTTGCCTATGACGCAGGCCCACTCAGTCTGGAACAGTACAATGGATTACCCTCCACGACCATTTCGTTCAATCTGGCCCCGGGTGCCAGCCTGGGGACGGTGACCAAAGAGCTTGATGCCACCGCACAGCAGATATTGCCTGCAGGTGTTACAGGAGAATTTGGAGGTAGTGCATCCACCTTCGAGTCTGCATTCTCATCGCTGCCCCTGCTGCTGGTAGCCACCATTTTGCTGATCTATGTGGTGCTCGCCATATTATATGAACATTTTTTACATCCTTTCACTATTCTTTCGGCCTTACCTCTCGCAGGGTTTGGCGCGCTCTTGTCCCTGCTGGTTTTTCATCAGCCACTCGATTTATATAGTTTTGTCGGGATCATCATGCTCATGGGGCTCGTCAAGAAAAATGGCATTATTCTTGTGGATTTTGCAGTCAGCCGGCGGCGCGAAGGAGAAAGTGCTTTAGATGCGATTGTGGATGCCTGTGCCGTGCGCTATCGCCCTATCATGATGACAACTTTCGCCGCTATTCTGGGTGTTCTCCCGATTGCCTTTGGCCTTGGGGCTGGGTCGGGTTCGCGCGTGCCCTTAGGCGTCGCGGTGGTTGGGGGGCTAGTGTTTTCACAATTTCTGACCCTCTACATCACTCCGGCTTTTTATCTCTGGATGGAGTCATTTGGGGATCGGGTGAAACGTTGGTTAGGCATGCAGGCCCCTGAAAAAATGCCGGCTTTAGCACAGCCACAGGAAAGCTCAACACTCAAACTGTGAGCATTTAACCCCTGATGGTTTTGCCGTGGTATCTGTTACTCGATACCACGACACATTACCCAGATGAATTTTTATCAGTTTTGTACTTGGAGTCATCAATGCCTTTATCATACCCAACCTCATCTTCAGCGCTTTGGCCCAATTTTTATATGGTAGGTACCGTCAAGGGTGGGACAACCTCCCTTTATCGGCATCTTCAGCAGCATCCCGATGTTTTTTTACCGGCGTTCAAGGAACCCCATTTCTTTGCACAAATTCAGCCAAGAGCCAATCGTAAGCTCCTGATAGAATCTATTGAAGACGAGGCAGATTATCTCAAACTTTATCGCAGCGCCCTGAAATTTTCTGCCGTTGGGGATGCCAGCACTTCCAATCTCTGGTACCCCGAAGTGCCAGAGCGCATTCATCAAGTGGCACCCGATGCCAAAATCATTATCATGCTGCGTGATCCAGTAGCTCGCGCTCATTCCCATTATCTGATGGATTTTCGTGAGGGAATAGTTGATCAGCCGTTGAGTGTGGAATTACTGAAACGTGATTTTGAGCAACGCGAAAAAGGCTGGGGGATTTCGCGGATGTACGTGGACTTGGGCCTGTATGCGGATCCGGTACAACGCTACTTCCAAACCTTTGGCGCTTCCAATGTGCAGATTCTGCAATTCGATGAATTGGTTCGAGCTCCGGAAGATACCTTACAGCGCGTTGCCCAGCACCTGGGTATTGCTTTTGAACCGTTTTTACAGATGGATCTGAACACCGTACATAATGCTTACAAAGCCCCGCGTGGCAAGTGGTCCAGACGTTGCGCCGCGAGCCCGTTGGCCCGCTGGATTGGCTATCGGCTTATGCCTAGAAACCTGCAGTGGTGGTTATATCAGCACCTGATTTTAAAATCTTCTTCCAAACCGCAGCTGGATCCCGCAGTTCGTCACTATCTAGAGGGCATTTACGCAGCTGATGTCCTGAAACTGGAGTCCCTATTGAATCAGGAGCTGCCGTCATTGCGGGCTTCCTGGTCGATCAACGAGCACATCAGCCATGCCTGAACTTGCCCTGAAATCAGAGGAGATATCTCCCACTACGCGCCGCGTAGTCTGCGTACTCGGTATGCACCGTAGCGGGACCAGTGCCATTGCCAAAGGTTTGGAATGTTGGGGTATCCATATGGGGGATGCTCTCATATCCCCAGGAATGGATAATCCACGCGGGTATTGGGAAGACGCACACATTGTTGCGATTAATCAGAAATTAATGCAGCGCTGTGATTTGGCATGGAACGATGTGCGTATCTTATCGGCTGAAGTTTTTCTTGATGGACGTCACGAGGACCTGACCGAACAAGCCTTCAAATTACTGGAACAAAGAATCGCTGTTTGGAATAACTGGGGATTCAAGGATCCCAGAACCTTGCGCACACTTCCTTTCTGGTTGCGTGTAGCGGATCTGGGAGGAATAGACATACAATTTGTTTTAGCCCTCAGGCACCCGATTTCCGTGGTGGCCTCTCTACAGACTCGCAATGGTATGGATGCCGTGCGCAGCCAATTGATGTGGTTAGCGCATTGGGTGCCTTTCCTGAACCTGCTGGAAAACCAAAAAATTGCCATCCTCCATTATGATCAGGTGTTAGAACATCCTGCACAGACGATGCAGCGCGCAGGAGAGCATCTTGGATTTGCGATTCATGCCGAGCAACTTCATACCTATAAGCATCACTTTTTGAATGGCAAATTGCGCCATCATCAGGCAGGGAATGATTCCCCAGAAAATCCACTCATCTTACCATTGGTACACAAAACGATGCAGGTGCTGGAAAACTGTGGTGTATCGCCCGATGCCCAGTTTTGGCAGGCGTGGAAGCTCCTGCAAAATGAACATCAAAATTTGTCCAGTATCCTGGACTTGATAGATCACGAAAGCGAACGACGGCGCAGACGCCGCACTTTCTGGTGGAAGATGACTCATGTCCACCGATAGCCTTCACCGAAAGTCATCCACCCAAACCTTTCTGCCGCCGGTTTATGTTATTACGCTTACTGAGGATATGGATCGCCGTAACCATGTAGAAGATTTACGAAGGAACGCCGGAATACCCATGAAAATTTTTCCGGCTATTACGCCTCGTACGAGAGACGCCTACCCGCCGATTTACGATGCGCGTTATCGACAATGGCATTATGGTTATGACCTGACCCCTGGAGAAGTGGGTTGTTTTTTGAGCCACCGTGCACTTTGGGAGCTTTGTGCACAATCACAAGATCTAGCATGGTGTATTTTGGAAGATGATGTAGAGTTGGATCCTGAATTTTCTGCCAAGCTACAATTGGCGTTGGCGCATGTGACAGACTGGGACGTACTCCGCCTGATGGCGGAACGCTATGATCGCAAAGGATTACCCTACAAAAAATTGGATGACACCGATACTTTGATGCATTACGTCAGGCCTGCTATGGGAACGGCCGCTTATCTGATTCGCCCAGCCGCTGCAAAACGCTTGCTGGCGTTCAGCACTCGAATGACCGAGCCCGTGGATAAGGTGCTGGATCAATATTGGCTTCATGGTTTACGTGTACTGGTTTTGGAGCCATTCGTTGTTCAAATCAGACAAGATTTACCTTCTGCCATTTCTTGCCGTGGCTGGGATGCCATGCGAAATGGTAAAAGACCTCTCTGGCGTCGCCTGCAGCGCGATCTCCGTAATGGCAGAGATGCTCTCGCAGGGTTACTGTACAGTTTGAGGTATTTTCTGGGACTGTTCAGTCATTACTGAATGTTGTCTGCCAAACAGTGTCAGTGATTTTTGAATATAAAGCATCGAAACCTGGATGAGGCGAGATACTGGCGGGGCTAAAAAACGTTTCATGTTATCCAGCAGGACTCTGGTCAGCGTGTATAGATTTTTCTTTGCTCTGCTTTATGTCCTCCCGTAATAAATGCCGCTTGGGTGCAGGGGCCCGTGTGGCATCAATGATCTGAACTTCGATACTGGATGACTAAGGACAATTTGAACAAAATCTCTTATCATCATGCCCAAATATGCGCCCAAATTTTGCCCAAGTGAGGTTGGGAAAAAGGGGGATAATGCGGGAGTGGCAGCTTGGACAACTCGTTGTAAAAATTGGGCACAAAGGTGTATCTGTTTGATTAAAAAGGGGCTTAAAACTGATTTGTAGTCAGTGGGTCAGGGGTTCGATTCCTCTCGCCAGCACCAAATAAAACAGGCACTTAGCGAAATTTTCTGGGTGCTTTCATTTTTATGGGCTAACCCAGGGCTGATCTTGCGGGCTAACAGGATTGTTCCGAGACTTGCCGCAGTATATGAAATCCGCGCCTACAATAGCGTCAAAGGAATGGAGTTAAAACAACTGACATACGATGATAAACTCAATAGAGGCCATTGATAAAGTGATATCAGTCGCCCCCATGCTCGACTGGACTGACCGCCATTGTCGGCACTTTTTGCGGCTGATTTGCCCTTCCTGTGTGCTTTACACGGAAATGCTGACGACTAATGCGCTGCTGCTGGGTCGCGATCCCCAGCGTTTTCTGGAGTATTCTGCGGCCGAACACCCCTTGATTTTGCAGGTGGGAGGCGATGATCCAGCCGCAATGCGTCGTGTTTCCAGGCTGGCCAGAGAGTATCAATACGACGGAATCAACCTGAATGTAGGCTGTCCTTCGCCACGTGTGCAAAAAGGCAGTTTTGGTGCCTGTCTCATGGCGACCCCGGAATTGGTTGCCGAGCTGATGGCAGGACTTTCGGACAGTGCCTTACCGGTGAGTGTCAAACATCGTTTGGGATTGGATCGCGAAGAGGATTATGCGTCTTTGCATCAATTCGTGGAAATTGTGGCGCAGTCGGGATGCCAGCATTTTATTGTGCATGCCCGTAATGCCTGGTTGAAGGGCCTGAATCCCGCAGAAAATCGGGAAATACCGCCGTTACGCTGGGATTGGGTGCATCATCTGAAAAGCGATTTTCCCCACTTACGCATTGAAGTCAATGGAGGCTTCAAGACCACTGAAACAGTACTGGATCAATTCGCTCACGTCGATGGGGTGATGATTGGTCGAGCCGCTTATCATAATCCAATGTTCCTGGCAGAAGTGGAAATGGCCATGGACAGTCGCGGGCAATTACCTGATCGATCCGTCGTGCTCGAACAATTACTGGCTTATGCCGAAAATTGGGGAGAGGCATTACCTGCGCCACGCCTGAGTCGCCATCTGCACGGTCTGTATTTTGGGGTTACTGGCGCCGGGGAATGGCGTCGTTTTCTCGGTACGGCGACGATCAACGAAAACGCCGCAGAATTTCTGCGGCGAGCCATACAACATATTGAAAAAAATCGATCAGGCAAGTACTTGATTACTGATTTCCAGTAAGCGTAAGGTGCGTTGATCGCGGATGCGGTAATAGACGCGACTGGCCACCTTTCTGACCAGGACCAGACCGGAATCCTGCAGTAAGGCAAGATGTTGGGAAGCGTTACTGTGGCTGGTGTTGATGGCTGTTACCAGATTCTGCATGCTCATTTCACCACGCCCCAGCAGGCAGATGATTTTGTAGCGCAATGGATGAGACATAGCCTTGATAATTTCAGAAAGCTGGACAATTTCCCATTCGGGAATGATCGTGTTTCCTGTGGTTTTCATGGAGGCTCCTTGCTTGACTGTCATTGGGTAACCGACCAAAATGATTAAGCAGGAACTATGCCAGTAAACTTATCTGCATGAAATTTAGAACAAAAAAAATAACTGGCGTCTTTCGAGGACGAGTTTATTAGCTTATGCTGTAGACGTTTGACTACGCTTTTTGCGCAGATAATTTTTTTCATTGATTCGTATGATTTTTTTGTTGTTTTCAAGGGGCGACAGTTATGGTTTCATAGCCGTCGCTCACGCTCAGATTAGATTTTGTTGCGCCAATACTGATCTTCCTTGTCCATAATCCGTGCGGCCTCATCCGGCCCCCAGGAGCCCGCTGGATAGGTGAGGATATAGTCGGTTTCCCGGCCCCAGGCCTTGATAATCGGATCCACCACCCGCCAGGCCCATTCCACTTCATCAAAGCGGATAAACAGGGCTTTGTCGCCTTCCATGACATCCAGTAACAAAGCTTCATACGCATCCAGCTCCTGCTCACCCTCCTTGCGATAGGAAGCATTGAGCTGCACCGGACGGACGCGCATTTCCAGGCCGGGCTCCTTGATCTGGATTTCGGTTTTCAGACTTTCTGGTTCCAGAGAAAGCAGGATCCAGTTGGGTTCGATTTTTTCGATGCTGGTTTCTCGAAAAAGCTGTTGGGGCGTATGCCGAAAACGCAGGGCAACGCTGGAGGTTTTGTTTTCGAGGCGTTTGCCGGTACGCAGATAAAAAGGGACCCCGCGCCAGCGCCAGTTATCAATATAAAATTTCGCGGCAACATAGGTCTCAGTAATGGAGTTGGTTTCAACCCCGGCTTCATCCTGATAGCCCGGTACATGCTTACCATCTACTACCCCGGGACCATATTGGGCGCGCATGGCATAGGCCGTGACCGCAGATTTGGGGATGGGTCGAATAGAACGGAGTACCTTGACCTTTTCATCACGCAGAGCGTCTGCTTCCATGCAAGGGGGAGGCTCCATGGCTACCAGAGTCAGAATTTGCATCAGGTGATTCTGCAACATGTCCCGCAATGCTCCGGCCTGATCATAATAACCGGCGCGACTTTCGATGCCACCACTTTCGGCTACGGTAATTTGCACATGGTCTATATAATTGCGGTTCCAGAGGGCTTCTACGGCCAGATTGGCAAAACGATAGACCATCAGGTTCTGGACGATTTCCTTGCCTAAATAATGGTCAATGCGATAAATCTGTTCCTCACGAAAGTGACGATGCAACTGTTCATTGAGGCGCATGGCGCTTTCCAGATCTTCACCGAAAGGTTTTTCAATAACAATGCGATAGTCGCCTTCCTGATTGAAGCCGGCACCCGAGAGTTGCTGAACAACAGGCACAAAATCTGCCGGGCGAATGGCCAGATAAAATATGGTAGCAGCAGGTTTATCCGCACCCTCCTCAGTGAGGGCAGCGCGGAGCTTTTCATAAGATTCCTTTTCATGAATTTCCCCACGCACGTACTCAAAATGTTTGCAGAAATCATCAAAATGTTCGTCATGATAATTTCCTGCGTAGGTTTCCAGTTGTTCGCGGAGAAACTCCTGCCAGCCATTATTGTCCCAGGGGCGCCGCCCAAAAGCCAAAATGCGCATTTCCTTGGGCATCATACCGGCGCATTCCAGGTGATACAGGGCCGGGAGCAGCTTTTTACTGGCCAGATCCCCCGTAGCGCCAAAAATGACGAACTGACAAATACATTGGTTATCCACTCAGTCCTCCTTTTGTACGGCATGACCGCCGAACTGATTACGCATCATGGCCAATAGTTTGGCCGCATAGTCGTCTTTTCCCTGGGAAGCCCAACGCATCTGCAGGGCCAACGTGATGACCGGAGCAGGAATTTTCATGGCCAAAGCGGCCTGTGCGGTCCAGAGTCCCTCGCCCGAGTCGGCGACCACCGGAGCAATGTCCGCCAGGACCTGATCTTTGTGCAGGGTGTCAGCGGTCAGATCCAAAAGCCAGGAGCGGACAACACTGCCATAGCGCCACATTTCGGCGACATTGGCGAGATCCAGATTGAATTCAGTCTTGGCCTGAAGAATGGCGATACCTTCGGCGAGTGCCTGCATCATTCCATACTCAATACCATTGTGGACCATTTTCACGAAATGCCCACTACCTACCGGTCCGCAGTGCAGCCAACCCTGATTTTCACCGGGAGCGAGGGCTTTCAGGAAAGGCGTGACCTGAGCAACCGCTTCAGGACTGCCGCCCACCATCAGCGCATAGCCTTCCCGCAATCCCCAAACCCCGCCGGAAACGCCCGCATCGACATAATGCAGGCCAGCAGCTTCCACCTTGGTGGCTTGGGCCATGGAGTCCTCGTAGAGTGCATTGGCGCCATTGACCAGGATGTCGCCTTTGCTCAGCAGGGGGAGGAGCTGGTCAATATGTTCCTGAGTGGCTTCACCGGCCGGCAACATTAACCAGATGACTCTGGGGGCTGGCAGTTGTTTGACCAGGTCTTCCAGCGAGCTGGCAGCGCGCATGCCGGTTTCCTGAGCAAGGTCCTGGGCTTTTTGGGCGTGGCGATTGTAAGCAATGACATTCATGCCTTTTAGATGCAGACGGCGCGCCATATTGGCACCCATGCGACCAAGACCGACCATGCCTATACTGGGTTTACTCATGTCATGCTCCTTTGCGTATGCGTCTGTCGGGAAGATGATACTATGTTGAGTATAGACATATTGGGCTTTTATTGTTTTTTGCTAAAGGAAATGCGCATGAATCTGGGTACTCCGTGTTCTGCTTCTGCGACCCGGCTGATGATGCTGGGCGCCGGTGAGTTAGGTAAGGAAGTGTTGATTGCTGCCCAGCGTCTGGGTGTTGAAACCATCGCCGTGGATCGTTACGCAGATGCGCCCGCCATGCAGGTCGCCCACCGCGCCTATGTAATAGATATGACAGATTCTGAAGCAATTCTGGCTCTGGTCAAGCGTGAGCGACCGCATTTCGTGGTCCCGGAAATTGAAGCCATTGCCACTTCCGCCCTGGTGGAAATCGAAAATTCCGGCTTGGCCACGGTGGTCCCCTCGGCGCGAGCCGTGCAACTGACCATGGATCGCGAAGGTATTCGTCGTCTGGCGGCCGAACAATTAGGCTTGCCCACGTCTCCTTACCGCTTCGCCAGCAGCTTGCAGGAATTGGAGGCGGCAGCGGCCGGGCTGGGTTTCCCCTGTGTGATCAAACCGGTCATGTCTTCCAGCGGTAAAGGGCAGTCGGTCGCACGGTGTGCGGCGGAATTGGCGCTGGCCTGGCAGGAAGCGCAGACGGCCGGGCGCGTTGGAGCGCAGAAAGTCATTGTCGAGGGCTTTGTGGACTTTGATTTTGAAATCACCGTGCTGACGGTGCGCTCTGCCTTAGGTACGGTATTTTGCCCGCCCATCGGGCATCGTCAGGAAGCCGGAGACTATGTGGAGTCCTGGCAGCCCCAGGCCATGTCCGCGCAGGCGCTTCAGGATGCACAGAGCATGGCGCAAAAGGTGACGGATAATCTCGGCGGACAGGGATTATACGGGGTGGAATTTTTTGTGCAGGGTGAAGCAGTGATTTTCAGTGAGTTGTCGCCCAGACCCCATGACACCGGTCTGGTGACCCTGTCCAGTCAACGTCAAAACGAGTTTGAATTGCATTTGCGGGCTATTCTGGGCTTGCCCGTTGATCCCGGATTCCGCAGGGCTTCGGCTTCTGCGGTTATTCGGGGTAAAAATCTGGGTTGGGGGCCCCGATATGCCGGTCTTGAAGCAGCGCTGGCCGTGCCAGAAAGTGATTTACGTCTTTTTGGCAAGCCGACGGCCAGCAAGTTGCGGCGTCTTGGTGTAGCCGTCGCTGCCGGAGAAAATGTGGAAGAGGCGCGGGAAAGGGCGGCCAAGGCCGCCGCCGCGATTACGGTCAGCCCCGCCTAACTTTTTACAAATTGTTCGATGCGATCCAGTGCCATTTCCAGATTTTTGTCACTGGTCGCAAAAGAAAGGCGGATATGTCCGGGGCTTCCAAAGGCAGAACCCGGTACCACTGCAACGCCTGCTTCCAGGAGGGCTTCCGCCAGAATCAGGTCATCCTGCAGATTTTTGGCCTGCATCACTTCATGAAAGCCCGGGAAGCTGTAAAAGGTACCGTCTGATGGCAGAACGTTGACGCCCGGAAGACTTTGCAGGCGACCATATACGTAAGCATGACGGCGCCGGAAAGCATGAACCATTTCATGCACCGCACTATCCCCCCCTTCCAGGGCTGCCTGGGCGGCTACCTGGGCGATGGAGGTTGGATTGGAGGTGCTTTGCGATTGCACGGTGTTCATGGCCGTAATCAGTGTCTCGGGTCCCGCACAATAACCAATGCGCCAACCGGTCATGGCATAAGCCTTGGAGACGCCATTCATGACAATGCAGCGTTCTTTCAGATCGGGGCAGGCATTGGTAATGTTTACGAACGGCTGGTCCTGAAAGAGGATTTTTTCATACATGTCATCAGTGGCAATCAAAATCCGGGGATGACGACGTAATACTTCTCCCAGTGCTTCGAGTTCACTGCGGCTATAAGCGACTCCTGAGGGATTGGAAGGGCTGTTAAGCACTAAAAGCCGGGTGTTTTCGGTGATGGCCGCTTCCAGTTGTTCGGCGAGAATTTTGAAATGCTGGGCGGCGTCCGTATCAATAATGACCGGACAGGCCTCGGCAAGAATGACCATATCGGGATAGGACACCCAGTAGGGCGCGGGAATGATGACTTCATCTCCGGCATCCAGCAAGGCCTGACAGAGGTTGAAAAAACTCTGTTTGCCGCCGACGGATACCAGCACCTCATTGGGGTGGTAATCGAGATGATTGTCCCGGGCAAACTTGGCCATGATGGCGGCTTTCAGCTCCGGCGTGCCTCCGACTGCGGTGTACTTGGTGAAGCCCCGATGAATAGCTTGTATGGCCGCATCCTTGATATATTCGGGAGTGTCAAAATCGGGCTCGCCAGCGCCGAGACTGACAATGTCTTTGCCTTCCCGACGGAGTTGCTGTGCCCGGGCGGTAACGGCGAGTGTCGGAGAGGGACGCACCGCAGTAACGCGGCGGGAAAGGCGAATATCCACGATGTTAAACTCCAGATATCATTTTCAGCGGGTGCGGCAAATGCGCACAAGAGGGCAAATGATAAGCATCCGTCACTTAAAATCAACTATTTTGCTGTAGACGAAAAGTTCGGCAGTTGCCTGTGGTGGTGGATTGACATTACAGCCGGCTACAAGGATATGCTGCAGGTTGCAATTTTCAAATAGCAATGGGCAGCGGGCAGGAAAGGGAGCGTTATGAAAAATCTGGAGATCGGGGTGGCCGGGATGACTTGTGCTTCCTGCAGCAGTCGGGTAGAACGCGCCCTGAATCGCTTGCCGGGGGTGCAGGCCAGCGTGAATCTGACTACTGAGCGGGCAACCGTGGCATTCGATCCGACCCAGACCAGCCTGGAAACGCTGAGGGCTGCGATTGCTGATATAGGCTATCAACCCGTCGTGGCCCAATCTGAGCTGGAGGTTGGCGGGATGACTTGTGCTTCCTGCAGCAGTCGCGTGGAGCGCGCTCTGGGCAAGGTGCCCGGCGTCCTGTCGGCCAGCGTCAATCTGGCCACGGAACGGGCCATGGTGGAATATTTTCCGGATAGCACCAATCAGGATCAATTGATTGCCGCTGTTATTAATGCCGGTTATGAAGCGCGGGCGGTCCGTGCTGATGCCCGGGGTGAAGATCGTAAAATCTCCCAGTTGCGGCTTATGCGAAAAGATTTGCTGACGGCAGTTGTTCTGGCTGTGCCTATTTTGTGCTTGTCCATGGGTCCCCTGCTTTTTCCGGCGTTGGGACGATGGCTGCAAGAAAATGCACTCTTTGGGCATTTTTGGGACTGGGTTCAGGCCGTACTGGCAACGCTGGTACTGGCCGGTCCGGGGCGGCGTTTTTTTCGTCCGGGTCTGATTGCCTACCGTCATTTGTCTCCGGATATGAATTCTCTGGTGGCTACCGGTACGGGAGCCGCCTGGCTGTTCAGTATGATCGTGCTGATTTTTCCAGAGCTTTTCAAACAGGTCGGATTGCATGTGTATTTTGATTCGGCGGCAGTAGTTATCGCCGCCATTCTGCTTGGCAAGTATCTGGAAGAGCTGGCCAAAGGCCGGGCCTCGCAGGCGATTCGGCATCTGGTTGATCTGCAGGCCAAGGACGCAACACTGCTCAAGGATGGGCAGGAACAGCGGGTGCCATTCAACCGCATCCGCACCGGAGATCATCTCCTGGTCAGACCGGGAGAGCGTCTGCCCGTGGATGGCATCGTCCTGGAAGGAGAATCCTATATAGATGCAGCCATGCTGACCGGAGAAGCGTTGCCTGAGCATAAAAAAGCAGGTGACGCCGTCGTCGGTGCGACGATCAATGGTAACGGCAGGCTGATTATCGAAGCGACTGCGGTGGGGCAAAATACAGTCATTGCCCATATTATTCAGATGGTCGAGCAGGCCCAGGCTGGAAAGCTGCCCATCCAGGGTCTTGCTGACCGGGTGGTTCGCGTATTTACGCCTTTGGTTATTGGCATTGCGCTGCTGAGTTTTATGGTGTGGTTATGGTTGGGACCCAGCCCGGCTATTACTGTGGCGCTGTTGTCCGCTGTGGCGGTGCTGGTAGTGGCCTGTCCCTGTGCCATGGGACTTGCCACCCCGGCGGCGGTTATGGTCGGTACCGGCCGGGCTGCAGAGTTAGGTGTGTTTTTTCGCAAAGGACTGGCGTTGGAAACGCTGGCTCAGGTGAAAACGGTCTGTCTGGATAAAACCGGCACTTTGACGCGGGGTACGCCAGCCGTGTGTGAAATTGTCGCAGACGATGTCCGCCAGGTTCTGACCTTGGCTGCGTCGCTGGAAGCGGCTTCTGAGCATCCTTTGGCGCGGACCATTGTTCAGGCTGCGCGTGAACGGGAAATTTCCCTGTCTCCTGTGACGGATTTTCAGGCTGTTCCCGGCCGGGGTGTTGAGGGCGTCGTAGCCGGACAGAAAATTCTGGTCGGTACGGCGGTCTGGTTGCAGGAGAATGGCGTAGCGCAGGACGCTAAATTTTGGACTGAGCCGCAGGTGGCCCAAAGCTGGGTGTATATTGCCGGGAATGGACATCTGCTGGGGAAAATCGCCATTCAGGACAGCGTAAGACCCGAATCCTTAGCGGTCGTCCGGCAACTGCAGTCCATGGGTATGCGGGTAGCCATGATTACGGGTGACAGCCAGAGCGCAGCGCGGCATCTTGCCGAACACCTTGGAATAGAAGAGTTTTATGGAGAGGTGTTGCCGCAGGATAAGGCAAATATCGTCAAACAGTTACAAAACCAGGGCGGCAAAGTCGCCTTTGTGGGTGATGGCATCAATGATGCTCCGGCTCTGGCTCAGGCCGATGTGGGTCTGGCCCTGGCTTCAGGCACTGACATTGCCATGGAGACGGCTGATTTGACCTTAACCCATGGGGATCTCAGTGCATTGGTGACGGCGGTGCAGGCAGCGCGAAAAACCATGGCGACCATTCGCGGTAATTTATTCTGGGCGTTTTTTTATAATATCTTGCTGATTCCAGTGGCTGCGGGTGTGCTGATTCCCTGGGGATTTCAGCTGAATCCCATGCTGGCGGGACTGGCCATGGGAATGTCGTCAGTATTTGTGCTCAGTAACAGTTTACGTTTGAAGTGGCTGCGTCCGTGGGTGCCTGATTCAGTCTGAAAGATAAAGTCACGGCAAAGCCTCTGCGGCAACAGCCACTTTCAAGGGATCATAGAGACTCGGCACTGTAACGCACCATCATGCTGTGCTTCTCACCTGGCTGCAGTTGCAGCACATTTTCGGCGGCGTTGGCGGATTCCACACAGAGCATCTGCCGCCAGCCATCCGGCGTGTAATCTCCCATGGCAGCAGCCTTTTCGGCCCAGGGCGTCCAGACTACTGTGGAATCGGCATGCTCCTTATGAATACGAATTCGGCGGTACATGCGCGGGTCATGGATAATGCAATCACTTTGGGTGTTGAGATAAACCCGGTCGGTCTCGGCGTTGAAGGTAATGTCACCTTCCTGCTGCTTCCGGGCGAAATCTGCGGTTTTGTCGAGATACGTACAACCATCCACACCTTCCAGGCGCACCGAATGAATATCGCCCACGTAGAAATACGTATGGAAAGCTTCACCCAGAGTGATTGTGTCGTTTCCGGCATTATGGGTAGTCAGAGACATTTCCAGAGTTTCGGAAACGATAATTTCAAGGCTGACCGGAGTCTCATGAGGCCACTGTGCCCGGGTTTCGTTCGTGGGCTCCAGGGTCAGGGTAATCCGGGTAATGTCCTTGCTGCTTGATGAATCGCTGACGGTCCACAAGTGGGTGCGGGCAAAGCCATGGGCCGGGAACTGGCTGTTGTCGGGATGCGGACCGAACCAGGGCCAACATACCGGCACGCCGCCGCGAATGGATTTGCCGACGGCGAAGCGCGATTTTTCCGAAAGCCAGATGAGTGGATCGTACTGGGAGCGTGGTTGAAACGCTGTCAGATGAGCCCCTTGCAGGAAAACACTGGCACTGGCACTGCTGTTGCGAATGTCCGCAAAAATCTGCCCCCCCGGACCAAAGCGAAAAAACACATGTTCGGGAATGGCGTAGCGATTCAGTGCATCAAGGGATTGCATAGTTATTCCAGGAAGTGAGGGAATTTGGCACATTCTGCTGCTGAAGGTTGCCAGCGGTCAATTGACGGATCGCGATAATGCAGCCAAAGCCGTCGGGCAAGCGTATGCTGTGTTATTCCTGAAATTCGCTGACAAGGTGACTGAGTGGCGCAAAATCCCTGGCAACGTCCGGTCAATAAAAACCTCTGGGTATTATGGAAACTGAAGCCCTTTTTGCGTTCCCGGCTGGGGCTGCTGCTGGCTTATCTGTTGGCCATGCTCTGCAGCGCTGCCGCTTCCTTGGTTTTGCCCCAGGGCGCACGCTTTATTCTCGACAAGGGGTTCCACAGTTACAGGGCATTGCTATGGATCAGCATTGCGCTATTCATATTGGGTATGTTTACGGTCGCCATGCGCGGGCTGCGGGATGGTCTGGCAACCTGGCTGGGGCAGGGGGTCGTCGCCGATTTGCGCAGCGCCGTGTTCAGTCATGCGCTGCATCTTCCCGCCATATTTTATGAGACATTCCGGACCGGTGAGGTCATTTCGCGGTTAAGCAGTGATGTCACCATTTTACGCTTTGGTTTGACGGGCGTGCTCGGACGCAGTCTGCAAAGCGGCATCACCCTGGTCGGCGCGCTGGTGTTGATGCTGGTGACCATGCCCCAGTTACTGATCCCGGGAATGTTGGTATTGCCGTTGCTGGTATTTGTCAATATCCGCTCAGGACGTCTGCAGCGCGGATACAGCCGCAAGGAACAGGATTATCTGGCTGATCTCAGTGCCCATACCGAAGAGTCCATCAATGGCATTCGGGTTATCCAGGCGCTTACCCTCGAACCTCAGACTGAAACCCGATATCGCCAGGATATTCATCTGTTGCTGGGACAAGTCTGGTCGCGGGTTAAAGTCCAGTCCTGGTCCACCTTTCTGACGGGAAGCCTGGTTTTTCTGGCACTCAGCGCCATGCTCTATCTGGGCGGTCTCGCGGTTCTCGAAAAGCAGGTGGGCATGGGCGTACTGGCGGCATTTCTGCTTTATGCCCTGATGGCGGCAACGTCTTTGGCCTCGTTGGGGGAGTTATGGGGCAGCATGTCGCGACTGGCGGGTGCCACTGAACGCTTGCTGGCGCTGCTGGATGAACAGCCGGAACACAGTGTCCCGGCTTTGTCAGGCGCTGTCGGCAAGGTTCCGGAACCCTCTGAGTTTTCCATCAGAAATCCGGCACGATTGACCCTGGAGCGCGTCGCCTTCCGGTATCCTTCGCGGCCGGATGTGCCTGCTATTGAAAATATTTCCCTGGATATTGAACCAGGGGAAACAGTGGCTTTTGTAGGTGCTTCCGGAGCCGGTAAAAGTACGGTGTTTTCCCTGCTCATGCGCCATTATCAACCCAGCGAAGGGCAAATTTTGCTGGATGGAACGGCCATTGATGCCATGCCCTTGCGCAGCTTGCGCCAGCAACTGGCCGTAGTCCCACAACATCCTGTCATTTTTTCCATGAGTATTGCGGATAACATTTTGATGGCGCGTCCTGATGCCAATGAGGCAGCTTTACTGGCTGCAGTAAAGGCTGCTCGGGTGGATGAATTTTCTGACCGACTGGAAGACAAACTGAAAACCCATGTTGGCGAAAAAGGCGTAACTTTATCTGGAGGGCAACGCCAACGCATTGCCATTGCCCGGGCGATTCTGAGAAACCCTCGTGTACTGATTCTGGATGAGGCCACCAGCGCCCTGGATGCGGAAAATGAGCGGCTCATTCAGGAGGCACTGGCTAATTTGACCGCACAGCGGACCACCCTGGTGGCGGCGCATCGTTTGGCCACTATTGTTCATGCTGCACGCATTGTCGTGCTCGATCAGGGCCGACTCATTGCTATTGGCAGTCATGAAGCGCTGCTGAAAAGTTGTCCCACTTACCGGCAATTTGCTGAATTGCAGCGCCTGCACGAACAATCTCCGGAATTATCCACCCTGGAAAAAATACGCGCCTGAAGAAAAACAGAACTATAGTCAAAGCTGGCGGTCTGAACTTGGGTAATTATTTTTTGAAAAACCGAATGTGGCCGATAAATAGGGTGGGAGGCCCTCCATGAGCACAGATTTTGACCAAAGTACTGCCTGGATCAGGCGCGCGCAAGGCGACATGAAGGCTTTTGTAGAAGGATTGGCGGCAAGACTGGAGGGAGATATGCCCGGCCTGGTTGAAGTAGAAAGAAAAAAAGACGGTTTTTTTGCCAAGACCAGCCATGTCCATGCCATTACTGTTCACACCAACAATAACGATTATTTACTGACTCATGAAGGTGCGCATATCAGCACGGTTCGTGCCAAAACCGTGCGTGGCGTGGTGCTTAAACATGAGGATTTACCACTCGCCACATGGCTGGAAAGCCTGGTGAAAGACCTCGGTGATTTGTCCGGGGAAATGCAGGGAGCCAGCAATACATTGCACGATTTTCTCATGGGGTAACGGCAAGGAGCTACTATGTCCATTTGGGACAAGATCAAACACGGTATTGAGGAAGTCGCCCAGGACGCGCAGCGAGCGGCCGAAAATCTGGGTCATAACGTGAGCCAGGGCGTCCGTTCACAAACCCCTGAAGAAATGCAGCGATATTCTGAATGGGAACAGGCCTTGCAGCAACGCCGCCTGCCCAATTTTGTTCAAAATCGCCTGTTCGCGACCAGTCAGGGGCATCTTCCCTGGATCAGTACGGCCACTGCCGCAGAACTTCTTTTGCAACGCAGTCACGGGGTTCAGCCTATCGGTATGGTAACCGGAAACTGTTGGTATCACTTTGGTTATTCCTGGACCCAGGGACACTACGATGGCTGGCACACGGCGGTAGAGCGTATGCGCCTTGAAGCCATCGCTCTGGGAGCCAATGCGATTGTCGATGTGCGCATGAAAGTGCGGCATGGGGAAGGTGAGGATATGGATTATGGGGTGACCGGCACCGCAATCCGGCTAACCGGAATTCCCCCTGCCACCGCGCCCGTTATCGCCACGGTGTCGGCCCTGGAATTTGTCCGTTTGCTGGAAGATGGCGTGGTTCCTGTAGGTATTGCCATTGGCGCCAATTTTGACTGGTATATGCCCTGGATGGGTACTGTCGCTGATCAGGCTTCCCAGCAGGCACCTTTTGCGGCGCGGTACTGGAACATGGAAATTACCGACCTTTCTACTTTTCAGGAAAATGTCCGGCGCCGGGCGCTTTATGACTTGCGCGAAGATGGCCGCAAGATGGCTGCCGGCGTTCTTGGACACACCAGTTATACCCAAATGTTTCGGGTACCTGCCGATCAGGACAACCCCGAACGTTTTCTTTGTCGCCACATCAGTATTGGTACCGCCATCAGTTATCTGCCAAAAAACCCGCCGCAACATGAACTGCTTGCCATGATATCACTGGCTGATCACCCCCTGACCAGTGCTACTGACTCCAAAAAGGATTTGATATGACCGATAGTACAGAACATCTCGCTCCCCATGCCGTAGAACGTCTGAAAGGACTGCGTTCGCAGGGCAGTCACGAAGGTATATTTACTTCGGATTTGTCCGTCAATGAATTTGTGATGGTCCGCAAGGCCAATTTTGAGCCCTTGGGTCTGGTGGTTGGCTCGTGTATTTATCATATGGGAATCCAGTATGGAAACTGGAATCAAAACATGGAAATGGATGTGCTTTCCCAGGCCATGTATCAGGCCCGTGAGCTGGCTATCAGTCGCATGGAGCAGGAATCCATTTTACTGCAGGCCGACGGTATTGTGGGTGTGCGTCTGGAAGTGAAGCGTATGGAATGGGATCAGGACATTCTCGAATTCATGGCGATTGGCACGGCCATCGCCCACCGCAGTGGCGCGTCAGGCTTCAAGGGGGTGGGCGGCAAGCCCTTTACCAGTGATCTGAGTGGTCAGGACTTCTGGATGTTGTTGCAGGCGGGTTACCGCCCCATGGAAATGGTCATGGGTTCCTGTGTGTATCATGTGGCGCATCAAGGAATGCTGAAATCCATGGGAAATGTGGGTCGCAATACGGAAATGGAACAATTTACCCAGGCCATGTATGACGCCCGGGAACTGGCCATGGAACGTATGCAACATGAGGCGCAGGAAGCCCAGGCGGATGGCATTACCGGCGTTCAGCTTCATGAAGGCAGCCACAACTGGAAACCCCATATCATCGAATTTTTTGCCGTCGGTACCGCCGTGAAAGCCATGGAAAATGCTGATGCTCTGGTTGATGGCCTGAGCCCGCAACTGGTTATTCCGGTCAACGATTAAAGCGCGAGTCATTCGCAAGGAGAATATTCAATGTCATTATTTAAGCATGCCTCAGAAATATTGCAGGGCAAGATCAATCATTTTTTGAATAATGCGGAAGATCCTGCCGAAACCCTGGACTTATCGTATGAAAAAATGATCACTAACCTGCAGGAAACCAAGCGCCATCTGGCCGATGTGGTTACCGAAAAAGTGTCGCTGGAAAGTCAGATGGTACAAGCGCAAAAAGCCGCTGACAAGGCCGACGCAGATGCCAAGATGGCTCTGGGTGCCAACCGTGAAGACCTGGCCCGCGCCGAGTTGGCCGAAAAGCAGTCCGAATTGCAAAAACTGGCCAGTCTCAAGGAAGCGCATGATGCAGTAGCGGCTCAGTCACAGAAGCTGCAGGAATACGAACAGAAGCTGCAGGATCATATCGAACAGTTCCGTACCCAGAAAGAAGTGACCAAAAGCGAAATGATGGCCGCCAAGGCTGAGGTCCAGGCTGGAGAATCATTAAGTGGTATCGGCAAGGGTATGGATGACGCCGGTGAGGCCATGCGTCGCGCCCAGGACCGCACCGCCCAAATGGAGTCCAAGGCAACTGCCATGGATGGCTTGATTGAGTCGGGTGCCCTCAGTGATCCCCTCGATACCCGCAGTCAAACTGATAAGGAATTGGATAAAGTGCGCGCCAGTAGTGGTGTTGATGATGATCTCGCCCGTCTGAAGGCAGAAATGGCCAAAGAAAAGGCCGGAGGGGCATCCGGAGACAGTTCGGGAAACCCCTGATCATTCGTGGCTGCTGCTGTCGCAACATATTGACCCCGGCCAGTGCAGTCGCTATATTACGCCCTCGTTGCGCTCGTAGCTCAGCTGGATAGAGCAACTGGCTACGAACCAGTAGGTCGGGAGTTCGACTCTCTCCGAGCGCACCAAATAAAACAGGCACTTAGCGTCATTTGCTAGGTGCCTTTATTTTTGCGGGCTAACCCAGGGCTAACCTCAGAGGGCAAAAGCAACACGGTTGCATGGGTAAAGCGGTCGTTACGGTAACAGCACCAGCAAAATAAAAACCCCTGCATCCGAAGATCAGGGGTTGCGTTACGCTGTAACTGCGCCTTATTGGGTGACTTTCTCCCGGTGATACGCGGATTCCCAGTCAATACCCTGTTCATCCAGTAACGCCCTCGCCACCATAACAAGACTTTTTGGGGCCATCTGCGCGAAAACATGACTATGTATAGCCAGCATTTCAGACGGCTTGCCCCATGCAATCATCTCGCCTAATACCCTGTCGTGCAGGGTGATCTCTACGTCCTCATCATCAAGCAACGTCCGTCCTGCGCTATAACGCCAAGGGGAAGGGTATCCGTCCAGCAGTGCATCGGTGGCTTTAATGGACTGGTCCAGCATCTTGTCGGTCTGGACGATCCGGGCGCTGCGGGATTCTTTCCAGTCGTCGGTCGGTGGCACGATATAGGGGCCATCGTCTGCAATGATGCCGCGATATGCCTGCAATGCTTCGCGTTCGGCCTGTACTGCATCCCGTAGCGTTATATTCTCGGTAGTGGTTTTCTGTTCCATGGTTGATCCCTCTGTGCAAAGTACCTGAATGACTCTGGCGGCCAGGGGCTAGTCAGTGTTCAATGAGCACCGGATCGTATTCCCTTACGGTGTTTTATTTCGATCCCTCCCCGGCCATTGGAGAGCATAACCCGGACGGATTCCGGGCATAAAAATAGCCGCAAGACTGACGGGGCGGTGATCCGCATTGAGGTGTGACTAGCACCATGAGATAGAGATTAGTCGCGGTCGTGCGGGGGGTCAAGGTGTCGTTCATGGGGTTTGTTTTGCAGAACAGGGGGGACGGTATCAGCGCAAGCCCTCACATATTGCCCTGATGACGTATTGTCTCCAGCTTGGCTATGCGGCGCATGACCCGGTCAATCTTGGTGTCATAGTCCACTACCCGTTTGATGATGCGCTTACCGCTTCCATAGGTGACTATCTCATCCAGTTCCGGGGCAGACCGCTGATCCTTGAGTAAACGCTTAAGCTCCAGATGCCCCAGGCGTATCAGGATGTCGAGATTGCCAACTCCCACCAGGGGAAGATCGGCTTTTTCTGCTTCCGAAAGGTTGCGGCAGTAGATGCCGTGTATCTTGGCATTTTGGTTGCCGATACCGGGACCGGGATTAGTGCCACCATGTAAACGGCAGCGTTTCCGACCTGCTACTGGATGACGGCGGCATGGGGTGCCTGCGCGAGTTTTAGCGTTGCAATATGCTGGCTTCATGGGATTGTTTCGCAAAAATGGTTCATGCCTTCATCATCGCTGTATAAAGCTCCAGGGCGTCGGGATCAGCGTCCACCCTCTCATCGTCCACCACATCCTGCGCCAGCTTGGACAATCCACCAATCGACTGCATGACTTCGCCGGGTTCCATGCCTGCATCGGTAACGGCTTCGGCAAATGCTGACCATAACGATCTAGCAGCTTGTCGGACTTTCCCTTTGCGTCGAATTATCATATAATTACTTATAATTCAATGTGATGAGTGATTTCATGGCCCACTTCCTCGATGCTGACCGCAAGACCGATTATCTTCTGCCCCCCTCCATGGACGACTGGCTTCCGGAAGGGCACCTGGCGCGATTTATCGTGGAAGTCATTGATCAGCTCGATCTCTCGCTGCTGGTCCAACAATATGCGGGTCGTGGCCATAAGGCCTATCACCCGGCCACCCTCCTGGCGATTCTGGTCTACGGCTATGCCAACGGGGTCTTTTCCAGCCGTAAACTGGAACAAGCCACCTATGATTCCGTGGCTTTCCGTTACCTCGCGGCCGGCAGCCATCCGGATCACGATACC
>NZ_JACKZA010000020.1 GCF_015100155.1 Acidithiobacillus sp. HP-2 | reverse complement strand
GGAGGATGCTACGGCAGAGGCGATCCTGGAAAGCTTTACGCGGCGTTTGCGAACGCTGCCCAAGAGCTTCCGGCGAACGCTTACCTATGATCAGGGCCGCGAAATGGCTCGGCATCAGGAACTGGAGCGAAATACGGGCATACGTGTTTATTTTGCTGACCCACATAGCCCCTGGCAGCGTCCGACCAATGAAAATACGAATGGCCTACTGCGTCAGTATTTCCCCAAGGGCACGGACTTATCCGAATATTCACAACGGCGTTTGACTCAGGTAGCGGAGGAACTCAATAATCGGCCCAGGAAGTCCTTGGGATTCCGAACACCAGCCGAAGTGATGGCACAGCAAATCAGGCAGTTAAACAGCGGTGTTGCACTTCAAACTTGAAACCGCCGATTTATGACCTCTTTACGGCACTGATCAGATCGAATAGCGGCAATTTGGTGCTTTCAAATCATCGGTAGCTGCGACATTCAAAGTACGCGTCAGTAAGTCAACTGTCCATAGATTTTTCGAAAAAATCACACCTGCATGTTGACCACTATGATCAACCACATAGAAATTGTGCGGGGCATCGTAGCGGCGAGCAAAACACCCGCACCGATAACCGCGTAACTTCCAATAGAAACTCCAGGCCAGATCACAGACATAACCCCGGCTAATAGCCCAAATAAGAGCGGCCAGCACAGTTCCCCTATATTAAACGTATAAATCGGAAGTGTGTATGTGGACTGGGTGGCAGTAATTGCAGGCAGCAGAAGAGGTAAAGTCACCGAACCCAGAAAGACCTCCAACGCTAAAAGAGCGCCACCGAGAGGGACATTATAAACAGCCCCCATACCTGCACCAGCTCCACAGGCTGCGAGGAAACGAACCCAGGCTCAAAGGCCGCTCTTCGGCCACTCCGAAATCGGTGCAGGGCAAGGCATCCATGACCGGCCCTGCAATCCGGCTGCCGACACGGGCCTTGTGAGCTTGCGGGCGCTGCTCACATGGTCGGCATGGATATGTGTCTCCAGGGTATAACTCAGGCGTAGCCCGAGATCATGTAGGACTTGCAGATCCCTCTCTACAGTCTCCAGCACCGGATCGAGGAGCACTGCCTGCCCGGTCTGGGTACAACCGAAGAGATAGGTGTAGGTGGCGGATTCTGCTTCGAAGAGCTGACGGAAAATCATTGGGTTGCACTCCTTCGTGATGAACATCGAATAATACGATGAGACCAGAGCGGCGGGGCGCCGAAGCGGCTGCGGATCAGCGCGTCGAATGCCGGATCGGCAGCCCACCACTGCGCTGGCGTGATCTCGTGAAACCAGAAGTCAAGGACATCGGAGAACATTATCAAGCCAGATCAAACCGATCCAGATTCATCACCTTGGCCCAAGCTGCCACAAAATCCCGTACAAACTTGGCTTGCCCGTCAGCACTGGCATACACCTCGGCCACTGCCCTCAACTCGGAATTTGAACCAAAAATCAGATCCACCCGGGTCGCCTTCCACTTTTTCTCCCCGGTTTTACGGTCATAACCAGAAAAGTTGTTTTTCACCTCCGAGTCAGCTTTCCACTCCGTAGCCATATCCAGCAGATTGATGAAGAAGTCATTACTGAGAACCCCGGGCCGATCCGTAAATACCCCTTCGTTGGACTGCGCATAGTTGGCTCCCAATACCCGCAAGCCGCCAATCAACACCGTCATTTCCGGGGCCGTCAGCTTCAGTAACTGCGCCTTGTCGACCAGCAGCACCTCAGCACGGATATCTGCAGCCCGAGCGCTACGGTAATTGCGAAAGCCATCGGCTACCGGCTCCAGATGTGCGAAGGAGGCTATATCCGTCTGGTCTTGAGTCGCATCCATACGCCCGGCACTGAAAGGCACCGTGATATAGTGGCCGCCCTTTCTGGCTGCTGCTTCAATCGCCGCACAACCCCCAAGAACGATGATATCTGCCAGAGAAACTCGCTTTTCCCCTTTTTGTTTCCCATTGAAATCAGCGCGAATGCTTTCCAGTGTCTGCAATACCTCTATCAATTGCCGGGGCTGATTGACCTCCCAATCCTTCTGGGGCGCCAAACGGATACGCGCACCATTGGCGCCACCCCGCTTGTCCGACCCCCGAAAAGTCGAGGCCGATGCCCAGCTGGTGGCAACCAGCTCCGAAACAGTTAAACCCGCATCCAGAATTTTGACCTTGAGGGAAGCCACATCCTGCTCATTGATAAGCGGATGATGCCTTTTCGGTATGGGATCCTGCCAAATCAAATCCTCCACCGGCACTTCCTTGCCCAAATATCGGGTTTTGGGACCCATGTCCCGATGGGTCAACTTAAACCAGGCTCGGGCAAAAGCGTCTTCAAATGC
Source organism: Acidithiobacillus sp. HP-2 (assembly GCF_015100155.1). Lineage (GTDB taxonomy): Bacteria > Pseudomonadota > Gammaproteobacteria > Acidithiobacillales > Acidithiobacillaceae > Acidithiobacillus. The sequence goes on along the minus strand of NZ_JACKZA010000020.1, from coordinate 37,395 downwards.
ATCCGGATGGGTGTAAAAATGCCGTGCAATTTTCTCGTACACCGGATCAAAGCGCAGTGCCAGATCAGTCGTAAGCATGGTCGGACGATGATGTTTGGAAGGATCGTGGGCATCGGGAACATTATGGGGCGCATCTTTGGCCACCCACTGGTTTGCACCTGCCGGGCTTTTGGTGAGTTCCCACTCATATCCGAACAGGGTTTCAAAAAAAGTGTTATCCCACTGTGTCGGCGTTTTGGTCCAGGTGACTTCCAGACCACTCCCGATTGTGTCACCGCCCTTGCCGCTTCGGAAGCTACTTTTCCAACCCAAGCCCTGATCTTCCATGGGCGCAGCCTCCGGCTCGGGACCGACATGCGTTGCCGGACCCGCTCCATGGGTTTTCCCGAAGGTATGGCCTCCAGCAATCAAGGCCACGGTTTCTTCATCATTCATCGCCATGCGGACGAAAGATTCCCGAATATCCACAGCAGCGGCGAGAGGATCGGGATTTCCTCCGGGACCCTCCGGATTCACATAAATCAGACCCATCTGCACGGCTGCCAGGGGATTTTCAAGGTCATGCTTACCGGAATAGCGGTTAGCATCACTCAGCCAGGTCTTTTCCGATCCCCAATAAACAGATTCATCGGGTTCCCAGACATCCCTGCGCCCCCCGCCGAAGCCGAAGGTCTTGAAGCCCATCGACTCCAATGCCACATTTCCGGCAAGGACCATCAGGTCCCCCCAAGAGATGCTCTGACCATATTTCTGTTTGATCGGCCAGATCAAACGCCGTGCCTTATCCAGAATTACGTTATCCGGCCAACTGTTGATCGGTGCAAAGCGTTGCTGAGCTGCGCCCGCACCACCGCGACCATCACCCGTGCGATACGTCCCGGCAGCATGCCACGCCATCCGTATCAACAAAGGTCCATAGTTTCCAAAATCGGCTGGCCACCATTCCTGAGAATCCGTCATCAATGTGCGGAGATCTGCTTTTACCGCATCAAAGTCCAACTCCTTGAAGGTTTTGACGTAGTCAAAATCTGCATCCAGTGGATCTGACAATGATGAGTTTTGGCGGAGTAGACCCACATTAAGACGTTCTGGCCACCAATCACGATTGGACTGCACTTCCCCCGCAGCAGCGGTTTTATGAAACGGGCATTTCTTTTCTGTTGACATGATGCATCCTCCCTCAATGGAACCCGAGCAGAATGGATTTCCTCGGGCAATAACAATTCTGTTGTAGTAGTCATTCTTGATATACTAAATATATTTATACCATCTATCAAAACTTAGACACGATATAATACATTGTCAAGCACCCGGAAAATTTCGAACAGCACTCCCGTGAGCTAAAGTTATGGGGCGTAGATTTGCAGAGGTCAGTATGGTAGTGCTCGTCCACCCATCAGGATTTTTCAACCCATTGAAGGCGCCAAAATGAACCCGGTAAAAGCTAGGGGACCTCAGGTCCAAATCACCAAGGATGGCCCATATGTTGTCTCGGGAAAGGTTCCCCTCAGCCAGGAAATTATCGGAACCAACGAGGCGGGTGAATCGACAAAGTGGAAGCACAGCCGGACATACCCCTCTCAGGAGCGGTACGCGCTGTGACGGTGCGGCCATAGCAGCAACAAGCTATTGTGCGACGGTACACATATATCCATCGGATTTCGGGACGAAAAAGGAGATGAAGCGTGCAACGCGTAGCAGGAGCGTTGATGGGCGCACTGATTGGCGATGCGCTGGCTTTGGGCTGTCATTGGTACTACGACCTTGCCGAACTACGGCAGGAATGCGGCCCCTGGATTACGGATTATCTGACGCCACGCCCTGGCCGTTATCATGGTGGCCTGCGTGCCGGTGACCTTTCCCAAACTGGGCTCCTACTGGTCATGCTGATGCAATCGTTAATCCACTGCGCGGGTTATGAGGAGGACGATTTTACGCATCGACTGGATACGGAACTGTTTCCCCAATTGGACGGTACACCCATGCAGGGACCGGGAGGCTACACTAACCAATCCATTCGGGAAGCCTGGCGGAAGCGGGTGTCGGAAAAACGCCCATGGGGAACATGTGCCGGTGACGCAGACACGACGGAAGGTGCCGAGCGCGCCATTGCTATTGCTGCTTTTTTTGCCCTGCAGCCAAAAAAAAATGGCAGAAGCGGCGTGCAGTAACATCATCCTGACCCAGCGCGATCCGGCCATCGTCGCCATGAGCATTGCATTCAACGCCGTTTTGAGTCAGTTGATCTCTGGTGTTTCCTTGACGCCGCAAATGGGCGCCAGACTTATGGCGCAAGTAAGCAGTGGCGTATTACCATTTCATCAGGTAACTCAGGGCCATCTGCACCCACCGCAAGGCGCCGAAAAGATACAGGCCGGTCAGTTTTCATCCCCCGATGCATTGCTCACGGCAGGTTATGCCGCATTGGCCGCCGCAGATCCCGACATCATCATTGAACCCGCCTGGAAGGTGAGTCTGGTATATGGCATGCCCTGTGCCATATATCACCAACTTCCAGCCGCTTACTACCTGGCCAGCCGCTTCCGGGAAGATTATGAATCCGCTGTATTGCACGCCATCAATGGGGGCGGACAAAACATGTCCCGTGCGATGCTGACAGGAGCACTCGTGGGCGCTCAGCAAGTTCGTCAGTCTTCTCAAACGCACCCGTTTAGCGTCGTGTTCCTGATCAGCATTCCTTGCTGCAACAGGAGCATTGCCGATGAGCGCGGCATGACAGGCTATATTAACTTCATGAGCATTGAGTTCTGCAGTGGCCATGACACCCCTCCCCTCTCCAATTATTTTCCGAAAACCGATGCCAGCACTCGCAGTCAAAGCTACAGTCCGATCATTCGCGCCTCAACGCCAAGCTCCTTTAACTTTTCCAATATGGCATACGAATCTACGCAGCTCGGATTATAAGCCACCTTAAAGTGGCGGCCATGATGCTCCCCACCTTTGAAAGAACCATAACGCTCCCGCCCGTCACCATGACAAGCCTCATAAACGATCCCGGAGGCAGGACCCAGACGCCCGTATCATTACCCAACCGCTTCACCACCAATACGACAGATGCTCATGCGTATGGCTCAGAAATGGCCAACGTGTTAACTCAGGCTCATATCGTCCGGATTTTTCCATTCATGACGCAAGCTCTCCTTAGGGAGCCTGTCACCACCGAAACCCTCTTGTTGCAAAAAATCGGCCAAGGCTACTGCTGCTGTCCCTGCCAGTTTGGCATTGTCCTGAATATTCCGGGCAATATGCTCTGCCTCATTGGCGCTTAGAACCAACTCCACACTGTGTTCCTGTTCTTCACGAATCTGCATGGAATCCTCCTATTCAAAAGCGTGCGGGGGCTGCTGGAAGTGATCGTCGATCCGATAGTCTTGTTCGGCTAGCAGGTAAGCCATGTCCAGAGTATCTTTGGCAAAACTTTCGGCATTTTTAACGAGGGGTTCAACAATTTTCGACAGATCCTTTTTGTCAAAACGAATTGTGATGCCTTGGCCATCCTTGTGGACGAGCTCCATGAGGTTCTCCTCTTTGTAGTGAATAATCATGCTACGGAAATCCAAGCTTCACCCTTAGGTTTAGTAGATGAGGAGATACTTGTCAAAATTTGCTTAGATTTGCGGCGGTGTATTTTGATCCAGCAGCCCACCGACTTTAACTTCGGACTACCGCCAGATTTCGCCTCGATTTTTTGAAAATGATCATTTTGAGCCTGTTTCGGTCATTATTACCCTGTTTTTTGTGTTTTATCTGCATTTTCCTGCCCTACATACGCAATGCGACCATGCGTTTTATGTTCCACGCCAGGCAGACCAGACTCCATTCCCCTTGAACCTGACGCAGGCCGTGCAAAGTGATCCAATCCAGAGCGCTCGACCAGTTTTTCCAACATATTTAAGAGCAGCGGCGATTGCCCGGGGGAAATGACTTCCGCGCCCATTTTATGAATAAGTAAAGGTGGCATCCGCCGGGGCGCAAATAGGATAAACAAGATGCCCATTGACTCCAGCCAATTGACCAGATGGTGCCCATTCTTAGGCAGCATTAACGGCCACCTCCGATAGCCTTTTTATTCCGACAAACTGGCCGCCCATCGCAACTGGCCAGAGATAAAACACCAACACCGGAGACAGGGCCACAATAAACAAGCACCACAATAGCCAACAAACACCAGGGTACATACTGGCTGAGTCGCATCCAACGGATCATGGCATCACCGTCACTGGCGTACCGATATGTATTAACCCATAGGCCCGTTGTGCTGCTTTTAATGGCAACTCCACACAACCATTGCTTTGCCGAAATCCATACGCCAGACGGGGGAAATAGTGTACTGCCCGACCATCCCAGAAATAATTCACATGGACAAAGTTTCTGGCGTAGTTTTACGTACAAAAACCCAAACAAAAGGCTGGGGTGCGTCTTTTCTGTGCCGATAAGCAGCAAGGATAGCCGCATAAAGACGATGGCGGTTGCCCTGATCAAACCAGTCACTGCTTTGGTTGGACCAGGGTAGCCCATGCACCTTTCAATCGGTACATCTGCACCATGCATGAACACACTCCGCAATCATCGCCTCACACCGATAGGGAACCTGCGCAGATTGGGTGAAGACACAAAGCCTCCCTCTACCCCTGTACACCAGCGGAGGGGCTGTGGCCCGACCTCAGGAAACCATTATGCCTCATCGGCACCAATGGACAGCACACATTACCAACCGGTGCTTTTATGAGGCGCTGGCTGAGTACTTGCTGTACTCAAAGGCTTGACAGTGGGTGTCACGGCCCACCATGTTCCGCACTTTCTCCTGGTGCCCAGATACCTTAGCCAACCCAAGCTGAAACCAAACCCAGAGACGCCGCCACCATGAGTGATAAGCTGAAATAGGATTTTTTCGATACCATGGCGATTACTCCTTGGTTATTTAGAAAAACCAGATATTACCAACATCATTGGTACAGCATATCGTGCTGAATATTCAAGCCATATTAATCTTTATGCGAAACCGAAGCCCACGACCCAAGCCTGCACTTTAAAAGTAGTAGGCCAAGGTTACTGGTGCAAGTTTTCATAAAGTTTCCATTGAAACATTCCGGATCCTATTGGGAGTCTCGTCATTACAAACGGTACTGATCCAATATAATTCCTTGACGGAGAGCGGATGGCCTTTTTATATCTAATCTGAAGGAGCCTTGAATTTCAGGGTGTCTCGCTCCTTGCAAAATAATGGGTATGTGCTAATTGGGAAGAATGATGGAGATGGACGAGGTGAACAGATGGCAACAGCACTAGGAAAAAAAGCGGCGGTGAAAGAGGCGAAGACCTACGACTTCGTCTGGGAAGCCACCCTGCCCGGCAGCAAGGACAAGAAAAAAGGCGAAATGAACGCTGCCAGTGTAAATGTGGTGCGGGCTTCCCTGCGGAAGCAAGGTCTGGTACCGGTCACTATCCGCAAGATCCCCCAACCGTTGTTCGGCGAAAGGGGGGTCAAGGAAGCCCAACTGGTTGTCATGGTCCGCCAGCTTTCCACCATGATCAACGCCGGAGTTCCGCTCGTACAGGCTTTTGAACTGCTGATTAGCGCCACCCAGGGTGCAGCCATGAAAAAACTCCTTAAGGGTATCCTTAAGCATCTCAAGGAAGGTGAATCACTTTCTCAGTCCATGGCGCATTTCCCCAAGTATTTTGATCGACTGTTTGTGTCCTTGATTGCCGCCGGTGAACAGGGCGGTATTCTCGACACCATCCTGCTGCGTCTGGCCGAATACCGCGAAAAAACCCTGGCCCTCAACAAAAAGGTCAAGTCCGCCATGTTTTATCCAGCAGCCATCATTACCGTGATGCTGGTGGTGGTGGTGATTTTGATGATTTTCGTAATTCCGGTGTTTTCGCAACTATTCAGCAGCTTTGGAGCCACCCTGCCCCTGCTCACCCAGATTGTCATCAACATTTCCAACTGGATGAAAACTCATTGGTATATTGTCGTATTTCTGCCCATTGCTGCTGTGTGGTTATTCATTTTTGCCTATAAGCGCAGCCTGCCTTTCAAAACCGTTATTGACCGGTTTTCCCTGAAAATTCCGGTGCTCGGTGATATTTTGTTGAAAGGAGCCGTCGCCCGTTTTATGCGCACCCTGTCCACCATGCAGGCGGCGGGCGTGCCCATTCTTGAAGCACTGGAAACCCTCTCGAAAGTTTCCGGCAATATCATCATCGAAAAAAGCGTATTACGGTCCCGCAATGACGTCGCCGCCGGTGGCCGCATCAGCACCCGCCTCAAAACCGATGGCGTATTTCCCATCATGGCCACGCAAATGCTGTCCATTGGCGAAGAAGCTGGTGCCATTGAAACCATGTCCGGCAAAGTCGCTGACTTTTACGAAAACGATGTGGAAGAATCCGTGAATCGCCTCTCCACCCTCATGGAGCCCATGATCATGGTGGTCCTGGGTGTCATTGTCGGTACCCTGGTCATTGCCATGTACATGCCGATCTTCAAGATGGGCGCGGTGGTGACGCATGGGGGGTGAACGTTGGGCTCAGACTCTCCGTCAACGGGGTATGACCCTGGTGGAATTAGTCGTACTCCTCGCCATCATCGGCATTCTGGCCGGCATTGCGATCCCGTTTTATGGTTATCAGGTTTCTCAAGCCCAACAAGGTACGGCACTTGCCAATAGCAAAGCGGCTATTGCCCAATTATATGTAACAGCACTGACCGACGAAGGTGCCAATCTGACCGTGACACCTTCTGCGGGCAACAGCGCGACAACACTGACGATCAGCGCTTTGGGCAGCGATCGGTATTATCAGACTTATCACTTGCCGTCGGGAAACACACTGTATCTGAACAACCGGGTGTTGAGCTGCTTATCATTCAATCCCAAAGGGATTCCCGTTACGACACCGGCATGTTCCATCCTGCCGCAGGCAGTTAATACGACCCCTCCTTTGAACTGGAGCATACGCAATGCCACTGGCGAGACAGTTTCCTTTGAATAATAGTCACGAACAGGGCTTCAGCCTCACCGAGGTCATGATTGCTGCTGCCATATTTGTCATTGCAGCGGTGGGTATTGCCGCCATTCTGGTACGCTCCAATCAGCAAATCATCACGGCAGAACAGGTACTCAATACCCAGCAATACGGGATGACAAACAGTTCTAATGCTAATATCAGTGCAGCGACTGTTTCCTCTCAGATTCAGGGCGTCACAACAACCACTGTATCAGTCAGTATTACCGTTCCTCCTCCGACGCAATCAACCAGTTGCAGCGGCGGGTTGATCGGTTGGGCAGGGACTGCGGTGAATACTCTGGTCCGATTCCTGACGGGAGGCAGCTATACGCCAGGAACAGGGGCAACGCCGCCCCCCTCAACCATTACGGTGCAACTGCAGGCTATCCAACAGCCATCTTCATCACAAAATTCGCCACAAAACAATCTCGCCTGGTGGTTGCCGTGAATAAGCCCATCCACGCCGCTGCCCATCCTCTGGAAGCGGGCCTGTCTTTAATCGAAATCCTCATTGCCATGGCTATTGCGGCCATTCTCAGTGTGGGCGTTTTCACCACCATGTCCGCCGCCTACCAGAATCAGATCACAGCCCACTATCTGACCCAACGCGTTATTCAGACCGAGATCATGAAAGCCGCCCTGAACACGACTTTGGCCAACGCCGGGAATGTCGATGCCATCACTTTTTCAGCGGCATCAGTACCTTCTTCAACCCCGGTACAACCTTTCAATCTGCTCGGTCTCATCGGCAATCTGTTGTTCGGAACCTGCAATTCCGGTTCGATTAGCGGTATTTATAGCGATGTTACGAACTTTCTGGATACCCTGCTTTTGGGCCAGCCCAGCAGTACTAATGGCAATACCGCTACTACCAGCAGTACCATACCTTCCATTACCGGACTAAACGTCAGTCCAGACTCTGCAACTTTTGGCTGGTATGCGAATAATAGCGGGGTACCCGTCGCCTGTACCGGAACGCTGACAATTACCGGGAGCATCATGCTCTACGCAGTGAAGGGTGGTACTGCCTGTACCGGCAACGGATCTGCCTCAGCCATTACAGATTACCCGGTGGGTAATGGCTGGTCTTTTTCTGGTCCCGTCAGTAACACTACATGTATGGGTCTTGGGTTTCCTGATAATGCAGCTAATGCCCTGATTGCCGTAAAGGCAGCGGCCCGTGGACTTTCCCAGACAATGGTGAGTGTATGCGTACCCCAATGAATCATAAAGCCAGATTGCAAGATAATATACCTGTCAGCAACGGCGAGTCTGGAGCAGTTTTATTGCTCAGTGTGATTGTTCTGGCAATCTTATTGGGCTTTATTGCCTGGAGTACCTTATCCACCACGAAAACAGCCCTGACCAGCGCATACCAGATGACCAATGATAATCAGGCCCGTGTCGCCGCACTGGTAGGGGTTTCTGCATTGACACAATATGCTAACGGTATTTATCAACACGCTAACGATGCCAGCAATGGCTCATCAACCTGTTCCCAAGGCGGGGGACTTCTGGGTAGTATTTTAAGCCCTATCTGCAACGTTGCAACAGGATTAGTTTCCGGGATGCTCGGCAATGTCGGAACCAGCACTCCGATACCCAACGGTGGCAATGGTGGCGTGGCAGTCTACATGCACCCTGGGACAACGGCACAAGCCACACTGAGTAATACGGCGCCTTTTCTTGGAGCCACTGTCAGCGCATACGTGCTCAGTAATACTTTTACGCCCGCAGGCTCTCTTAGCAATCCCCCTACGGCATCAGCCCCGGGCTTGATTACCATCGTATCCCAGGGTGCCAGCGGACACGCGCGTGCGACTGCAGTTGCGGTGCTTGGGGTGGCATCTCCTGGCAGTGGGGCGGGGAGTGCTCAGGGAAACATTCCTGTAAACTTAAACGGGGATACTACATTCGGTGGAAATATAAATCTCATTGGTGGATCAAACAGTAGTCTTTCAACCAGTGGAAACTTGACAAGTTCCGGTAGCTTTACTGGTTTCAACACGATCATATCTACGAAATCCATGAACTTGAGTGGAAGCAGCGGTGCGGGAAATCTTTTCTCTGATCAAAGCATAACCATCACGGGTTCTGGCAATTATGGCTCTCTCAAATCGCTCCAGAACGTGACCATCGGTGGTAGCGTGAATGCCCAGATCATTCAGACAAACGGTACCACGACGCTCAACTCCAGTTCAAAAGTGAGCACGATAACGTCTATTGGTGATGTAACGTTGCAATCTGGAACAGCGGTAAGCAATCTATCTACCCAGGCTAACGTATCTGCTACCAATGCCACGGTAGGGATAGCTAATGTTCAAGGTGATTATAGTGAGTCCAGTAATGGTTCAGCAGCAAGTGGTAATGCTGGCGGGCTTATTACATTTCCCAGTTCGAATCATAACGTAAATCTCACCCACACACCGGGGTTGCAAGTTCCCATAACTCCACTAACCGCCGCAACCCTATCGTCACCAACAGTGAACGCTGCCGCCATGAAGAGCCTTGCCAATTATGCTTTCACGCTACCACCAAGCGGTTCAGCTGCTGGGATAATCGCCACGGTAGTCGTGCAGAACGTCAATGGTATCCCCAGTGGTACCTATTATCTTTATGACGGCCCTAGCAATAGCACGTACAACGATTATTTGGTTACCAGTAATTCATCTTCATTTCCATCGCCACTTTATAAAATAGGCTCCGGTTACAGTGACTATAATCCCGATATTACTTATAACAACGGAACGTGGACACTTGCAGGGAATAGCGGATCAACATCAGACATTGCCCCCGGAGTATTGTGGTTTTCGGGCAACGTTAAGGTCGCTGATGGAACCTATTACAACAGTATCATTGCAACCGGAAATATAACCACAGCCGGTAGTAGCCAAGTTTATGCTGTCAACTATGCGGGCGGCACTACGCCTCCACAAAATGTATGCTCAAATACAGGGTATAGTACAGGTGGAATTCTAGGCATTGGGGCAACCACCATCAATCCTTCCAACTTTTGCGGTACGTCTTCCACATCGACTTTCAATCCTGCGTCCATAGGGAATATCGCTTTACTGGCTGGTGGAGATATAACCCTTGGGTCCAGCAATGCCATATACGGCGACGTGATTGCCGGAGACGTCATCAACACCAGTGGCAGTACAACAATTTTTGGATACTTAACATCAGCGGGTATGGCCGGTGGGACAAACTCATTTGGTGCCAGTACTACCATCAATGTACAAAATCTGCCCTCAACATTCACCCCAACAGTCCCAGTCACATGGAGCAATACAGCTCCAGCATCGACGTCCTCGGGTACTTCCTTGATGCTAAAATCGCTGTATTGGGAGTGATGTAATATCAAGCCCTTCTGAACACTCTGGCAATTCAATTACGCATTGGGTGGTAGATAAATGCAGACATCGGTGTAGGCCAAAAAATGAGCTTGTCCGCGCCGCAGCCACTCGATGTGCAACATCGGCTGGAAGATTTTGACTGCGGAAAACCCGGCCTCACCGACTGGCTGTTGCGCCACTCCGCCAGGCGCAAGGTAGCGGCTCGGCGAGAACCTTCGTTGCCTGCGATGAAACTCGTGTTGTCGGTTATTTCAGCCTGACGGTGGGTCAAATCGATACACTCGATGCACCCGAGCGCATTCGTCGGGGAATGGGTCAGTACCCGATCCCGCTAGTCATTCTTGCACGCCTTGCCGTGGATCTTGATTATCAAAAACAAGGTATCGGCTTCAGTCTATTGCAAGATGCTATCCACCGGGCGCTTGCAATTGCCGGGCATGCGGGCATTCGGGCTTTACTGACGCACCCCCTTGACGCCGATGCTGATGCATTCTATCGCCGTTTCGGATTTGCACCGACGCCAGACAACGACCGGCAACTTATCCTGCTTCTGAAGGACCTGCGGCGCTTCGCTGGGTTATAACCGTATATCCAGTTACAATTTTTTCTAGTTTTGATAATAACCGGAAATATTTATAACTGGATTCTTGAATACGATCGACATACTCAAAAAAATCTTCCGCGCCTCAATTATCCACCCAATTTTCCACAGTCAGACCGGGGAACACACGAAAATCGGCCTCGTTGTTGGTTATCAGGGTAGTGTTTAAGGCAATAGCATGGGCAGCAATCAGTTTATCGAGCGCGTCACGGGAGTGTTCTCTTGTGGCCCATCTGACCGGTCCGTAAGCGCGGGCGACTCGCGAGTCGAATGTGGCGACGGGAATATCCTGCAGCAGATCGTCCAAAGCCGCCTGATTGGCAAGCTGATTTTCTGCCGAGCAGGTGATGCCGTATTCAAGTTCAGCCAGCGTAATAGCTGAAATAACGACATCCCCCACAAAACATGCTTCAAATTTTTTTCGTACCGATGGTGGTTGCCATTTCATCAGATAAATACAAATGTTGGTGTCGAGCATATATTTCGGCTTCATAATGCTTCGCGTTCATCTTCCCGGTTGTCACCACGTCCAGTTGCCATAAAATCCGAAGAAAACCTGGCAAATTTCTCAAGGACGTTACCCATACGCCGCTGCGCCGGGCGAATGCGCAGTTCATCGCCGTGACGCTCTATGACCAGCTCCATCTTCCAATCCTTGAAGGCCAACTCCGCCGGGATGCGGACAGCCTGCGAATTGCCGTTTCTGAAAATTTTCGTGATCACTTGGTCCCCCTCCTCCATTTTACCCATGCCCGGTTAGATTCTGGCCCGTTTGGGTAGCAATGTAAATACATGGATGTACATGAAGCTGGTTATTTCAGCCTGACTGTGGGCCACATCGGCAAATACAGCTTGTAGGGTTGATCATGGCAGGCAATAAAGCCATAGTGCTTGTAGACAGGAATATTTCAACGCAATGCTGTTCCGTGATCTGGTTGAGCGCCATGATATTGCCCACCCCAAAGCTGTCATTGATCTCGCACACTGGTTGATGGACAACATCGGATCGCTCTATTCCATCAACAATCTGAGCGGTTATCTGAAATCCCTGGGGCACAAGGTACCCAAATCCGCAGTAGCCGATTATCTGGAATGGTTCGAGGATGCCTTCATTCTGTTCACGGTGCGTATTTTTGACGCTTCGTTGGCCAGGGTGAACACCAACCCCAAGAAAATTTACTGCGTCGATCATGCCCTGGTGACGTCAATCAGCTCCGGCATTTTAGTCAACTCGGGGCATCTGCTGGAAAACCTGGTGTTTACCGCGTTTCGACGGCTAACGCCGGATATTTATTATTACAAAACCAGGATGGGCCGGGAGGTGGATTTTATCACCGGTCGGACAGGCCAGTCCCACATGCTTGTTCAGGTGTGCGAATCAATGGCCGATCCGCACACCCGTAAACGGGAAACCACTGCACTGGCCGAAGCCATGTCCGAACTTCAACAAGCCCAAGGCATTATCGTAACGCGTAACGAGGAAGAACAAATTCCCGTCTTTTCAGGTAAAATTGACGTAGTCCCCGCTTGGCGTTTCCTGCTGAACCATTCAGCATAATGGTTTTGTTCTTCGGGGAAGTGTGTTGAGAGAATGGGCGCATCACTGCATCCGATGCCGGAACAGCCATGAGGCTGCCGCCATGGAACACAGGGCGATAATGGCCAGGGGCCAGTATTGGGGCCAGAGCATGGGGATGTTGTCCCCTTCCAGAAAAACGCCGCGCACAATCACCAGAAAATAGCGCATGGGATTGAGATAGGTCAGGTATTGCACCACTTCGGGCATGTTGGCAATGGGGGTGGCGAAACCCGAAAGAATGATGGCCGGCACCAGAAAAATGAACACGCCCAGCAGGCCCTGCTGCTGAGTGACCGATAGGGAAGAAATCATCAGGCCGATGCCTACTGCAGCCATCAGGAACAAAGCCAAACCAGCTATCAGCGCGAGAATGCTGCCGACGAAGGGCACCTGAAACCAGAACACCGCCACCAGCACAATAAACAGTCCTTCCAGCGCACCGATCACAAAACCGGGTATGGCCTTACCCAGCAAAATTTCCACGGGACGCATGGGCGTCACCAGCAATTGATCAAAGGTCCCTTGTTCCCGCTCCCGGGCTACGGACAAACCGGTGACCAGCAGCGTCACCACCAACACCAGCAGTGCCACAATACCCGGCACAATAAACCAGCGCGACAGCAGATTGGGGTTAAACCACGAACGCACAACCAGTTGCGCCGGCGGCCTCCCCCAGTGGTGTTCCTGCGCCCAGCGTACATCGAAGTGCATCAACACCGTATTGACATAATTCAGGGCCAGGGTGGCCGTATTGGAGTTTCGGCCATTGATGATCACCTGCAAGGGCGTGGGATGATGCATGAGCAAATCGCGGGTAAAGTGCGGGCCGATATTCAGGACGAGCAAGACTTTTTCATTATTGATGAGCGGAGCAATTTGCCCTTCGTTTTCAATGGTTGCAACCTGCTTAAAGGCTGTGGATCCCTGAAACTCACCCAATAATTGCCGGGAGGCAAAGCCGCTGTCCTGGTTATAAACCGCATAGGGAATATGGCTCAGGTCGTAGGTAGCGGCATATCCAAACACCAGCAGCTGGATAATCGGCGGTCCGATCAGTACAAAACGGCTTTTTTTATCGCGCAGGAGCGCAAGAAATTCCTTGATCACCAAGGCCCATATGCGTGCCAGCATCAGTCTAACCTCTTGCGCGAACGTCGCCAGGTAACCCCCAGAAAAAACAGGGCCATCAACAGCAAGGCCAGACTATTCCAGAGAATGATGGACCACACATCACCGACAAGAAACACCGTCTGCAGGATACTGACAAAGTAACGGGCGGCGACAATGTGGGTCACCAGGCGGATAGGCGCGGGCATCGACTGGATGTCAAAAATGAAGCCGGACAGAATGAAGGCCGGTAAAAAGGTGACAATGATGGCAATCTGCCCGGCCACAAACTGGTTGCGGGCCTCACTGGAAATCAGCAGACCCATACCCAGCGCCGCCAGCAGAAAAAGTGCCGAACAGACCAGCAACACCCAGAAACTCCCCACCAGCGGGACAGCGAAAAGCCAGACGGCCAGAGCCACCGACAACAGCAGACCGCCCATACCCATGATGAAATAAGGTATCAATTTACCGAGCAGAATCTCGGCCATGGTGACCGGCGTAGCCATCAAGGCTTCCATGGTTCCACGTTCCCATTCCCGCGCCACCACCAGCGCGGTCAGCAAGGCGCCAATGAGTGTCATGATGACGGCAATCAGGCCGGGAACCAGAAAATCGCGACTGCGCAAGGCCGGATTGAACCAGATGCGTGGTTCGGCATTGATGGGGATAATCAGCGGCTTGCCCGCATTGAGGGCGCGCTGTTGCAGCCAGTTTTGCCAGACACCCTGCATATAGCCTTCCATAATGCGGGCATTATTGGCATCCACTCCGTTGACCAGCACGCCAATGGACGCCGTTTTCCCCTGAATGACCTGGCGGCTGAAATCGGCACGCAACCAGACAATCCCGTCGGCCTTGCGGTCCATGACTGCCTCTCGGGCCTGATGCAGACTGCCGTATATTTCCGGCGTGAAATACGGTGAATGCTGTAGCCCACCCACAAATGCGCTGGTTTCTGCGGTGGGTTGGTCCACGACAACGGCAATGGGGATATGACGGGCATCCAGCGAGACACCGTAGCCAAACAAAAACAGCAGGAACACCGGCAGGACAAAGGCAATGGCTATGGCCGAAGGGTCCCGCAAAATCTGGATGAACTCCTTGCGAATCAGACCGCGCAGACGCTGCAGATTCATGAGGATCTCCGGATTTGACTTTCGTGATGCTCAATCAGGAGGATGAATGCGTCTTCCATGCTGGGGTCAGGATGTTCTTCACTGCGGGCCTGGGCGCGCACCTGCTCGGGACTGCCCTGGGCCAGCACTTCGCCGAGCGACATCAGGACCAGGTTGTCGCAATATTCGGCCTCATCCATAAAGTGGGTGGTAATCATCACCGTTACCCCGGCTTCTGCCAGCGCGTTGACCCGCTTCCAGAATTCCCGCCGGGCCAGGGGATCGACACCGGAAGTGGGCTCGTCCAGAAAGAGAATGGGGGGCTCGTGCAACAAGGCGCAAGCCAGAGCCAGGCGTTGTTTGATGCCCAGTGGAAGCTCATCCACATTGACGTCACGATAGTCTTGCAACTGGAACTCCCGCCGCGCCCAATCCAGTCGCTGCCGTCGCGCAGCCCCGCGCAAGCCATAGGCTGACGAGAAAAAGGCCAGGTTCTGGTCACAACTGAGATTGCCGTAAAGAGAAAACTTCTGGGAGACATACCCGATGCGGGCCCGCGCCTGGGCGCTGGCGTGGCGCATGTCCACCCCGGCTACACGCAAAGTGCCCGATGAGGCGGGGAGCAGACCGCAAAGCATACGAAAAGTCGTACTTTTCCCGGCACCATTGGCCCCTAACAGGCCAAATATCTGCCCTTTCTGAACGCTGAAACTATTCCCCTTGACGGCTTCGAAATGCCCGAAAAACTTGCAGAGATCGTGCACTTCAATGACGGTTTCCGCTGTGGATTCCGCCCTGGGTGGCACCGAAGAAGCCTGCTGCGCAGGTTCTGCCGCCACCGTATTGCTGGTCACCAGCGTATCAGACGTGGACATTGCAGCACCCAGCAAATCCACAAAAGCATCCTCAAAGGCCGGAGCCACTGCTTGCCAGTTCTCCCCAGCCCGTGCTTCGGGCTGGGTCGTGGTCCGGCAAAGCACCCGCACGCCATTGGCGAGAATACGCGCATCCTGAATACCCGGGCGGGCTTGCAGGGTTTCGCGGAGATGCCGCTTGCTGGCCGTCTGCAGGCTCACCAGAAAACAGCGGCCTTGCAGCGGCGCACTGAATGCCGCCGGAGTGTTCTTTTTAAGCAATTTACCCTGATGTAACAGAATGATTTCGTCGCAGCGTTCGGCCTCATCAAAATAGGCCGTACTCATCAACACGGTCAGGCCTTTTTCGCGCAAGCCCTGAATGATTTCCCAGAGTTCACGGCGGGCAATGGGATCCACGCCCACGGTTGGTTCATCCAGCAGCAACAATTGCGGCGCCCGTAACAGGGCACAGGCCAGACCCAGCTTCTGTTTCATTCCGCCGGACAGGGCTCCGGAAGCCCTGGCGCCAAAAGGACCCAGCGCCGTCAGCTTGAGCAACTCCTGCTGGCGGCTCCGCGCCGTCTCCCGATTCAAACCTTGTAAATCGGCAAAAAGATCCAGGTTTTCCTGTACGCTGAGTTCTTCATACAGACCAAAACGCTGGGGCATGTAGCCAATGTGTTTCTGAATCGTGCTGACCTGACTGCGGGTGTCAGCACCCAGAACCCTAACCGTTCCGCTATCAGGCAAAAGCAGTCCCGTTGCCAGACGCATCAAGGTGGTTTTGCCCGCACCATCCGGCCCTAATAGCCCGGTAATCGTGCCGGCCTCCAGGCTGATATTTAAGGTATCCAAAGCCTGCACCCGCTCCTTGCCACGGGCAAAGCTTTTACTGACATCGGCAAAATGCAGCGGTGTAGCGGCTTCGCTCACGACTCAGTTTCCGCAGGGATGTGCAGACAATTTTTGCGGAGGATTGTTTTGCAGGGAAACATGCACGGTAACGGGCATTCCGAGACGCAGCTGATGTTGGGGATTACAGGCATAAACCCGTACCCGGTAGACCAGTTCAGTGCGCAATTCGGTGGTTTGCACGGTCTTGGGCGTAAATTCTGCAGTGGGTGAAATGAAACCCACCCAGCCGGAAAAGGTTTTGCCGGGGAAAGAATCACTTTGAATATTCGCTTTCATGCCCAGGCGAACTTGACCCAGTGCTTTTTCCGGCAGGTAGGCACGTACCCAAACCGGATTATCCAGTGCCAGGGTAAACACCGGCGTCTGCGGAGAAACCATATCGCCCGGCTCCAGAATGCGGTCCTGGACCACGCCGGTATCGGGCGCATAGAGGCGCGTATCCACCAGCTCGCGCTGCGCTAAAGATAAGGCCGCTTTGTCAGCCTGCAACATCTGCCGTGCTGCCGCAATGTCTTCCTTACGCGGGCCTTTAATCGCCAGAGACAGGGCCTGTCGGGCATGTTCGGCATTGGCGCGGGCCGTCTTCAGGGCAGCCGCCGCGTTATCGGCGCTTTGTCGGGAAACATATTGCTGGGCGGCAAGGGACTCCTGGCGTTTCCAGGTGCTTTCGGCGTTGATCATGGTCGCCTGGGCAGCGGCAACCTGGGCGCGAGCTTCGGCAATTTCTTCGGGGCGGGAACCGGCCAGCAGGCGCGCCAATACCTGTTGTTGCGCAGCAACCGCAGCGCTGGCTTTATCTACCGCATCCTGAAAGCGCACTGGATCAATTTCTGCCAGTAACTGGCCTTTTTTGACCCGATCGCCTTCCTGGACCAGGAGATCGAGCAGCCGGCCATTATCATCAAAGGCTGCCTGCACCTGACGGATATCGACGTTACCATAAACGGTTACCTGATCGCTGGGTGCAGCTGGTCGGGTTTGCCAATAAGCTATGGCACCCGCAATAGCGAGCACAATTACGCCAACAATCACCAACCTTTTTTTCTGGATAGCCATGTATCAAACACTCCTCGGCTAATGAGTTATGGGGTTACGTTCTGAACCAACAAGGCATTGATAGCCTGCAAATCTGCCATATTGATTTGTCCGGAAGCCGCCTTGAGCTGCACCCGGGCAATCACCTGGTTGTAGAAAGCGACGTTATAGTCCTGCTCGGCACGCACGTAGTCGGTGGCGGTGTGCAGCAGGTCAATGATGGAGCGGGTACCTACTTCATAACCCTTGCGCGTTCCTTCCAGGGATAGCTTGGCAGAGTCTACGGTTTCTTTGGCGGCCTTGAGCTGCGCTACACTGTTTTTCAGATTGAGAAAGGCGGTTTGGGTGTTCAGGGTGACGTCATCGCGCACATTGGCGACATGATCCACACTGGCTACGGTTTGCGCCTGGGCTTTTTGCACGGAGGCGGAAATGTTGCCACCTTCATACAGGGGGACGGACAAGTTCAGGCTGACGCCGGCCTGATTCATGACCAGCCCCGGAAAGGGATTCCCGAGGGCATGCTGGGCTACGCCCTGCAGGTTGACCACCGGCCAGCGCGCGCGCTGATGGTATTGGACTTCCTGCTGGGCGGTGTGGAGCTGGGCCTGGGCCTGATGCATCAGCGGCTGATCCTGAACAGCACTGTGCACCCAGCTCTGCATATCATCAGGTTGCGGCCCCAGGGCCCGATAATGGCCCAAAGGTTCCAGCACGCCGATGGGATGATGGGTCAGGCGCTGTAACTGTTTCCCGGCGATCGCCACCCCGTTGCTGGCTTTGATGAGATCCGCCTCAGCGGCATCAACCCGGGCTTGGGCTTCACGCACAGCAATAATGTCCCCAGTGCCAATTTTCAGGGTGGCTTGGGTTTGCCGGTAAATGCTTTCCAGCAGTGATTTCTGCTTTTGCGCCACCCGTTCCTGGGCCTGGGCTTCCAGTACCCCGAAATAGGCCTTGGCGACCTGCAGGGCGAGCTGCTGTTCGGTGTAGGTCAGGCCGGCAGCGCTGGCCTGAATCCGTGAGTCGGCCTGTTTCAGCGCCGTCCAGGCCTGGCCGTTGAATACGGATTGGGTGATATTGACGCTGTAGCTGTCGGACAAATAGGCGCGATTAATGTCGATATTGCCAAAGCCGGTAATGTCGGCGGTATTGAAGCCCACCGCTGCACCAACCCCCACATGGGGCAGCAGGGCTGAACGCGCCAGGGGCTTGTCCTGCATTTGTGCGGCCAGTTCGGCGCGGGCCTGGGCCAGTACCGGGTCGGTATGGTAGGCCTGCTGATAGGCGTCAATCAGGTTTTCTGCCCAGGCAGAACTGCTGCTCAACAGCAACGCAGAGGCAAGCAACGACAAAGCAGAACGATGGGCGTGCATGAACATTTCCTGAGCCTGAAGGAGATTCCAGACAATACCGACCGATCGGTCGGTAGTCAAGAGCTCATGGGCAAAGGGCTTTTCATCGCTTATGCTACAAAGCTCTATTTGGCAGGATTTTTGGCAGGATCATGACGCTGTCTCCCTTGGTTTGCTGTGCTTTGGCCTATCCCGATCGTCTTGAGAAGGTATTTGCAAGTCTTGCCGAAACAGATTGGTCGCAGTGGCTGGATAGTAGTGCCCGGACGCCAGGGCAGGGGAGATACAGCATTATGGTGACGCAACCGCGTCGCCGTATCTGGCAGCATCAAGGACAATTGTGGGTGGCCGATGGCAATCAGCCCGCACAGCTTTCGACATCTTCATTGTGGCAGGTCTTGCGGGAAAGTCTCGCCAATCTGCCTGCAACGCAGTTGCCTCAGGACGAAGATCTGCCCTTTTCCGGCGGGGTGCTGGGTTATCTGGCTTATGATTTTGCTTTGGCGGAGCAGGGGCTCGCAATGCCCGAGACGACTTTCTGGCCAGAAGCGGCTTTTGGCGTTTACGATACGGCCTTCATGGTTGACCATCTGGAGTCTTGTTCCTGGCTGCTTGCCCCGGAAGATCAGATGGCCAGTGTACGTTTACAATGGGAAGCCCGATTGGCAGCAGTCCAGGAGTCTGCCCTATGGCCGATGTCCCAGACGCACGGAGCCGTGCAAGCGCAATGGTCTCCTACCCAATATGACCAGGCTTTTCGTCAGGTGGAAGCTTATATTCACGCCGGTGATTGTTACCAGATCAATCTGGCACAAAAGTTTTCTGCCGCCTATAGTGGCTCGCCCTGGTATTTGTATCAGCGGATGCGATCAATGAATCCTGCAGCTTTTTCGGCTTATCTGCACTTTCCTTGGGGGAGTGCATTGAGCTTTTCCCCAGAGAGATTGCTGCAGGTCCGGCAGGGACAAATGCAGGTTCGCCCCATCAAAGGCACCCGTCCCCGCTCTGCAGACGCATTGCAGGATGCCCAACTGGCCGAAGACCTGCTGAGCAGTCCTAAAGATCGTGCGGAAAACGTGATGATTGTGGATTTACTGCGCAATGATCTGGGTAAGGTGGCGGAAACGGGTTCCGTGCAGGTGACCCAGCTTTGTGGTCTGGAATCCAACGCCCAGGTCCATCATCTGGTCAGTGTTGTGGAAGCCCAGTTACAGGATGGATTGGACCCCCTTCACGCATTGGCTGCCTGCTTTCCGGGAGGGTCCATCACGGGTGCGCCCAAGCGTCGTGCCATGGAAATCATCCATGAACTCGAAGCCGCATCGCGCGGCCTTTATTGTGGCAGCATCGGTTATATCGACCGCAGTGGAAGAATGGATATGAATATCGCCATCCGTACCATCACGGCCAGCCAGGGAGAACTGCAGTTCTGGGGGGGCGGAGGCATTGTCTCGGACTCTGTGGCTACTGCGGAGTATCAGGAAAGCCTGGACAAGGTGGCGTTGTTCCATCGGGAACTTGCAGCACTGGCTGGTCTCGCATAGAGTCCGACCCATAGATCGCTTTTGAAAGTCAGGCATGTCCCGAAAAAAACTCCACACCCGATGGCAACTGCTGCTACAAATTGTTTTTACCATTGGCGTTCTGTTCTGGCTTTTGCATAACACCAACTGGCCGTCGCTCAGTCAACGTTTTGCAGAAATGCGGCCCTGGTGGTTTGTCGCGGCCATGGCCTCCTATGCCCTGAATTTATCGGTATCGGTTATTCGCTGGCGTATTATTCTCCTGGCTATGGAACGTACGGCGCCCATCCTCTGGTTGTTGCGGCTGAATTGGGTTGGTGCCTATTTTAATCAGGTATTGCCGGGGGCGGTTTCCGGTGATGTGATTCGTGCCTGGTACACCCGTCATCAAACCGGTTCCATGCCGCTGGCGCTCGCAGCAGTTTTTGGTGACCGCTTTATGGGGATGGGGGCTTTGATTATCATTGCGGCGGTCGTCTTTGCTCTGGGTGGAGCAAGGGTGGGGCTGCTCCCGCAAATGGGTTGGACCATCGGGATTCTGCTTTTTGCCTATGCACTTATTGTTCTTCTTATTTTAAGCCCGCTACTGAATTTTCTCGAAAAAATTTCGGGAAAACTCGGCGACAAGCTTCATGATATTCGGTTGGGGATGAGCGCACTGCTGCGCCATCGTCTGGCATTGAGCGCGACCATTGTTCTGTCTTTTACGATTCAGTGCATATCGGTTCTGACCTTCTGGTTGCTCGCCCATGCTCTGGGTGAGGCCCCGGACGCCGTGGCACTCTGGGTAGTGTGGCCGGTAATCAGTCTGTTTCTGGCCCTGCCCATATCCTTTGCCGGTTGGGGGCTGCGAGAAGGCCTGATGGTTTTCTATCTGGGCTATTTGCACATGGGGCATGATCAGGCTTTGGCGCTTTCCCTGTTGCTCGGCTTCACCATGGTCCTGACCAGTCTGCCGGGTGCCTTGTTGTGGATAGGATTACACCGTCATCATGAAGCACCGCCGGATCTGCAGGCTTAGGCCAGAGTTCATTGAGAGGCTCGATTTGTTATCTCTTCAATATTAATATCTACATAAAAATAAATAAAATCAAATTGTTATAATCTACTTGCGTGATAAAATACGGTTGCATAATTTGTCTGTTGTTGACGCGTTGCCACATGTAATGGCATCAAGATATAATGACCAGATTGATGGTCAAGTATGTACAAGCTGGCGTAGCTCAGTCGGTAGAGCTACTGATTTGTAATCAGTAGGTCAGGGGTTCGATTCCTCTCGCCAGCACCAAATAAAACAGTCAGTTAGGATTTTCCCCCAAGTGAGCCTTGATGGTTGGTAGTAGAATGGAAGCGGTTATTCATTTTGACGGATTCAATAGCGTTGGTGGGGTAAATCACCTTGCGAATTTCCGATAGATAGTCGAATAAGGGAATGAAGTATGCTCGGTTATGCCGATATTGACTGCCATGCACACTGACCGTATCGGTCACCAGTCTTCGCATTAGCTTATGCTCGAGCAATTCACTCTGATAGACATTTCGAATCCATGAACGCTTTTCCGTCCAGGTCGCATCGGAATCTTTCTGTCGTCGTTTGGCGGGGCTCTAGTCATGCCGACAGGTCATTTTCTTTAAGCTTTTTCTTCTCATTGCCTCAGGAAAATTATGTCTTGGAGGCTTTCGATTGATGCCGGTATCAGCGAGACAGCAATGATCTGATTGTCCTGATCCACCTAGTGTAGTGTTGCATTCTTGGTGAACCTTAAGGTTAATGAGGATAAAATGGCTCCATGTTGAGGGTATGAATGGAGTCGAGTCTTGGACCGGACCCAACCGGGACTCCCCCCTCAAAAAGGGCCGCGCAGAAACGATGACCCACGACTACAAGCGTAATGGTACCACGACCTTGTTTGCCGCACTCAACGTGCTGGATGATCAGGTCATCGGACAGTGTCAACAGCGCCATACCCATGTGGAATGGCTGAAGTTCCTGAAGAAAATTGATCGGCAGACGCCCAAGGACAAGGCTCTGCATTTGATCGCCGACAACTATGCGACCCATAAACGCCCGGTAGTACAGGCGTGGCTCGACAAGCACCCGCGTATTCACATGCACTTTACGCCCACTTCGGCATCCTGGCTCAACATGGTCGAGCGTTTCTTTCGGGATATCACGACCCAGCGGTTACGTCGTGGGGTGTTCACCAGTGTCTCCGAACTCATCCAGGCCATTGAGGGGTACATCGACCACCACAACACCCATCCCAAACCTTTCATCTGGACCAAAACCGCCCGCGACATCCTGCAAAAGGTCATTCGCGCCAACAGCCACTTAAGCAGCAAACAGAATGCAACACTACACTAGCAGTTTGCACTGAATACCCATTTCCTACCTTAACCTCGCCACTCGGTCGCATCCGATGACAAAGCCCTCTTCTTCTTGCAGCTCTTTGTATAATCTGTATAATCTGTATAATCTTTCCTGATTACCCTAATTCCGCGATTGAGTAAGGCGAAGGCAGGTGGAAGGACCCGAACTGTATGGTTTTCCGGTATTATGCTCTCGACCAAAAGAATCACCTACCGGGAGACTGACATGAGGATCCGATAACAAAAATGGCACGAACCGTGCTCCCTTTCAAGCTGGCTGCAACAGATGAGCCCATGACGGCACAATCTGGACTTGTTCTCCATGGCGAATTTATTCAGGGACTGGGTGTGCATCTCTGGCTGGAACAGGAAATGCCCAAGCCGGGCAGCAAGCGGGGTTACGGGCCGACGCAACAGGTATTGCCGCTTCTATTGATGTTGACCGGCGGTGCCTTTCTCTGGATGCTTCTTCGTCCAGGTCGTCTCCAGATCATACTGGCGACGTTTTCGCAGGGCTCCAGTCAGCGGGTATGGCCTTTTCTCTGATCTGTTCTTTGTCTTCCCGGGTAAAATGCTGCTTGAGTGCAGGAACCAGGGTGGCATCAATGATCATACCCCTTCGCGCCAGATAACCGTGCTGTAGAATTTGTTGCTCCACCGCTGCAAACAGGGCTTCAGCACCGCCTACTCTGATGCGGTTCTCAAAATGCCAGATGGTCGTGCGGTCAGTCAGGTGCGCGGCATCCAGTAGGCCGCAGAAGCGTTGATAGCTGTGGCGATCCAGAAGCTGGTATTCCAGCTGTTCATCCGAAAGATTATACAGGCGTTTCAAGGCCAGAATTCGCACCATGACTTCAGTGGGATAAGGCGGGCGGGCCACCCTGGGGACTCACCGGTCGAGGCGCTGCATCCATCCACCTGTGCTGCCAGTGCCGTAAAGTCGATACAGGCGCCAATGAGTAGAAGCGGATCTCCCAACTGATCCAGTTTCTGATGGTGTAGGTCTGCGGCAAACAGGTCGGTTTTGATCGCGGTCTTTCTGGACTTCATTGATCATATCCCATTTCTTTCAATCTCTTCGGGTCTGATTCGACGATGCTTGCAGTGAAATCTATCAAAGCGGCTGCGGGGATTTTTATTCTGGAGCGTTGCTTTTTTGTCTTGAGATGAAAAAGAAAAAATCATTTTATATGAACGTGAAATTTAATTATACTAATCATAAATAAAATCTTTATGCGTCTAGGTGCTTGAATGAATTTAAGGATTAATTGGCAAAGGCCTCTTGCGGATTCAGGAGCAATGTTATGCTTAAGAACTTTAAAAGAATCTGGTAGTGAGTCTGGTCATATGATCTATCCTCAACGTGTGGATGGCTTGCCCAAAATTACCGGTAAGGCCCTTTATGTGGATGATATTCCTTTAAACGGGGTAATTCATGCTTCGACAATACGCAGTTCATGTGCTGGTGGTGTTGTTGAAGAACTGACTTTTGATCCGACCTTTGATTGGACACCTTTTGTCGTGGTGACAGCACAGGATATACCTGGTCTTAATGCCATTAAAATGCTGGAAAACGACCAGCCTGTGCTGGTGGATCGGGTGTTTCGTCACGCCGGAGAACCTTTGGCTTTGCTGGCCCACTCTGATCCGTGCATGCTTGAAACGGCTTTACGCCACGTTCATGTCCGCGAGACCCCCTTGGCCCATCCTATTTTTGATATTGACGAAGCATTGGGTGCAGAAAGCACCATCATTCCAGGCAATGTTTATACGGACTATCTCCTGAATAAGGGCGATGTTGAACAGGCACAAAAAAATGCGGAGTGTCTGATTGTAGAGCGTTTGCTGACGCCATCGCAGGAACAACTCTACATTGAACCGCAAGGAATGATTGCTGTTCTCCAGGAAGATGGCGTGCTCAGAATAGAGGGTTCCATGCAGTGTCCCTACTATGTGCTGGATGCCTTGGAGCAGTGCACGGGCTTGGACAAGAACAGGTTGCAAGTCGTACAAAGCACGACCGGTGGCGCTTTTGGCGGTAAAGAAGATTATCCCTCCATGATTGCTTGCCACGCCGCCTTGCTCGCGCTCAAGGCCGGAGGGCTACCGGTAAAGCTGATTTACGAACGTGGTGAGGATCTGCGCGTAACCCCCAAACGCCATCCGTCCCGCAGTCTGGTCCGTCTTGGTGCGAATAGTGAGGGTGAGCTCCAGTTTATTGATATGGATTTTGCCATTGATGGCGGTGCCTACCGTACCCTGAGTCCTGTCGTTCTGTCTCGGGGGGTTATTCATGCCCCGGGACCGTATCGCTGCGCCAATATCCGCGTCAGAGGCCGCGCAGTGGCGACAAATCACCCACCCTTTGGGGCATTCCGGGGTTTTGGCGCACCACAAAGCATTTTTGCACTGGAAGTGGCAATGGATCGCCTGGCTGCCAAGCTCAATATGGATCCGGCTGAGTTACGGCAGAAAAATTTGCTGCACCGTGGTGATGTCAGTCCGACCGGCGACTTGGTAGGAGAAGACTGTTTTGCGCAAGAAATTCTCGATGAGGCACTCAGAGTAAGCCATTATTATGAACGACAGGATGCATTTCGGGTTTGGAACGCAGCACCACACGATACACTTCGTGGCATTGGCTTGGCGACTTTTGCCCATGGGGCCGGCTTTACGGGTAACGGAGAATTGTACCTGGCCTCGCAAGTGTTTCTCCAGGCACATGCTGATGGTCAGGTAGAAATTCTTTGCTCAAACACCGAAATGGGACAGGGTGCAGCGACCACTCTGGTACAGATTGCTGCTGATGCACTGAAGTTACCCCTGGAGCAGGTGCACCTCGCGCAAACAGATACGGCCAGGGTGCCAAATTCTGGCCCTACTGTCGCCTCGCGGACCTGTATGGTCGTTGGTGATCTGATTGAAAAAGCAGCACAACGCTTATTACAAAAGTTAAGAGATGAGGGCGGTCTTGCCCAGACTTTTACGCCAGCGGAATTTAATGCTGTCTGTTTGCGCATGCAGGAGTCTGGTAAAGATTTGTTGGTCAGCGCCAGTTATCAACCGCCAGTGGATATGCTCTGGGATGAAAAGTCTTTCACAGGAAGGGCCTACGCCAGCTATGCCTGGGCAGCATATATTGCCGAGGTAGAAGTGGACAAATTGACTTTGGAAACCCGCGTACTGAATTTTACGGCTGCCCAGGAAATTGGACATGCCGTACACCCCCAAATTGTGCAGGGGCAGATTGAAGGGGGGGTGGTACAAGGCATTGGTTACGCGCTTTATGAAAATGTGCTCTGGAATCCATTCGGCGTGATGGCCAATGACCGCTTGACCAATTACATCATACCAACCACTGCAGATATCGGACCATTACAGATAGTCCTGATGGAGAAGGGCTTGGGTGCCGGTCCCAAGGGGGCCAAAGGTGTCGGAGAGCTGCCTATGGATGGTCCTGCCCCGGCTATCGTGAATGCCATTCAACAAGCGTTGAAAATCGACGTTGCTCAGATCCCGGCCATGCCTGAGCTTCTGTTGGACTTGAGTCGTGCGCAAAGAGGTTCCCAATGTCAGTAAAAATGCAGATTAATGGTCAGGAGGTTCAGGTGCAGGCACCGCCAGCAAGTCGCCTTCTGGATGTGCTACGAGTTGAATTGGGCCTGAAAGGGGCCAAGGAAGGCTGTGGAGAAGGGGAGTGCGGGGCCTGTGCGGTATTGGTCAATGGTCAGGTGGTCAATAGTTGCTTAATTCCTCTGGGACAAATGGATGGCGCTGAGATTGTCACTATTGAGGGAGTACCAGGTGACAGCACGCTGATCCAGGCTTTTCATGACTGTGCCGCCGCCCAGTGCGGAATCTGCACCCCAGGCATGATCCTGGCCGCTACAGCCTTATTGGCCGAACATCCCCAGCCGACAATAGACGAAATACGCTGGGGGCTGAGCGGTAATTTATGTCGTTGTACAGGTTATGGACGCATTTATGAGGCGGTTACTCAAGCGTCAACGGGAGACACGCATGGCTGAATGGCTGCGTCCCCGGCATATGAATGAGGCACTGCAGCTGCTTGCAGAACTGCCAGCTGAACAGTATCAAATTATTTCTGGCGGTACTGATGTCATGGTGGCGCAGCAGTTGAGTGCTCCACGCGATATTGCTGTTTGGCTGGATTTGAGTGCCATCCCGGAACTGAAAACAGTAGAAGTGACGACAGAAGGTATTCGTATTGGCGCGGGAGTGACGCTGAGTGTGTTGCGAAGGCACCCGGAAGTGCAAAAACACTGGCCGATGTTAGCTGCTTCAGCAGCTGTTACCGGTGCCGCACCCATTCAGAATCGTGCGACTTTGGGCGGAAATTTATGTAATGCCTCACCCGCAGCCGATAATGCTCCCGTGTTGCTGGCCTATGCCGCCCGTATTGAGATTGCCGGACCAAATGGCACGCGGTTGTTGCCTTACGAACAATTTCATCTGGGTTATCGACAAACTGACCTGGCTACCCATGAACTACTTCAGGCCATTCATATTCCATATTTACCAGCTGGTTCACGGGTATACTATCGCAAAGTGGGCACACGCGCAGCCCAGGCAATCGCTAAAGTGGGTATTGCAGCATGGATTCATTTTGCCGAAAACCAAGGAATTATTGCTGCGCGCTTCGGCTTGTCCAGCGTGGCGGCGACGCCCTGTGTATTGCCGAATGTGAGTGAATATTTAAGCGGTAAACGTATAAGTAATATTCATGAGTCCATGATTCGTGAAAAAGTGTCCAGCGATATCAAGCCTGTCGATGATATTCGTTCAACTGCCGGATATCGCCTGGAAGTGGCCTCCCGCCTGGTTTGGGAAGCTATTCATTGTGCTCAGTAACTGATAGAAAGGAAATCGATCATGAGTGTTCAAATAGATGAAGGTGTAGTTATGGAAGTTCCTTTTGTAGATGCTACTCCTGAGAATTTTAAAGATTATGGCGTGATGATTACGGAAAGCGTCTATCGTCCAGGGCTGACTATTCCCTTTTATAAAGGGAGTGTCGAGGAAGGTCAGAATCTGGATTTTGAATATACCGGGAAAGCGGTGGTCCGCACTGCACGAATTTCACATCGCAGCCCGGAAATTACCTGGCTGGAGCGTCATTTGAATATGACGCAGATTTTTGTTGGACTGGGCACATCACCCTTTGCCATGGTGTTAGGAAAGCCCAATCAGGAATCCGGACAAAATGTCCCCCGGCTTGAAGATGTTTGTGCCTTTAGAGTGCCAGCAGGTCAAGGTGTCATGATTCATGCAGGTACCTGGCATGATTTCCCCATGGCAATTGTGGATCCAGTAACCGTGTTGACCATGAATTCTGATGAGGTGGTGGAGGCATTGGCTAATGCGGAAGCTGCAGATGAAATGGATGCGGGAGATGTGTACAAAATTGATATTTTTCGTCGTACTGGGCGGATTTTGAAAGTGCCATTTTAAGTTGAGGTAAGACGGAATGCGCACTGACTTGTCTCGATTTTTCATCAGTGGACCGGCAGATGTATCCGGATTGGCGGAGGCTATAGCCCGTGGGGAAATAATCCCCAAGGATATTGTTGCCATCATTGGTAAAACCGAGGGAAATGGCGGGATAAATGATTTTACCCGTAATCTGGCAATTATGGCGCTGAGTCATCTGTTGGCGCCATTTCTGGAGTGTTCTCCAGAGGCTGTCGAAGAAAGAATTGTGTTATCTTTTTCCGGCGGTAGTGAAGGGGTAACTGCCCCGCACATCCTGGTATTTACGGTATCAGGCACGGCTTCGGCCAAAAAATATCCCTCCAAGCGTCTGGCCTTGGCAACGGGATTTACCAGGCCTTTTATGGCAGATGAAGTGGGACGCATGCCCATGATTCTGGAAACTGCCCGGACTGTGAAGAGCCTTATGCAGAAGCTGCAGGTTGCCGCAGAAGACGTACATCTGGTTCAGATCAAAGGAGCAATTCCTCCAGTTTCCTTGCCGCACCCGAATCTACGCTGTGACATGGCCTGGTCACGGGGCGCTTCCGCCCTGGGCGTGGCTCTGGCGCTTGGGGAAGTTGGTGAATCGCAATTGAACGATGCAGTGATTAATAGTGATTGGTCTCTGTTTTCCACGCGTGCCAGTGTTTCTGCGAAACCGTTGCTGTCCCGCTCCGAGATCGTGCTTTTTGCAAACTCGGATTATTGGGAAGGGAATCTGCATATCGCCCATGGGGTGATGAAAGATATTATTGATGTTCCGGGAATCTATTCAGTGCTGGAACATCTGGATTTAAAACCTCAACATGGTCAGCTTACTGCGCATGATTCCGAGAAGATTCTAGGCGTTTTTGCCAAATCGGATGCGCATCCCGGTAATCAAATTCGGCAACGCCGTCATACCATGTGGACTGATGCAGATATTTCGGATATGCGCTATTCCCGCTGCATTGTTGCCGCCCAGTTGGCCGGTGTATTGGGAGACACCGGGGTGTATGTTTCCACGCGTGCTGAGCATCAGGGACCCCAGGGAGGTGGTCCGCTTGCCATCATTGGAGTAGCCCCATGAGCGCCCTGCCTGCCCTCTCCCAAAAACCGTCGCGGGTTACTTGCGAAGCCTTGGTTGTTGACGTGAAGGGCTCGGCGCCTACGGCAATAGGCGGAAGTCTCGCTTTGTGCGGCGATGATGCTTTGTTGGGTACAGTGGGTGGTGGACAGATGGAATACAGTGTTTTGAACCACCTTCGTGGTAACGACAACTGGCCCGCGCGTCTGGAATTTGTTCTGGGTACCAAAGAGGATCAATGTTGTGGGGGGCGTGTTGCCATTGCCTTAGTTGATGTTCCACCCTTTTTTTTAGATCTCTATGATCCCGGGGCTGCTCGCGTTTATCAGGTGGATGAGCGGGGTTTTTTGCATTTGATAGCCGGGATAACCCAGCATGGGAAGCGTCTGGGTGATTCCGTTGCCTGGAATTTGCTGGAGAATATTTATCACCCAGGTTTCTCTGAAGATGGCGCTTATTTTTTCCTTCCTTCTGTCCAGCAACAGTCCGTATGGGTTTTTGGCGCCGGACATGTGGGACGGGCTTTCGCCAAACTTGCGGTTGGACTGGATTTCCGGATTACTGTTTTTGATGATCGATCGGATTGGGCAGTTCCTGAAGCTTTCCCGGAAGAAATAACCCTGAAAAAAAACTGCACCCCGGAGAGTTTTCGGGAACTGCCACATTCAGATATTGTTTTGATCATGACTTATAGTCATGCTCAGGATTATGCCTTGCTTGAACATTTTTTGAATCAACCACTGACATATCTGGGCGTCATAGCCAGCAAGTCCAAGTGCGCCCGTTTTCAGAACCAACTCATTCGTTCGGGACATCAGATTCCGGAGTGCTTGCACATGCCCATGGGCCTGCCGGGAATGGGTAAAAAACCTTCGGAAATTGCCGTCAGCATTCTGGCGGAATTACTACAGCTACGCCAAAAAGGAGCCAATCCATGCCAGTTTTAAAGCCCATGAGCGATGCCATGGCCGAGCAGTATATGCAGATTGTTTTTGAAACCATGGATCTGACCGTTGATGCAGCGTGGCTCCCGGAGATTCGCAACTATTTCATGATCAGTGCGCGACTGGCGGGCATTCTGGAGACTTATCCGCTCGCTATGACTGAGGATTTGGCGCCGGTGTTCCGTCCATGAGCAATTCATTTCAGGTGTTCACGGAAGCTGGGGAAATTGCCCGCAAAGTCCGCCTTGGTGAATGGCGAGCTGTTGACGTTGTTGATAAATCCTTGCGGTATATACATGCCCAAAATCCGCAACTCAATGCCTTTACCCAGATTACAGAAGCAAGGGCTCGCCATGAGGCTGAACAAATAGACCGGAAGATTGCCCGAGGCGAAGACCCTGGTGCCTTGGCCGGTGTCCCTTTTGCGGTTAAAAATCTGTTTGATGTGGAAGGGGAAGTCACCTTGGCGGGTTCCAAAATCAACCGTCAGGATGATCCGGCAAGCCTGGATGCCACCCTGGTTCAACGTATGAATAGTGCGGGTGCAGTGCTGCTTGGGGCACTCAACATGGGTGAATATGCCTATGATTTTACCGGTGAAAATATCCATTATGGGCCATCCAGAAATCCCCATGATGATTCTCGGATGACCGGTGGCTCCAGTGGCGGAAGTGGTGCAGCCGTAGCCGGGGGAATGGTCCCAATCGCTCTGGGTTCGGACACCAACGGTTCAATCCGGGTACCTTCGTCATTGTGCGGAATTTTTGGTCTCAAACCAACCTATGGCCGCCTGTCTCGTGCGGGGACTTTTCCATTCTGCCCCAGTCTGGATCATGTCGGCCCCATGGCACGGAGCGTGACCGATCTGGCCAGGGTTTATGAGGTGTTGCAGGGGTACGATCACAAAGACCCCGCATCTGTGCAAAGAGACCGGGAACCGGTGAGCAGCGCGTTGGATGAAGGCGTTGCCCAACTGAAAATCGCCATTGCGGGAGGATATTTCCGAAAACAGGCCAGCACAGAGGCGGAGCTGGCCATCCAGAAGGTGGCAGATTGCCTGGGTTTGAATGAAGAGGTTGAAATTGTCGGGGCGGCTCAAGCGCGTGCTGCAGCTTACCTGATTACCAATGCCGAAAGCAGTAATTTGCACCTGGAACGCTTGCGTCGTTATGCAGGCGATTATGATCCAGATGTTCGTGATCGTATGCTCGCAGGCACCTTGTTGCCCGCTTCCTGGGTAATTCAGGCCCAGCGTTTTCGCAGCTACTACCGTGCGGAGCTGCAAAAGATTTTTGCAAAACATGACTTGCTGATTGCCCCTGCCACGCCAATGACAGCACCGTCAATCGGGCAGAGAAGCATGGAACTGGATGGTGAGACCATGCTAGTGCGCCCCCATTTGGGTCTGTATACCCAGCCCTTTTCATTCATTGGTCTGCCGGTAGTGGTTGTGCCGGTTGCCTCAGTCGGCACCATGCCTATTGGCGTTCAGATTGTTGCTGCGCCCTGGCAAGAAGCGAAGGCCTTGAGAGTGGCCAGATATCTTGAATTGTCCGGTTTCACCAGTCCTCTTCCACAAAAATAGAAGGAAATATCCATGAGTTATGCCGAGATCAATGCGCCGGAAGTATTGAAAGAAGTGCAGGAAGTCTTTCTCCGCTATGAAAAAGCTTTGGTGGAGAACGACGTGGCCGTATTGGATGAGTTATTTTGGAATAGTGAACATACCCTGCGTTATGGTGTGGCGGAAAATTTATATGGCTACGCAGCCATTGCCGATTTTCGGGCCTCTCGTCCAGGTTCAAAATTAAATAGAGAATTGGTGAATACCATCATAACTACTTATGGAAAAGATTTTGCCACCGCAAACACCGAATTTCGTCGTGATCAGGTACATGGCCGGCAAAGTCAGACCTGGTTGCGGACCCCGGAAGGATGGCGGGTGGTGGCTGCCCACGTCAGTCTGATGCCCAAAAAAGGATAGAAACATTTGGCAGCGGCAGTCATTTTGGCCGGTGGGCGTTCCCTGCGCTCAGGTCCTTTACATAAGGCTTGCCGGAAAATCCCGGGTGATGATCCCCGTAGCTGGGTGGACCGTCAGGTAGACCGGCTCAGAGACGCAGGTTTTGCGCCGGTTACGGTGGTTACCGGCTATCGCCCGCGACGCATGCATCATTGTCTCCATCGTCGGGTAAGCTATCGTCACCATTTCAAGGCCAGTTGCGGACCCTTTAGTACATTGCAACGGGCTTTGCAGGGTTTGCGCGGACCTCTTTTGTTGGTGCAAACCGATACGGTTCTGCCTTCGTTGTTTGATTTACATCGTTTGCGGCGTGTTATGCAGAATAAGTTGGTTGCTGCGGCCAGTTTGGTGAATATTCATGGGCGAGGGGGACATCCTTTGATACTGTCTGCAAGTTGGGTCCGGCAGCTTTCGGGTTTATCCTGGTGGAGCAAGGATGCTCGTTTGGATGAGCAACTCAGGCTCCTACCTTCAGGTCGCTATATCCGCCTAACAGGCCGCAAGCATTATTCATTTTCTGATCTGAATACGCAAAGGGAATGGCATTCTGCCCATATCCGGGCCAGGAGGTTACCATGACCCGCACTGTACTCCCGCTTTTTGCGCAAGCCTCTGCCGGCATCGTCAGCGCCCCTCATTTCCTCGCTGCCGAAGCGGGTGCCAATATCCTGCGCTGCGGCGGTAACGCCATTGAAGCCGCCATAGCCGTGGGCTCCACACTGGCCGTGGTCTATCCCCATATGAATGGTTTAGGTGGAGATGCATTCTGGCTGATTTCTGACGGCAATGCAGAAACTGTGCAGGGCTTGGCTGCGGCCGGTCCGGCTGGCCAGCATTATTCAACAGCGACTTTTCTGGATGGTCATCTGCACGAAATCCCATTTCGGGGTGGCCGGTCTGCACTGACGGTTCCTGGTGCCGTGGCCGGATGGGGATCCGCCTATGCATTTTCGCAAGATACCTGGCATGGGACATTGTCCTGGGGGGATTTACTGGAGGCCGCTTACCTGCATGCAGCACGCGGATTTCCGATCAGTCCGAATCAAAGTACGACTTTGGCGCGTTTTGCACCGGAGTTGCGAGAGCAACCAGGCTTTGGACAGCAATATTTGCCCAGTGGCGAGGTCCCCTTAGCCGGTACCCTGTGGATACAAGGCGCACTGGGCGAAACCCTGAAAACCCTCGCAAAAGAAGGGGCGGACAGTTTTTATCAGGGAGAATTGGCGGAAACCATGATCAGGGGGTTGCGCGCCGCTGGAAGTCTTTTGACCGAAGCAGATATGTCTGCCTTCAAGACAGATTGGGTAGAACCATTACGTGTTGCTTTTGGCGATGGTGAAGCCATCAATTTCCCTGCACCGACTCAAGGAGTGGCTTCATTGATGATTTTGTCAGTTCTTGACCGCTTAA
Source organism: Acidithiobacillus sp. HP-2 (assembly GCF_015100155.1). Classification (GTDB taxonomy): domain Bacteria; phylum Pseudomonadota; class Gammaproteobacteria; order Acidithiobacillales; family Acidithiobacillaceae; genus Acidithiobacillus. The sequence continues at coordinate 3,608 of NZ_JACKZA010000020.1, read as the reverse complement.
AAGCGCACCTGGGAGATCATCTGTCTGCAGATTTTATTCATTACAACGTGGAAATTACCAAGCAAGTGTTTCGGTGGCGGGATCAAGTGGTGGCTGACCCTTATTTTCATGATTTTGATTTGCGGAAGTTATTGCAGGAAGATTTTTTGTCGGATATTGCTGCCCTTATTCAGCCAGGTCGTGTCCTGCCGACTCCAGATATCGGTATTGGCGATGGGGATACGGTATGGTTTGGGGTTGCCGATGCTGCAGGTCGTACGGTCAGTGTGATCCAAAGTCTTTATCATGAATTTGGTTGTGGCGTAATGGCGGGCGACACCGGTGTGATCTGGAATAACCGGGGTTGCGCTTTTTCGTTAAAAAAGGAACAAATTAATGGCCTTGAACCAGGTAAGCGTCCTTTTCATACCCTGAATCCAGCCATGTATGCAGAAAATGGGCGGGTGCAAATGGCCTATGGCAGCATGGGGGGGGACGGGCAGCCCCAGACGCAAGCCGCCATCCTCATGCGTGCCAAACACTTTGGCTTATCGCTGGAAGATGCAGTTGCCAGTCCGCGTTGGCTTTACGGCCGAACCTGGGGTGAGCGCAGCGCGGGGCTGCGGCTGGAACATCGATACTCCAAGCAGGTGTATGCCGATTTACAGCGTTGGGGGCATTCGCTGTCCTGGGTGCCTGATTATAGCGATGTCATGGGTCACGCCGGGATAGTCGGATTACGGAGCGGCTTGGGATCCAATTTTGCTGCGGCAGCGGATCCGCGTAGTGATGGTGGTGTGGTGGGTGTTGGGTGATATTTTCTAAGGAAAGCACACGCGCACCTTTCTCAGGATAGCTCGAAAAACTCGCCTTTCTGACGAATGTTACCCAAAAAATCAGAATTCAAGACGTTTCCCTACGGATTTTGTAGTAAACGGTATTTTTAAGGCTGTTTTTCAATGATTTTCCGTGTTACGGCCCTGATCTGCCCCTTTTCGAGGGTGAAACAGCGCTTTTGATTAGCCAATTTTCATTAGAAATCAGCGGTTGGATAGTTCGCCATTGAGAGCCTCGGTATTTCGCTAATGAACCCAATATTTCAACAAAAATGATTCATATTTCGCGATATGGGTTGGTAAAAAGCTGGTGCAGACAGTCTACCAGACGGGATCGATAGAGAAAGCCCGTGGACGGCAGGATCTGGGACTTCGGCATCTCGTCGCCCTCACCGGCCTCGACCGTGGTGTTGCCGTCAAGGACTATGGTATCGAGATCCCGGACCAGGGCTGGCAACGGACGGAGATTCCCGAAGCGGCACTGGATGACCAACTGGCGCATGAACCTAGAAAAAGCAGTTACGGTCCGACAAGGGCTGGGAAAGCCCCGGGTGGCACCCATGGTTTTTGGGTAATTTGGGCGACGATGTAGCTGACAAGAAGGTCCCAAGGATTTGCTCCCAGCAACCGCTCCGCAGTCTGCTGGATGGTCTTTAACCCATTGCAAATATTTTCGATTCCGCGTTCGATCTTTTTTTGTGCGGCGTGCATCGGGATCAAATACAGATGGGTCTGTCCCGCGTGTTTGGTGCTCCGGCCGATGGCGGACAACAGTAATGGGCGACTGGTGATAGCCTCCTTCCGCATTTCCGGGAAGGCCAGCCGGGTATACCAGCTCCACCAGTTGTAGATCAGCCCCACGGCGCGCGCAGAAAGTCGGCAACGCGCCAGATCCCGGGTGGTGTAGCCACCCCATCCCCATTGATTCTTGAGTTCGTCAAAGCCGTTCTCAGCATCTGCCCGGTCACGATACAGCTGTGCGACACTCAAAACGCCTTCGGAGAGATCGGTCACCAAGACGGCATATTCATAGACCTTGGTCTGGCGTCGGTCCACAAAGGCAAAGGCCAGTTGACCGCGCTGTTCCTGGGTGGCGATCAGGTTTTCCTTCAGCAAGCGCCGCAGAATGACGACCCGACGACTTTGCGCCCAACCCGCCAATTGGATCGTATCCTCACGGCCTTCCCAGCCTTGTCCCGCATGTATCCAGTCCCGGCGGGTAAAAACGCGCTGTAGCAGGCGCTTCACACGCGGGGACTGGCGCAATTTGAACAGGTACGGTTGCTGCCGGGACTCCATTTCCCGAATCACGGCGTCATTGCCAAAGCCGCAGTCGCCACGGACCAGATAGGGACGCTGTTCAGCACGCAGGGCATCCAGGACGCGATTCAAGCCGGGCTGGGCATGATTGGACGCGGTGGTATTCCCCGCCGTGACTTCCACATCGAGCAGCAGACGCAGATTGCCCATCCAGTAGGCGTGATACGCATGGGACGGTCGTCCGGGCTTATGCGGATTGTAACCCACTTCCGCGCCTTCCTGATGCCCGAACAGGGGCTTGACGGTCGTATCGATATCCAGAATCCAGGGGGTCTGGCAGGCGGCCACCACGCTTTTGAACAGATGCTTGCGCATCCATTCCGTTCCTTCGGCTTCGGGGATTTTGCCTAACGCCCGGCGTAGGGCATCTTCACTGACGATCTTGCCCATCCCCAGAATATTGGGACTCACGCCATCACTGCGTAACGCCGTGACGTGGGCATAGCGGCGGTGACCCGCCAGAATAGAGAGGAACAAGGTCCCCAGCACGTCCCGTTTCTGTGGGGCATTGGGGCTGGTGTAGTGCAAGGGACTCTCTTCCACCCAAGTGTCAAACAGACCCGTGGTCTCCAGATAGGCGGCAAAAAACACCATCTGGCCCATGGGCGTTGCCGCAGATTCCTGGTCCCAGGATACCTGAATACGACCGCCCAGGGTGTCTTATATGGATGCCTCCATGTTCGCAAGATGATTTTGATGTCTGACATATTGAGGTCGTGTTGCTGTCTTATATCCGGCCTTTGATGCAGGATAATAAGCCTGCTGGCCCCGATGGAATCCGCCGGAAAAGTCCTTATCTATCTTACGTCCTCGAAGGACAAGTAGAGCTACCAGGCTCTCTCTTCCGTGGTCTGACCTGTTTTGCCATCAATCGTTTATCAGCCTGCGCAACGCCTTTTGTTGAACTTCAACAATTCTGTAACCATTACGATATGGAAGCCGCATTTATTGTGTGACTTGCCACATATTCTGTATTTTTCACCAGTAGTGCCCAGATGGTTCGGGCCATCTTGTTGGCCTGTGCCACGACAACCACGTTGTGGGGCCGTCGGCAGAGCAGCTTGTCCATCCAGGGATTTCGGTTCTTGATCTGGAAATTCACCACTGCCCGCGCTCCGTGGGTGAGCAGCTTTCGCAGATAGCTGTCTCCACGTTTACTGATGCCCAGCAACCGAACCTTGCCACCGGTCCCACTCTGGCGGGGAACCAATCCCAGAAAAGCCGCAAACTCCCGCCCCGACCGAAAGGATTCCATATCGCCCACGGTGGCGATGTTGCCGGTTGCCGTGAGCAGTCCCACGCTGGGAATCGCCATCAATCGCTTCACCGCTTCCTGATCTTTCTTCCACAGCGCCAAACACTTTTCGATATCCGCAATATCCTTGTCCATCTGTTCAAGCCGTTTTAATTGCTGGCGAACAGTGTCCAGGAACATGGGCGATAGGAATTCTTCCAGATCGGCCAATGCATCCG
>NZ_JACKZA010000019.1 GCF_015100155.1 Acidithiobacillus sp. HP-2 | reverse complement strand
GCAATATGCGCTCAACTCCACCTCGGACAGCAGTGCCGTTTCCACCACCGCTGCCAACTTGGACTCGGCAGACCAACACTCTGCGGTCTTCTTGGTCACTGCACTCATCGTCCCACTCGCTATCGCCTGCTTACGCCAATGGTACAGCGTCACATCAGAAATCCCTTCCTGTTTGGCCAGTTCTGGCACAGATAAACTGGTGGGCGGTAACATCTTCTGCAATACAGCGGCCTTACGTTCTGCTGAATAACTCTTCATCTCGATAATCCACTTTCCGCCCCCACCCTACACCTGACTCCATTTCAGAGAGGCGACAACTACCCTGACACCGGGGGCTTTATACAAAGAGCGGTGAAGAGATCGTAAAGATTGGAATCACCACCGGAACTGTCGATAGCCGAATCAACCAGCTTTACACAACAGGAGTTCCGTTCCGGTTTCGAGTAATCAAAGAATTCGAAACAAAAAACTACTACGAGCTTGAGCAGTCCATTCACAAGTTGCTTGATCCCTATCGTATTAATCGGTCCAGGGAGTTCTTCACTGAGAAGTGTTTGCCGTATGTTGAACAGATTATTTCAATACACAAAGACATTCACACCAAGTGTTACGTCCCGCAATAAATTAGGTGCCATGTCCCGAGTTATTTGAGGCCGAAACGGCGGGAACGTCCCACGGTTGTTCTGGGAGTACACGGTTCTGGAGAAGCGTGGGATTGCGACAGCGATCCCACGCGGGAAGTGATGGTCTGAAAAGTTCTTTTTGATGGGGATGAGAGAGGTCCCGATGACGGCGGATTTGCCGCCCATAACGACTTTTCACTACTCATGGCACCATACATCGAATTCAAAGCTCGTATTGACAGTATTGAGTCAATCTTGCTTTTAGCCGCAGTTCAGCAGAGGATCGTTATTGTGATTTTCTCGCTGGTTGATTGGATAAGATGAATCGCCAATTAACACGAGATTAGAGCTTAGAAACGCTTTGGTAAACCAGTCTGTAACCTATTGATTCAAAATGCTGCGTTTTGCTGTTTTTGCTCTTATCATAAGATGATAAAAACCATTAAAAAACATACTGATGAATGGGTATTGCCCACAAATATGGGGTTCAGGTGGTCGGAGGTTCAAATCCTCTCGCCCCGACCAATTTTACTATATGAATCATAATGATATAATTTTTATGGGCCATAAGTTATATCTGTGGGTAAACTTTGGGTTTATAATGGGGAAACCAGTAGGGATAACCCGAAGGTTCCTGGTGTTTATCCAGGTAGTGTTTTGTCATCTTTTCGGTTGAGTGGCCCAGCAGTTTCTGGATCGGGTCGTCCGCCCATCCAGCCTGACGGTACAGTTCAGCTCCCAATGCGCGAATCTCGTGAAAGCTTGGACGCTGTTCCTGTGTGAGCTCATTACAGACTCCGGTTTGGTCGCGTAGCCGGGTAAATTCCCGAGTCAGCATTTCCGGCTGTACTGCCGTCCAGTGTTCTTTTTTGTCGAGATATTCCCGCCTTCTTTTATGAGGTTTTCGGTGAATCAGGAATGGGCTCAGGATTTCATCACGGCATTGATCGATAACCCTGCGCAATTCGTCACCAACAGGAAGCAGCAGTCTTCCGAATTCTGAGGTGTTTTCTGTTTTCTTCTGGCAGACAGGAAGGTGCTGGACACCATTGATGGTCTGTATGGCGTCAAAGCGATACAGAACCAGATCCTCGCGCCGTTGCAATGTTTGCAGGGCAAGATCCATCGCATTTTGAAACCAGGGTTCTGCTGCTTCACGAATCGACCGAAACCACTCTAATGACAATGGTTGCCGTTCCACCACGTGATCTTTGGGGATGGTCATTTCTGGAATGTTTTGGGGTGGGATAATGCCTTTGGCGATGGCATGTCTCCATACCTGGATCATTAAGGATCGATGTGCATTGGATGATCTGGCTGGAAGCTGGTCCAGAAAGACGGCCACCCTTTTCAGGGTAACTTGTTCCCAGTCGTCCTTACCAAATTCCTGGCCGATCGTGCGCAACATGATGCGATATTCACGAAGGGTTTTTTCTGCCAGGGACTTGCCTTTTTTGGAGCGCCGTTCCTGCAGTATCTGGGTGTCAAAGATGTGGATGAATTCTCCAATTGTGCCACCCTCATTTTGGGTGATGACGCGCCTGACCAGTTTCTCGGTGTGCTGATCGTGAATCTGTTTGGCAAAATGGGCGTTCAAGTGTATGAGCGAAAAACCGATTGACTGGCGAGGATCTACGCTGCGAGACATCAAGGACGACGAATCTTCACCCCTAATGCGTGCAAGGAGGCTGGACACCAGCTTAGTCAGGTGTAGGCAGGACTTGAACCCGATGACTGGAAGCCCTTTGACGTGGTGGGCGCGGGAACCAAAGAAATTCGCATCAATCTCGACGATGGTTGGTTCCGCGTGATGTACGTCGCCAAGTTTCCGGAGGCGGTTTACGTGTTGCACTGCTTCAAGAAGAAGACGAGTTCAACCAGCAAACACGACAAGGACAGCACGGCTGCGCGTTACAAGTCTGTTATCCAGGAAAGGAGTAAGCAATGAGCATCGAAACCAAATCCATGCACATCACCCCTGTCGGCGGCAAGGTGTTCGCGGACTTGGGATTTGCACCAGAAGAAGCGGCAGCCCTGAAGACCGAATCACAACGCATCATCTCTGAAAAGCTGGCCATCAAGGATTCACTGATGACAGAGCTGGCAGAATGGATTGAAGCGAAGCAGCTCAAGCAAGCTGAAGCGGCGGAAATCCTGGGAGTGACCCGTCCGCGTGTTTCTGACGTAGTCAACAAGAAGGCCATTAAATTCACCATTGACGCATTGGTGGATATGCTGGCGAGAGCAGGCAAACACGTCCAGTTGTCTGTTCAGTAACGCTCAGTAATGCCCAACAAGTGATACTCCTTTGAGGCAAAAATCCCCACGAAATCCGAACCAGCTTGCCGAACGTGGATTAATTGCTTACTGGTTACAACTTCTGAAACGCTTGCACCCGCTGGATCGGCGTAGTAACGTTTCTACATTCATCCAGCGTGCGAGGGTGTCATCATGACCATTACCACCTTAACCAGTCGCGAGTTCAACCAAAGGGCGAGCGAGGCCAAACGGGCCGCCAACAACGGGCCGGTGTTTATCACGGATCGAGGCCGACCGGCCCATGTGCTGATGAGCTTTGAGGATTATCAGCGGCTCACGCAGCAGCGCCGTAACATTGCTGATGCGCTGGCTATGCCGGGTATTGCTGACATTGAGTTTGAGCCGCCGCGTGTGGCTATTGAAAGGCGTCCGGCTGATTTTTCATGAGGTTGATTCTCGATACCAACGTGGTGTCTGAACTGCGCAAGGTGCGGCTTGGTAAGGCCGATATGAACGTGACGGCATGGGCGGAAAGTGTGGATGCCACCGACCTCTTTGTGTCGGCCATCACCATCATGGAACTTGAGCTTGGCGTGCTGTCGATTGAGCGAAAGGACGCTACGCAGGGGGCCTTGTTGCGCACATGGCTGGAGCAGCACGTATTGCCTGAGTTCTCCAGGCGCACGTTGTCAGTCGATACCGCTGTGGCACAACGCTGCGCCAGGCTGCATGTACCCGACAAGCGTGGAGAGCGCGATGCACTCATCGCGGCAACCGCCCTGGTGCATGGCATGACGGTGGTCACGCGCAACGTCGCGGATTTTAAGTCTACGGGTGTGCCCCTCATCAATCCGTGGGAGCGGTCGCAGTGATGGTCAGGCCATGGGCGTTCCATCTGCAAAAACGCCTACTAATGCAGTATTGGTGATTCCAGCGCTATATTGCAACGTTTCCAGCTGCAAAATTAGGTGTCCATCTTTGTTGCCCGAGACTCCCCCATGCAAATCGATCGACTGGATCATCTGGTGCTGACCGTGCAGGATATGTCTGCAACCATCGCCTTTTATTCGCAGGTGTTAGGTATGCAGGCCGTCACTTTTGGCGAGGGGCGCAACGCCCTGGTTTTTGGGCAGCAGAAAATTAATCTGCATCCGGCAGAATGTCCCATTGCTCCGCATGCGGCTCATCCTGTTCCCGGATCAGCAGACTTGTGCTTCATCGCTCAGGGAGACATTCACGAGTTGCTCGCCCATCTCCAGAACTGTGGTGTTGCCCTTGAAGCGGGTCCCGTGCCCCGCACTGGGGCCGCAGGTCCGCTTACTTCGGTCTATTTTCGGGATCCCGATGGCAATTTGCTGGAAGTGTCCATCTATGATGCGGCGATTACATCGTGACTGATCGGACGCGTGTTGCATTAGTCACCGGCGCGAGCTCCGGCATTGGCCTCGCCATTGCACAGCGTTTGACTCAGGCCGGATATCGGGTGGCCCTGCATTCCCGTGTTTCCTCAGCCGCAGGCCTTCAAGCAGCAACGACACTGGCGGGGGCCCATTATTTTCAGGCGGATCTTCTGGACGAGGCCGCACGCCGTGAACTGATCCATCAAGTGATTGCGCACTATGGTCGGCTGGATGTGTTGGTCAATAATGCGGGTGCGTCCAGCGTGATTGCGCATGATGATTTATGGGCCGCAACCCCGGACATCTGGCATCGCCTCTATGAGCTCCATGTGGTCGCACCCTGGCAGCTTATTGCCCTTGGCGAGCCTTACCTGCGCGCCGCATCGACAGATGAACAACCGGCATCCGTGTTAAACATCAGCTCGCATGCCGGAGTGCGGCCCAAGGGTGCTTCTATTCCTTACGCTGCCAGCAAAGCCGCACTGAATCATGTTACCCGTTTACTGGCTAAAACCCTGGGACCCGATATTCGGGTGAACGCTATTGCTCCAGGATTGGTGGATACGCCGCTGACCGAGAATTGGGGCGATATTCGTGCGCGGTGGATACGTGAAGCGCCTATGCGCCGCAGCGCGAGTCCGAAAGATATTGCCGATGTGGCGTTGATGCTGACCGAATCGACTTATCTAACGGGTGAAGTGATGATGGTCGATGGCGGCATGAATTTGCTATAAGGCATGGGAAACAAGCCCTGCATTGGATCGAAACATAAATAGGGATTGCAGCTTTACCAGAGCGTGTGTGGTTCATTCTCATGGATTTCCCGTCTATGCTAAATGGAATCCCTTGCCAGCCAGACTATGTTGGTCTTAGTATTTCCCAGCCTTGGAATGAGGGGGGCTGATCTCAAGGTCAGCAGTTTGGGGTTGCCTGCTATGGTTTGGTGGCGTTGCGCCTTTGATGGAGGCAAACTCACGCGCTCAGGCAGAGTATAACCGCCATCTCAAGATCTGAAGCGATTTGTGGAACAATGACGGAACAAGACCGTTTATGGTGCTGACGGAATCTGAAGGATGTACACATGATTTACACAGTTGAATGCAGCTTCACTGACCCATCCGCAGAAGATGAATGGAACACTTTCTACAGCAATGAAAAATTGCCTGCGTTAATTTCTGTTAGAGGATTTCGCACCTCACAGCGATTTAAATTGTCCGATGGTATAAATTCGGTGCCCACTTATCTCGCTATTCATACTATTGCCAATGAAAAGGTTATTGAAAGTGCTGATTATCGCCAAAATGGCGGCGGCAATTTTGCAAAATGGCAACCCATGATTACAAACTGGCACAGGAATATTTATGGGGGGGGGCGAACGGTTCCCAGATGTCATAAGTGATCAGCGATTATTGATTAGCAATGAAAGTGGTGACGCATTAAGAGCGCTTGGTTTTCAAGTGCTACATCTATGGGCATCAGGATTAGATCGAACACCAATGGAACGTTGGGTGGCGATTTCCTGCAACCTACCGGATCCTGCGCCTCATCTGAAAGCGGAAGGAATATGTGTATACGCCCCGATGGGGAATCAGTTGCAGAGCGTTTCCCAGTAATTATCGTACTCAGAAATTAAATGTAATTTAGTATTCTATGGCGCATCGTAGCGAAGGTTAATGTACTTTCTTACTACGACAAAGGATGACCATGCATCAAATCGTGACACAGATTGATATTGCGGCATCACCAGAGCGTGTGTGGTCCATCCTTACGGATTTCCCCGCCTATCCACAATGGAATCCCTTCATTCACGCGATTTCCGGAGCAGCAAAGCCGGGAGAAAAGTTGCGTGTGACCATTCAGCCCGAGGGACGCCGGGCCATGACCTTCCGGCCGAAGGTAATGAAAGCAGCCAATCAACAAGAACTACGCTGGCTCGGCCATTTGGGAATCCCGGGCCTCTTTGACGGCGAGCACTACTTTCAACTCACTACGATCAGCAATGGACACACGCGGTTTACTCAGGGAGAGCAATTCTCAGGTATTTTGGTGGGCGTGTTCCTATCCAGTATGGAAGCAGCGACAAAAGCAGGTTTTCAGGCCATGAATCAGGCATTGAAGAATCGCGCGGAGGCGAATGACCATATTGGCCCCGCGTATGATGACATCTCCAAGGAGCAATACTGACATGAATACCCGAAAACTGCTGCTCACCGCACAGGAAATGAGTCAGATGAAGGGCGAACATAAGGTCCATTTCCTCAATCCCGGTGCCGTTCGAATCAATAAGTCTTTAGGCGATGCGGTAGGTCTTTGTCATATGGGTATACATCTCATCCAGATTGAACCGGGTAAAGAAAGTACCGAGTACCACCTGCATCATTATGAAGAAGAAGCCGTGTACGTGCTGCCTGGTAAGGGCACGCTCACCATGGGGGATGATCAGTATCTCATCGCCCATGGTGACTTCGTCGGTTTTCCTTGCCATGCAGCCGCGCACAGCATCATCAACGATGGGACAGAAATACTTGAGTGCCTGGTCATCGGTCAGCGCCTGGATCAGGACGTCACGGATTACCCGAACCAGCATAAACGCCTGTACCGTAATCATGGGGAATGGAATCTGGTAGATATGGCAGATATCCATGTGTTGCGCGAATCCCCGAAGAGATAACAGGAAACCGATGAAACCCGCAAAATTCGATACCCAACCGTCGCCGCACTTCCTGATGGAAAGTGCCATCGTCGATTATACCCATGCCGATATCCGCAAGTTGGCCGCCACGCTGTCATCTGACGATCCAACGACAACCGCCAGGCATTGCTTCGAATGGGTACGCGATCACATTGCGCACAGCATGGATTTCCACCGAGAAGAAGTGACCTGTGCCGCGTCGGAGGTGTTGCAGCAGGGAACTGGCCTATGCACCGCGAAAAGTCATCTGCTCGTGGCCTTGTGGCGTGCCAACCAAATCCCTGCCGGATTTTGCTATCAACGGCTGACGCTGGATGGCCCCAATCCGCCTTACTGCACACATGGTTTCACCGCAGTCTGGCTGGATGACCAGGGCTGGTATCGTTGTGATGCGCGCGGCAACAGCAAGCCCGGAATCCACTGCGAATTTATACCCGGACAGGAGAATCTGGCCTTTCCGACCAGGTACATTGGTGAGCATGATTATCCGGAAGTGTGGGCCGAGCCTTGGCCAGAATTGGTCACTGCCATGGAACATCTGCCAAACATAACGCAATATCGAGCCCATCCTATTGACGCCTGCCCACCTGCCACGGATTCATGTGTCAGTGCACCCGCCGCGCCGAGCATGCAGCAATAACAGGAGACTGCCGATGTATTGCCCTGACGCATTTGCAGAAACCCGACCGGAAATTTTACGGGCCTTGATCCAGTCGCATCCTCTGGCAACGCTGGTCAGCCTGGGTGACCATGGTCTGGAGGCCAATCATATTCCCCTGTACCTTGCTCCAGATACAGGCTCTCAACCGGTCCTGCAGGGGCATGTCGCCCGCGCCAACCCACTGTGGCAAGAGGCCCATTCGAACGCAGAAGTTTTGGCAATCTTTCAGGGACCAGAGCACTACATCAGCCCCTCCTGGTACGCGACCAAGGCGGAAACCGGCAAGGTGGCGCCCACCTGGAACTTATGTGGTGATCCATGCCTATGGCCCTCTGCAGGTCCGGGATGATCCGGCGTGGATACGACAACAGATGTCTGCGCTGACAGCGCAGCAGGAAAAGAATTTGCCTTTGCCCTGGCAGGTGGAGGATGCCCCCCATGACTTTACGGAACAGCTCATTCAGCAGATAGTGGGGATAGAAATTCCCATCACCCGCTGGCAGGGCAAGTGGAAAGTCAGCCAGAACCGGCCACGCCTTAACCGGGATAGTGTGCTGACACATCTTGAGCAGTGCCATCAACCGGACTCAGAAGCCATGGCCGAACAGGTTCGGACCCGCCTGGAAGGCAGTAAAAATGGGTCTTCCCAATGAATTTGACGGTAGGCTTTTTAGTGTTTCCCGGACTGCAACTGCTGGATCTGGCGGGAGCTTATGAGATGTTTGCCGCTTTATCGGATTGCGAGATCCACCTGTTCTGGAAAACACGGGAATCAGTGGCTTGTTCGACGGGTATGCGCTTTTACCCGACAACCACACTGGACCAAGGGCCGCCAGTGGATGTTCTCTGTATTCCCGGCGGAGCCGGTATCAATGCCTTGCTGCTTGATCAGGAAGTGCAGGCATGGGTACAACGCCAGGCGATGACGGCGCAATTTGTCACCGCTGTTTGCACGGGGGCTCTGCTGCTCGGCACGGCGGGACTGCTCAGCGGGCGACGCGCGACGACGCACTGGCGGTATCACGATCTGCTCGCCGAATTAGATGCGATACCCGTCCGGCGTCTTGTGATTGGTCAGTTTTCAGCAGAGATCAGCGTCAAGATTGTTCATCCAAGACCAGATCAATATTCTGGCATTTCCTACTCTTCTTCAGCGAGTTGGGGAGCCAATTTTCGTGACATAGTGCGGTAAAATCCTGACGCTGACGGGTGGTTAACAGATAACGCTGATTATGATTAACAGTAATGTCTCATTATACTCAGTTTTTCGGCTTGCCTGGTATTGTGAGAATCAGTACATTAGCAATAAAGGGAAAACACTCACGAGACAGAATGGTGCATTGCGTCTCGTACGCCCACAGGAAGATCATCCCATGTTATACGGCATCTATAGTACCATTGGATTCACTTTGGGAATCATAGTGCTCACACTGGCAACTTCCTTTCTAATTGCTTACGGTTTTATCAGGAGTGACAAATAATCGACTCGCATCCATCACCATTTACCCCTGATTATGGCGTATTCCATAGTTCCGATCACTCTATTGAATTTACATTCGTTGGGCAGGATTTAGTGCTTGGAGAGGCCAAAACTTTTCCATCTCAGGTGAATATTAAATTTGAAACACTTGGGCAGAGTTGCGAGACCCTCATCTTTGGTTATTTAGGGGGCATACCCTGCAAGATGACGATTTGGCCAGAAAACCTTGCAATTCCAGCTGGTCTTATTCGAGCAGATTCCTTCCACCTTTTTGGGTTATGGGCACAAGGGGAACTTGATGCTATGTCCAGGGCTCGACAACTTGCCGCATGGTTGTGCCAAAACAAATTTTGTGGCGTTTGTGGACAACCAATGCAAACCCGTCCGGATGAGCCGATTCGTGAATGCACCTCCTGCAAACACAAAATCTATCCAAGAATTTCGCCTGTTTCCATTGGCTTGGTAATGAAGGGAAATGAGATGCTATTAGCACGATCACCACATTTCCCGCCTGGGATCTATAGTGCGTTAGCCGGATTTGTTGAGGTGGGCGAGTCAGTTGAGCAATGTTTGCGTCGTGAAGTTCGGGAGGAAGCTGGTATCGAAATTAAAAACATTCGCTGGTTCGGGAGCCAGTCTTGGCCATTTCCAGACTCATTAATGATAGGTTTTATAGCTGACTATGCGGATGGCGAAATACTCCCCCAAATTAATGAAATTGAAGATCTACGCTGGTTTAAAAAAAATGAATTACCTTCTTTGCCACATCCTTCTACGCTTGCTTATCAAATGATTCAAAGTGGGCGGTTTCAAGTTTGAAGTGCAACACCGCTGTTTAACTGCCTGATTTGCTGTGCCATCACTTCGGCTGGTGTTCGGAATCCCAAGGACTTCCTGGGCCGATTATTGAGTTCCTCCGCTACCTGAGTCAAACGCCGTTGTGAATATTCGGATAAGTCCGTGCCCTTGGGGAAATACTGACGCAGTAGGCCATTCGTATTTTCATTGGTCGGACGCTGCCAGGGGCTATGTGGGTCAGCAAAATAAACACGTATGCCCGTATTTCGCTCCAGTTCCTGATGCCGAGCCATTTCGCGGCCCTGATCATAGGTAAGCGTTCGCCGGAAGCTCTTGGGCAGCGTTCGCAAACGCCGCGTAAAGCTTTCCAGGATCGCCTCTGCCGTAGCATCCTCCACTCGCGCGAGGATGACGAAGCGACTGCTACGATCCACTAACGTGCCAATAGCACTGGCATTGAATGCCCCCTTGATCAGGTCGCCTTCCCAGTGACCGGGTACTTCGCGGGCTTGTGCTTCCTCCGGGCGCTCACGGATCGAACGCATGTTCGTGATCCCGCCACGACGGTCTTTACCTCGTGTGCGGGGCTTGCGTTTGCTGTGCCCTCTGCGCAGCCCTGCAATCAATGCCTTGCGCAGTTCACCCGCCGGGTGGGCATAGATAAACTGGTAAATAGTCTCATGAGAGACGTGCCACTGTTTGTCTTCGGGATAGTCCATCCGCAACCTCCCCGCTATCTGCTACGGTGACCACTTCCTTTGCAGAATAGCGTGTGTCACCGCGAGGGTTAAAGGCGAACCTTCAGTCAACTTCCTGACTCCCTTGCGTCGGCGCCTCTGCGCTTCTTCCCGAGCGCATACGGCGTCATAGGTCTCTTCCACACGACCTCGCTGAATCTCCCGACTGATCGTGCTAGGGCTTCGGCCCAACTGCCTGGCAATGCCACGAATACTCAGCCCCTGATTCAATCCACGCTGTATCTGGTTTCGCTGATCGGGCATCAATTGCCTGTATTTTCTGGCCATCTCTCACCTCCGTCTGCCTTCGACCAGAGGTGTTGCACTTCATTTTAGAGCGCGCCCATTCTCTATGATCTGATGACTGGTAAAGACCGATAGCGGTCATTCATCGGCGGAAGGCAAATGACGTCATTCGACCTGTCTTCATGATTGGGGTGGCTGGAGAAGAAGATTGACCCTTAATTTATCTTGCATGCAACTTGGAATGTTACGTTGCACCCGCCGTTACTGAAGTATAATTTAATTTATATAAACAATATTTTTATTTTAAATCTTGTATTTTTTCCGCACACAAATATCCTGACAAGGCTAATCGATCCAATGGCACTTCTCTCCATAAAGGGGTCCCTTCCAGATCTAATGTCCAAAATCCCATTTTGGCCGTTTTTGTGCATACCCATAAAAACCGTTGATCGATTTTCTTTAACAATATCCATTTGTTTTCATCTTTTTTAGGCTGTGCAAACAAACGACCAAAAATGGGGGATGTTGAGCTCAATGCTTCACTGGCGTATCCAGAAAACCATTCGTCGCTCAACATCGGTGCATTGATCGCCGGACTCAAAGCCTTTTTGTGATGAAAAGAAAACAGCATGTAAATGCCACCAAGCATTAACAAAAAAAGGATGAAGATAATGATCGATAGAAAAATTGAACGGGGCAAACTCAGATCGAGGCCTGATGAGGGCAACATAGTTGCTTCCCTACAGGCCCAGAGCTAAAAGACTTGTGCGGCGCGAGACAATAAAATACGGCGCCAATATTTTACTTGTTGAACAGGCACCCCGTATTGTCGGGCAACAGCCTTTATCTGCTCCGATCCATACCTGCAGGCGGCCAGGGCAATCATTGCTTTGATGCTGGCGTCTGGTTGCCAGGTGTGCTTACTCAATCTCTCCTCGGGAAAGAGACGCCATGCATTTTCCAAGAGGTGATGCCAACTCTTTCTGATCAGCGTTGCCTCTACGCCCAGTTCATGGCCAAGCCTTTCGAATGACCAGGCGCGTTTTCTGACAGCGAGCAGAGCAAGGCTCGCACAAAGCGCTGAGGAAACTTTTACCGATTCAATCATGAGAAACTCCTTGACCATTTTCCATAATCATTACGCTGTTTCAGAACATGAAGCCGGTTTCGACCATGCCGCGCAGTTGTGTCGTGTTTGTACCATTTGCTCCCGAAAAGCCATCACCCTTGGGGCAGGAAGCAGCTACATAGGAAAGTTCAGCCCGGGCGAAGAACCCGCCACTCTGATAGGTCGGGGTCAGCGTGATGGACCAGGCGTGGGAATCGGCGGGGAGGTCAGTCAGTGATGAAGCGATGGCGTTAAGCCCCTCACCCGTTTTTCCGCCCACTTCCAGATACTCGGCACGCGCACCCAAAGAGATTGTTTGGGTAAAGCTATAGTCGGCCAATAGAGCGCCGCCATAATTATCGAATGCGTGCGGTATGCCTAGATGTGTCGACTTGGGTGTGTGCATGTACTGGAAATAGGGTTCAATCACCCATGGACCCGAACTATATTCGTAGTCAACACCATAAATCTGGCTCTCGTTACCGTAAGAACTATAGGCAGAGTCATTCGATGTTGTTCGTGATTTTCCTAGTGCCCCATCTGCGTAAAAACCGAGCGTGTTGGAACCGTTAATTGCGTAACTCAGGGATCCACTCATGACATTGTAGTGATTAGAAAAATAACCATCATTCAAGGAAAGCGAGGCACTTAAAGGTCCTGCACTGGCATTGAACTGGATTCCACGACTGATGATGGGCTCCATATCCCAAAGTAAGCCCCGCTCGATATTGATATTCTGGTAGGTAAATCCATCCTCAACACCGATCAATGTCGGTAATTGACCAATTTCGACTGAAAAATTTGATGATGGCACAATTTTTAAATAAGCCACGGGCAATGCACCAAACTCGCTGGTACTACGAGATGCCGAGGGAATAGATGCAGCCAACGTAGGGAAGCTGTAAGCCCCTGCTTGAATATCAAACTGAATCGGGCCATTTTCTTTCTGGATAATCACCATGCCATTGGTGATATCAGCGCCCTCCCGTTTGGCACCCAAAGTACCTGGAGACCCCTGAGGATTATCCTGATAGAAGGCCATGCCACTGGCAATGCCTTGCACGTCAATTTTTCCCAATAGTCCGGCAGAGAACGTCAAAGGGTTGGGTAACGTCAATGGACTGGCATTGGCAACGCCGGCAATCGCGATTCCACAAAGCATCAGACAAGCGGAACCAATCAGACGGTGCCGTAAAAAAACCGTTTTATTTTTTTGAACCGAGCACAGAAGCATGATTATTTCTCCTGATTGCATATCATCTGTAGCAATATGAGGAATTATAAAAACGGTGCTGCTTGGAATTCGTATTGGACAATTTCACAGCCACTCCAAGTAAGGAATACGTCGTTTTTTGTAAGGTGGTCCGACGTGCCTTGAGCCACATCTGGTCGAATTTTTCAGAGCGCAAAAAAGTCCCCAAACATGCACCCTGTTGTAATCGCAGCAGTACGTCAGGAATGTGCCCACTGGCAATCACTGTCGTTGTGCCTGAAACAGCGGCATAGGCTGCGGCATCGACTTTAGTCCGCATACCGCCGGTACCCACAGCAGTACCACTTCCCCCCGCCATCTCTTCATAGCGCGGATCACCAGCCATGCCTTCCTGAATCATCTGGGCGTCAACCTGAATACGCGGATCTGCATCGTACAAGCCCGCCTGATCCGTCAATAGGACCATCAAATCCCCATGCCACAACCGGCTGATGACTGCGGCCAGATGATCGTTGTTGCCAAACTGGTTTTCATGATCTGCAAGGGCATCATTTTCATTCAATATCGGCAACATATTCATTTTCATAAGCATATTAATGGCGGATAAGGTTCTTTTACGGCGCTTACGATCCTTGAAATTGTCCTGGGTCAGCAGTATTTGCCCGCAATGCACTCCTTCCTGTGCCAAAAGATTTTCATAGGCATGCATCAGGGCTGCCTGCCCGACGCTGGCAGCGGCTTGCCTTTGCTCGGCTGGCAGTGTTTTTCCGGCCAAACCCAAATGTCCTTTGCCCACACTGACGGACCCAGAAGACACCAGGACCACTTCTATGCCCCGTTCCCGAAGGCGTAATATCTGTTCTACAAAATGTCGGATGGCCACCAGATTCAGTTGGTAATCTTCCGAAGTGAGCAAGCTGCTGCCAATTTTAATGATCCATCGCTGCGACTTTTTCTGCAGCGTGGTGCGGCTGGGTAATGTAGAAAGCTTGGCTGTGGTTTCAACCAGTTTATTGATCATCAAAACCTCCATTCGTCAAAAACTGATATTTTCTTCAACACCGCAAGGTTATCCGAGATGCATCTATAAATTCCATATAAATGTTGTATAATGTTTATATAAAAATGCGGAATTAATCAGAAATGAGCGATGCATGCGCGTCTAACGCATCAATGCCTTTTTTAAGACTTCCCATAGGATATAAAATCATTCACTGCGGTGCGTGTCATTCCATCGGTTCGGGTGTTTTCCCCTCACGGGCCATTGCCCGGCCTCTTTCAAAGGCATAAGCCAGCACCCCGGATATGGCTTGGGGATAATAGTTGTCACAGGCATTCTCTACATCTTCTCTGGTAGCATCAGGATGTTCCATGGCCCAGTGATAACCAGCCCATTCTGCCTCAAGCAATCTCTCTTTCAGCGTAGTCATTATTGAGTTCTCCTTAATGTCTAGGGTTTCCTTTCCATCCTGCTTTTCCGCTGAATCTAGACAAAATTCAGGTGGAAGCTGTCATAAAGCGATTAAAAAACTGCAGGGAAATAACCCTGCAGGAACAAGCTGCAAAAAACCCGGATTAATGGGTCACGGGATTTGCTTCAGGATGCTTCTGAGCATAGCGCGCATGCAAAGCCAGATTGAGTTTCAGGACATTGACCACCGGTTCTCCGATGTAACCCAGCAAGGGATAGTGGGTATTTTTCTGAACCAGTTGCTGTAAAACCGTCGGATTGATGCCCCCAGCCTTGGCGATGCGTGGTATCTGATAGCGGGCGGCTGCAATACTGATGTCCGGATCCAGTCCGCTCGCCGAGGAGGTAACCAGATCCACCGGAACCGGGCCTTTTTCTGCAGGGTCCGCAGCCTTGAGCGCTTTGACGCGGGCAGCCACATGTTGTGCCAATACCGGATTGTTCGGCCCCAGATTGGAAGCACTTGAACCCGCTGCGTTATAGGGCATCGGCGAAGTCGCGGAGGGACGACTCCAGAAGTACTCCGGTTCGCGGAAATACTGTCCAATCAATGCAGAACCCACCACGCGCCCATGTTCTTTAATCAGCGAGCCATTTGCCTGATGAGGAAACAGCAATTGTCCGACGCCCGTCATCGTTAAGGGGTAAATCAGCCCGGTTATCACCACCAACAGGAGAAAAAGCAGTAAAGTGCTTTTCAGATCTCCCATCACCGCTGCCCGTACTCCTTGATGATCCCCATCCTGTGCATTCGGTCTCGAAGCGTTTTCGAGTGGCTTGTTCATGTGGAATCCTCCTATAAAACCGTCAGTAACAGGTCGATCAACTTGATGCCGATGAAAGGCGCAATGATGCCTCCCAATCCGTATATCCAGACATTCCGGCGCAAAATATTCTGCGCGCTGTCCGCCCGGAATTTGACGCCTTTCAATGCCAGAGGAATCAGAATGGGAATAATAAGTGCATTAAAAATCACGGCAGACATGATCGCAGTATCCGGCGAACTCAAGTCCATGATGTTGAGGGCCGATAATTGTGGATAGGTAGAGATGAAAGCCGCCGGTATGATGGCAAAATATTTGGCAACATCGTTGGCGACACTAAAGGTGGTCAAGCTCCCACGAGTCATCAGCAACTGCTTGCCAATCCGGACAATATCCAGCAATTTCGTCGGGTTGGAGTCCATATCCACCATATTCGAAGCTTCTCGCGCGGCCTGGGTACCACTGGCCATGCACAGCCCCACATCGGCCTGTGCGAGAGCTGGCGAGTCGTTGGTGCCATCTCCCGTCATCGCTACCATATATCCGTCACTCTGATATTGACGGATACGCGCAAGTTTGGTTTCCGGTTTGGCTTCCGCAAGGTAATCATCGACACCGGCCTCCGCCGCAATGGCAGCAGCCGTCAAGGGATTATCTCCCGTCACCATCACGGTGCGGATGCCCATTTCTCTTAACTCAGCAAAGCGTTCCTTGATTCCGGTTTTGACGATGTCCCGCAGCTCAATCGCCCCGAGCACCTGGGCACCAGAACATACCACCAGCGGTGTCGCGCCCCCTGCGGCAATTTTCTCGATAATGGCATCCAAGCCTTCCGGCCAGCTTCCCTGCAAATCTTTTATCCAGGCTTTCATGGAATCGGGCGCACCCTTGCGCAGCTGCTGTCCCTCCCAATCCACCCCGCTCATACGGGTTTCGGCCGTAAAGGAAATCAAATTGGCATCCGTGGGCAGCGACTCCTGCTGATCGGGAAAATGCTTCAAGGCCAATGCCACAATACTTTTGCCTTCAGGGGTATCATCCGCCAGGGAGGCCCGACGTGCACCTTGAGCGAGTTGTGCCTCGGATATTCCGGAAACGGGATAAAAAGCAGCCGCCGAACGATTGCCGTAAGTAATGGTGCCTGTCTTATCCAGCATGAGTATGTCTACATCCCCGGCAGCTTCTATGGCCCTACCGGAAGTCGCTACGACATTGGCTTTCAAGAGGCGGACGATGCCAGCAATGCCAATGGCTGGCAAAAGTGCGCCGATGGTTGTGGGAATCAAACACACCAGCAGGGCGATCAGGACCGGCAGGCTAATGACGGAGCCGGAATGACTGGCGTAATGGACGCTATACCAGGAAAACGGGTAAATCGTCACGGTCACGACCAGAAACACCAAGGTCAAAAAGACCAGAAGAATACTGAGCGCTACTTCATTGGGGGTTTTGCGTCTCGCAGCCCCCTCGACCATGCTGATCATTTTATCCAGAAACGTATTTCCCGCTTCCTGAGTCACCTTTATAATCAGCCAGTCCGAGATCACGCGGGTGCCGCCGGTTACCGCACTACGGTCCCCACCGCCTTCCCGAATAACCGGCGCACTTTCTCCGGTGATGGCACTTTCATCGACAGCCGCCACACCGGTGATAGCTTCACCGTCTGTCGGTATAAAATCACCGGCTTCCACCAGAATGACGTCACCCGTGCGCAAGCTCACTCCGGGAACTTCCTGGTAGGCCGCATTGCGTTCGGATTTAGCCAATTTTTTAGCCACCATTTCATGACGGCTTTGCCGCAGGCTACTCGCCTGGGCTTCCCCCTGCCTTTCGGCCAGGGCCTCTCCGTAATTCGCGAAAATGAGGGTCAGCCAGAGCCAGAGATCGATGACCCCGGTGAATAGGGCTTCGCCATTACGCGCAATCAGATCATGGAAAAACAGAGCCAACAGCAACCAGGAGCCGATATAGACGACGAACATGACTGGATTGCGCATTTGCACCCGGGGCGAAAGCATATTAAAGCTGTCCCAGAGTGCCCCTTTGCTCTGGTCTTTCCAGACAATCGGTTTTACCTCATGTTTATGCGTAGATTCCATCGTCAGGATTCCTTTAGTGCGTCATGACATGACTGACCGGTGCCAACTGCTCTGCAATCGGTCCCAGCGCCAGTGCCGGAAAGAAGTTCAGTGCGCCAACCAGGAGAATGACACCCACGGTCAAGCCGATGAAAATAGGCGTATGCGTGGCTAAAGTGCCTGATCCTGCGGGTGTTTTCTTTTTCTCTGCCAGAGCCCCCGCCAATGCCAGCAGCGGCAGATACACCCAAAAACGACCAAACAACATACACATCCCGGTTAACAGGTTGTAAAAGCGAGTATCATTGCTGAGTCCACCAAAAGCGCTGCCGTTATTGTTGGCGGGACTAGTCACGGCATAGAGCATTTCGCTGAACCCATGTGCACCCGGATTGAAAACACCGGCGCGCCCCGCTACGGTTGTGGCAGCAATGGCGGTACCAATGAGAACGAGCAGGGGCATGACCAAAATGGATAGGGAGACCATTTTGATTTCAAACGCGCCGATTTTTTTTCCCAAAAACTCCGGAGTGCGTCCGACCATCAGCCCACCCAGAAACACGGCGAAAATCATGAAGGCCAGGAAACTGGCAAGGCCGGAACCGACGCCTCCGAAAACAACTTCACCCAGTTGCATCAAAAATAGATTGATACCGCCGCTGAGCGGAATGAGTGAGTCATAAGCGTTGTTGGCCGCACCCGTGGAAGTCGCCGTAGCCACCGTTGCAAACAGGGCCGATGCCCCTGCGCCAATGCGGTCTTCCACGCCTTCCATATTGCCACCTCCGGCAAGCGCCGCATGGTTGGCCTGGGTTACACCCAGTTGATGAAAAATCGGATTTCCCGCCAGTTCAAAGTGCTGGCTGACCAGGGTCAGCGGGATAAACAGAATCAGCATGGAGACCAGAATCGCCCAGGCGGTTTTTTTGGCTTTGGTCATCTGTCCAAACAGAAAAACCAAGCCTACCGGGATGAGAATCATCACCATTGTTTCCAGAAAATTGGTCAATCCGGTGGGATTTTCAAAAGGCTGGGCATCATTCATGTTAAAAAAACCGCCGCCGTTATTGCCCAGCATCATGATGGATTCCTGGGAGGCCACCGGTCCGATATGGATGACTTGCTGCAGAATGGTTTTACCCCCCGAAGTGAAGGGTGCAACCATGTCCGCATGAATGGCCCCGCTCAAGGTCTGAACCACCCCTTGCTGCATCAATATCAAGGAAAAAATCACCGACAAGGGGATCAGGACATAAAGCACGGTCCGGGTCATATCCACCCAGAAATTGCCCAGGTTTTTGGTGTTATGACGGACAAAAGCACGAATGATCGGCAGTAGGATCACGATACCCGTGGCTGCCGAAAGAAAATTTTGTACGGTTATACCCAGCATCTGGGACAGATAGCTCATGGTGGAGCCGCCCGAATAATCCTGCCAGTTGGTATTGGTGATAAAACTGACTGCCGTATTGAAGGCAGAACCCGGTGCTACGCCGGAAAAATGCATGGGGTTAAATGGGAGGTGGCCTTGCAACAGGAGTAATATGTATAAAAATAGCCCTCCTGCCAGGTTAAACAGGAGAATGGCCAAGGCGTAGCGTTTCCAGTCCATCTCCCGTTCCGGAGACGTACCGATCAGGCGGTAGGTAAGACGCTCTACAGGCCCAAGCAGCCGGGAGGCCCAAAACCTCTCCCCTGCGTAAACCCGATGCATATAGACACCGAGTGGAATGCCCAGAAGAATGGTTACCACCAGGAGAGTAGTGGTTAGTAGCAGCGTGGAAATCATAAATATTTCTCCGGGTTAATCAGAAAAGCCAGCAGGTAGACAAAAAGCATGGCACCCAGACCCAGTCCTATCCATATGAAGGCAGTCATTTGATACTCCTGAGTTTATCGAGAAGGTGTACCATCCCCATGGATGCCATAAAAAAGGCAATAATAATAAACAGATAAATAACAATCATAACCTGCTCCTTCTGTTTCAGACTGCTCTGAATTCTATAGGTACTGTCACCCTGGAAGCGTAACCATTCGTGATCTATAAATTCCATATAAATTCCGTATAAATCATCTATAAATTGTCTACAAAGACACCATTTTTGTCATAATTTTGCGTTTTCTTGGTCTTCTTTGAAATTTCGCTTATGCTCAACGCCAGAGCACAGAAAACAGGGACTTTCTCGATGGCCAGGCATTCTCAATTTCCACGAGCCCAGCATGGACGATCATGATCGCAGCGATGGCCGCCCTGATCCTGATGCCTTGCTGGCCCAGGTCCAGCAGGAGGAAAGCAAACAACAGCGTGGTCGACTGAAAATTTTCTTTGGCGCCGCACCAGGCGTGGGAAAAACCTACGCCATGCTGCGTTTCGGGCAGCAGGAGATGGCTAAAGGGGCAGACGTGTTGATAGGGATCGTTGAAACCCATCAACGCCATGAGACAAAGGCTTTGGCAGATGCGCTCCCTATGCTGCCACGCCAGCATTTGCCCTATAAAAATGTGGTGCTGGAGGAATTTGATCTGGACGCCGCCCTCAGTCGTCGTCCCGGGCTACTTTTGCTGGATGAGCTGGCCCACAGCAATGCACCGGGATCGCGTCACAAAAAGCGTTGGCAGGATCTGGAAGAGCTGCTGGATGCCGGTATCTCAGTAGCCACCACCATTAATGTCCAGCATCTGGAAAGTGCCCATGAAGTGGTCCAGCAGATTACGGGCATAAAAGTACAGGAAACGGTACCCGACCACCTGATCCAGGAGGCCGATGAGGTCGTTCTGGTGGATATCAGCGATGAAGACCTGATGCAGCGCCTCAAAGAGGGCAAAGTGTATCTGGGAGATCGTGGCTTACGGGCGATGTCGCACTTTTTTCGCAAAGGGAATCTGATCGCGCTGCGGCAACTGGCACTGCGTCTGGCGGCAGACCGCGTCGATTTGGAGTTGCGCCAATTTCAGCTACAAAATCCTGAGGAGGAACGCCGTGGCGGAAGCCGGGATCGTTTGCTGGTGGCAATCAGTGGGCGTCCCGAGGATGAACATCTGGTCCGGGCTACTTATCATCTGGCTACGGCACAACGGGCGGATTGGCTGGTCATTCACGTAGATACCCCACGCGGTCTGATGCAAAAGGCTGAAACCCAGGCGTGGATCTGGAATCATCTGCACCTTGCCGAAAGTCTGGGTGCAGAAACAGCTCGCCTGACTGGCGTGAACATCGGCGCGGAAATCCTGGCCTACGCACGTTTGCGTGACGTGACCCAGATTGTGCTGGGTCAGGCGCAAGGTCTTCGGAAATTCTTGTGGTGGTGGCCCGGATCACTGACTGCGCATCTTCTGAACAGTGAGCGCAGCATGGATATCATCATTCACCCCATTCCTGCCAAAAAACCGATTTCTGAAGATCAGCGTTTGCGAAATCAGCAATACCTTGGAGTCATGAATTCACCTTTACGGCGCCATATCCGCAATCGCCATTTTATTTTTGGCGCTCTACTGGGACTGGGGTTAAGCGGTCTGGCCTGGATGCTGGCGGCCTACCTGGGCTTTGCGGGCATTTTCATGTTGTACATGCTGGGCGCGGTGGGTGCCGCACTGCTCTATGGACGCTGGCCATCTCTGATTACATTTATAACCGCTGCGGTCAGCTATTACTCTTTCGGGCTGGGTAAGGGCTTGCCCACGACTTTGGGTTCACTGGCTTATTTCGCGCTGATTTTGTCCCTGATTCTCTTGATCAGCCAGTTGGTCGCCCGTTCCCGGGAACAGGAGTTGATGGCCCGTATTCGTGAGCGCCGGGCACGTAACCTCTACCAATTGGTTCAGGTGTTGAGTAGTGCGCGTGGGGTAGAAGGGATTCTCAACGCGAGTATCGAAAAACTGGAGCAGACACTGGGCATTTCTGTGGCATTCTGGCTACCCGCCACCGAAAAATCTGAAGGCCCACTCAAACAGTTTCCAGAACTAGATCAGACAGATTCACTACAGCGAAAACTCCAGGCTGCTGCGCGTTGGTGCTTCCAGAACAGGAAAAATGCGGGAATGAGTACCAATACCCTGGCCGATCTTCCGGCACTTTTCATGCCCATGATAATCAATGAGCGCTCTTTGGGCGTGGTCATGCTGGCCGACCTTGATTTACGCCGCGCCCCGACTGACTGGCTACGTTTTCTGGAAACGGTGGTGCGCCTGATCGCTGTCGCTCTGGATTCAGCTCAAGCTTCCTTGCAGCGTACGGAGGCGGATGTGCGCTTGCGCGTCGAACAACTACAAAATGCCCTGTTGGGTGCCGTATCGCACGATTTGAGAACCCCCCTTGCGGGTGTCCTGGGTACGGCAACCACTTTGCAGCGCAATGCCCAGGGACTCAGCTCTGAAGATCGGTTACTTCTGGAAAACATCCGCCAACAAACGGAAAAAATGGAGCATACCGTTGAACGTATTTTACATATGGCTGCACTCCAATCCGGGCGCCTCCAGATTCAGAAGGAATGGACCCCGCTGGAAGATTTATTGGTCAGCGCGCGCGATCAGGTAAAATCTCTTTGTACAGAGCATCCGTTTCAAACCAGAATCGCCAGAAATCTGCCACTCCTGCATGTTGATCCCCAGCTGATTGTGCAGGTACTGACCAATCTGGTTGAAAATGCCTGTCGTTACAGTCCACCGGGCCGCGACATTGAACTGGAAGCCTATGCTGATGAAAAAGAGATTGTCGTTTGCGTCATCGACCATGGATTCGGCGTTCCCTCTGGCCGTGAGCAGGAAATATTTGGTCGTTTCAGTCAGGTCAAGCCCCCGGTGGGCCTGGGTGGAAGTGGCCTGGGTTTGGCCATCTGCAAAGCCATTATTGAACTCCATAATGGGCGTATCTGGGTGCGTAACCGTGTTGCGGTGCATGGTGCGGTATTCTGCTTTGCCATCCCACGCGAAGCGGAACCCCTTATTCCCTCCGAAGAGGAGTGATAAATGCCTAATAACCATAAAGAAAACATAGATATTCTTCTGGTAGAAGATGATCCGGGCATTGGCGCATTTCTGCAGTCTGCCATGGACCGGGAACCCGGTTATTGTCTGCATTGGGAACGTACCCTCAGAGATGCCTGGAAAGCCTATGAAAAATATCAATTACAACAAGGGCATTGCTTTGCACTTCTGCTTCTGGACCTGGGCTTGCCCGATGGTGATGGTCAAAGCATGATTCGTCGTCTACGCACTCAGAGTGGAGAACAGCCGCTCATTGTGGTCATCTCTGCCCGAGGACATGAAATGGACAAAGTGCAGGCCCTGGATGAAGGCGCTGATGATTATTTGACCAAACCCTTTACCATCGGTGAATTATTTGCCCGCTTGCGGGCCCATCTGCGCAAAAAACCGGTAGGGGTGCTGGAAGATAACCCGCGTTGTTGGGTTATTGGGGAACTGGAAATTGATGATCCTACCCACTGTGTGCGTAAAAAAGGGAAGGTGATTGATTTGACGCCCAAGGAATATGAGCTGTTACATCTTCTTGCCATAAATCAGGGACGGGTACTGTCCTATCGGGTCATCCTTACATCCATATGGGGTATACACAGTATGGAACAGAAACATTATGTACGTCTTTATATCAAACGGTTACGGGAAAAAATCGAGGACGATCCGGAAGCTCCACAGTATCTGCTTACGGAAAAAGGTTTTGGTTATCGGCTTGTTGATCAATAATTTCTCGCTAGCAGCCTGTCGGACTTTCGGTTTTGAAGTAGCGTAACACATTGATTAATATGCGTTTAAAAAATTTCCAGAAAATGGCAGGTGCAATAGAATCAGTGGATTACGTGAATAATCCGACAGGCTGCTAGCCATTGGCTCATAGTCATCTGCGGAGAATAAAAGCGGAATATAAGTCATTAGTCCATTGAAAAATTTTATATAATCAGTATATTAGCGATGATGGAAAAAGTGCCCACGAGACACAACGACGCATGGTGTTTACTGTAAGTGCTCCTAAGTAGATCATTGCATAATTCTTACATTCGACTATCTAAGAATTGAGTATATTTCCTATGGTTGGGTATCTGATGCGCGAAGAAATGATTCAGTCTGTGCTGTCCGATCTCAATGGTAGCTCCGCAGATATCGAAGCCTCCGACGTTATTTCTACAGATGGTCTGTCTATCGCTACACATCGTTATCTGGGTGAAATGCTGTGGTACGAGTATCTGATGATCGGAATCGGTGCTTCACTCATGAAATTGCTTTATACGGCAGACATCACGGCGAAACCGGATCTGACCCTGGAGTTTTATTATCAGGTAAATCGTTCGAAGGCGGGCTTCTGGGCCAGACAAACACGTTGTGTTGCTATGGGACACGCCCATTCTGAAATCGTGGTTGAGCGGAATCTCTTGGGATAATCCTGGGTGACAACCACTTCAATACTGGACTTTGCTTCATGTGGGGAATTATGACTGAAAAAACATGTGCTATGGATACGCGTGATATTGTCGAGCTACTCTGCGATATTGCTACAGAAGTGGGCTCTTTAATTGGCGACAAAGGCGCCATTAGTGTGTTCCGTTATGCGGGCAAGAAAATGGGACGCAAAATTGGCAAGGAGCACGCTGGCGGAAGTGTTGAGGATGCCCGTGCGCTTGTGCAGGAATTCTTTATTGATAAAGAATTTATGGACCATATAGAACTGAATGGCGACTGCGCGCATCTGACGAACTGCAAAATCGGCCTGGTTCTTCGGGATCGTGGTGTGGATATTGGTAAACACGCACTCTGTAATTTTGGTTTTGGACTCATTGACGGCGTCGTCGAGTCGGTGACAAATAAGAAAATCATTACATTGCATGTCCATTCTGAGCACCAAGATGACTCGGTCTGCTGCTCAGAGACATGGTGACAATATACGGCATCGCAATCGACCGCCTTTGAGAAACAAAAAGCACTCTACTTGACTTAATTGATAAGGCATTTCACAGAATATTTTTAAATGGTAGCCAAGTGCCGGTATAAAATTTCTAATAGTTTCGTATGGGTCTTAATGATATGAGTAATCAATCACCCCTGAAAATCTGGTTGGACATCTTTTCCAGCATGAGTAAGGCCCCATTCACTGGAAGTGTAGACCTGCCTTGGGATCAGGCCCAAAAGCGGCTTATGGACCAGATGTTGACCAGTCTGGATCAAAGCGGGCTGTTTCATACCTGCGCCATCGCCCGGGCCGATATTGGTCACATTTTGCGGCCTTTGGCGGTTTCCGGTCCATTACAACAAATAGTTCTGGAGAATGTGGCGGTACTGTTTTCGCCAGACCACCCTCATGCGCGCAGTATTACGGCACGGGCTCAGGTTGAGGATCATACCTTGCTCGTGACTGACTATGCGCACAGCGAATATTTGCAACATCCCGATCTGGCAGGATGGCGACAGGCTATAGAAGCCATTGGCATCCAGTGGCTACTGGCAACGCCGATTCATCGGCATGCCTCTGTATGGGGTGTGCTGGTTTTGAGTGGCTTACAACATGAACCACCGGAACTCATGGCCGACAGTGCGGAAAAGATGGCTGTGTTCATGGCTGACGCCATGGAGCATCTGGAAACACGTCGGAATGAACAGCAGTATCGGGAAGCTCTCCAGAGTCTGGCGCATACCGATGCTTTAACCGATCTTCCCAATCGACGGGCGCTGGAAACGCAGATGGAGCCAGCCATGCTCCGAACCATACGTCATAATCGTCATTTGGCGGTCTGTATGCTGGATCTGGACAATTTCAAACCGATCAATGACACCTATGGTCATGAGATTGGCGATGAAGTGCTGGTGACCTTAGGTAAACGTCTGACCGGTATGTTGCGCAAATCCGATTTTATTGCCCGTTACGGGGGGGATGAATTCGTACTCCTGCTGGAAGATTTGGCGGGGCATGCAGACCTTGTGCAACTCCTGAAAAAAATTGAAGGGATCATCACCGCACCGATCCTTCTGAGTAATGGTGAAAGCGTTCAGGTTGGGGCAAGCATGGGTCTGGCGCTCTATCCTTCTGCTGATACAGACCAGGCGGATCAGCTGCTGCGCTGGTCTGATCAGGCACTCTATGAAATCAAAGCCCACAAAGCGGATCGGGAAAATTGCTGGATGGTTTTCGGCGATGATCCCCTTCCAGATCAGCGTAATCCGGCACAGGTTCTGCTGGATAACGGCGCATTGGAGGTCTGGTATCAACCCATCCTGGATAGCTACACATGCAAGATAGTCGGCATCGAAGCTTTGGCACGCCTAAAAGATGCTGAGGGGAACCTCTGGACCCCTGCCCACTTTTTACCGGAATTACAGACTACGGACCTGACAACATTGACGAGGGGCGTGCTTTCACAAGCATTGGTGGATCTTGCGGTTCTGGATGGGCAAGGATATTCCTTGTGGGTATCCGTGAATCTTGATGCACATTCGGTTTCTGCCGGATGCGTAGAATATTTGAGGGCTCTGCTTGCGCCAACCTGCATTGATCCGTCACGTGTAACCCTGGAAATCCTTGAAGGAGATGACTTCCTGGAGCAGGCCTCGTCAATAGAAAATCTTGTGGAAATGAAAAAGCTCGGTGTTCATTTGGCATTAGATGATCTTGGCAGCGCTTATAGCTCACTCCTACGCTTAAAAACACTACCTTTTGATAAAATCAAACTGGATCAGGCTTTTGTTCGCACACTGGAGAAACAACCCCGAGATCTTTATTTTGTGAATACTGTGCAGGATCTTTCTATCAATTTAGGCGTCACTCTGGTTGTGGAAGGCGTAGAGACAGAAGACATCCTGGATGCCGTCACAGTTGCAGGCGTCTCACTTTTGCAGGGATACGCAATTGCCAAACCCTTGTCACTAAAAGAACTGCAAAAATTCTTACAGCGCCCAGCCGTTAAGCGCTCTAACTATCCTCATACCTTTTTGGGGCTGTACGCTCTCCATCTTGCCATCCATAGCGTTCTGGAAAAAACCATGCGCCAGAATCTTCGCCTGATGGACTATAAAGAGATGGTAGACCCTGGCATTTGTCCGTTACACAGGGCGATGCAACATCTGGGTGTATTAGAAGGAAGCCCATTAGATCAACGCCATCGAGAGTACCACAAAGCCATTGCAGAACTGATCAACCAGTTATCAATCTCTCCAGAAGCTTCAGGTTGGCGCATTGTGGAACAGGCAGAAAAGGCTCTTGAAGAAGCTGTTCTCCTTGCATATGAATCGAAGGATTTCCAGACCGAGGGAGTGCCCCTCATCAATCCGTGGGAGGTATCGCAGTGATGGTCAGGCCATGGGCAGGACATTCCATCTGCAAAAAGCCTACCAATGCAGTGCGGTATTGATGATTCCTGCGCTATATTGCAGAGATCCCAGCTGCTAAATTAGGTGTCCATCTTTGTTTTCCGAGACTCCCCATGCAAATCGACCGACTGGATCATCTGGTGCTGACCGTGCAGGATATGTCTGCAACCATCGCCTTTTATTCGCAGGTGTTAGGTATGCAGGCCGTCACTTTTGGCGAGGGGCGCAACGCCCTGGTTTTTGGGCAGCAGAAAATTAATCTGCATCCGGCAGAATGTCCCATTGCTCCGCATGCGGCTCATCCTGTTCCCGGATCAGCAGATTTGTGCTTCATCGCTCAGGGAGACATTCACGAGTTGCTCGCCCATCTCCAGAACTGTGGTGTTGCCCTTGAAGCGGGTCCCGTGCCCCGCACTGGGGCCGCAGGTCCGATTACTTCGGTCTATTTTCGGGATCCCGATGGGAATCTGCTGGAGATGTCCATTTATGACTCGGGAATTAAACGATAATGACTGATCGGACGCGTGTCGCACTGGTCACCGGTGCGAGTTCCGGCATTGGTCTCGCCATTGCACAGCGTTTGACTCAGGCCGGATATCGGGTGGCCTTACATTCCCGCGCTTCCTCAGCCGCAGGCCTTCAAGCAGCAGCGACACTGGCGGGGGCCCGGTATTCGGGTAAACGCCATTGCTCCAGGATTGGTGGATACGTGAAGCGCCTATGCGCCGCAGCGCGAGTCCGAAAGATATTGCCGATGTGGCGCTGATGCTGACCGAATCGACTTATCTAACGGGTGAAGTGATGATGGTCGATGGCGGCATGAATTTGCTATAAGGCATGGGAACAAACCCTGCATTCGTAAATCTCGAAGAATGGGGCTGGTTGTCCTTAACGGGTATTCATGCCGCGCCGTTCCAAAAAGCCGCGCATGTGGGGCCGTGCTTCCCGGCCTACCAGAGCAGCAATTTCCTGGGTCCAGCGACTGTTTTTTTGCGAAGCATTGCGATTGCGATAGTACTCGGCCATCTGCTGATCGTACTGGCTGATTTCTGCTTCATCGCTGGTTTCATCGTAACTATTTTCCTTGAGCACTACGGACAGGGGCAGTCGCGGTTTCAGATCAGGATTCTGGTCGGGATAACCGATGCAGAGTCCAAAAACAGGGTAAACCTGTTCAGGCAAATGCAGCAGATCACTGATTTCCTGCGGATGGTTGCGTACGGCGCCAATGTAGCAAGTGCCCAATCCCATTGATTCAGCCGCTGTTACACAATTTTGGGCGAACAGGCTGACATCAACGGTGGCAATAATGAAGTGCTCGGTCATGCCCGCCACAAATGTCTGATTTTCCCGGCTGCCAATACGGGCTGCACGATGTAAATCTGCGCAAAATACCAGGAAAGCGCCAGCACTGCGGATATATTCCTGGTCGCCAGCCAGATGTGCGATTTTATCCCGCAAATGCGGATCGCTTATCTGAATGACCGTACAGGCCTGGATATGACTGGAACTTGCAGCATGTTGACCACTGCGGACGATTTCCTGAACCAGGGTTTGTTCAACGGGTTGCCTGCTAAAGCGCCGTATGGATCGATGTTGCTTTAATACGTTGAGGGTGTCGTTCATATTCAATCTCCAACTGGATGATGCGAATCAGGATAGGGCGCCTTCATGTTGCAACAACCAGCGTTTGCGATCTATGCCGCCCGCATATCCAGTCAGGGTGCCATTGCTGCCAATGACCCGGTGGCAGGGTACGACAATACCAATGGGATTCTTGCTGTTGGCGTGTCCTACCGCGCGAACAGCCGCAGGATGGTTCATGCCCTGAGCCTGTTCCTTGTAGCTGCGGGTTTCTCCGGCGGGAATGGTGCGTAACCAAGCCCAGGCTGCCTGTTGAAAGGGCGTTCCGGCAGATTTTGTAGGAATGACCGTCAGTGCCTGCAAATCTCCCGCCCAGTAAGCCTCCAGACTATGACGTATCAGCGTGGGCAGGGGTCCGCTGGTCAGCGTGATTCGGTCCGTGCCGTACAACCGACCGAGATCTGCAAGGATACTGTGCTGGCTGTCCTCCCAGTAATCCAACGCCCGCAAAATGCCTTGCGGATCAGTTACCAGGAGCATTTCCCCCAAAGGGGTATTGCACCTATGAATACCCCAGTCCAAGGATTCGTTGAGAGACATGCTTTCAGCCCTGCAAGAGCCACTAATGCCGCAAGCGTTCCAGTAAATCCACTGCCAGGGCGGCTCCGGCCAGATCAATTTCCAGATCACGGGCGAGGCGGCGGCTCAGTCTGGCCCGATAAAGATCCAGACTGCGGAAGCGCCAGTGCTGGGGACCGCTGCCTTCAGGATGAATGACGCCATAGTGCACCAGTTGCACGGCTTCGCCTTCGGCACAATGCAGCAAGGTGCAGAAGCGCGATAAATCAAAGCAGAAAGCCCCCTCCTCCAGCAGCTCCGCTTCAATAACCTGAATGGGCGTTGAAACCATCGTGCACTCTCCTCTCTAACGGCGGGGATGATAGCTGGATATTTCTCCTAACTGGGTCCACAAAGCTTTTTCTTCATCGCTGATATTTTTGGGTACGACTATTTGAATAATAGCGTAAAGATCACCCGCCGGTTTGCTGCTGGTTCCTGGCAGTCCTTTTTGGGAAAGCCGCAGTTTTTGGCCGCTGCTGCTCCCCGCCGGGATTTTCATCCGGACGCTGCCTTCCAGAGTGGGAACCTCAACGCTGGCACCCAGCACTGCTTCCCAGGGGGTGATGTGCAGGTCGTGATACAGGTCGGCCCCCTCTACCCGGAATTTGGAATGGGGCTGAAAATGCACCTGCAGATAAAGATCACCGCTTGGTCCGCCGCCCATGCCCGGTGAACCTTGTCCTGCCATGCGCAATCTCTGGCCTTCGCGAATGCCCTTGGGAATTTTGACAGTCAGGCGCCGGGCTTCCCGGCGCATCCGGCCATCGGGTCCAAGCGTAGGCATTTCCAGGTTGATGTCGCGTTGCGCTCCTTGAGCGGCGTCCTCCAGGCTGATCTGGATGCTGGCTTCACTGTCTTCGCCCTGGCTGCGAAATCCCGCGCCGCCGCCATGAAAACCGCCAGCACCGCCATGTTGCTGACGAAACAGGGACTCAAAAAAGTCGCTGAAGCCGCCGTTGCCGCCAAAATCTGCACCCCCAAAACCGCCACCCCCAAAACCGCCAGCCTGCCCACCCCAGCCGGGCGGTGGACGGAAATCCTGCCCGGCGCGCCAGTTACTTCCCAGCTGGTCATAAGCCGCCCGTTTTTCAGGATCTTTCAAAACCTCATAGGCTTCCTGCAAATCCTTGAAGCGCTCTTCAGCGTTGGCTTCCTTGCTGACGTCAGGGTGATATTTCCGTGCCATTTTGCGATACGCGGCCTTGATGGCATCGGCATCGGCCCCGCGTTCCACCCCGAGAATTTTGTAGTAGTCTTTGTATTCCAATGGTTCCCCCTTATCATGGGTTATGGCAGACAGGTCAAAGCCTGCAGGTCTGCCATCACAATGCGGCCATTATACCGTGTTTTCAAGCCCGCCAGGTCGGGTGGGAGGAATGTTTTTTGTCTGATTGGTCAACCCTGAATCCTCGCCAGCTGGAGGCGGTGACGCTTCCCCCTGGTCCGGCACTGGTACTGGCTGGTGCCGGTTCCGGTAAAACCCGGGTACTTACCAGCCGCATCGCGCATCTGCTCGAAGAAGGCGTGCATCCTGGAGAAATTCTGGCCGTCACCTTCACTAACAAGGCGGCACGATCCATGCGCGAACGCCTTGATAAAATGGTCGCCATGGAACTGCGCGGCCTGTGGATGGGGACATTTCACGGCCTCGCACATCGCCTGATTCGCCTGCATCATGAAGCACTGAAGTTGCCCGCTGATTTTCAGGTGCTGGATTCCGAAGACAGTCAGCGTTTGTTGCGCCGCCTCATGCGCGAGGCGCAGATGGACGAAAAGCAGTGGCCACCCCGGGCGATGGCGGGGCGCATTGGCCGCTGGAAGGACGAAGGCTGGGGACCGGAACAGGTGTTGCGCTACGAGGGACCGGCGGCTGCGGCTTTTGTGCCGATTTATCAGGCTTATGAAGTCGCCAAGCAACGCTCCGGGCTGCTCGATTTTGGGGATTTGCTTCTGTATGCCCTGAAGCTTTGGGAGTCTCCGGAGATTCTGGATCATTATCAGCGACGTTTTCAGCATATTCTGGTGGACGAGTTTCAGGATACCAATGCGGTGCAATATGCCTGGCTGAAAGGGCTGGCGCGACATGGCCAGATTTTTGTGGTTGGGGATGATGACCAGTCCATTTATGCCTGGCGCGGCGCACGGGTCGAGAACCTGCTGCGGTTTGGTGAAGACTTTGCGGGTGCCCGGGTGGTGCGCCTGGAGCAGAATTATCGCTCGACTGCTGCCATTCTCCAGGCCGCCAATGCGGTTATTGCCAACAATCCCGAGCGCATGGGTAAAACCCTATGGACCGCCGAGCCTGGTGGCGAAGCGGTACACCTGTACACGGCGTACAATGAATTTGATGAAGCCCGTTATGTGATCGGGCGGATTCAGCAGTGGCAGGATCAGGGCGGGCGCCGTTCGGATTGTGCCATTCTTTATCGTTCCAATGCCCAGTCCCGTGCTTTTGAGGAAGTTCTGGTGCGTGAAGGTTTGCCTTATCGGGTTTATGGCGGCCTGCGCTTTTTTGAGCGGGCGGAAATCAAGGACACCCTCGCCTATTTGCGCCTGACCGCCAATCGTCATGATGATGCTTCGTTCGAGCGGGTTGTGAATGTGCCTTCGCGTGGCATCGGGGCGGTCAGTGTCGAACGGCTGCGCAATCTTGGCCGCGAAAAGGGTCTGTCGCTCTGGCAGGCGGCCGGAGAACTGAATCAGGCAAAAATCAATGGATTTTTGAATCTGGTCGATGCGCTTGCCGGGCAGACCCAAGAGCAGGACCTCGACAAGCGCGTGGAAATTATTTTGCAGCATACCGCCCTGCGCGAATGGCACAGTCGTGAAGGCGACCGGGCTGAAGGCCGCCTCGAAAACCTCGATGAACTCATCAATGCCGCGCGTGCGTACGGCCAGGACTGGCATGCTGATCCGCAACTGGGTGAGCTGGCACCGCAACCTGGCAACATGCTTTCCGAGTTTCTCACCCATGCCGCGCTGGAAGCGGGCGATGGGGCCGGAGATGCCTGGGAAGACTGCGTCCAGCTGATGAGTTTGCACAGCGCCAAAGGTCTGGAGTTTCCTCTGGTTTTTCTGGTGGGGTTGGAAGAGGGTCTGTTTCCGCACCAACGTTCTTTGGAAGATGGTCAGGGTCTCGCGGAAGAACGCCGCCTTTGTTACGTGGGCATGACCCGGGCCATGCGCCTGCTGGTGCTCAGTCATGCTGAAAGCCGGCGTTTGCACGGCAGTGAAAGAATGAGCATGCCCTCCCGTTTTCTGCGGGAAATCCCCCAGGGGCTTTTGCAGGATTTGCGTCCGCGCGCGCGCATCAGTCGTCCCGCCATGGCGCTACGACCTGCAGCCCCGGAAATGCCGTATCCGCTGGGCTCCCGTTTACAGCACCCGGTATTTGGCGAGGGGACGGTGCTGGATTACGAGGCAGGCGGTCGTCAGGGTCGAATCCAGGTCCAGTTCAGTTCGGGGGCCAAGTGGCTGGCTTTGGGTGTAGTGCAATTACAGCAGTTGCCCTGACATTCAAAAGCAAAAACTGCCAAAATCACTGCAAAGCTGTCAAAGCAACGGTCGTTTTTAGGAGAATGGGAGGAGCGTGATGAAAATATGGATGGGTATGCTGCTGGGTGTGGTTTTGTCCTTGTTTGCCCTGCCATTGTGGGCATCCGTCAACATCAATACCGCAGATGTTGCTGCACTGGATAGTTTGCCGGGTATTGGTCCCGCCAAGGCACAGGCTATTGTGGAATATCGCAAGGCGCACGGATCTTTCAAAACTCTCGATGATCTTGCCCGGGTGCGTGGCATTGGCAGCAAGCTGCTGGAAAGATTGCGCCCCTCTCTGGCACTGGATGGGCAGACGACGGCTCTATCGTCCGGCACCGGTTGTTCGGCCGGGAAAGCGGCTTCGCGAAAAAAACCGATACCAGCCGGAGAAGAGCATGCTGTCCGCCGTGGCAGTCGCGGGTATATTCTCGATGGTGGCCCCGACAGTAATGCCTTTCATTACCGGCATTTTTCCCTGCAGGAATCGTCCTGAACCCGCAAACGAGTGGCTATAGCCCCTGGCGGCGTTGTAATAAAATCCGGTGGTATTCTTCCGGATCCTTGCAGAAAGTGATGGCGCCAGGGCGGCGGAAGTGCACCGCATCCAGCCGGAGCAGCCAGAAGCGCAAGGCGGCTATCCGGAGCATGGCAAACCACAGGGGGGCTTCGTCATCCCGCAGCGGACGGGTCGCCACATAAGCCTCCCACAGTGCCACACTGAGAGAAGGATCCAGCTGGCCGTCAGGGCGTGCACACCAGCTGTTCGCGACGACTGCCAGATCATAAAGCCAGGCATCATCGCCTGCGTAATAGAAGTCGATGGTGCCGGAAATCTGTTGTTCTGCGAAGAGCACGTTGTCGGGGAAAAGATCTGCATGAATGACCCCTCCCGGTAATTTTTCCCGCTGAATGAGACTTTGATAAGCCAGTTCATCGATAATTATCTGGTTGTCGGCAGGATCCAGATGCGGCACCAGATGACGGGCGGTCTCCTGCATCCAGGGCAGTCCCGCAGGGTTGGGGTGGCGCTGGGGAAAGTCCTCTCCCGCCAGGTGCATTTGCCCCAGTAATTGCCCCAAAGCGCGAATTTCCGTCAGCGTGGGGGCTCGCCCTTCAATGGACCGGCCCTGAAGGCATTGCACAATGGCGGCAGGTTTGCCGCATAAGCTATTCAGGCTTTTCCCGCTACGGGCGTGCATAGGGCGCGGGCAGGGAATGCCATGGGTGCTCAACCAGTCGGTAAGATCCAGAAAATAGGGAATTTTGGCGGCGGAAAGGCGCTCAAACAGGGTCAGCACAAAACGGCCCTGGTCCGTATCCAGAAAATAATTACTATTTTCGACGCCCGCAGAAATGCCGGTCAGGGAGATCGCTTTTCCCAGATCATAGTCTTCCAGAAATTGCGCGAGCTCCTGATCGGAGACATTGGTATAAACAGACATAGATGCAGTTTTACTCTAACAGGGCTTCACCAGCGAAATATAATCCACTGCGGAACACTCAGGTGCTCCGCAGCGGTTTGCGGAACTTCCGTGAAACGCCCGGTGCCGCCCTTGTCTTCCAGATAGTAGGGCGGGAAGGGTTTGGGTGGAATGACCTTGACCATGTAAACCTTGCCGTTGACCTTGTATTCCTCGATTTTGGATCCGGTCGGTGCCTTGATCTCGGCATTGGGACCGATTTTTTGCGGGGCAAGTTTGGGCAGATGCAGTTTTTGGATGTTTTGTTGTGCTGAATTGGGTAGTGCAGCATCCGTATCTGCCAGGGCAGTGGCGGCGACACCCAGCGCAAGGGCGGCAACCATGGTGGTAATCATGATATGAGTAGACATGGGAACTCCCTGAATATCTAAAGGTTGAGAAGGGCTTCTGTTTCGGCGGCCGATGGGGCAAAACCGCGCTTTTCATAATGGTTGAATATAGCCGATACGACTTCGTCAGGATCATCAATGACGGTAATCAGATTCAGATCTTCAGGGTTGATGGTGCCAAGGCCGAGCATGGCTTCCTGCCACCAGGCAATCAGCCCGTTCCAGAAATCCGAGCCTACCAGAATAATGGGCATGCGCCGGGTTTTGCCGGTTTGCACCAGGGTCAGACATTCGGCCAGCTCATCCAGTGTCCCGAACCCGCCGGGCATGACGACATAGGCGACCGCATATTTCATGAACATGACCTTGCGGGAATAAAAGTGCTCAAAGGAAATGGCAATGTCCTGATAAGGATTACTGTGCTGCTCATGGGGAAGCTCAATATTCAGCCCGATACTGTAGCCGGTGCCGTGGAAAGCCCCCTTGTTGGCCGCTTCCATGATGCCGGGGCCGCCGCCGCTCAAAACCGAAAAGCCCGCATTGGAGAGTTTTTCAGCAATTTCCTGGGTTTTCAGATACCAGGGATTGTCGGGACCCAGGCGGGCGGAACCGAAAATGCTGACGCAGGGATCCACGTCCACCAATTTTTCATAGCCGCGCACAAATTCCGCCATGATCTGGAAGATTTTCCAGGCCTCGCGGGTGAGTCGTCCTTCTCCCCCGTCCCGTAGTTTTTCTTCCTCAAGATGCGCCCGCATGCCTCGTTCCCGTGTCAATGATGGAGATTTTCCGTATTATGACGGAAATTCGCTAACAAGTCCCAGATCATGCCCCAAGACCCTCGCATTCTCGTTGACGCCTCCAGTTTCCTGTACCGGGCTTTTCATGCCCTGCCGGACTTGCGCGCGCCGGATAATCTGCCTACCGGGGCGATATTCGGGGTGGCCAACATGCTGCGGCGCCTGGCGAAAGAATATCCCAGTGATGAAATCATTGTGGTTTTTGATGCTCCCGGAGGGACTTTTCGTGACCGGCTTTATCCGGAATATAAAGCCCAGCGTCCAGCCATGCCGGAGGATTTGCGCGCCCAGATTCCGCTCCTGCATGAATGGATTCAGGCAACGGGTCTGCCGCTGGTGCTGGTACCGGATGTGGAAGCCGATGATGTCATCGGGACACTCGCGGGCTCTGCGCAGGCGGGCCAGCAGGTGATTATCGTGACGGGTGACAAGGATATGGCCCAGTTGGTCAATGATCAGGTCACCCTGCTGGATACCATGAAGGGCGTCAAAACTGACGTGGTCGGGGTATGGGAACGTTATGGCGTGGGCCCTGAGCGTATCGCCGATTTACTGGCGCTTACGGGTGACAAGGTCGATAACATTCCAGGGGTGCCCGGAGCGGGGCCTAAAACAGCGGCCAAATGGATTCAGCAATATGGCAGTCTGGAGGGCGTTCTGGCTCACGCCGATGAAATCGGTGGCAAAATCGGTGAGGCACTGCGGGCCTCTCTGGACTATCTGCCCCTTAGTCTGGATCTGGCCACGATTCGCTGCAATCTCCATCTGCCGGAGCAATCTTATCAACGTGTTCCCGAAAACACCCAAAAATTGCGCAGCCTCGCCCTGCGCCTGGGCTTTCATGCCTGGCTCAAGGAATATCCAGCCGAACCGGGTACCGAGAATAATACCGAGGTTTCGGTAAATGAAAGCGCTGCGGGGGGATTGATGCCCATTGATCGCAGCCGTTATCGGGCGATTACGACCCCCGCAGCACTGGAAAACCTGCTGCAAAAGTTGCAGCAGGCGGACTTGGTGGCACTGGACACGGAAACCACGGCATTGGACCCGCTGAATGCCGGTCTGGTGGGTATTTCCTGTGCCTGGCAGGAAGGGGATCAGATTGAAGCGGTTTATATTCCGGTAGGACACCGGGATGACTGCACACAGCTGGCGCTGGATCATGTTTTAGCAGCGTTGCGGCCCTGGCTGGAAAATCCGCTGGCCGCCAAGCTGGCCCAAAATGCCAAGTATGACTGGCGGGTGTTCTGGCGTTACGACATTCATCCGGCAGGCTTGTGCCGGGATACCCTGCTGGAAAGTTACATCCTGGACAGCAGCCAGAATAGCCACGATCTGGATACTCTGGCGCAGCGCCATCTGCAGCACCAGAACATTACCTACGAAGAAGTCGCGGGCAAAGGCAAATCGGCGCGCAATTTTGCCGACGTGCCCGTAGCCGAGGCCTTACCCTATGCGGCTGAAGATGCGGACGTTTGCTGGCGGATTGATGCCCAGCTGTGGCCACGCTTTGCCAGTGAGCCGGGCCTGCAGCGCGTCCTGATGGACATTGAAATGCCGCTGGTGCTGGTGCTGGCGCGTATGGAACAGGCCGGTGTACGGGTGGACAAGGAGCAGTTGAAAACCCTCAGCATGGAATTGGGCAGGGATATGGCCGCTTGTGAAGCCCAGGCCTTCGAGGCAGCCGGACAAGCGTTCAATCTCGGTTCACCGAAACAAATCCAGGAAATTCTTTTTGATAAAATGCAGTTGCCGGTCCTGAAAAAAACGCCCGGTGGCCAGCCCTCTACCAGCGAGGATGTGTTGGCCCAGCTGGCGGTTCAGGCGGATCTCCCCCGACTGATTCTGGAATATCGGGGAATGGCCAAGCTGAAAAACACTTACGCAGATGCCCTGCCGGAAATGATCAACCCCCGGACAGGTCGGGTGCATACCCATTTTCAGCAGGCCGTGGCGGCCACCGGACGCTTGTCCTCCAGTGCGCCGAATTTGCAGAATATCCCGGTGCGTACCGAGCAGGGTCGGCGTATCCGGCAGGCATTTGTTGCCGAAGACGGATTTTATCTGCTGAGTGCCGATTACTCACAAATTGAATTGCGCATCATGGCCCACCTTTCCCGGGACGCCCGTCTTTTACAGGCTTTTGCCGAGGGCCAGGATATTCATGCTGCGACGGCTGCCGAAGTGTTCAATCTGGCTCCGGAGGCGGTGGACAGTGATGCCCGGCGTGCGGCCAAAGCCATCAATTTCGGCTTGATATATGGCCAGACCCCCTATGGCCTCGCCCAGCAGCTAGGCATTGAACAGAGCGCTGCCCGGGCTTACATGGATCGTTATTTCGAGCGCTATCCGGGGGTGCTTGCTTACATGGAGCAAACCCGCGTTCTGGCAAGACAGCAGGGTTATGTGGAAACCCTGTTCGGTCGCCGTCTGTATGTGCCGGAAATTCGCTCCAGTAATGCGGCACGGCGAAACTACGCCGAGCGGGCTGCCATCAACGCACCCATGCAGGGTACGGCGGCTGATCTGATCAAAAAAGCCATGATTGCCGTAGATGCCTGGTTGCAGGAAGACCCCGGCCGGGGCCGAATGATTTTGCAGGTGCACGATGAGTTGATACTTGAGGTGCCTGAGAGTGGTCTTGAAGCTGCCCGTGCCGCCCTCAAGGAACGTATGGAAGGCGTGGCAGAGTTGGCAGTTCCCCTACTGGTGGGCCTCGGGGTGGGAAAGCATTGGGATGCTGCGCACGGCTAGCCTTTGCTGGGCGTAGCGCCAGTACTGAAGCGGAACATTTTCATGACGGCGTTGTTATCCAGTTGCTCGCCGTTGAGTGCCATGGCAAGCAGCTCGCCACCCAGTACCTGGGGAGCAATGATCATATCCGGCTGGACCCTGCGCACCCGGCCAAGATTTTTACTGTCGTTGACTGCGGCAACGGTTTTGGCAGAGCCTTCCATTTCCTTGACCGCCAGCACCACGAAGGCGTTTTCTGAATCATCTGCGCGCAGGGCGAGAACCGCCAGAGCCTGCTCGGCACCGGCACTGCGTAATATATCGGTGTCACTGGAGTCACCGATAATCAAATCATCCGCCTGATAAATGGAGTCATCGGGTTGGTGTCCCATGATCATGATGACGGGTAAATTACGACTTTTGAGTTCGCGATAACTGTTGCGCGCCAGCGGCGTATCGCCCGCAATGATGTAATGATTTTTCAGAGTCATGCGGCGTTTCTCTCCTTGTAGCGCCGATTGCAGTCGGTTATTGATTGCAGGAACAATAATGGCTGATAACGAAGTGGCAAATACGGTGATTCCCAGCACAATCAAAGATACCACAAAAAGTCTGGCCTCGTTGGAAACGGGCAAAACATCGCCATAACCGACGGTAGACATGGTCACTATGGAAAAATAAAGTGCCTCCGTCAGGCTATGAATATGCGGTTTGAAGCCGTCACCCAGAATATAAGCACCGAACACCCCATAACCCATAACCATAATGGCGCCCACCAGTGCAAACAGGGTGCCGGTGGCGAGACTGCTGTGATTAAAACGACCCCGGAAAATCCATAAAAAAAACACCAGAACCGCATTGTAGTAAAGCAATGTTGAAATATGTTGGGGATGGCGGTAAATACCAACGGCAAGAACCGCTGATGCAATAGTCAGAACAATGGCCCAGGCGAAACGTGAACGAAATAACAGTCCCAGCGACATGATCAGCAGAATGATGCCTGCAGCACCCTGCGGAAGGCCACGAAAAGCGTCCAGCACAAAGCCGCTGGACATGTCTGCAAGGCTGCCGACGTAGCTCAGGCCCAGCAACTGTCCGATGGCCGGAAGAATGTTGAAAAGCCCCAGAAAACCTACCGCTGCAGCAATGGGGGTATGTGGATACCAGCGGTCAAGCTGCAGGCGTCTTGCCCAGCGCTCAACACTTCCTCGCCAGCGGCTACGCCAGTTCGGGCGTAAAATATGCCAGGGATGAGGC
The DNA here is from genome assembly GCF_015100155.1 of Acidithiobacillus sp. HP-2. Taxonomy (GTDB): domain Bacteria; phylum Pseudomonadota; class Gammaproteobacteria; order Acidithiobacillales; family Acidithiobacillaceae; genus Acidithiobacillus. The sequence continues at coordinate 10,856 of NZ_JACKZA010000019.1, read as the reverse complement.
GTGTGACTGAACTTTTCCGACATGCCTCACTCAAACCCGAGGAGTAACGAATTGCTTGTCTGGATCCGGTCTACCCTCCCTGGCCGGATCATGAGTCCTCCCCTCCCTTTGAGGGCTCGTTATTAACCCCGGCAGAAGTCGGGGTTTCTTTTTGTTCGCCGGGTGCCAGCCAGCCGGCAATCAACTGATGCAATTCGTCCAGGCCCTGTCCGGTCTGCGCTGAAAACAGTTGCATGGCAACTCCCTGCAATTCCGGTATCCGCCGCAATCGGGCCATTTCCTGCAAGGCCGCCCCCCGACTGAGTTTGTCGGCCTTGTTGAGAAGGACGTGGACCGGGCGGCCACAACCCGCAGCAAAACCAATCAGATCAGCATCATGCGGCCCATAGGGATGGCGAATGTCCATGACCAGAATCAGGGCGCGCAGACTGCTGCGTCGGCGCAGGTATTGTTCCAGTAATGGACCCCAGGAACGCCTTAAGGCCTCGGGAACTTTGGCATATCCATAACCGGGTAGATCGATGAGGCGTTGCCCGGGATCCAGATCAAACACGTTGATGGCCTGCGTGCGGCCGGGCGTGCGACTGACGCGTGCCAGGGCGCGACGTTCGGTGAGCATGTTGATGGTGGAGGACTTGCCCACGTTGGAACGTCCGGCAATGGCCACTTCGGCCCCATCATCCGGGGGGAGTTGTTCCGCCTGGGTCACGCTGAGGCGAAAGCTGGCCCGACGTAACGGGGCAAAACGGAAAGGTGTTGGGTTGGTATGGTTCATGCTGAGAGCATAGTCGTCGTCAGTTGGTTCTGGCAATCTGAAAGTCATGCTCAGCGAGCTTGCTGCCACTCGGTCCAGGACCTAGACTGCGAAAAAACAATTCAGGTGGAATAATTCACTGAAAAAAATAGGGAGAACAGGTTTGCAAGCACATGTAGATGGCCTTGCCTGGCAGCACCCGCGCTGGCGATTGCTGGTACAGTTTTTGGGGTCCATGCGGCTGGCGGTCAGTCTGCTGGTATTACTGGCCATTGCTTCGGTGATCGGCACTATTCTCAGTCAACAGCAGCCTTACCAGAATTATGCCATGCAGTTTGGGCCGTTCTGGTTTTCGGTATACCGTGAACTCGGTTTGTACAATGTGTACCGCACTTTGTGGTACACAGCGATTGTGGCCTTTCTGGTGTTATCCACGGCAATCTGTGTCACTCGGAACAGTCCCCGGATGCTGCGCGAAATGCGCGAATTTCCAATCCGTCAACGCGATACCGTGATTTTGGGTCAGGATCATTGGGTGCGTATGGCTACGGCGTTGCCTATGGCTCAGGCACAAGAGCGCATTCTGCAAGTGTTGCGGGCCGCTGGTTATAAACCCCGCGTGGAACAAAAAGATGGCGATATGGCCATTGCTGCCCGCAAGGGCCGCTACCATCGTCTAGGCTACTTTCTCACCCATATTGCGATTGTCGTCATTTGTGCGGCGGCACTGTATAACGCCGACGTGCCCGTTAAATGGGCAGAATGGCAAGGAACACTCAAACCAGAGCAGAATTTTGATCTTCCGCTTTCAAAAATCCCCCGGACGGCCTGGATGTCCCAAAACAATCCGGCCTATCGGGGGATTATCACGCTGCCCGAAGGTCAGACCGCCAATACGGTATTTGAACTCGCCGGTAATGGTTACCTGGTGCAGCCCCTGCCTTTTCGGATTCATTTGCAATCATTTCATATTTCTTATTATTCCACCGGAATGCCCAAGGATTTTACTTCCCGGGTCGTGCTCTACAGCCCGCAGGGGAAAGTCCTCAAAACGGGTGATGTCCGCGTAAATCATCCCATGGCCTATGATGGGGTATATATATATCAGTCGAGCTTCAGTGATGGGGGTTCATTGCTGCATATGAAAACCTATCTGCTTGGAGCCTCGGGTGCCGCCCCCGGCGAACTTTCCGGGCGGGTGGGGCAAACCCTTCATGCAGGGAATTCTGGCTACGCTGTCGATCTGAAAAACTTCAATCTTTACAACATCGTGCCGAAGGCGGCGGTGGGCGAAAAAGCCACTCCCGATCATCCGACCCTCAATCTGGGCCCCAGTTTTACCTACATCATTCACAATCCCAATGGTCAGGCCGCCGAATTCAAGACCTACATGACACCCATGCGGCGGGGTGGGCAAGGTTTTTTTGTCCAGGGATATCGCGAGGCATTGGGAGATGCTTACCGATACATATATATCCCTACCGGGCCTAACGGGAGCATTGGTTTGTTCATGGATTATCTGGCGGCCTTGCAGTCTGCGGCCCGTGCGGGTGCCAACGCTTCTCAGGCTATTTTCACAGAGACCTTCCAGCAGGTTGTTGCCCGTCATGCTCCGGGAATGAGCACGACGGATCAATCCCGTTTTTTGCAGGCGGGTATGCAAACCTTGGTGCAACTGCACGATTACCCCATGCCTTTCATTTTATCGTTAAGTAGTTTTGATCATCGCTGGGCAGCCGGCTTGCAGGTGACCAAGTGGCCGGGGACCATTGTAATTTATTGGGGATGTGTGGCCCTGGTGCTGGGCATTTTCATCCTGTTTTATATTCCCCAGAAGCGTATCTGGCTCCGCCTTCGTCCCCGGGGACAGGAGTCCGAGGGGGTAGAGTTGTTGTTGGGGGCTTCTGCAGACCGCAACCGCCTGGATTTTTCCAAAGAGTTTAAGCGATGGACCGGGACCTTGGAGCAGGCCCTGGGCGTCGATTATGCCGAATACAAGGAGCAAAAAGGTGACCAACACACGCGTTGAAAGCTGGACAGAATTAAGCCCGCAGCCAAGCCGGTGGGCACAGTGGAAATTAAGAGACTGGGCATGGTTTGCTGGATTGAGCGTTGCTGCCGGAAATATTTTGGGTCTTTACGGTAGCAGTTTTGGTTACTGGCAGTTTGTGGTGTTGGCTGCCTGGTATGGTGCCTTACTGGTGGCTGGGCTCGCCTGGCGACCCGTGCAATTGGCGACCTTGGGTATTGTGTTGCCCGCCCTGTTTGCCGTGTGGCTTTACAGCATCGGCCAAAGCACCGCAAATAACCTACTCCTGCGCGACATTTTACAGGGCTACGCGGCGGTTATGTGGATGTCCGCGCTGCTGCTCGCCGCCACCGCCTGTTATCTGTTTTATCTTTTTAGCGGACGTGAACGGGTGGGTCAGTGGGCCACAGCCCTGACCTGGGCTGGCGTCATCATGGGATTCATTGGCCTTGGGGTACGGTGGCGGGAAACCTACCTGGGCCATCCGGATTGGGGGCATATTCCGGTAAGCAACCTTTGGGAGGTTCTGGTCCTCTTTTGTGCTTCTACGCCCTTGTTTTACCTGTATTATGAAAAGCGGAATGAAGCGCGTGCCCTGGGCGCCTTTGTAATGTTCGGGTTCAGAGAGACAAATGTGTGCTTAAGCCTGAAGTATTCGAGCCGGACTGGCTGGAACAGCATGTTGATTATTTCCGGTCACCTGTTCAGGGTACGGAAGGTTCCTCTTGGGGTGGACAGGCAGGGGTTGTGGAAGGGCAACCGGTTGGCACGCCGCCTCCACCTCCGCCACCTCCCGGAGGCGTATGCTTTCAGGCAGATGGCAATGGCTGGTTAAGTCCGCTATTGGGTGGAACCTTGGTCAATCTGGGCTGGCATGGTGGTCAGGCATTCTGGTTGCCGGCGGGTGGTCAACCCATACCCGTGCCACAGATCACACAAGCTGCGCAGGTTCCTCCACCACCGGGTACGGGACTGATCTGGTCGACAGATGCCAGTGGCTGGCAACAACCCGCCTGGCAGTCTGCACCGGGAGTCCCGCCAGCTCCGGCAAAACTTGGCTGGTATGGGAACCCGCACAGCCCAACCCCCTGCTGGATCGCTGGCGGACAGAGTATTCCGTTTACCCTGGCAGTCGCACCCGTAGCTGCGACACCACCTCCTCCTCCAGCGATCATGTAGTCGCCTGAATGAGGAAGCTATAAGATGTCGGACGCAGATATTTCTCCGCCGCCGTATTCAGAGGAATGGCTACGCCAGCGTGGCGCTAAATTTGATCCGCGTACAGGGAAAAAAGTGTCACCAGCACCCATTGTTAGTGATGACGATTCTCTACGGAGGAGAGGTGACTCAGGCGAAGACAAACCCCCGAAGGAGAATGAGGAGCTGGGGAACAGTCCTTCGGGAGAGGATGATAACGGTCATAAAGATCCGATTGGTCCATCCGTTGGCCCAAATGGGAAAGAACCTACTGACGACAGATCAAAAGATAAGATTCCTGTGGACCCACCTCGGAAATCAAGAAGACTCCCGTTGATCATCGGTTTTGCGCTGGCAATAGCCGCAGTAATAGCTGCTGAACAATACATTGTACCGATGCTTACGCATAGCTCGCGTACGACAAAGGTCAAGCAGGCCGTTACCAGTTCTTCGACTAATCAGGTGCCTGAAAATTCAACAACGAGGACAGTAACCTCACCACCACCAAAGGTCCCAGTCGTGCCGATAGCGAAGCCAAATAATGCAATACCCAAGCTGTCGCCGAATGTACATGAAGAGATCCTCACGCCTTCATTGCCTACATCGACGCCTCCTGCTCAGGTTGCTCCGGTAAAGGCCGCTCCGGTACAGGCCGCGCCACCGGCTAATAAGATCATTAAACCAAACGTAGTGCCAGAAACCTTTCCAGCGCCAGTCAAGCATCATGGAGAAAATAATGCGCAGTACGAACAACAGCATTTAAATCAACTAATGTCCCCATTGGGTTAAACGATCAACTAAAGGAGAAAAAATATGAGCCGTTATATGAAGTTCCAGACTAAGAGTCTTGTAGGGATGGGTGTTGCAGCAACCTTGTTGGCTGGCTGTGCTACGAATCAGGGAACAGTCGCACCACCGCTACCTATCCCGCTGGCTTCTGCGCAGGGATATGCCCAGCAAAAACAGCAGGGTATCAACGTAACACGTCAATTTGTAGGACTTTGGGCGAATGCGAAGCACAGTATGCAAGCGAATTTTGCTAATTGTCTAGCAGTATCCAACGCAAATAATAGCAGTCCAGATGCTTGCTGGCGTCAATTAAAATCTCAAGCCACAGGCTATGCAAATCAATTTTCCGGACTTTATGCAAGTGGACTCCAGCCGGATCAGCAACAACACTTCGCTATGGCGCGGCAATCTGCAGTGACCTATTTCCAACTGCTGGAGACCTACTCGAAGCAGTGTATTGATGACTTGAGTGGGTGCATGAGAAAACAAGATCCAACAAAAATTGCTATTAAAGATGCGAAAGATAGAGTGAACCAGTTACTTTCCGGAACAGTAACTTCTGGTTCCATAGGTGCGGGTGTGAATTTTGAATCCAGCCAGGTAAATAATGGGCTATCTGGCTTGAGTAATAGTCCGGCGGCAGTTGCACCCTCTGCACAAGTCCCTGCTTTGCAGGATGTGCCCAGCAACTAATAACACGCCGATTCTAATAAAATTGATAATCTGTGGTGGATAAAGGAAGCCATAAAAATGTTAGGCATATTTTTCTTTTTTATTTTAGTTTTTGGTGGACTAATTGCCATAGCAATAAAGTCCTATAACGGCTTGCAGCATCTCGCGCAGCAGGTGAAGGAGTATCACTCAAACATTATGGCTTCCATGAAAAAGCGCGCCGATCTGATCAATCAGCTTATTTCAGTCGTCTCTGGCTATGCAGACCATGAAAAACTTACTCAGATAACCGTTTCAGGCAATCAAACGGCGATAGGCGACTCTGCCAACTTGTATCAACAGGGTTCATCAACATTGGGAAGAATTCAGGCGATAGCTATGGGATTCCCGGATTTGAAAGCAAATCAAAATTATCAAACACTTATGGGTGAAATTACCAGGGTGGAAGACCTTATTCAGAGTCGGCGCGAACAGTACAATGCCATCGTGCGCAAATACAATGCAACTCGTGTCCAGTTTCCTCATGCTCTCTGGGCTAATAAACTAGGATTTCCAGAAGCGCCTTATTTTGATGTGGAAAATGCAGACGATTTGCATAATCTGCAAAATTTCAAAACAGATGATGGAGAAATGCTCCGCCAGGTTATGTCTACAGCAACTACCAGAATCACATCTGGTGTTGCATCTGGTGCAAATAAATTAGCGTCTTCTACGGGTAAAATGATTGAACAGGGTAAGGCAAAGTTGGCAGAGTCTCAAACTGAGAGCCAAGAAGATGTAAGTGTTAGCCATAAGTCTTCTGGTGATTCGCCTTCCCATATTGAAGAGCCTGTACGAGAAATAAGCATCGAGAATCCTATCGATTCAGGTTTGGCAAAAGACTAACACCGCTCGTTATGAGTATACGAAATTTTTTGACAGCGTTGTGGCAGTATGGAATAGATCATATCGAGATCATGATATTAGAACGAGTTGGTCTGATCGCAGTGCCGATAATACTTGCCATCGGATTTGTGTTGCTAGGTCTGTTTTTTTTATCTTCACGTGTCGATGATAGACGTCATCATATAGAGTTTTCTCACAAGGGCATCGGATTATCGGCAGATTCTGAGAATATAACGCGCTTGGAAAAAAAACCGTCGACCATGGTTGCTTTGGTTTTAGTTTTTTTTATCGGCAGTTTTGGGGTGTTTTATCTTGCACCGGTTTTGGGAATGGCCTTATCTCTGATGGTTCTCGTTTCCAGTCTGATCATTTTTGAATCATTTCGGTGGTTTTTGGTTGTGCAGTTTGTTTTATGGCTCTGCTCGCTAGGAGTTACTGTGTTTCTATTGAATAAAAGATCTGTAGGATCATGGTATAAGGTTCATTAATTTTTGATTGTTAATGAATATTAATATTCCTGTTTTGGATGACTAAAAAACCAGCGAAACAGGACCAGATACATTCCCTGCAAGGCGACGGCCAATAAAAACGGGGTCACCAGCATTTCGGCTTCAAAGAACAGTCCGGCAATGCTGGGTCCGATGGCTCTGGGTGCTTGCAGGGATAAACTGTTTACAGTGGCTGCCAGACCGCGTTTGTCTTTTCCAACCAATCCCAGAAACAATGCCTGCCGTGATCCGATACTGCCCTGGTTCAGCGCCGCACGAAAAATGTAGAGCAGCATGGCCAGCCAGAATACGGGCGCAAAAGGTAAAGCCAACATCATAATCAAACCCAGCAGGCGCATGCGGGTCACCGTACCAACCATGCCAAAACGTCTGGTCAGGCGTAATCCCAGAAGCGACATGAGCGCCGCACTGAAAAAGGCCAAAGCCATGGCCGCACCAATAGCGGCAGGACCTACGCCAAAGCGTAGATGAAACCAGTAGGCCATCAGTGGACCGACCATGCCAATCCCTAATCCGTTCAAAGCATTGATGGCGCCAAATCTCAGCAGAACTCGTCCTACAGACGAAGGCTTGCCCGCAATGATCTCAGGGTTTTTCAGTTTTGTGGCAGGAGCGGTATCCTGATCAAGACCTTCAGCCGATAGGGAGGACTCTCCAGTGCGGAGCAAAAAAAACAGGCAAAACAATGAACCCAGTAACACGACTATAAATAAAGACCGATATGCTTCCGGTCCTGGCAGCACCCCATTCAGTAGTCCGGGCAGCGTCGCCAGCAATGCGCCAACGGCCATGCCTGCCAGTCCGACACTGGTATTCAGGTGGAAAATCTGCCCCCATTGCTTATGGGAAACGCTCCGGGACATCCAGGATTGTTCGGCGGGGGCGAAGGGGCCGGCACCACCATTAGCGCCCCTTCCAAAGGCACCGAGAATGGCCGCCAAGCTGAGCCAGACTGGCTGGGCCGTACTCAAGGCGATGATTGCGGCACCAATCTGGATGCCCTCATAGCCCAACAAAAAGCGTTTGGCGCCAAAACGATCGCTGAGTGGCCCAACAATCAGGGTTGCCAGCGCGCCTACCAGCAAACTAACCGAATATAAGCCGCCGATATGGATGGCTGACCAATGCAAGGCATGGAGATAGAGGGCAAAATCTACGACCAGTGCACCTTGGCCGACACTCCGGGCGACTCGTGCAGCCATGAGCAGGCGGGCATTGCGAGGAATGTCTGAAAGCAATGAGAAGGACAGGTTCAGTGGAGCAGCTTATTGGATTTCATGATGGGTACGGGTAATCTGATTGTGCGAGTCCACATACACGAGTCGAGGCTGAAATTCCGCAGCCTTTTCTTCAGCGATTTGCGCATAGGCGGCAATAATCAAAGTGTCGCCCAAGGCGACGCGGCGTGCGGCTGCACCATTTACAGAGATGATCCCCGAACCGGGCGCTGCAGAAATGGCATAAGTACTGAACCGGTCGCCGTTATTGACGTTATATATGTGCACCTGCTCGTAAGGATAAATGCCCGCGCTTTTCAGCAGGTGCGCGTCAATGGCGCAGGAGCCTTCATACTCCAGTTCCACAGCGGTAACCCGAACCCGATGCAGCTTGCCCTTGAGTAACGTGAGCAAAATCATGAGCGGTCTTCATCCTGCTGGTGCTTTTTGGCCAGGCGATTGACGCCCACCGCAACAATGATCAGAAGCAGGGGGGTTCCGACCATGATCACAATTTCTCCCCAGAGACTAAGCATATTGAGAGTATCTCCCGACAAGTTTAATGGTTACTGAGTTTACCCCTTGCAGGGTAATGGGGGAATGGTTGCAGCCATCCCAAAACCGGGAGATGACTGCTGGATCGCCGGAAATTACTTGTTGATGAGGCAGGACTTCATCAAGGTTTTACGCTCCGCGCCTTTTTTGCCTTTGGCATCGGCATTACAGGTCTTCATGCGTTCCTAGTGGGGCGTGAGGAATTTGACAGTATGTGTCGCCGTTTCGGCGAATGACAAGGCGTGGACAGCAAGGGACAGGCAAAGCAATGACATCACAGTTTTTTAAGCATCGTTCGTCCCTTTTCTTTGGTAGGTTATACAGCATAAATAATATTACATGTCCGTAAGTTAGCGGCCAACAATAGTCAGATTGGCCGGTACGTTACATGAATGATTACGCCTCCATTCAGCGCGGCTTGCGTAAATGCTAAGATGCGGCCTACCCGATCAATTGCGGATTATTTATGACTATGAATACAGAACAGGCAGAAGCACAACTTGCGCTAGGCACAGTGGATATTCTTCCGGAAGGAGAAATATCCAAACGTCTGGAGCTCGCGGCAGAAAAATCCGAACCATTGCGAATCAAGCTCGGTATGGATCCGACCGCTCCTGATCTTCACCTCGGCCATACGGTATTACTCCATAAGGCACGACAGTTTCAGGATATGGGGCACAAATTATTATTCATCGTAGGTGATTTTACAGCGATGATCGGTGACCCGACGGGCAAAAATGTCACCCGCAAGCCACTCAGTCGTGAGGAGGTGACCGCCAATGCCGAAACCTACCAGCGCCAGGTCTTCAAAATTCTTGATCCTGAGCACACTGAAATACATTTTAACTCCAAGTGGTTGGGCGCGTTGGCTCCAGAAGCACTGATCCAGCTTGCTGCACGTTATACGGTGGCCCGGATGCTGGAGCGCGATGATTTCAGCAAGCGCTATGCAGCGAATCAACCCATTGCCATCCACGAATTTCTCTATCCCCTGCTACAAGGATATGACTCGGTGGCCATCAAGGCGGACCTGGAAATGGGCGGGACTGATCAGCGTTTTAATCTGCTGGTAGGTCGGGAACTCCAGCGAGAATACAGTCAAAAAGCGCAAATGGTGCTGACCATGCCGATTCTGGAGGGCCTCGATGGGGTTCAGAAAATGTCCAAATCCCTGGGTAATTTTATTGCTGTAGAAGATCCTGCTGTAGAAATGTTTGGCAAGATCATGTCCATTTCAGATGTTTTGATGTGGCGCTATTACACGCTGCTCTCCCGGGTCTCTGTTCAGGAGCAGGAACGATTACGGCGAGGAGCAGAAGCAGGATTGCTGAATCCTCGGGATATAAAACTGGATCTTGCCGAAGAACTGGTGACCCGTTTCCATAACAAAGAAGAGGCAGAAGAGGCGCGTAAGACTTTTCTGGCCCGCTTTCAGCGCCATGAAACGCCGCAGGATCTACTCTTGCAGAGTTATGCCTTCGATAGCTCTCCACGCCTGGCGCAGGTGCTGGTACAGGCTGGTTTGGCGAGCAGCAACAGCGAAGCCATGCGTAAAATCCGCGAAAATGCTGTGCGGGTGAACGGCGAACGCGCAGGCGATCCGGCGATAACGCTGAATATTGGGGAGGAGTATCTTCTGCAACTCGGTAAACGCCACTTTGCCAGGGTGGCGCTCTGCGCGGAGAAAAACGCTAACTAACAGAATATAAAGACTTCCTGATGGTCGAGCCCGGAATACAGGAAAGATATTAAAAAATTGTGTTGACACCCCTCGAACCCTGCGTATAATGCGCCCTCACGACGCGGCGTTGAGCCGCACCGGACTCCGGTCCGGATGTTCTTTAAAAGCCGAGTGGAGATGTGTGGGGTTTAGGCCCATGCTGTATTTGGGTGCGATTTATCGTACTGGATATGGCAGAAGTTGAACAAATTGTTGGATTGAACTTAAGAGTTTGATCCTGGCTCAGATTGAACGCTGGCGGCATGCCTAACACATGCAAGTCGAACGGTAACAGGTCTTCGGATGCTGACGAGTGGCGGACGGGTGAGTAACGCGTAGGAATCTGTCTTTGAGTGGGGGACAACCCAGGGAAACTTGGGCTAATACCGCATAAGCCCTGAGGGGGAAAGCGGGGGATCTTCGGACCTCGCGCTGGAAGAGGAGCCTACGTCTGATTAGCTAGTTGGTAGGGTAAAGGCCTACCAAGGCGACGATCGGTAGCTGGTCTGAGAGGACGACCAGCTACCGA
>NZ_JACKZA010000018.1 GCF_015100155.1 Acidithiobacillus sp. HP-2 | reverse complement strand
GTGTGGTGGGTTACATCAAGGGCACCCACCACACTGGATACTGCGTACTTCGGCGGTATCGAAATCAGCATATGAACATGGTCTACCATCAGATGCCCTTCTTCTATCCGGCTTTCCTTATGCCGGGCCAAAGCCCGAAATACCTCCCCAAGATCATTCCGTAACTGACCGTACAACACCCTACGTCGGCACTTCGGAATAAATACTATGTGATATTTGCACTCCCACTTGCTGTGCCTTAGGCTCAATCCTTCGTCCATCGGTTTCTCCTTCATCGTGTGCTTGGCGGCTCACAACGTCGGTTCTCCGATGGACTCCCCTATATGTCAAACATCTACTGTCACCCCGGCAGAGCCGGGGGATTTCCTATTTTTGGTTAATAGCCATCAGCGGACCTTTGCCATCCATAACATCATTCTGGCAGCTATATTGACAACCACCGTAATCAGCAATAACACCAGGGCTATTTCAGATAATGCTTCAACAGCCATATTGGTTGGATCTTGCAGTGCACTATCCAGCTGCGAGGCAATAAATGCCGCCATGGTTGAAATGGGAGCATAAATATTATTGGGTAAGTAGTTAAGGGCATTACCACTGACCATCAATACCGCCATGGTTTCACCCAAAGCCCGCCCCAACGCCAAAATCCCTACGCCGATCAAGACGGTTCTTAGCTTAGGCAAAACAATATGCCAAAAAACTTCAAGGCGATTCAAACCAAGGCTCAGGCCAGCCTCTTTCAAGGCAGGTTCTGTCATCTGGATAGATTCACGCAGCGTCGCCGAAATCAGGGGAATGATCATGACTGCCAAGACAAAAGCAGAGGTCAATAGCCCATAACCGCTTCCCGCTTCGCCATTCAGGAAAGGAATAAAAGAAAAAGTCTTTGCCAAAAAGGGAAAAATGGTGTGCCCAAATAGCGGCACCAGCAAAGCATATCCCCATAAACCATATACTACACTGGGAATGGCAGCGAGCAGATCGACAAATAAGGATAAGGGCCCTGACCAGGTTTTACGAATGCCTTCACTGAGAAAATAGGCTGCGCCAATAGCGATAGGCATGGCAATAAGCATCGCCAGTACCGAACTGGCAATCGTCCCCACGACCAGAAACCAGATGCCATACTTGGCACCAGGCATGATTTGATGCCCATTTACTGAAACCGGGTTACCATAAAGATTGCCAAGATTCCAATCATTCGTCCATAAAAAATGAAATTGATTATACTGAATAGCCGGCCATGAATACACGGCCAAAAAAATTATCAGAAGGAGTAATGAAATCGGCAAAAAACTTGCGGTAGCCACTAATGCCGTTCTGAATACAGGAATTTTCATTACAATGATTCCACTTCCCGAATTAAGTTAATGTTATATAAAAAGTCGTATTAAAAAATACCGGTGCCGGGGTATCCCGGCACCGTTCAGATCTTAGTGAATTTCTGCGATCTGTTTACGTGACAGCTCAGCGGCGCTGTCAGGTAGCGGTACGAAGTTTACCGCAGTGATAAAGTGTGGTGCATTACCGCCCTTGGGATCAATGGCCCAGTTCAGGAATTTCTTCATGGCTGCAGCCACTTCCGGCTTGGCCTGGGTCTTACTGACGATGGCATATTCATAATTGATGATGGGGTAGGACTTGGCACCAGGAGCGAATACCAGACTGATCCGTTCATCAGCAGGGGTCTTGCTGACCATTTCACCAGCTGCAGCCTTGGCATTTTCCACTGTAGGCAATACGAAATTGCCTGCGCGGTTTTCCAGCATGGCCAGGCCCAATTTGGCTTCTTCAACCGGTTTCTTCCAGCTGATACCGATGTATGCCACACCATAAGGCGTCGTCTTCAGAGCCTGGACCATGCCGGGGTTGCCTTCGGCACCAATACCACCCGGAACGGCCGGCCAACTCACCGTCGTACTGTAGCCAACGCTTTTGCTCCATGCTGGAGTGGTGTCTGACAGGTAGGTGGTAAAAATGAAAGTGTCGCCAGAACCATCGGTACGGTGGATAGGGACAATCTTGTGGTTGGGCAGTTTTACGCCAGGATTCAGCTTGGCAATGGCCGCATCGTCCCAGTTGGTGATTTTGCCGGAATAAATACCGGCAAGCACAGGACCGGAAAGCTTCAGATGCTTGTTGTTCAGACCGGGCAGATTGTAATTGATCATCTGAATGGAGATGGCCAAAGGAATATTGAGGATGTTCTGATGCATTTTGATCTGGGCATCACTCATGTATGCATCAGAAGCGCCAATCTGGGCAACGCCGGAAATGGCTTCAGCAATACCCGTACCACTACCCGTACCCTGGGTGGTTATCTGCACGCCGGGATTCATTTTGGTGTACACAGGTACCCACAGGTTGAAAAGTGGATACAACAGGGTGGAACCGGTTTCCAACAAGGAAATCGTGGCTGCACTGGCGGGCATGGCATATATGCCGGCAAGACCCAATGCTGAAACCATGACGGCACCCTTTACACTGCGAGAAAGCTCTTTCTTCAAACGATACAGCATAAGACCTCCAAAGATGGCGAATTCGTTGATTTACGGCTTATTTCCAAAAAAACCGTACGTCCTCAATGCCTAGCAGGCAGTCTTGAAGAAACGTAAGTAGCAATCTAGCACAGTTATATGACAGTTTGATGACAATCCTTCTGGTGCAAATAGAGCCCGTCCAAAAGGACGGGCTCCTCAAGGTAATGAAGGTTTGTACCACCGGTTACCAGGTCAGAATACGGCCTGCAGCGGCCAATGATGGCAGAGCAGCACTGGGATTCATCATGGGAATGGGTTTGGCCAGATCATCCTTGGTCATACCATTCAATTCCAGAGACTGCAGGCAACCAATAATCTGAACTTCGTTATCTTCGGCCAGCTTCATGAAGTCGGCGACACTTTTACCGCCTTCCATCGGGAATATGCTCTCTGCCTTACCTTTGGCAAGCAGCTCCGTGGCTGGTCCAGTGAAATACATGACGACTTTCTGCTCGGCGGCAGCGGCAGTGGCAGCCAGGAAAAAAGCGGAAGGAAGACGCTTGGGGTTTTCAGCGCCAGTGATAAGAATGATAACAAGATCCGCTGCTTCGGACATCTAACACCTCCTGATTGAACGTGTGAAGTAACTTGAAGATTGTACACCAATTTGTGGTACCAACTAAAACGGTTGTGCTTAGGCTTTAGTTCTCAGTCGCAACGGCGCGCATCATTTCCGGCTGGGCATACCACTGAAGTTCACCTTCCAGTTGATCAACAGCTTTCAGATGGATGCCAATCACGCTGGCTTTTTTGACGGGCACACTGACCCGGGTTAGTCGCGTAGTCCAAATTCCTAGATGAGGCTGATGACCCACCACAATCAGCGTTTCAGGCTGTTTGCTCAAACTCTGCCAATCCCGACTCAGTATGTTCAGATCTCCGGCGGGAATAGCCTGGTGATAGCGTTCTACTTCAACACCAAAGGCTTGGGCAATATAAGCGGCTGTCTCACGGGTACGGAGCAAGGGGCTACTCCACAACAAAACCGAACCTTGAATACAATGGCGTAAGCCCCGGGCGACAGCCGCTGCTGTTTCCTGTCCATAGCGGGTGAGGTGCCGCTCAAAATCAGAGCCGGAAACGGCTTCGTCTTCTGCCTCAGCGTGGCGTACGAGTAAAAGGTTCACGCTTTTGCACCTCCTGTCCAAACCAGATGACGGTGATGGCACGGGGTAACACGCGGGCAAGAATTGTGATTGCGGCAATGCCAATCAGAGCAGTCATCCATTCGTCCACCCGGGTTTTAGTATCGGGACCCGAACCAATGAAAATCTCCAGCCCGGATAAAACAGCCCCCACAAAAATAGTCACCGGACGCCAGCCATAAGGACCAAGCACCGGATAAAAGCGCGCTAAAGCACCCAGGGTTACGGTGGCCCAGAGTGCGTACTCCCCGGCACGAATCCATAAACCCTGGGGACTGACCGGCAGCATCGCCCCACTCCATAAAATACCGAGATAAATAAGGAGCGCGATAATGGCCCAACGCCACCATCCGGACAGACTGCCTTTCATTTAATGCTTTCCTCTTTGTGGATCATAGGGGTTTTCGCCCTGACGAAATAACAGGCGCAAAGGAATGGAGTCCAGATGTAAGGCTTTCCGGAAGGCGCTTTCCAGATAGCGCTTGTAACTACCCGGCAAGCGCGTTAGCTGATTCCCGTGAAATACCAGAGTCACCGGATTTTCACCACCCTGATGACAATATCGCAACTTGATCCGGCGTCCGCCAACCATGGGTGGCTGATGGGTTTCAATAATCTCGCCCAAAGCCCGATTCAGCTCTCCCGTTGAAAAATGTTTGCGGGAGTCCTGCCAGAGGCGATCAATACTTTTGTACAAATCACCAACACCGGTACCATGCAAGGCGGAAATGGTGTAGACCGGCGCATACTGAATAAAGCTCAGGCGGCGCTCGAGCTCCTGCTTGACCGCCTTACGGTCGTGAGGACTCATCCCGTCCCATTTATTGATCACGACGACAATCGGGCGTCCCAGCTCTACAGCGACCCCCACCAGATGAGAATCCTGTTCAGCAATACCAACCCTGGCATCAAGCACCAGCAGCACGACATCGGCTTCCCGCAAGGCGCCCAATGTTTTCAAAACACTGAGTTTTTCCAAGCCCTCGCCGACTCGGGCACGCCGCCGCATGCCGGCAGTATCAATCATGACATAGGGCTTGCCATCGCGTTCATAGGGAATGCGGATGCTGTCCCGGGTAGTCCCCGGCTCATCAAATACCAACACTCTTTTTTCGCCAAGCATGGCGTTAACCAGGGTCGATTTACCGACATTGGGACGGCCGAGCATGGCTATGCGGGGGCCTTTTCCGGCATCCTGCTGCGCAATTTCCTCACTGGGCAGATCCGAGAAAACGGCTTCCAGCAGAGTTTCAACACCATGTCCATGGGCAGCAGAAATCGTATAGGGCATTCCCAGACCCAGGCGATGGAATTCCGGGAGTTCGCTGACGGCGCCTTTGGCATCCATCTTGTTCACAACCAGGTAAATCGGTTTGCCACCACGGCGCAATTCCATGGCAATTTCTTCATCCTGGGCAGACAAACCTTCTTTGGCATCCACCAGAAAACAGATGGCGTCGGCTTCCTGAATAGCCAGTCTGGTCTGAATGGCCATGGCCGCAACCAGACCCTCGCGTTCTTCGGGTTCAAAGCCGCCGGTATCAATGACCAGATACTGACGACCTTCAAACTGCGCAGTTCCATAGTGACGATCACGCGTCAGCCCGGGGAAATCGGCAACCAGGGCCTCCCGCGTACGGGTGAGGCGATTAAAAAAAGTGGATTTACCGACATTGGGTCGCCCCACCAGGGCAATAACTGCAGTCATGATACAGCCTTAGCGCTTTTCGAGCTTGATCCGATACAAAGTGCCCGCATCACTGAGAGCAAGAATCTGGTGATTATCCAGACATACGGGACTACTTTGAATACCGCTGGAGGAAAGGCGTGTCTGACCAATCCGATGCCCGGATTCGGGATTGAAGGCGTAGAGATAGCCACCATTATCGGTTGCCAGCAAATCATTTCCACAACTACTCAGACCGGTCATGGCATGGCCTTTGAGTTTATCGTTTTTCCACAGGATGCTGCCGGAACCAGGATCTATTTCAGAAATTACTCCATCTGAATCGGCCACATACAAATGTCCCTTGAACCAGACTGGAGTCAAATACACCGACATGGGGACACTCCAGTTCTGGGTGCCTCCCTGCTGTGTATAAGCAGCCAGATTACCCTGATAGGCTGCCGCAAAAACCTGATCATCAGCAACTATCGGACGCGCTGCCACATCCACCATCCGCGCCAGCTCGTTGCTGCCATGGGCAATAGCTACACGGGCATGCCACAACTCAGCACCCGTGGAAAGACTTAATGCTGTCAAGGTTCCATCAGCAAAACCGGCATAGACCACACCATCATGCACAGTCGGGGTAGAAACTGCGCGCAAGATGAGGGAGGGCTGGTTCATGGAGAAGGTCCACTGAATTTTGCCATCCTTGGGGTTTAGCGACCAAAGATGGCCATTTACGGTTTGCATCAGTAAGTGATCGTCGGCATAGACTACCGGTGTCAATACTTCGGAGCTGAGTTGTACCGACCAGAGTTTATGACCATTTTTAGCATCAAACGCAAATACCTTGCCGGCATTGGTTCCCGCATAGACGACGCCATGGGCGATGGTGGCACCGCGCGCACTTTTGCCATCCAGACTGCGCATCCATTGCTGACTGCCCGATTCATTCATGCTGACCAGATGCCCGGAAGCATTAGCCACCACAATCTGATGCGCAGAGTGGGCAATTTCTGTTCCCTGGTAGGGGTTGATAGGCCATAGTCCATAAAGCCGGGCCTGCCATTGCGTCGAAAAAGAAACTTTATTATGACCTTTACTGATGGGTGGAGGCGTTTTGGGACTGGGTGAAGATTTAAACCAGGACATGATGCCGCAGCCATTCAGCAGGGCAGCAACTATTCCCAGAGCGGCTAAACGCCATATGCTTTTGAAAAAATCATTCCGCATCACGGCGCAACTCCAATATTGGCGATTTTCATTTGCAGATAAGTACGATAAGGGTCAGCCGCCGGCAAGGCGGACATGGCCGAATGGTAGGCCTGTTCTGCCTGACTGATCTGATTCAGAGAGGCATAGGCGTCCCCTTTGATTTCATCAGCTAAGGTAACATAGGCAGGCTGTGGATTTTGCAGGATATCCAGGGCCTTATGTGCCTGATGCTGATCCACATACAGGCGTGCCAGATTCAAGCGAGCAAGGCTGCGCATGCCACGCGGTGCGCTGGTATTCTTTATCACGCTCATGAGCGTTTTTTCTGCGGCAGGAACTTGTTTGCCCTCCATATCCATGCGTGCCAGAAAAAAATGCGCCATGGTTGCATAAGGTGTGTGAGTGTACTGATGAATCAGCGTATCCGCACTGGCACGGGCCGTACTGGTCTGCCCCTGAACCATGGTATCTACCAGCTCACTATACAATACTGCCGCTTTTTCGGTTTGATGGCGTTGATATTTTTCGTAGCCAAAAAACCCCATGGCGGCAAAAAGAGTCACGAGAATACCCACAATCAGGGTAATACGATGGCGGGAGAGCAATGCGGAAAGTTCTTGACCGGTCACTTTGATCTTCTGGCAGTGGCAAAATTTTGCCCAGTATGGGGTGCATGCTTGGGGAAATCAACGCCGAGGCTTTGCAGACCAGTGATCACGGCCTCCAGACTGCCTTCCCAACGCCCTTCCCCGCACTGTTCCTTGATGATTACTGGTTCTCCTTGCAATTGTCCCAACCCGATGACCAGCTGGAACAGCGCCCGGGAACGTTCTGCCTGCTTCAGCAGAGCTTTGAAACCCGCAGGGCCGCCACTGACCACACTGATACCCAGATCACGGAGAGCTTCAGCGAGTTGCCAGGAACGAGCGAGACTATCGTCCTCCATGGCCCCGATAAAAAGTACAGGTTTGTCGGCGCAGGCCTGGTTTCCCTGAATTTCCTGCAAGGCGAGTAAGCGTTCCAACCCTACAGCGAAACCAATGGCGGGAGTATCCTGACCACCCAGCTGGGCAACCAGTCCATCATAACGACCACCGGCCAGCACGGTTCCCTGAGCACCCAAGGCATCCGTAACCCATTCAAAAACCGTCCGGTTATAGTAATCCAGCCCGCGTACCAGGCTGTGATTCAATTGATAGGGAATATCAAGAGCGGTCAGCAGTTTTTGCAGGCTGGCAAAATGCAGGGCCGATTCGGAATCGAGATGATCCACCAGATGTGGTGCGCTGCTGGCAATCTGCTGACAGCCAGGCACTTTACAATCCAGAATCCGTAATGGATTGTGCTCCATACGGGTCTGACAATCAGCACATAAGGCTTCCTGTTGCGGTCGCAAATACTCCAGAAGTCGCTCACGGTAAGCTGCCCGCGCCTCTGGACTGCCCAATGAGTTGATTTGTAAAGAGGCCTGCACCCCGGCCTGCTTCAGAATACGCGCAGACAGGGCGATGATTTCGGCATCTGTACCGGCTCCGGCCTGACCGAAAACCTCAACGCCCAGTTGGTGAAATTGCCGATAGCGGCCTTTCTGGGGACGTTCATGGCGAAACATGGGGCCCATGTAATAATAACGCGGAGTCTGCCCGCGCATGGTCTGATTCTGGATCGCGGCTCGTACACAACCAGCGGTCCCTTCCGGGCGCAGGGTAAGGCTGTCGCCATTACGATCGGCAAAGGTGTACATTTCTTTCTGGACAATGTCGGTGACGTCACCAATGGCGCGGGCGAAAAGTTCTGTCGATTCCAGCAACGGGAGACGGACTTCGCCGTAATCATACAGCTGGAGCAAGCCCCGCAAATCCGTTTCCAGAGCCTGCCAGGCTGCTGCTTCTGCGGGGAAAATATCGTTCATTCCCCGCACCGCCTGTAATCCCTTAACAGCCATACGAATAACTCACTTTCCCCAAACGAACCATTACCAGGCGCTCAGGCATCATTACGGGCTGCCTGACGCTCCGCAATTTCGGCACGAATCCGTTTTTCCAGCACATCAACTATATTCACATTTTCTACCCGGTCTACCTGCTTGCCGCGATAATAGAGAATGCTGCGTTTGTCTCCGCCCGCCAGACCAATGTCCGCTTCCTTGGCTTCGCCAATACCATTGACCACGCAGCCAATCACCGACACATCCATGGGCTCAAGAATATCTTCAAGCCGCGCCTCCAGGGCATTGATGGTGTTGATGACATCAAACTCCTGACGGGAGCAGGAAGGACAGGCAATCAGGTTAATGCCCTTCTGCCGCAGGTGCAGGCTCTTGAGAATATCAAAGCCAACCCGGATTTCTTCGACGGGATCAGCGGCCAGGGAAATACGGATGGTATCGCCAATACCATCACGCAGCAGCAGACCCAGACCAATGGCGGATTTGACCGTACCCGAACGCAGACCACCCGCCTCGGTAATGCCCAGATGCAGGGGATAATCCACTTTTTCTGAAAGCAGTCGGTATGCCCCTACTGCGAGAAAAACGTCGGAAGCTTTCACGCTGATTTTAACATCGTGGAAATTCAGCTCATCGAGAATGCTCACATGCCGCAAGGCAGACTCTACCAAGGCTTCAGGCGTGGGTTCGCCATATTTTTCCTGAATATCTTTTTCCAGGGAGCCGGCGTTGACGCCGATACGAATGGGAATACCCTTGTCCTTGGCCATTTCCACGACCAGACGGGTTTTGTCCAGTGACCCGATATTACCGGGATTGATACGCAGGCCATCGACACCATCGGCCATGACCTGCAGAGCGATGCGATGATCAAAATGAATATCGGCAACCAGAGGTGTTTCCACCTGCGCGCGGATGGCCTTGAAAGCCTCAGCAGCATCCATACTGGGTACAGAAACCCGAACAATGTCTGCTCCCACCGCTTCCAGACGGCGAATTTGCGCCACAGTGGCTGCTACGTCCCGGGTTTCGGTATTGGTCATGCTTTGCACGCTGATCGGTGCATCTCCACCGATGGCGACTTTTCCAACGTGAATTTGCCGGGTTTTACGACGCTGAATAGGAGATTCATGGTGCATGGGATGCCTCGCTAGTAACAGATGCGCTTTCGGAAAGCGCTGCAGAAGTGATTGGGGCAACAACGTCGGGTTGTGCACTATGGTTTAGCACAGCACGGTGCCGGTTAACAGGGCTGTGAATATCTGCCGAACTGTGTGCTGACGCTGTAATCGCTGGAACAGCAGCAGATTGCGTGCTTGCGGTGGGGGCGGTTCCCAGTTGCAGACGGGCTACACCCATGGCGTTCGCAGGAAGCGCAATAGCTTTACCCTGATAATGAATGGTCACGCCCTGGGCATTGCCAACCAGAACCTGATAAGGCGGTTTTCCTGAGTTCACTTTGAGCAGATCACCCGGACGACCGAGGACCGCCAACAAGGTTTTACCGGCAGCGTCCCTGACCTGTACCCAGCAGTTGGCATGAAACTGGAAAGCGATTTCCGCAGTCGTATTGCTGGTCACTGTAGAGCTGGTCGCAGCCGATTGCGCGGTGGCCGTTACAGGACTGGAGCTGCCCACAGCCTGACGGCGAGTGGCTACGACCACACTTTGCACAGAAGCAGTCGGCGCCGTATTGGAAATTGCCGGCTCAGCCAGGGTCGCCGGCATGGAGGAAACACTGTGGCTGTTATTTTCAGGTAGTACGGTCGAAGCGTTCTCGCTCCGCCCCCAGAACCACCAGACAGCCACTATCACGGCAATCAATATCAAGAAAGAAATCAGCAGGGTGCGTTTACTGTAATCCAGCAGGGGGCTCTCGCCATCAGGAAGCAATTGGCGCGTCGGAGAAATTCCCGACCCCGCGTTGGCGGCGTCATAATTGCGCAGCAACGGTTCCGGATCCAGATCCAGAATGCGTGCATAATTCTTGAGGAATCCACGCGCAAAAGTGGCGCCGGGAAGCACGGCATAATTCCCTTCTTCGAGCCCTTGAACCTGAATTTCAGTAATATGTAAGCGTTCCGCTACCTGCTTTAGAGTCCAGCCACGTGCTTCACGGGCATTTCGCAAATCCGGATTGCTGAGGCTTTCATCCATGGAGTCCATCTCTTGATCAACCATGTTGCAGCAACAATTGCTGCGCTTTTTTTCCCGCATCGGAATACGGTGCGGCATTGACGCAGCGCTGCCACAGAGCCGCAGCCTGTTCCGGGCGTCCTTGCCGGGCGGCAATCTGTCCGGCCAACAGTAACGCACTGGCGTTATCTGGTTCCTGAGCAAGTACCACCTGCAAATGTCCATAGGCAGCTTGCACATTACCTTCTTTAAAGTCCATTTCGGCCAGTATTTGCAAGGCAGGTGGATAGTTGGGAAGAAGATAGAGCGCACGATTCAGCGCATTGCGGGCGGCAACCGGATCTTTGAGGCCCGCATAGGCCTGGGCCAGATTGGTCCAGGCGAATTGTGGCGTGCTGTATAAAGGATCGGCGGTCGCTTGCTTGAGTTGCACGATGGCCTGCTGGTAGTCACCTGTGTTAACCAGAAACGCACCATAATTATTACGATATTCCGGATTTTTGGCGTCCAGTGACAGGGCCTGTTCAAAAGCCTGCCGTGCCAGAGTTTTCTGGCCCAGCTGCTCATAGGCCAGACCCATCACATTATAGGCATCTGCATAGCTGTCATCCGCCTGATTGGCCATTTGCAGTTCACGAATGGCTTGCCGGGGGTGTCCATCCTGCAAATAAGCCGTGCCCAGTGAAGTATAAATACCCGCCTTGGCCTTACCATCATCGGCAGGAGCCTGAAGACTCTGGTCAGCAGCACGGGTTTTGTGTTCATGAGCAATAAAGGCGGCCATTTGTTGATCCGAAGTCATGGGCGTACTTTTACTGCCAAATAACCCACAACCACTCAATACCGACACGACAAGCAGGCCAGGAATCCAGATTACTTTATGGAAGCGCATTCCATCCGTTTTCATGC
Source organism: Acidithiobacillus sp. HP-2 (assembly GCF_015100155.1). Lineage (GTDB taxonomy): Bacteria > Pseudomonadota > Gammaproteobacteria > Acidithiobacillales > Acidithiobacillaceae > Acidithiobacillus. The sequence continues at coordinate 43,467 of NZ_JACKZA010000018.1, read as the reverse complement.
CTGAACCCTCAAAGGAATGCTGCGCCGACCATCGCGCACCTGCCCCGCCAATTGTCCACAGGCAGCGGCGATGTCATCGCCGCGCGGGCGACGGGTAACCGTCATGATATCGCCGCGCAGAATAATATCCCGGAAGGCATCAATGCGTTTTTGCGGCGAACGCTGGTAATCAGAACCCGGAAAGCTGTTAAACGGTATGAGGTTCACCATGGCTGGAATACCCGACAATATGCGCAACAGAGCCCGGGCATCGGCATCGCTATCATTGACGCCATCCAGCATGACATATTCAAAAGTAATGCGGCGACGCGGGAGCAGCGGATAGCGACGACAGGCATCGAGCAATTCGGCCAGAGGGTAATGGCGATTGACCGGCACCAGCACATCACGGACTTCGTCCCGGCTGGCATGTAAACTGATTGCCAGATTGACAGGGCTTTCCGCACCCAGTCGATCAAGACCCGGAACCACACCAGCGGTGCTGACCGTGATGCGCTTGGGCCCATAACCATAGGCGAAATCGTCGCGTAACAAATCCAGGGCTGGCAAGACCTGGCGTAAATTCAGCAGCGGCTCGCCCATACCCATGAAGACAATATTGGTAATGGCATCCAAGCCCTGCATTTGCCGGGCCGTTCTGATCTGGGCAATAATTTCATGGGTGTCGAGGTTACGGTTGAGTCCCTGAGCACCCGTCGCACAGAAGCTGCAAGCCAGCGAACAACCTACCTGCGAGGAGACACAGAGGGTTCCCCGATCTTCCTCGGGAATAAATACCGTTTCAATCGCATTGCCGTCAGGCAAACCCAACAACCACTTTCGGGTACCGTCAGCAGCCAGTTGATCGGCAAGAATTTCCGGCTCCGCATATTGGGTTTCTTCGCTCAGCCGCGCACGCAAGGCCTTGCTGATGTTGCTCATTTCCGCAAAATCCGTGATCTGCCGGCCATGAATCCATTGCAGAATTTGCTTGGCCCGAAAGGGCGACTCTCCCCAACCGGCCAACAAACGCTCCAGGGACTGGCGATCCAGCCCCAGAAGCTGCGGCTTTTGAGCCGGCATCACAGCACAGGCCTCGGCACTCATTTAGCGCGAAAAAATCTCCCGTTGACTAAAGAAATAGCTGATTTCCCAGGCAGCCGTTTCGACACTGTCCGAACCGTGGACCGCATTAGCGTCAATGCTGTCAGCGAAATCCGCACGAATGGTTCCAGGTGCAGCATCTTTGGGGTTGGTCGCACCCATGAGATCACGGTTTTTCAGAATCGCGCCCTCGCCTTCCAGCACGCTGACCAGCACCGGGCCGCTGCTCATGAAAGCACAGAGTTCACCGTAAAAAGGACGGGCCTTATGAACAGCATAAAATCCACCCGCATCTTCCTGGCTGAGATGCAGCATTTTACTGGCTACCACCCGAAGACCCGCTGCTTCAAAACGACCGAGAATGGCACCGATGGCATTTTTCTGGACAGCATCGGGTTTAATAATGGACAAAGTGCGCTCAACAGCCATAAGTTCCTCAATAGGGATAGATTAAAAGTCGCCATAGGCTAGCATTACACCGGTTTACTGGCAATCGATAGTCCGGTTCCAGATGTGCTTACCCATGACGTTCAGTTCCCGTAAAAACCTGGCGTTATGAGTGCTTTCGTTCAATGACTACGGAACAAAGCATCCCGGCAGTCAGCGGGAAATCCTTGGGTTTTCTTAAAATCCTGATGTGCACGGGAATACGGGCAGGTAAACGCACCCAATTGAAGCTCGCCCGGACATTTGCCACGAGACGTGCTCCGGTGTGGCTTTCGCGATCAGTAATAGCTGGTGCGATACTCTCCACCAACCCCGGAAAAGTATGTGCAGATCCCAGCAGGCGCAGATGCGCATAGTCTCCCACATGCACACCCTGTAGCCGGGTTTGTTCAAAGTAACCGTCAATCCAATAGCTGTCCGTCTCAACCAAGGCCAGAAGCGGCTTACCGGTTGCTGCATAATCCCCTACGCGCAGACGCAGATGGGAAATAATACCTGCCACCGGAGCCCGCACCTGGGTATGGGCAAGATCATACTGCGCCAGATGGACGCGCGCACGAGCCGCGTCAGCCTGCGCCTGGGCTACGCGCACTTGCAGCAGGGCATCAGAGCGGGCCTCAGCCGAAACCACATCGTCAGGCAAATGCGCCCGACGGGCCGACTGCTCCTGCCGCAACGCCAATTGCGCATTGGCATCCGCCAGTGCGGCCCGCGCATTGGCGAGAGCCAGACGATAGCGCTGTGGATCAATACGGAACAATACCGTTCCGGCTGCTACTTTCTGATTATCCTTGACATAAAGATCAATCACTCGACCTCCGACGTCGGCATTGATTTGGGCAATTTGTGCCTGTACCACCGCATCTCTTGTCCAGGGCTGATCCATATAGGCCTGCCATAGTCGCCAACCCAGCCAGGCAGCAAGGAGCACGACCAGAATGGTAACCAAAACTCGCAATATGCGTGCAATCATTAATAAACCTCAAGACCCAACAGTGCAAAAACACACACGAACAGGGCCAGACGAAACAGTGCCGGATGCCATATCCAGCGATCCATATCCCATCGACCGGTCCATTTGTCCACGATCAGATACAGAATGACGCTCAGCCCAAAAATAGGCAAAAGCGTAGGCAGCACAGCACCAAAGAGGACTATTTCAACGGGCATGCTCAGCCTCGCTTGCTACCGAGAAGCGTCGTGAAACGCTGGCAATGACGTGAACATAAACACGAAACAGGGCATCAGGCGGCAAAATAGGGTGTAAGGCCGTATCGACGGTTTCTACTGGTAAATTGGCCGCAGCGTCCATGACCGCGCATAGACGATTTTCATAATTTGCCGACATGGGTACCTCATATTTTTTGGGAAACGCTTCAAGTAAGGGAGTAACATATTGCGCTTCGTAGCGCGACAAAGGTTGCTCACCTGCCATTTCTGCTTGTGCATGCAGCAAAATACGCAGCTGCAGGATCCCTTCGGCGAGTTCATTAAGACGCATTACCTCGCGCAGAATTTTCAGGTCACTGGCCTGCTGAGGTGACAAATCTGCGGCCAATAAACGCAAATATTCACGACTTTCCGCTTCAAACTGATTACGCAGGTTGGGTAGTGGAGCCTGCGCCGCAACCCGGACAAGTTGGCGAAAGCGTTGCAGAAGTCGCCGTCGCTCCCAGTTATTACCCACTGGAAAAATGAGATAAAAAGCAATTCCCACTATAAATACTGCCAGCAATTGTGCGGTCCCATTATTCAGCAATGCGCTATAAGATATTTCCTGCCCATCTCCCGGAATGGCAAACAGGGGGAAAAATATACCAAAACCAGCCGCAGTGCCTGACCACCGGGTACGCGTCAACAACCACGGAGGGATTAACAAAAAAGGCAACAGTGCAAGAGCCAGCATGGGAAAACCGGATATTCGCGGTAAAAACTCCAGACTGAACAGGAGAGCCGAGAGGAAGGCAGTGAGTACACCAAACCCCATCTGCCGCACCGAAGCCAGCGGATTGGGAAAGGTGGAAAATAACGCGCTGAGGACTACGGCAATAATGACGGCTTCGGGACCAGAAGGCCACGCCGTGTTTAACCAGAAAAGCGAAACCACCGCAACAACAACCATGCTGCGCAAGGCCGCGCTCAAGGGCTGGGCTATTTCTGTAGGCGGACGGTCAAAAGAGGCGTGCCAACGTTTCCCTTGTACTCTGGCAATTGCCAGCGGTAAGGGGGGGGCCGCCTTGATTGCCTCGGGACAAAGCAATTGCCCATAACTGACCATATAGCGCCGGAGTTCAGCCAGAAAGCGGGTGAGTAACAGTATCAGGCTATCGAGAGCCAGTCGTTGATCAGCATTCAGGTCATCCAGCAAAGAGATCCGTAATTCATCCAATTGCTGCACGGTCCTGTTTTGCAGACTCTGCAACTGATTTTCTGCAGTAATAATTTCGCCATTCTGGATTTGTTGTTGTATCTCCTGAAAATCCAGACGTATCGAATCGATCAAATTTTCAGTTTTGATACGCACCGGCGCGAGGGTATCGCGTTGCAATCTGCGAATATGACTGTTCAGCAAATGCAGCGAACCCGAAGCAAACATCATGTCGGCAATCATCTGCCGAACGCGCATATTTTTACGGCGTCCGCGACTACTTTCAAAAAACGCCCCGGAACGATAACTATCCAGCTGCAAAATCTCCTGAATCGCTTCAAGATGCAGGGCAATCCAGTCAGCCCTCGGCACGCCTCCCTGCAGTACGCGCAAGGTGTTGCGCAAAAAATGCTGCAGGCGCGTTTGTGCCGTCTGCTGCAGCAGATCTTCCAGCGGTTGCGGAAATACAATGGCACTCATGACCGAGGCCACAATGATCCCAAGCATCACATCGCTCAGGCGCGCAACGCCGATATAAAAGGCATGCTCAGGATCCAATGCCGCAGGCAGCCCGACCAGAGCAGCAGTGTAACCAGCCAGCACAAAGGCGTAGGCCTGAAAATTACGGAAATAACGCGCCCCGGCAGTGCAAAATCCCACCCAGAGGGCTAAGCCGGCAAGAAATCCCAGTCGTTCATCCGGAAATGTCGCTACCAGCAACAAGGCGACAATACTGCCTGCAATAGTACCAATCGCCCGGTAAAAACTCTTGGCCAGAACCATCCCGTTACGCGACTGCATCACAATAAACACGGTGATTACGACCGTACTGGGAGAGTCCAGCTGGAATCTATAAGCCAACCAAAGACCAATCAGCGCTGCAGCGGCTGTCTTGGCCCAGAAAATCCAGGTTTGCAGATCGTGCTGGTAAAAACTCTGCCAATATTGGCGACTGGCAAGATTCAGGGTACTCATGATGGAGAATGCGGTCCCGTCCAGGTTTTTGGAATCACCCTTCCCCCCAGAGCGGCATAGAGTTTGATCAGATTCTGCCGGGCATAAGTATCCAGGCGAATTTGCTGCATCTGATTGTCGATGATCGGCAGTTGTGCCGTCATGACTGGCAGGGCATTACTGAGACCCGCTTGATATCTTTGTTGTTGTAAAGCCGCGCTGCGCGACAAGGCTTGCGCACGCCGCTGTAAGATTTCCCGCTCCTGACTGGCAGACTGCAATTGCCTCAGACTGAAAGCGACTTGCTGCAAAGCCTGTAACAAGCTTTTTTGATATGCGGCGCGAGCCAGCTGATATTTCGCCTGACTGGCATCAAAGTGGCCCCGCAGTCTCCCCCCGGTAAACAATGGCAAACTGATGGCTGGTCCCACACCTGCTTGTAAGGACCCCGGATGCAAAAAAGTAAACAAGCCGCCTGCCGCTGCCAAACCACCCGCAAAAGCCACCAGATTGATATCGGGATAATAGGCATCGCGGGCAATATGCACCGCTGCAGCAGCCGCCTTGATGGTCATCCGCTGGGCGACAACATCCGGCCGTTCGGCAATCCATTCAGCCGGAACAGTGCTGGGTTGCTGCCAATGGGTCTGCAACAGATTGGGCTGATAATGACGCAGCACCAAGGGGAGTTGGACACCCACACCGCACAGTGTTGCCAAGGCCTGACGATTGCTGTCGCACTTGGCTTTTTGTGCGGCTATTTCCTGCTCCAAACCCGCAAGACGGGCGACACTTGCCAGGCTGAGCAAGGAATCACTGAGGCCATGCTGCTGTCTTTCTTTTTCGATTTGTTCAAGCCGCTGCAAGATGTGTTGCTCGGCCTGTAAACGCTGCAGAATGGCAGCACTGGCATCTATTGCGAGAAGCTGTTGCAACACGGCATTTTCAAGAATCAACCTGGCAGCACGCCGTTGCTGTTCGGCTGCCTGCAAGCGCAGGCGCGCCTCCTTGACCTGCTCCTGCTCCTTGCCCCAAAGATCAAGATGAAAAGAAAAATCAAACTTTAACGAATTGTTCCAGGAGGTTTCTCCGGCATAAGGTGGCAAATAAAATTGATTTTTGGTCCAACGGCTTACCCCAATCTGACCGGTGCCCTGGAGTTGTGGTTCGCGCTGCGCTCCCGCTTCGCGCAAGGCAGATAAAGCCAGGGCTATCCTGGCTTTCGCAGCAAGCATGTCCGGATTTTTTTCAAGAGCCAGTTGCATGATGTTTTGCTCTGGCTGATTGAGTAAAGGACGCCACCAGTCCGCAACAGCAGCTACAGACGATTTTTTTTGTGTCAAGTCACTGCCAAGCTGTAAATCCTGCAATGGGGTAGGTTTTGCCAGATGCGGCATGGGCGGTGCACAGCCAGCCAGCATCAACGCTGGCAGCAAGCAGCCCAGGAAATGCCAGGATTTCAATCATGTTCTCCCGTAGAAGATTTTGGAGCGTGGCCCGGAACCGGTAATTGTCGGCAGAGCCGATAGAGCAAAATGAAAGTGTATTACAGCATTTGCTGTCTGATCCAGTTCGGCAAGGACTTCCATGCTTGATCTTCTGCCGGATCCAGCACCAGATTCGCACGCTCTCTTTTAAACCAGGTGTCCTGGCGCTTGGCCAGCTGACGCGTTGCCGCCAGGGCTGCCGCATAAGCTTCTGCCGCTGTAAACTCGCCATTCAGGCGGGCAAAATATTGGCGGTAACCCACTGCCCGCATGGCTGGAAGATCAGGAGCGTAGTGACGTTGCTGTAAAGCCGCCACTTCTTCCAGGAAGCCCTCCTGGAGCATCAAATCCAGTCGTTGCTGAATACGGTCATGCAGCCAGGCGCGAGGCGGACGTAACAGGATTTTCAGTAGTGGTCCGGGGAAAGCGCCCTGCCACTGCCGCGATTGACTTAACGGTGCCCCGTTTTGCTGAATGATTTCCAGCGCACGCTGAATACGTTGCTGATCATGTGGCTGAATGCCTGCCGCCGTTTGCGGATCAAGAGCAGCCAGACGCTCATGTAATGCCGGCCAGCCCTCTTGCGCGGCTTCTTCCAGTAATTTACCCCGTATCTGCGGATCGGCAGGAGGCAGCTCGTCAATACCACGTTCCAGCGCCCGGAAGTACAGGCCGGTGCCCCCCACCAGCAGGGGGATGCGTTCCCGGGCGCGTGCCCGGGTGATGCAAGCCAGGGCATCTTCCCGAAAAAGTCCGGCGGAATAGGGTTGATCCGGTTCACGAATATCCACCAGAGCATGGGGATATTGCTGCCTTAGTACGCAATCCGGCTTGGCGCTGCCAATATCAAAATGACGATAAACCAGCAGGGAATCGACGCTGATAATGTCTACCGGCAGCTGGTTGGCAATATGCATGGCCAGTGCTGTTTTGCCGCTCGCCGTAGGTCCCATCAGGAACAGGGCGGGAATCATCGGCCACGCAAAAACAGGCGGTCAAGATCCGCCAGAGAAAATTGCACAACCGTGGGCCGACCGTGATTACACTGTCCAAACCGTGGCGTCGCCTCCAGCTGGCGCAGGAGACTGTTCATTTCATCAAGGTTCAGACGCCGACTGGTCTTGATGGCCGCCCGACAGGCCATTTCAGCCAGTACCGGATTACCTTCCACGTCGCCCTGCCCCCAGGGTTTGTCCATTTCCAGAAGCTCCGCGACCAGTTGCGCAAAATTGCGCGCATCCAGGGAGCGCAAAGCACCATGAATAGCCAATGTGCCCGGCCCAGCTACGCTGATATCCAGACCAGCAGCTCGCAATGCCTCCTGCCGCTCTTCAAAACAGGCCATTTGTGCGGCGGTAACATGCACATATTCGGGAATCACAAATTGTTGTTTATCATCCAGTTGACAGTCTTTTTTCATTTTCTCGTAAAGAATGCGCTCATGCGCCGCATGTTGATCCACCAGAATCATGCCTTCCTGATTCTGCGCCACGATAAAGCGGGCATGAATTTGCGCTACGGCTTGCCCCAGCGGATATTCCGGCGCCAGGGATTGTTCCTGCGGAGATTGATCAAGGTAACTTTCTACCGGACGCGACGTACCGGCTGCAACCATCTGCTCCCAATAAGCGGCTGTCCGGGCCTCTGCGACACCACTCAAGTCCTGCTGGAAGGAAGGTACATAAGCAGAAGATGGACCCGAAGGCGGACGGACAGCACCAGCAGCGGGGATATCCAAAGCAAGGCCGAGGGGGCGCATTGCCGGCTGTACCGGAACGGAAATTTGCGGTTTATCCCCACCCTGCTCGGCAATAATCCGGCGCAGGGTATGAAAAAGGAAATCATGTACCGCCCGACTATCCCGAAAACGGACTTCAGCCTTGGCTGGATGCACATTCACATCCACTTGCTCGGCAGGCATATCCAGATATAAAACAAACAACGGGTGGCGATCCTGAAACAATACATCCTGATAGGCAGCGCGCAAGGCATGGGTTAGCACCGGATCACGTACCGGACGACCATTGACGAAAAAGTATTGTTCGTCACCCCGGGCGCGGTTATAGGTAGGCAAGCCCAGCCAGCCCCGCAGCGACATACCCTGATCACTTTGCTCGAGGTACAGCGCATTCGCCAGAAAACCTTCACCCAGGATGCTTGCAACTCTTGCAGAACAGGCTTCGGGATCAGTGGCTGCCGGATACTGCACCAGGCTGCGGCGATTTTGCAGCAGTTGAAAAGCCACCGGGAAATTGGCCAGAGCTATCTGTCGGAGCACCTTCTGGATACGCGTCAATTCGGCGGCAGCCGAACGCAGAAATTTGCGGCGCGCCGGGACATTGTAAAACAGGTCGGCAACCTGCACCGTCGTTCCGGGGGCGCGGGCAGCAGGTTCCGAGGCCAGGACATCACCACCATGCACCTGAAGCCGGGCACCCTGCCCCGCGTCGTGCGTTCTGCTCACAATTTCCATCCGCGCCACCGAGGCAATAGCGGGCAGTGCTTCACCACGAAAGCCCATGGTCTGGATAGCCTGCAAATCTTCCCAGCTTGCCACTTTACTGGTGGCATGACGCTCCAGTGCCAGCGGCAGATCTTCGGGTAATATGCCGGTGCCGTTGTCTTCCACACTCAGCAAATCCATTCCACCACCCTGTAATTGAATGGTAATCCGGGTAGCTTGCGCATCCAGACAATTTTCCAGCAATTCCTTGAGGATCGAGGCGGGCCTTTCCACCACCTCCCCCGCTGCAATCTGATTGGCGAGGGTGGCGTCCAGGCGGCGCACGCGTGGCGGGCTGGTCACTGACTTGTTCATGTAATACTCGCCAGATCAACAGGTAAAGCCTGCACCCAGGCTTCGGCGTGCGGATCCAGTGCCTTCGCTGACAGATGATGGCGGGCATCAGGAAGAATATGCAAATGCAGTTTGAGATCAGCGCCCGGCAGATGCCCCTTGCCTCTTTCCGGCCATTCGATCAGCCACAGGGCGGGTGTCGCCAGATAGTCACGGATGCCGATAAATTCCAGCTCTTCGGGATCATTCAAACGATACAAATCCAGATGATGGGCCAGCCCAGATTTTGTTTCATAGGTTTCGAGCAAAGTATAGGTGGGACTTTTGATGGATTGGGTGACGCCCAGCGCCCGCAAAATACCCTGGGCAAGCGTTGTCTTACCGACTCCCAGGTCGCCTTCCAGATAAATGACTGCCGGTGCCTGTAATGTTTGCGCCAGGGCCGCCCCCCAGGACTGGCAAATATCGGCACTGGGAAAGTCCCAATCCATCGGCAAACTCAGGGTTTTAACAAATGCTGGAGAATATCGGAGCGGGTGATGATACCCAACAGCTTTCCATCTGTATCCACAACAGGCAAGGCATGTACTTCCTTACGCAAGAGTTTTTCGGCGACCGCATCGGTGTTTTCATCGGGTCCTGCGGTCACAACCTTGGTAGTAGCCAACTGGCCTGCAGTAACAGCCGTGACTTTACGCAATTCTTCTTCATATTCATGCATGCCACCCAACGGAATCAATCCATCAAGAATGGTCAACATAGTGGGCAAATGCACCTCGCGGTTGGCATCAATCAGGTCGCGCTCACCGATCATGCCGACCAGATGCCCGGAGGCACTGACTACGGGAATACTGTGATGCCCCGTCTGCAGCAAGATTTTGCCGACATTCTTGACCGAATCATCTTCCTGCACCGTGCTGGGCGCACGGGTCATGATTTCCTGGGCCGTTGTCATTGGGTTCTTCCTTCCGCCATGGCGTCAAATAATGTTTGGAGGATAGTGTCTATTTCCAGCTCTGTCACCGACAGAGGGGGCACAATGGTGAGCAGATCACCAAGGGGTCGACTATACACACCCATTTCCCGGGCACGTTTGCAGACCATGTATTCGACACGTTCGCCATAAGGGTAAGCCGCTCCGGTAGCCGGGTCACGCAAGGGAATGGCCGCCATCAAGCCAAATTGCCGGGGCTCACCTGCCCAGGGTTGATGGTGAAATACTTCCAGACCTGCGCGCAGTTTTTCGATTTTATTGGGGATTTCGGACAACAAATAGCCTTCGGCAAAAATGCTCAGATTTTCCAGAGCCACCGCAGCGGCCAAAGGGTTGGCCGTAAAGGTATGTCCGTAATAAAACTGTTTGGCTTCGCCAAAGGGGGCCAGAAAAGCCTGATAGATTTTTTCTGAAGTCAGCGTTGCGGCAATGGGTAAATAACCGCCACTCAGTCCTTTGCCGAGCGCCAGCAAGTCAGGTTCGACCTGTTCTTTTTGGCAGGAGAACAACTGGCCGCTGCGACCAAAGCCAGTGGCCACTTCGTCAACAACAAGCAGGACATCATGGGTGTTACAGAGCTTTTGTGCGCCCGACAGGACCCCGGGTGGAAATGGCAATATCCCGGCTGCACCCTGCACGCCGCCTTCCAGAATCAAAGCGGCAATATGGTCTTTTTCTGCCAGTAAAACGGCTTCCAGAGTATTCAGCCAGAGATTGGCTGCCTGCGCGGCATCCCCCTGGCATTGTTCCCATTGCAGCACATAAGGGCTGGGCAACCTGCGCGTCGGGAACAGCAAATGACCATACACTTCGTGAAAAAGCGGAAATCCACCCACCGAAACAGCTCCCACGGTATCGCCGTGATAAGCGTTATCGAGGGTCAAAAAAAGATGCTTTTCAGGACGCCCGATGTTGGCCCAGTACTGCGCCGCCATTTTAATAGCCACTTCTACCGCCTCGGAACCATCTTCACTGAAAAAACAATGTTGCAGAGATTCTGGAGTGCACTCAACCAGCTTTTTGGCGAGACGGATAGCCGGTGGATTGCTGGCGCCCAGAGCTGTGGTATGCGCGACTTTTCCCAACTGCTCCAGAAGGGCAGCATCAAGGCGCGGATGGCGATGACCATGCACATTACACCAAAGGCTCGCCACCGCATCCAGACAACGCGCGCCATCCACATCGTACAAATAATGGCCTTCCGCCCTCTCGATAATCCAGGGATCATCATCACCATAACATTGCATCTGAGTGAAGGGATGCCAAAAATAACGGCGGTCCCAGGCTTTCAGCATTTCAGTTTCGGACATGGATGGCATTCAACTCCTGTATGACAAAAGGTAGTTCTTCGAGAATATTGCTGGCCAGCAGACTTTCTTCTCCCAAACGTCGGGCCGCACGATCGCCGGCGAGGGCATGAATGGCAACCCCCAGAATCAAGGCTTCATCGGCCGATATACCTTGGGCCAGCAACCCCGCCAGCACCCCGGTCAATACATCGCCGCTGCCGCCGGTAGCCATTCCCGGATTTCCCCAGGGACAATAACAGCGCGCTGTTTCACCCAACATCAGACTGTGCTGCCCCTTCAAAACCCAATGCCCGCCATAGCGGGATTGCAGCGCATGTATTACCCCTATCCGGTCCAGCTGAACGTCAGGAAGCGGCATTGCCAGCAGACGGGCCGCTTCACCTGGATGCGGGGTAAACAGCCGAACAGCCTGCACACTGAGCAACGGCACACCAAAACGCGCGAGAATATTGAGGGCATCCGCATCCCAGACCTGGGGAATGCGCAAACTCCCGACCTCAGTCAGCATATCATGCGCTGCCAGCCCCTGCCCCAGACCGGGCCCCACGGCGAGTACCGCATTGTCCGGTAACGCAGAGAAACTCGGGGGCCAGTCCCACCAGGTCGCTTCCGGAAGAGCGGAAGCCAGATAAGGAACTGCGGAAGGATGACCCACGGCGGTCACCAGCCCTGCCCCAATCCGGTAAGCGGCCGCAGCTGCCAAAGCCAGTGCTCCGCCCATTCCTGGCGCGCCACCCAGTACAAAAACATGACCAAAACGACCTTTATGTGCATCAGGAGACCTTTTCGGTATTTTTGGCAGACTCTCCCAAGTCAATGCAACAAAGTCATCGTCCACGTTCAGGCCCTCTCAATATCCTCCTCAGGATACGCGCTGACATGGTGAATACTCAAATCTGGACCGGCATATTCCGCCTCGGCATCCAGGCGAATCCCAATGAAAGCCTTGATGGTGCCGTAAACCACTCCGCTACCCACCAGCGCAATCAAAACCCCCAAACTGGTGCCCAGCAGTTGCGACCAGAAACTGACTCCCCCAGCACCGCCCAGCATTTTCAGGCCGAAAATTCCCACGGCCAAGCCACCCCAGACACCGCAAACGCCATGCAAAGGCCAGACTCCGAGCACATCGTCCAGGCGCAGTCGGTGTTGTACAAAGGTAAATAAATACACAAAAATAATCCCGGCTATGGCACCAATGGCCAGAGCCCCGATGGGCTGGACCACATCCGATCCGGCACAAATAGCCACCAGCCCTGCCAATGCTCCGTTATGCACAAAACCCGGATCGCCCTTGCCAACGGCCAGAGCGGCGAGCATGCCACCCACCAGGGCCATGAGAGAATTCAGGGCCACCAGACCCTGAACCTGAGCCAACTGCTGGGCGCTCATCACATTAAATCCAAACCAGCCGATGATCAGAATCCAGGAGCCCAAGGCCAGAAAAGGAATATTGGAAGGCGGCATGGCATGCACCGTACCATCCTTACCATAGCGCCCCCGGCGCGGTCCCAATAACCAGACGGCCATCAGGGCCATCCAGCCACCCATGGCATGGACCACTACCGAACCGGCGAAATCATGAAAAGGCGCACCAAATGTCTGCGTAAACCAGGCCTGAATGCCGTAATTGTTATCCCAGACGATGCCTTCATAAAAGGGATACACCAGGCCCACCAGAAAAGCCGTAGCCAGCAATTGCGGATAAAAACGGGCGCGCTCGGCAATGCCTCCGGAAATGATGGCGGGTACGGCTGCCGCAAAGGTCAGCAGAAAGAAAAAACGCACCATTTCAAAACCATGATCGCCGGCAGTCAGGGTTTGCACGTTTCCGAAAAAACTGATGCCGTAAGCAATATGATAACCAATAAAAAAATACACAATGGTCGAAATGCCAAAGTCACTGAGGATTTTGACCAAAGCATTGACCTGACTGCGCCGGCGCACGGTCCCCAGTTCCAGAAAGGCAAAGCCGCCATGCATGGCAAAAACCAGAATGGCACCCATCAGTAAAAAAAATACATTACCGCCCGGAGGCGTCACACCCGTAGCCAGCATACGACTTCTTCCTCTATCAAATGTTTTGTTTTAACTATTCATCCAGCAGGCGGCGTCCATGCAGCGCCCGTCCGAGTGTGCCACGATCTACATATTCCAGTTCACCGCCCACCGGAACGCCGTGGGCAATACGACTGATGGTAATGCCTGCAGGCACCAAATCTGCCAGAAACTGGGCAGTGGCCTCACCTTCCAGAGTGGGGTTGGTGGCAAATATCACCTCCTGCAGACCCGCTTCTGCCAAACGCTCACTGAGACGATCCAGATGCAGAGCCTCCGGACCAATACCATCCAGAGGCGACAAATGGCCCATCAGCACAAAAAAATCCCCGCTGAACACGCCCGTATCTTCAATGGCGCGTAAATCTGCGGGTGATTCCACAATGCACAGCTGCGAATGGTCCCGATGCGCACCTAGACAAACCCCACACAAAGGGGCTTCGCTGAGGTTATTGCAGCGCTCGCAAAAACGCACTGTGGCGTGTGCGCGTTCAAATGCAGCGGCCAATTGGGGGAGCAGGCTGCGTTTGCGCACCAGCAGATCGTAGCAGATGCGCTGTGCAGAACGCGGCCCAATACCGGGAAGGCGCCTTAACAGCGCCTCCAAAGCCTCCATACTCGGAACATCGGCCATATCAGAAAGGCAGATTCATGCCTGGAATATTCATTCCGCCCGTCACTTCCGACATCCGTTCGGCACTGACCTTTTCAGCATTGCGTACGGCATCATTGATCGCTGCAGCCACCAGATCTTCCAGCATTTCCTGATCATTATCCGCCAGCAACGAGGGATCAATTCGCACCTTGCGCACATCATGGCGACAGGTCATGGTGACCTCTACCAGATTACCGCCGGCATGTCCCTGGACTTCAATATGAGCCAGTTCTTCCTGGGTTTTTTGCAGGCGATCCTGGAGTTGCTGCGCCTGTTTCATGATATTTCCCAAACCACCTTTCATCATCGACTACCTCCCTGTTGATTCGTTAAAGTCATCAAGGTAATGGATTCTACCTGAGTACCCAGTATTTCCGTAAATTGTTTGACCAGAGGATCATTGGCCACCCTGATCTGTGCTTCTTCCTGTCGCGCGGAGGCCTGAGATTCTGCTTCAGCATTTACACTGCGTACGCCGCTTGCCTCGGTCAATTCACTGATGACGAGTTGCGGCGTCTGACCAAAGTGGTCACTGAGCGCTTTCAGAATTCGTACTTTTTCCTTGATAATAAAGGGCAGGTAGCGAAGCTCTATGAGCAGATCCACCTTTTGCGCATCACACTGCAGGGCTTGACCGTGACGCAGCTGTTCCTGCAGCAGCGGTGAAAGTGATAATGTGGCAATCAGTTCCTGCCAGGAAAGACTCATATGGACCGCTTGCGGCGGTATGAATACATTTTCTCTGTGAATTTCAGGAGCGGGCTCGCGGACCACATCCGCAAATGTGCGTGATTCTGGAATCAGTTCGGCCAGAACGGGTTGAACCGTTTCAACGGCTGTGATCGCAGTCTCTGTAGAGGTTTGAGAGATTGAACTGGGCTTTTTTTCCGGTTCGGGCGAGCCCGCCGATGGTGGAATATTCCCCGTAGAGAAACTGAGCACCCGCAAAAATGCCATTTCCAGTGCCATGCGTTGATCTGGATAGAGCTGAAAATCCCGGCGCGCTGACAGCAACAGGGCGTACCAGGACTGTAAAACCAGTGGATTGATTTTGTTTCGTAACTGACTGATCAGTTCCGCGTCATCACCTTCTGCAACACCTGGCACAAACTGAGCAAGACTCAATCGATGAGTCCCTTCGATGATCAGGTCCAGTAGCCCGGCAGCATCCAGACCCCGCGCCAGGTGTTCGTTGACCAGCGCAAAAACGCGTTCCGCATCTTGGGCAATCAGCGCTGCAATCATCAGCATAACGGTATCGTCGCCACTGCGTCCCAGCATGCCAAGCACACCCTCGCGGCGCACTTCGCCACCACCATGGACAATGGCCTGATCCAGAAGGCTGAGAGCATCGCGTAAACTGCCATCGGCAGCTTTGGATAATATGTGCAGTGCGGCATCTTCTGCGGAAATTTTCTCTGCCAGCATGATCTGCTGCAGGCGATCCTGAATCTGGCCGATTTCCAGCCTGCGTAAGTTGAACTGCAAACAGCGGGATAAAACGGTGACGGGAAGCTTCTGAGGATCCGTGGTTGCCAGCAAAAACTTGACGTGTTCAGGCGGCTCTTCAAGGGTTTTCAGGAGTGCATTGAAACTATGGGTGGACAGCATGTGCACTTCATCGATGAGGTAGATTTTATAGCGCCCGGCCACCGGCGCATATTGGACGTTATCAAGCAGTTCACGGGTTTCATCCACGCGCGTGCGGCTGGCAGCATCCACTTCCAGCAAATCGACAAAATTTCCGGCGCTGATACTCAGACAGGCGCTGCAGGTTCCGCAGGGTTGGCTGCTGATGCCTTTTTCGCAGTTCAAACATTTGGCAAGCAGCCTTGCCAAAGTGGTTTTACCTACGCCACGCGTTCCCGTGAACAAAAATGCATGGTGGATTCGGCCGGAGTCCAGGGCATGACGTAAAGCGGCCACAACCGCTTCCTGACCAACAAAATCTTCAAAATGCTGGGGCCGCCAACGTCGGGCAAGGGCTAAATATCCCGTCATGGGAAAACACTAAATTGGGAGGCGACGCGAATCAGCCGCACCCCGGCACCTGGATCGCCGGCTGCCGCTGCTCCCTTCCGGGCCTGACGGGGTTCACCAGCTACCACTGCGAGGGGACCGATTGTTGTCGCCATAGAAAACCTGAAATTGTCCACACAAGGACGAGAACAGACGAAAAGTGCAACACCACTTTTGCACTCGCAAGTCGCGAAGGTATCAGAACCCCGATCTGCGATCAATATTGACCACTCAAAATCGTCAGGGTTAAAACCGCTCAATCACCATTATGGTGGAATATTTTTTGGTGACTGATGCGCAGGAAGCCATAAAGCATTCCCAAAAAGGTGAGACACCAAGCAGTCAGCGCCAGGAAAAAAGAAGCATGGGCCAGCGGAAACAAAAAATGCAGGTCTAGGCTATGGGCCATGTGGAGCGTTGCAAGACTGTACATTCCCAACGGAAATACCATGGCCCAGTAGGAATCATCATAACGGAGGGGAAACTTTCTCAGGACATAGCGCCAGAACCCCAGAATGATCAGCAACGGAATCCACCAGCTCCCACCTGCCCAGTAAAACAGGGTGAATCCCTTTATAAAAGGCAAAAATGGGTGAAGAAAGGGCGCTGACTCCCCATTAACCACCAGCAACGATCCTGCCAAGGTGGATATAGCCATGGCGCCCATATTGCTCCAATAGGAAGAATGAAGATGTTCGGGTAAAAAATCCAAAAATATCATTCGATAAAATATCAGCACCATAACCCAGATATATAACATTCCCCCCAATAGCCAGAGACTGAGTGCGATAAAGTCAAATTCTGCCCTGAGCATGAAAGACCAGTGGATATCCAGCAGTAAAATCAAAATGGCAATGGATTGTGGGGCGATGATGTGCAAGAGCCAGCCGCCAGAAATACCATTTATCAGTCCAGGTTTGTGCTTCTGAATCATGAATCTAGTGAGTAAGCCGTAATTCAGCGTCAAGTAAAGAATTACGGCCAATCCCAATAATAAACCTGCAGTAATAGTTTGATTTTCAAGGATAACAAATTGACTGCCAAGTACGCAGCTTCCAGCCACCATCGTCAGGAAACCAGAGCCTTTTTGCACATTAAAAAAATCGGCAAACATCTCCGAAGGGTAGCGTAAAACACGGCCAATATTCATGATCCATAAAATGCTGTAGAAGGCGATATTAAGCCCGAGCAAAACACTCGCGAGGAACTTTAAGTGCAACAGTTCTGCCGAAATGGAAATAACGCCCGTACCCATCACCAGCGTAAAATACGCAGGAGAAAGATTTTTTAAGGCTGAATAATGCATTCGGATTTTTGGCACAGACAGCAATCGGTGCTCCAATGCTGGAACATTTGAAACCATATAAAAAGTGGCGGAGAGGGTGAAGTCCAAACCCATGTCCACCAGAGCTCGAGGTTATCCATATTAGTCTTTTTATTCATCATGCTATCGAAATATCTATCCACTAAAGTCCGACGAAATTCGCCATAAGCCATGTCTTCGGGTAAGATAAAAGGTAAGACAGACGCGTTTGGCGGAGTGTCACTTTATCGGAGGATAACACGATGGCGACGACCATTGGAAAACTCACCGTTCGACAGGTAGATACCCTGCCCGAAGGCTTTCACAGCGACGGTGGCAATCTCTATCTACGCGTGAAAGGCGGCAGCCGCGCCTGGGTCTATCGTTACAAGGAGAAAGGACGCGTACGTGAGATTGGATTGGGATCCTCTTCCATTCGCAAGCTAAAAGATGTTCGCGTTCTGGCAGAGGGTATGCGCAAG
Source organism: Acidithiobacillus sp. HP-2 (assembly GCF_015100155.1). Classification (GTDB taxonomy): domain Bacteria; phylum Pseudomonadota; class Gammaproteobacteria; order Acidithiobacillales; family Acidithiobacillaceae; genus Acidithiobacillus. The sequence goes on along the minus strand of NZ_JACKZA010000018.1, from coordinate 25,510 downwards.
ACCCAAGCCGACGGCCGTGATCCCGGCGAATTACTGCGTGTTAATGCCTCCACGGAGATGGTCTCCATGACCTTCGAGCAATGCGCCCAAGATTTGCTCGAGGCCAAGCGGTCCGGTTGGAAAAATGCCAAACACGCGCAACAATGGATTAATACCCTGCGTGACTATGCCTTCCCGGTTATCGGGGCCAAAGCCCCAGCAGAGGTGACACTGGCGGATGTGAAATCAATCCTACTGCCTATCTGGACGACCAAAACAGAAACGGCAAGCAGAGTGCGTCAGCGGGTTGAGGCGGTTTTGGATTATGCCGCTGTACATGACTGGTGTGATGGCACCCGAAATCCGGCACGATGGAAAGGCATATTGAACAAGGTGCTACCAGAACCTGGCAAGGTGAGTAAGCGCGAGCATCACGCCGCTTCAGCTTACACCGATATTCCCCGTATCATGGCAGCATTGCAGGATAAATCGCATATCTCTGCCTATTGTTTGCAGTTTACCATTCTGACGGCCGCCCGTTCTGGGGAGTCCCGTGGTGCCACCTGGGATGAGGTCGATCTGGACACAAGAATCTGGACGATACCCGGCATGCGCATGAAAGCCGCAAAACCGCACCGGGTGCCCCTGTCTGATGCCGCCATGGCTATTTTGAACCAGATGCAGGCCTGGAGAATGGACAACAATCCCCGGATCTTCCCCGGCGCCCGTGGCGGATTGCTGTCAGATGTGGCCATGAACAAAACACTTCACAGCGTGATCGCTGATGTGACGGTACACGGGTTTCGCAGTTCTTTTAGAGACTGGGGTGCTGAGCAAACCCATTTCCCAGCCGCAGTATTGGAGCAAGCGCTTGCTCACACCAACCCCAACAAAATCGAGGCCGCGTACCAACGTTCGGACCTATTCGACCTGCGCCGGAAGCTGATGCAGATGTGGTCAGAGTTTGCGACTGAGGCCGGTTCTTCGATCTACCCCTCATGGAAAGCCTGATCGATTCTACCCTTTTCCTCTGGCGCGCATTGCTGGTCACTCGCCTCTTTGACTTGCAAGATAGCCTCAATCCATTGTTGGACTTCGGCTGATGACCAAACGCTGGCACGTCCGATTTTTCGTGGAGCGGGGAATTGCCCTTTCCCAATGAGCCCGTAAATGGACGAGCGTCGCAGCGCGACCATGGACATGACTTCGGGAAGTCGCATCAATCGTGGGTTGTTATGATCGTTTGTGTTCACTGTATTTCCCTCTTCTTGCTCTGTCAGGATGCAAGTTTGTTGAAATCCAGGAACGCTGACACGGCGCAACTTTTTAAATAATTTCCGTTTCACATCACGGATCGGCGATGACTGCAACTGAATACGATGAAGGTGCCAATAGGAGGGGCGACAATAATGCAAAATATGCGCAGAAAACTTGCTGACTACTGTCGCGCCTGGCGGGAGTTTTTGAAAGATACCTTCCGTGGATATGAGCGCTGGCCTGACGGCGAGGTGCGCTACAAAGAGCGGTGGGAGCGTCTGGATGCGGTATTAGCGGATTTTCAGCGCGCGCCAACTAATTTTGATTCACGGTTCGGCGTGGGCTTAGCCGAGCGGATTCATGAAGCCGAACCGACCAAGAGGCTGGAAGGCACGGGCCGAGATTTTTTTATGCTTCGACCTGAAGGATATGCCGAGGGGGAATTTGGCGACTACGATCTCGCCCAAAAAATGGAGGAAGCTTACCGACTCGAGGGCTGGGACGAACAGTACCACCATAGCGAACCAGACCGCATCTACAGCGAATTGAATAATCTTTTCAATGCGCTGTCAAAAGAACTCCTCCGACATGAGAAGGATCGCGCGCTGGCTTTCTCGCGAAAAGAGAATGACTGCCGTGAACACTATGAAAACAAAGTCATCCAGTGTGCCGATGCACGGGATCCCCGCGCAAAGGAACTATTTGCCAGGAAACACTGTGCATTCTGCTTTCGTCTGATACCCGACCGTTCTGGTGCGACAAAATCAACGATCGGCAAAACCTGTGCGTTACATGACCCGAAAAGGCGGCCAAACCTATATCCGGCAGCCCTAGCAAGACAAAAAGTCTTGCAAGCCCATATGGCCGCGCAAAGAGAAAACCAAAAAATAGAGGTCAGGAGTAATGGAGATAATCCGGAACTGGCCCCTTTGCGCATACTCCGATTGATGGATCTTGCTTTGACGGCCCCACAGGATATTGAGGTACTGGATGATGGTCTTTTCTACAAAACAAAAGCCTTGTTTTTATCTGATACCAAACAACAAGTTGATACCAACCTGCTCAACACGCTGATGGATGAAGTGCAGAGGAAATTTCCGCCCATCGCCAGACCGGACCAGTTTGCAAAGAGCGTGCGGTCACTCATTGAAAAATCTCGGCATACGCCCCCGCAATTAATCAAAACGTTCGGCTGGTTTTTTTTCGATGAATTTCTGCCCTTTTATCCCAGCATGGTGGCCACCTACATGCGACTGTTTCTCGAAGAGTCGTGGTATGCACAGAATCACGCACCAGAGTACTACGGTCTCGATCGAGGCAAGGGGCGACCAACGCAGGTTGATCCTCAGAAACTCATCCAAGCATACAAAAGGTTACTCAACGAGGCGCCCGGACAGGAACGGAAAGCCGCATCGATTTTAGCCCGAGAATTCGGGTGTACACCACGTAGGGTGCGGCAAATATTAAAAACGCATAGATTGCCTGAAAAATGAAAACGGAGGATGGAAATTATTTGACAGTTCAGCACATGACAATGTGATCCCAGCTTGGTGCCAGTTTGATGCCGGTATGGTGCCGGTATGGTGCCGGTATGGTGCCGGTATGGTGCCGGTATGGTGCCGGTATGGTGCCGGTATGGTGCCGGTATGGTGCCGGTATGGTGCCAGTATGGTGCCAGTATGGTGCCAGTTTGGTGCCAGTGAATCATGTAAACCATAAATAATGCGCCGAAATGGAAAATAGAAATGCTAAAAAAATGTCATTTCTGTTTTTTTAACCCGAAAAAGATAATGACAAGAGTCTCAAAATTGAGGGTATCATTACCAGGCTTTCAAGATTCCATGGGTGAGAAATCATTTAATCAAAAAGGATAACAAGCGGCGAGATTACAGCGACAGGTTGTGACTGGATACGGACAGGATTGGAAACTAGCAGACCGCTACGCTATGGTGGGCATTTAAGGGCCGTGTTGATCAGCTCGCTCTTCAAATTTCCACCAAGCGAAATCCCATGTCATTGCCCTCATCGGGATACCCCCACGGATTACAGAGGATACGGGTCTGGCCGATGCGGTAATCCATGGGGTCATGCACATGGCCATGAATCCACAGCTCCGGTGCAAGGCCCGCAGCGCTCCAACTCTGAAGACGATGCTCCTGATTGGAACAGAAACCTCCCGATATGGGGCTCCCGGCGAATCGGGGATGCTGGCTCTGATAGGATGGGGCATGATGCGTGATCACCACGGTGGGTCCTTTATGGGCATGTCCCATGATCTGGGTGTCCAGCCAGTCCAGCGTATCCTGATGCACCTTGAGGATCACTTCCGGGGTGATACTCCCGGAATGGCCATCAAAGATCACCTCAAAGTCCGACATCATGCGCTGACAACTGCGCATTTGTTTCCCATCGGCGAAGTCCGTCCAGAGGGTAGCCCCAAGAAAGCGAATGCCCTCCAGAATCACCCTGTCCTTTTCCAGCAGATAAGCGTGGCGATCATGGATGATGGCCTCCCGGAATTTCTCCCGGTCATCCGGAAAAACCCCGTTGTAGTATGCGTGATTACCCAGGACCCCGACGATGGGACCAGCAAAAACTTTCCGCAGTCGGCGCAGCAGGTCGGCCCAGCCTTCCGGCATCGAGTCGATATCTCCGGCAAGCACCAGAATATCCGCTGCTTCGAGCCGCTCCATGTTCACAGTGTTGCCGAATTCAAGATGCAGATCAGAGGCGTAAGCGACGGTGGTCATGCGTCGTTTTCTTCCTTTTTTCCTGATCCCTCTCCAACCATCCACCACTCATTGCAATCGATACCCCTCCGTAGAGGATGCCCCTGCAGAACGATCCGCCATGGCCTGAATCTCCAGCAGGTGATAAAGTAATCCGCGCATTTTGCGCATGGATTGAGGATTCCGTGCAAACGTAGTTCTCAGCCGTTGTATGACTTCAGGTTCCAGCTTCGGCAAATCCGTCACCGCCTTCCCAAAGTCCTTGGCCACATCCTGCCGCAGATTCCAGAGGATACCCTCAAAGTCTTCCGCTTCGGGAAGCCCAACTTGAACGATTTCCCAACGCGAGCGCAAGGGTCCCGGTAAATCCTCCAGGCTGTTCGCCGTCGCCACCCAACTGATGTGGGAATAGTCCACTTCTCCCAGGAGATATTCATCCATCACCTTGCAACTGCTGACCGGTTCCAGCAGGGTGAGCAAGGTTTCCCAGACTCGTCCATTGTGTTTTCCCAAAGAAACCTTATCCAATTCATCCAGAATCACCAGCGGATTGGGGCAATGCATATCCATCATTTTTTGAACCAGCATACCCGGACGCGCTGAACTCCAGCCCCGTGCGGCCCCTTTCAGCATCATGTTGTCATTGGCGCCAGATAGAGGAACAAAGACCGTAGGCACTTGCATGACTTCTCCCAGGTGGCTGAGAAAGCGGGTTTTCCCCGTACCCGCAGGCCCCAGCAACAATATGGGACGCAGACTCAGAGCCTCCGCTCCCAAACGTTGTGCCATGATCTGTTGCCTTTCCAGCACATCAATGACCGTAGACATCCACGGAAATTCCGCACGCAAGACCTTGACCCAGGCCAGATCCTCCGGCCAGGACGCCAGGGGTAAAGGCCGCAACAACGGAAGAAAGCGTTCCAGAGCGCGTTTATCCTCCGATTTCTGGACGGGCTGCATGGATTGCAGGACCACCTTCCGGACCCGAAGCGCGTCCTGGGAAAGTCCCGCCTTCCCCAGGACGCGCTCCAATGCGCATTGCAAGGGGAACAATGCCCAAGGGATTTCCATCTGGTTACTCTGGATGAAACGCCGTACCGAACGGGCCAGAGAGAGATCATCCTGCCGCGCTACCGCCTGCAAGCCCAATTCCAGGGTGAAGCGCTTCTGCATCTGGACATTTTGGGGTTGATCCGACCATAAGGGAGCCTGGTTCCTCCAGGTCTGAAAAGCCTCCCCCAGCAGAGGGCCATAGGCTTTCGGTTGCCGACGGGCGGCAATGACCAGACTCAGCAGTTCGCCCATCCTCGAACCCAGCTGTGCCGCCACCATGGCCCATTCAAAGGCAAAATCCGCCGCAGGACTCCAGCAACCTTCTGCCTGAACGGCATCCGCGAGATCGCCCCCCGGAATGGTGGCCATCGCTACCCACAGGGCATATTTTTGGGTGTCTTCCAGAGATTGTTCAGGCCAATCCTGCACCGCCTTTTTGCCATAATGCGCGGCATTGCAGCGCATCGGAAATAAATCTTTCTCGAGCCACCGGGGAACCATCTGGTTTTTTTCCGCCATGAGCACCGTCAGTTCCGCCAGGCAGTTGAGCAGGCGGGGAAGGCTTTCTGTGAGGTCGGTGTACCAAACGAACATATCGGCTCCTTTTGCGTGGGAGTTTTGCCACGTTGAAGCAAGGATATCATAGTAGTGCAGATATGTCAATATACATGTACTATATCAGCACCGGGAAGGTCTATTCCGCAAAGTACAAAAATGGACTTCCTGCGCACTGAACGGCATGCTTTTCCACATCACCTGTACAGGAGTTCTGTTGATGCCTCGCCCCGCTTTGGTTTATCCGGTCAATCTGGACCCTCTACCATCCTTCTATGCTTTATCTCCCTGGAGTCTGGCCGAAATAGCCCGACGGTTTGGCTTGGGGCGTTCCAATCTGATGGGATTGTTACGCGGGGAACATACGATCAGTCAGGACAAGTTGATGGCGCTCTTGAGCTGGTCCGGTCTGGAGGTGGAAGAGCGGCAGTTGCGGCTCGCGCCGGTAACACAGGTCTGGCAGATTGCTTCCGTCAAACATCTGGATGCCCTGAAGGCGCTTCCAATTGGATTGCAGCCTGGAAAGGACTGGGTGCTGGTAGGTGAAGCCGATCGTCCCCAGCGCGAATGGATTCATGTCTGGAGTATGGAGAAAGAGAAAGATGCGGCGCGTAAAACCCAAGTGCTGCTGTCGGTGCGTCCGGATCTCTATCCTTTACTCTGCCAATACTGGCCGCATTTGGAGCGACCTTCATCATTGCAGTATTTTGCCCCTGGAAAATCCTATGCAGATCTGGCCAGCACGCTCGGTAAAACCCATTTGTACCTCACCCCAGAAGAATCGGCCCAATGGTTGGTCATACCCCAAGATCCCCAGCCCGGTGATCGGCCAGATATTCAGGCCTGGGCACAGTGGTTGCGCCAGTCCCTGCATATGGATACCAGTTCCTGGCTGCTGGGAGAAATCCCGGAAAAGCAAACTGCTGAAGACGAAACAGCACTACTTACCTGGCAAACACCCCCTCATCCTAAAACCTGCGAATTGGTCCAGAAAGCATTAACGCATCGCTTGGATGTGGGCAGCACCCATGATGCCATTTGTGATGTTCCGGTGTTTTCCCTCACAGACAAACGCCAATACCCTTCGGGGATGCTGCGTCTGGACCAAAACTTTCTGGGGGATCAGGGCCTGCAATGGGGAAAAGCACAAGTATTGCGTTGGTATATTGATCCTGCCACCGGAAATAAATGGCTGGTTAAAATAAAAAAACCTCAAGCCTGTGGACTGCCGGAAGCTTTTACCGCCGATACAGCGGGGCAATGGGTCTTGATGCTGCGGAAGGAAGTATTGCAGATTGGCCGGACGGAGACCAAAGGGGAACCGGTTTTGGGTGAAGTGCTGGCTTCCATGCAGCCAGTAACCTCTCACGGACCTATGGCCTTAAAAACGACGATTACGACAACATCCGCAGGGAAAGCGCCTAAAATTTGATTGGCGTCAAACATTGAGGGGGCAGTCTTCGGGATGGGTGGCAGCGTTTTTTGTCGGTCCTTGGACCGGTCAGAAATGGGGTTCCTTTTTTAGGTTTGCATAACCGTTTGGATCTCCTCCCCATGCTACGCCCCATTTCGAACGTTTTGTCATGGAGTTTTTTAGGGAGAAAAACCGGCATGATGATATTTTCATCATGCCGGTTTTTGAGCATAGGGCCGGTGATTTTTTACGGAGAGCGTGCTGGATACATATTGGCACCACTTTGGCTCCAGTTTCGGCCCATTGCGAAAAAAAGGGGCTTAGTGGATGCAAATTGGTGCCAATCTGGATACAGAATGACTCCACATTGGATCCAGGTTATACATCTATCCACTTAGTGGGTACAAACTGGCACCACTTTTGTGTCCAGATTGGGGACAGACTGGAGACAGTTCTGTTCCTATAAACCTGTACAAAACGGCACAGGGATTTATCCGCACACGGTTGATGATAGAACAGACATCACCTGCAACTCGTGCCAGCTGTGCTCTGGAGTCCACTACGGTGAAAACTTAAGAAAATTGGTTTCGCAATATGCTGGCAGCCGCCAAGGCGACGGCAATAAACAGGTGAAGGGTATAATTCAGCATTCGCAGAACGCTGTTGAAACCCCCAATCAACATCAGGACTCCCTGGGCCGGATGCGTATGCTTGGCGACACAGGGCATAATAAGTAAGGAACGCAACAGCGTTTCCTGAATGGGTTTTATAGATTCTACCAGTTGTTTTAACGAACTCAAGGTAAGGGAGGTAGCGAATCATGCAACGCGTAGCAGGTGCGGTGATGGGTGCGTTGGTTGGGGATGCGCTGGCCTTAGGCTGCCATTGGTATTACGACCTGGCTGAAATGCGGCGGGACTGTGGTCCGTGGATCACGGATTTTATTACACCTCGTCCCGGTCGTTATCATGAAGGCCTGCTCGCTGGTGACATCTCACAAACCGGAATACTTCTCACCATGCTCATGGAATCATTAGTGCTCTGCGAGGGTTACTCAGAGGATGATTTCACCCGGCGACTGGATACAGAGCTGTTTCCGTATCTGGATGGGACACCCATGCAGGGACCGGGAGGGTACACCAATCAATCCATACGGGAAACTTGGCGCAAGCGTGTGACAGAAGAACGTCCATGGGGCGCATGCGCTGGAGATGCAGACACGACGGAGGGTGCAGAGCGTGCCATAGCTATTGCCGCCTTATATGCCCTACACCCAAGAAAAATGGCTGAGGCGGTTTGTAGCAATATCCTCCTGACCCAATGTGATCCGGCCATCGTAGCCATGAGTGTCGCCTTCAATGCAGTGTTGGCACAGTTGGTTTCCGGTGCTTCCTTGACGCCACAGATCAACGCCAAACTCATGGCACAGGTTCACAGCGGAGCATTACCCTTCCACATGGTTACCCAAGGTAATCTGCAGCCACCGACTGCTGCAGATAGTGAAAAGGCGCATGTTGGGCAGTTTGCGTCACCTGATGCTCTACTCACAGCAGGATATGCAGCCTTGGCGGCCACAGATATGGACATCGTCATCGAGCCGGCCTGGAAAGTGAGTCTGATTTACGGTATGCCCTGTGCCATTTATCATCAACTACCTGCTGCTTACTACTTGGCCAGTCGTTTCAGCGATGATTATGAATCCGCCGTATTGCACGCCATCAACGGAGGCGGACAAAATATGTCCCGCGCGATGCTAACAGGGGCGCTCGTAGGAGCTCAGGTAGGTTTGGAGGGGATCCCTCGTCGTTTCATCACCGGCCTGCGTGATTCCCAGCGATATCTGGCGCTGGCCTCGGAAATAGAACAATTGGCGGTACAACAGAAGCCGATTTAACCCATGCCAGAACACGGCGCTCGAGTATTTTGTTTCTACGGTGGGGAGAGATGAGGCGATGATTCGGAATTATATTCGCCATCAGGAGAAAGAGGATGAACGAGTGGATCAGTTGAATATATGGGGCAGATTCGGGCCACCCTGTGGTGGCGCCAAACTGAGGAGTCGCGTTAGCGTTCCCGTTTTAAGCCGCTTTGAGCGGCTCACGAACTAAAGCTCCCGGCTTTGCCGAGAGATATTTACTTGATAACATCAGTGACGTCAGCGGCTGCCTGACCCGCCACAATACGCCCAATCGGCCCCAGAAGACTGACGGATTCTGATAGCAAATCGATGTTCTCCAAAGATCATATCCGTAGCTTTTGGGTTATTTCGGCCACATGCCGCCCCTGAAAACGGGCGATGGCCAGCTCGTTGGCACTGGGCTGACGACTGCCATCTCCGTTGGATAGTGTCGTGGCACCATAGGGTGTACCTCCGCTGATCTCACTCATATTCATCAGTTCCTGACAACTGTAGGGGACACCAACCACGATCATCCCCTGATGGAACAGGAAAGTGTGAAAAGAAGTGATGGTGGTTTCCTGACCACCGTGCTGCGTGGCTGTGCTGGCAAAAACACTGCCGATCTTGCCCACCAGTTTACCTTCTTGCCAGAGATTTCCTGTGCGATCAAGAAAATTACGCATTTGCCCACTCATATTGCCGAAGCGTGTTGGCGTGCCGAAAACAATCCCATCATAATCCGCGAGATCATCGGGGTGCGCCTCTGGCGCAGCTTGATAAGTTTTGGCATGCACAGCGGCCAAGGTTTCCGCTGGCATGCTTTCCGGCACCCGCTTAATATCCACCGTCACGCCGGAGATGTCTCGTGCGCCTTCAGCTATGGCATCGGCCATGGTTTCGATATGCCCCCAGAGGCTGTGATATAACACCAGTATTTTGCTCATAATACTCTCCTCGTATTGGTCAACGCCTTCCGAGAGTAAAGATGATAAGTATACCTTGTAAAGTAGGCACCATCAGGTAACCACCTACATGCCGCCCTAGAAAAAGGTGACGTGCCGTAAAGCCACCGGCCATGTTGACCATGGCAACCAAGTTAACTTCATCGGAACGGGATGCTTTGCACAAGGCGATATCGGCACCATTTCTCGAAGATCAAGGATGGCACGAGGGTAGCCACGGCGAAATCCTTAACGAGAGGGGAAGGACGATCTTCGAGATAGGATACGCCAAGGCGATTCGCAAAATTCTGTGTGCATGACAATCAGCATTCGACACGGCCACAGACCTGTCGCTATTACACCTTGAATGTCTGCAAAAGACTGGAAGCGGTCATTCAGCAGCTGAAAGAAAATGAACTCCGAGGGAGCTATCTGGTTGACTGTGCCAATCATCTCCTTCCACATGCCGGAAATTATGGCTGGTCTCTATTGAGGCGTTTCATGTGTCTTCGCCCCTGAACCGGAGGATGTTTTTCAAGGTGTGAGCGACAGTCGTCGGCCTTATTGCCGACCAATCCGGCTTCCAGCAGTAACCAGAAGCCATCAGCTTCGCCGGTGGCGTATTCACAACGCGCCAAGTAAGAATGGCGCGATCCGATGAATAGCACTATATTATTCCGACATGACGACAAATAGGCAAAAGAAAGAGATCGTCATGGCATATGATGGCACATGCGATAAAAGAGCAGATAAGGCCCCTTACAGAGCCAGGCTCTTCGTCCGATTGAGTGGTAGGGGCAGAATGCTGTGGAGCACTCGCGCCCTGAATAGGAGTTTGATGATAGTCCCGGAAGATCTGTCTCTCTCTCGTTAGGACTTGGTTCCGCCGAAGGGGTGGATCATGTGACTTTCACAGTGGAGGAAAAACGCCTGGATCTGCATATCAACTTTCCCAAGGACAGTCGCTTAGCTTGCCCCGTCTGTGGTGGGGCATGCGTAGTATATGACACCCGTGCACACTTGGCGGCACATGGACTTCTTCCAGCATGAAGCCTATTTCCATGCTCACGTACCTCGTGTGAAGTGCCCGGAGCATAGTGTTCATCAGATATCTGTTTCCTTGGCACGGAAAGGCTCACATTTCACCCTGCTCTTCGAAGCGCTGATCATGACCCTGGTGCGGGAAAAGCCGGTATTGACGGCAGGCCGCATGGCCGGCGAGACCGACACGCTCCTGTGGCGAGTGATTGACCATTATGTGCCCGAAGCTCGTGCGGCAGTGGATATGGCCAATGTCCATACTGTCGGCGTCGATGAAACCAGTAGTCGGCGCGGTCATGGCTACATCACGCTATTCGTTGATCTGAATGCCCGGCGACTCTTGTTCTTGTTCGCTACTCCCGGCAAGGATGCCAAGACCTTTGAGAAAATCTCCGAAGATCTACAGGTCCATGGAGGTAACGCGGAAGCGATTACCAATATGGGCACCGGCCTCTCGCCAGCCGTCCAGAAAGAGGCTGCCGAGCACCTGCCCAATGCTGAGATCACCTTCGATCGTTTTAACCTCATGAATCTCGTCAATGAGGCCGTAGTTGTCGTACGCAAGGGGGAAGTCCTCACTCTGCTCGACCTCGTAAAGACCCGATGGCACTGGCTCAAAAATGATAGCAATCTCAAGGTTGAGCAGAAAGAAAAGCTGCAGAACTCACTCAAAAAAGACCAGAACCTCAAAACGGCACAGGCCTACCAGTTTTGGCTGACCTTTCAGGATATCTTCACGGTCAAGAATCGCCACCGGGGCGCCACCCTGCGCAAGATCTGGATGGAAAATGTCAAGAACAGCGGCCTATCGCCTATGGTCAAGGTCGTCTACACCATCATGAATCACTGGGTCGGCGTATTCCGATGGTTCGAAAGCCAGATCACCAACGGAATTCTCGAAGGCTTCAACAGCCTTATCCAATCCGCCAAGACTCGGCGGGGCTATCGCACCCACAAGACGTTTATCAACATGGCTTGCCTCATTTTGGATAAGCCGGATCTCAGGCTATCCACTTAAAATGACGAAGAATCTGGATGCGTTCCCCAATTTCATTATTTCCGGCTTGAACATCGCCGTGCCGAATCCAGGGAGCCTGACGGCCACATTAAACCCTGGCACGGCTTACCTGAACGGTACCCGCGTCATTATCGCTTCTCAGACAGCTTTCACCAACACTTACCCTCCCAGCAGTGCTATCTATGTCAGCGTCAACAACGCGGGATCGGTGAACTACTCCGCTGGATCATCCGCGCCCAGCGGATACGTGCTTATTGCGCGGGTGACCAGCAATTCTAGTAATATCACGTCCGTTCAACCGCTGCTGCTGCCCCTAAAAGTAACCCCCGAGCATTTCCGCGCGATCGGAAACGGCGAAGCCAACGACGCGCCAGCGTTTATCGCGGCACTGGAATTCCTTGTTTCCATAGGGGGAGGTGTTCTGCATCTAAGGGCCGTTCGATACAATCTTGGGACTAACTTTATCACCACAAATGGAACTAACTCATTGGTCCCGCTGCCTATTCTGTCAACCTCTGGGCCATACATAGACATCGTCATCTCCGGTGAGTTCACGGTTCGTGCAGCGGGGGCCGTAGCTCCGAACTCAGGAACCGTGCTTTTATCTCAAGCCACAGGAAGCGGCACGCTACCGTCCTTAATAGGAGCAGTGGCCCAAAACTCGGGCACCCCGTCGTGGACAAACTTGGGCATCCACTTCAAAAAAATCAAGTTTCAGACGCGGACCAACGGTGGCGTCATAGGCGCAAACCTTTACTCATGCGTGAACGGCTCGTTTGAAGATGTCACGGCAGACATAAACTCCAAACCTGGCGGCTTCGTCCCACCCACAATTATCTCCACGGGCTTGATCCTTCCTGGCCCGGGTAATTTTGGAATATCCTACGCGGAAAAGTTCTACATAACCGGGTATTATTACGGCCTGCAGCATGCTTCCCACGCGCGGCTCAACGGACTCATGCAAAATTGTGTATCCGCAATAACGATTCCTGAGTCATACAGCCATATCGCTTCATACCAGCGTGTGACAACACAGGGGTGCTCGTATTCGATTTTCTGCGGCGCAGCATCAGGAAAGGCAACAGAGGAAAACTCCATATGCGGAGTGTTAGACATCGAGCGCGATACATCGTTTCCATTCGTTGATGATATTCATGTCGCATTCGGAGCGTCGCTAAATGGCTCTCTTATTTACAATGTGGCAGCCGATAATATGTCGTTTATAAGCATCGCTGGGCCAGGTTCGAATAACCTTATGCTGTTCAGCGCGGCAATGGGGCAATATGTTACGCCGTTAGCAAAAATTATAGTTACATCTAAAAGTATTACCGTAACCCCCACCGCAAATAACACGGAGGTTTACCCTGAAAACTTGCCTGTACCGATAACGGTAACCGTGGAGCCGGGGAAGTACATTGGGCAAAGCGTCACGGTTTATGGCCATTATTCGGGCAATGTCACGGTAGCTTCGAATGTTACTTCTGGAGAACCAGCCTTTTATTTACCAAACAACGTAGCTATTTATACTTACATAATGCAGGGTGGAAACGGAAGCACCCAGAATATCAAGCTCATCTGGAACGGGGGGGCGTGGAATGCTTATACACAAGGGTCTCTGTTCCTGAACACCGTGTCCGTTACCGCCAATTTTTCTATCGCTGGCACTGGCGGCGGTTCCATCGTCATGACTCCCCCTTTACAGGGAGTCTTCAAGGTAGTCAGTTTTATGCTTACTGGCTACATGAACAACACAGCAACGGCGCAAACGCAAAGGTTCCCAACCATGTTTACCCAGATCCCTATTATATTAGGCAATAATACCGGCATAAATCCGACACTATCCACCAACGGAATCACGTGGCCCGTCAGCATGACGGCTGCGGCCAGCGGCAACATCATAATCGGGGGGCAGTAATCTCGAGTGCGCCAACAGGTGTATCCGCCGTCTCAAATCGCGCATCGTGCGCCGCCGCCTCATCAAACAGAATTCACCATGGCCTCCCGGATTTCTGCAGTAGGTACCTGCAGCAAATGGCATCCCCTGTCCGCTACAACCCGGGTTAAAAAGTAACCGGTAACTGAGCGGCGTATCTTGCGGGCTACTTCAGGATATGCCGAACTATACCGCCACCTACAGGGGATGGTGAGGAGGCCACCCACCTAAACTTCAGCCATAATAAGAAAGGCATTATATTCTACTGATCCCGTGTTTCTCCATAAAACGATATAGCGTGACACGAGAGATGCCAAGTTGGGTCGCCGCCCGTGTGACGCTGCCCCGGTTGTGGCCTAGCGCGGTGCGAATGGTGTTAATTTCCATCTTGTCGCGCGCCTCGCTCAGAGTAGTAACCGAGCGGGTCGAGAAGCTGTTTCTTCGATCTAGTCCCAGATCGACAGGGGAGATAAGGGACTTATCACACATTACCATGGCTCCGCGTACCCGATTGACCAACTCGCGGACATTACCCGGCCAATCGTAGTGGTTCATGATGTACAGAGCATCTTCGCTGAACCCTTTGACCCTGCACCCTTTTTCGTCGGCGAAGTGGCGGAAGATATATTGGGCCAACAGGGGCACGTCCCCGATACGTTCGCGTAAGGCGGGCATTTTAATCTGCAGGACATTGAGACGATAGTAGAGATCCTCGCGGAAGCGGCCCTCGTGCACAGCCTTTTCCAGATTGACGTGTGTGGCCGCAAGCACCCGCACATCTACGTTAATGTCTTCTTCACCACCTACCCTCTGTATGGTTTTTTCCTGCAGGAAACGTAGAAGGTTAGCCTGAAGTTCCATAGGCAGATCGCCAATTTCATCGAGGAAGAGGGTGCCGCCGGAGGCGACCTCGATGCGGCCGATTTTACGCTGGTGGGCGCCTGTGAACGAGCCCTTTTCGTGACCGAAGAGCTCGGACTGGATGAGGTTCGCGGACAATGCCCCGCAGTTCATGGCAACGAAAGGGCCACCGGCCTGCGGGGAGCGTCTGTGAATGGCTTGCGCGGCCAGTTCCTTGCCTGTGCCGCTTTCTCCGGTAATCAGTACAGGAGCCACCACCCCGGCCACTTTGCGAATACGCTTAAACACTTTTTGCAGCTGTGGGCTGGTGCCGACCATTTCACTTTCGCCATTGTTGCGCACCTCCCGTTCTTCGAGCGAGAACGTGTCCGCGATGATCTTTGCCATCCCCAAGGCATGTCCAAGTGTGTGCAGCAACCGGTTGGGATCAATGGGCAGGGTGTGGTAGTCGTAAAACGTGCTACCGATCAGCTCACGCAAGGGGAGTAAGTCCATGGCCTCCCTAGGGAGCAAGGCGATCAAGTGGATTTGCTCGGCCTTGGCGATGACGGATTCCAAGCGCCGGTCATTATCAATGATAGCTTGATGATCTAGAGCGACGATCCCCACTTTAAAATCTGCTGTGACCAAGAGTCGTTGCAGGTCACTGATATCTTCTGCGTACTGCAGATGCCATCCTTCGCTGCATAAACGCACCGCGCACGGTCCTATAGCCCGCTTCGCACCGAAATACAGTAGTGGGCGACTGGCATCAAGGGTACCTACTCCGCAAAGTTGACTGCGTGACATATTAATTCCATCCCGTCATATATGTATCGCGAAAACCATAATACGAGCGCCGTGTTTATAACTCTATAGTACTCCTAATAAAATGATACTATCGGTGAACGTCATTCCCGCCCTTAGTCTGCAGCTGCCGATCTTGAGAGTGGCAAGGCCGGGGCTACCACACGGCAAGGCATTGGCTTTTTCACCCACTGAGGGCTCAAAATTCAAACATCTCCTTATATTCTACTGTATTGTTACATGCCCTTTTTACTGTGTAAGCGGCTGTTGCGCGAATGACCTTTTGCAGCATGTCACGGGGCACCTGTGCACCACGCTATCGCGTACATCTGCAGACTCGGCTTGGATTGCGGATGACAGAGTCGGCTCCATGATTATAGGTTCTGCCAGTGACGCTTGTACCATGAAATCGTCATCGCCAACCCATCGTCAAGTGGAATCATAGGTATCCATCCGAGACTATAATAGGCTTTGGAAATATCCAGGTACTTAATAGAGGGCGTGGTTTTTATTGGACCAGAAAAAACGGGGATCTGCGCTTTTCCACCGAACATTTTGCTGGCTACGGTTACAAGAGCTTTTGTGGAGATAGGCTGTCCTGATCCAAAGTTGAAAGCCTCTCCTGCCTCCGAGTCAAGATGTTCCGCTACAGCAATATATGCTCTGGCCATGTCACTGATATGCAGACAGTCGATCTGTGAGGATCCATCATCGCGCGTACCAAAATCATAAGGTGCACTGGTGATCATGTTGGATATAGCCCTCGGAACAATACGGCTGAAGTTGGTGTCACCAGGGCCATAGGTATTCATGAACCGGCAGCACGCAGCTTTCATCCCATATACGCTTGCATAGGCTCTGACTGCCACATCTCCAGCAACTTTGGATGGCGCATAAATGTTTTGCGCACTAAGAGGCGGGTGACCTTCAGTGATCGCATAGTCCGTACTGGTCGCTCCGTAATAGGCCCCGCTGGACGCAAAGACCAGACGGTCGACACACCCGGAGGTCCGGATCGCTTCCAAAACGGTATAGGTTCCCTCAGCATTGACGCTCAATGTTTCAAAGGGTAGAACGTTACTTATAGGGACAATGGGCTGGGCAGCAAGATGAAACACCGTATTGATCTCGAATCGTTGCAGTGTCTGACGCAATAAATCAATATCACGAATGTCCCCCTGTATATAATTCACCTGCGGAGCAATGTTGGCTAAGACAAGATAGGAGTTTTTTGGTAACCAACGATCAAGTATGTACACTCGCGCGCCAAGAGCCAGCAGGCTTTCGCACAGATGTGAGCCACCAAACCCAGATCCACCGGTTACCAGACACTGTCGTCCAAGCCAAAAGTTGCTCATTTTACTGACCCTCTTGCTGGTATCCGGTTTTCATAAGGTCACGATAGAAACGAATCGTCGTTTGGATAGAATCCAGAAAATCTGACTGAGGTGCGAAGGCAGTCGCATTCTGGAGTTTTTCCCCATTCAGGTGTTGTTTTGTGATGGCACGTACGGCAGTTGTACTCGTACGAACTTTAATCGCAATGCCATTTTCAATAATGGTGTCGGCACGTTCCTGGTCATATTCCCTTTCCACCTCGGCAGCTTGTTCAACGATGGCTTTTAGCATCAAAGGGGTTGACATATAGGTCCCTCCTGCCAGGTTATACACTTCTCCACGACACCCCTTGGAGTGGGCGAGTAAAAGGATGGCGCGGATTAGGTCGTCGACGTAAAGGTAATCTCGATGGTGTTCGATGGCATCAAAATAAAGTTCTGGTGCCTGAGGCTCCTCATTGGCGAAAATGCTGACCATAGCTTTTGGCAGTAAGCGGTAACCAATGTTAAAATCCCATGGACCATATATGTTACACATTCTCAGGGTTACCGTAGGGATACCAAATGCTTCATGATAGGTTCGGGAGAAAACATCTGCGGCTAGTTTGGCTGAGTCATAGATCCCGATTCCATGCAGGGGAGTGAGATGTTCGAAATAGGAGTCCCCCTCCATTTCTCCGTAAACCTTGTCAGTAGAAGACAAGAAAACCATATTTACTTTATAGGGAGCCACGCGACAGGCTTCGAGTATATTGACCCAACCCATCGTATTAGCCATGATGGTCTCGTGCGGTGCGAAAACCGCTTTTTCGACAACCGTTGCGTAGGCGGCAAAGTGGAAAATATAGTGGAATCGGCCCTCTGAAACAATTTTGTTCATAGCTTCGGCGTCAGTCACATCTGCCTCTTGAACAAGCACATTGGATCGCAGTTGCATAGAGGCACAGTTCAATATGGAATCGCGGGTAGGATCAATGTTGATATCCACAACGGTAACATTGGCGCCATACTCCACCAAGTGCTTTACAAGGTGTCCACCCAAAAAGCCAAACCCACCAGTCACTAATATATTCTTAGCTTCAAAATATTCATTGGGGAGTTGCTGCGGTAGTATTGAAATTTTATTTTGCGTGTACATGCTCGTTATTCTCCAAGTGCTGCGTTTGTGCGTGAAAAGGCTTCGTTACTCATACCTCGTCTAACTGTTTGTTTTAGAAGACCTACAGAGTCAAGATAGTATGGACCTAAGAGGTTTAAGGAAATCATGCTATGAACCATTCTTTTTTTCTAATGTGTGTTGGTGCGCCATGTCATATAAGTTTCGCACATTAAGTAGAATGAATTTTTCACGTTCACTATATGAAGCAAACGGTTTATTTAATAACCGACGCAACCAAAATATCGTCTTTTTATTCCTTTCAGCGCACATCGCGCGGTGCCGAACATAAAACCATGGATTCTGTATAGCTTCCTCAAATCTTGTGTCTTCAGGAATCTCTAACCGAAAAACCTCCTCCATTCTTTGCGTTTCAGTCAGGACAAAATGCGGTTCAACTTCCTGAGGCGACATGAACCATCCCATACGCTCTACTAACGGTGACTCAAAACTGAGAAATCGTACCAGCCATACAGACAATATCAATCCAGAAAGTAATGGAATATACCAGAAGAAAAGACCGATTTTTGGTATACCGAGAATATATTGGACTGCAGCAGTATCCATGGAGAAAACATAATCAATAACCAGCACTGACAGCACCACACCTAAAATACTGACCCAGCCAAACTGCGCAGCTGATTCACTCCATGTGAGATGTCGGTCATCGCGAACCTGTTCTCCCCAGTGCAGTTTTTTTCCACGAGCCCAATACAAAATTATGAGGGTAAATTGAGCCATATAGATCGGCGCCATCATGATGCTCAGAATGAAGTAAAGAAGATAGGACCAAACCATCTTTACGATACCGCCGAAAAGATGTGCTGTACCATTCTTGACGTTGTATAAGATGGGAAGCAACATTTTCATGAAAATTGAAAATGCCAAAAAGCCCAAAGAGAAAAGAAAAAAAATACGGTATTTATACATCACAAGGACACTGATCATTGGATGCTTAAAAATATAGATCAAACCGAATAATGCCATTGAGAAGAAAATCCATCCAAGAATTGGATTTACGTAGTTAATAGCACTGGTAAAAAGTCTTGCCTTATACAGCGTATTGATACGCGTAGACATAAAGAATCGAAAGTACAACATACTGCCGTACATCCAGCGGGTTTCACGTTTCATATCATCAATCAGGTTTGTCGGCAGCTCCTCGTAGCCCTCAATCTGTGGCAGTGACCATATTTCATAACCAGAGCCAGCCATCAGTGCCGCTTCTATATAATCGTGTGAAATAGGTTTTCCACTAGCGAATGGCCCTTTGGCAGGCAAGGATGGAAGCATGCAGTTATCCATAAAAGCTTTTGTGCGGATAATGGCATTATGACCATAATAATAGCCATGCCCCATGTAAAAATAGTTTTGTCCATAAAATCCTATTTTTAGGGTCAACGCCGAGATGAATCGACTAATCCTGGCGTGCAATGTTTTACGTAGAACCATTGAAAGATAGCATTGAACAATACCAATTCTTGGATTCCCGTCCATGATGCGAGTGAGTTTAACCAACGATTCACCGGGCATAATACTATCAGCATCTAGCATTATCATGTAATTATAATTATGACCCCATCTCCGGCAAAAGTCAGTCACATTCCCAGACTTTGAATTACTATTCACACGGCGATGGCGGTATACAAATCTTCCTCCTGGATATTTTTCGATGAGTTTATGAACAACCCACTCTTCTTGAATAAAGCTATCAACTTTTTTACTATCGGACAAGATGAAGAAATCAAATCGGCTTGATTCTTCAGGAAATTGAGTGCACAAATCCGTCCAGCTGGCTGCAATCGCCGCTCCGACCCGCCTAGGCTCTTCGTTATAAATAGGACATATAATTGCTACATGAGTGCTCTGATGAATGATTTTTACCGCGCTATGTAACGGATGATATGGATCTTTATCGATGCCGCGTAGAGACACAAAAAAACCGAAAAACATGCCAACGAAATAGGTCATACCCAGATAACCAAGACTGAAATAAGCCAGCAGAAATGGTCCATATACCCATGGTGAGAAGTGGTACATGAGCATGAACAGATAGGTAATATAAGTCATTATGGAAATTAGCGCGAAAGATAACACCCGACTGATCGTTATCCGGTTTTTTGATGCCCGTTCCCATTCTGGTGGATTACTTTCAGGACAGTGCATGACGCAACACCATGTGTGCTATTGAGTCTCTGGGAAATGGCGTACTGATTAGCAGATTATGGTGGGCCGTCTTCTGGACTATTATTTCGATGGAACAACTCTGATTTGCAAATTCATCGGTTATGTTGTACATATCTGACCATGATTTTATTTTTCCGGCGATGAACCATAGCGTCTCATTATCAGACACACCAGGTATTCTCATCTGTTGCAGATAATTTGCTTTTTCTTCCTGTGTCATTTTCATAAATTATAACCCCTTCGCTATGCCAATAGGATAAGCAGCACTGAACAAAATAGAAGTAATCTGTTGGAGACGAACGCTAGGCGCATTAGCTACATAAATGACGCTTCCGTTTTGGATGGGAAACTGTTGTGCTGCCCGCAGACCCGATACATGATCCCAGGCGAATCGGTAGATTACTTTGTGAGACGGCGAGAGCACATAAACAGAGCGGCCTTGAGCCGTAGGGCCAATACCGCCCGCTTTGGCCAGAGTTTGTGCCAAGGTGGGTGTGAAGCCAAAGGAAAGTAGACCACTCTGAGTGAGGCCCGGTCCAAGGCAGTTCGCCCGTACCAGTGTGCGATGTGTCAGTATCACCCGATCCCCAGGGGCGAGCGGCACGTGGTGCATCAGCGCGGCTCTTATGGAAAGTGTGTGGGGCTTCCCGTTTTGCACTACAACAACTTCGTTAGCCTGCAAACTATGGCCATAATCCCGTCCGGTGCTTCTGTATCCACCTGCGCGGGTGATAGCTTCTGCCAATGTAATTCCAGCATTCTGCCAATTCAGAATAGTAGGTTTTGCGGCTGAACCTGTCACGACGACATGCTGACCACGATTTTTTATCATATGCACACGTATTTCTGGTGACTGAAAACGGCGTAACCCTTCCACCAGAAAATCCAAACGGTTATCCGCATCAGTAGTCGACAAGCCCCCGATTTCTGCCTTGCCGATATAAGGTAGATTCACGAACCCGGTCTCATTAAGTGTGTACTGTCCCATATTTTCTTTACGTGGATTATGGTCACT
The DNA here is from genome assembly GCF_015100155.1 of Acidithiobacillus sp. HP-2. GTDB lineage: Bacteria > Pseudomonadota > Gammaproteobacteria > Acidithiobacillales > Acidithiobacillaceae > Acidithiobacillus. Next base: position 4,348 of record NZ_JACKZA010000018.1, on the reverse strand, counting down.
TCCACCGCCTGAACCCAATCCTGTTTGAACGGGCATAGTCCAAAATGTGACACGCACTACATCGCCCGGCATAAGCCGTACCGCCACAGTTTCTAATCTCTTTTTTAGGGGATCTATTTCGCGGATGGCCTTCAATTTTCTGTCTTCCAACTCTTTTCGCCAGAGTGTACGGGCGAATTTCGGGCTGACAGTGATTAAACGTACATTGTTATGTTTGGTCTGCGCGTGTATCTGGCTATCTGATGGGCCTCCACTAGGGAGGAAGGCGCAGCCGCTGAGCGCAGAAACAGCTACCAGAATGGCTGAGGCCGGCTTTATAGTGGATTCCAACAGGTCCTTAATCATTTGATCACCAGGAAAAGAATAGAGGTAATAAGCAAAGTCCACCCGATCCATTCAATGCGATGAGGTAAGGTGGGATCCGGTGGCAAGGAAGGGCCGCTAATGTTTTCGATGTAATACTGGTGCTGAATAGCTGATTGTTGTGCTACCGCCAGCTGGCTGTATGCAGCCTTGACCAAATTTTCTGCTACTTGTACTGCGTTTTGTTTGTAAGTATAGGTGCCGTATCCTTTCGTCAGACCAGACACTCCATCAGTTGAGGCTTGAATATGGCCAATCTCTGACTGAATAGCCTCAGCGCTCGCCTGTAGGTTAACAATCTGATGGCTGCGTGGGGCTGCCCCTTCGATTACCTGCATGCGCGCCAGGATAATAGCCTTTTTGACCATCAAGCTATTCAATAAAGACATTTTTGACGTGTAGGCAATGTCGGGGCTTACGATGTGGTGCTGTACCTGATAACCAGATAGAGCGTCGATAGTCTGATGAAGGCGGTGTTTTGCCGCCTCTACAACTTTTTCATCAAAAGCTTCCGCTTTGTGAAGCGCTTGCGTATTGAGCGCATTAATGGCCGACTGCCCTGCCTGCAAAACTGAACGGTTTAATCTGTAGGACCCTTCTGGCGAGTAACTTATTGTAGACAACTCCATAATACCGCTCTTTTTATCAATTGTTATTCGTACGTGATTCCTATAATACTTCCAGAGGGTGGCCTGATTTGTAGAGAAGCCGTTCATTAAACCACCAAATCTTGATACAAAATCGCCCTGTGAGAAAATATCTGCAAGATGCTTTTCATTTTGCGCCTGAAATCCCGTCCAGGAATGAATGTAGTGACTCAGGATGTAGTCGCCCTCGAGAGACTCACTGCCTGACTGTGACAATTGCAATGTCATGGTAGCCCTGTGCTGATGAGGCTGGTACACCACAATAGATGAACGGCTGACATACTCCGGCGCTGCAATTACTGCAAAATATACTATCGAAAAAACATTTGGTACTGCGACTATCCAGAAAAATAATGGTCTTTTGTAAAATGGCTTTTTCATTTTTAAGAGTATCCTTTGAGCTTTAAATTATGTGTCTGTTCAAAGGAAATCATGGGTTTATCCATCTCATATATTGCATTTCCGTTTCCCATGGTGCACCCCTGTAATGTGTTTATGTTTATTACTCCGTGACTATAATAAGCAAACGTCGCGTACTTACAATCTTGGTAAAATGTGAAACAACGCCTAATTTCAGGTGCCGCTTGCCTTAGATTGCATCCGTCGGCTGGCCGTTTTTTTGCTGCCCTGTTTTTAGCGCGCAAAAATGATGCGTCAAGGTTTCCTGTTAATATTTGTCACTCAGCAAGTTATGTGCCACTTGTTGCAATGGCGTAGTTTGACAGTCTTTTCCAGAATGATTGCTCATTTTCTCAAGAGGTAGTTGAGGAAATATCCGGTCAATTTGTAACTAAATTTATACATAATACCTAGTTAAGGTAATTCACCATGAAAATAGCAGTTAAGTTTCATGCAGATATAATGCCAGAGAGATTTTCACTTAATTTGTAATCAAACCCACACAAGGCGCCTGTTTAAATCGGCTCGCCGCAAAATTAACAATTATTTATCATACAGGTACAATCTCAGAGGAAGCTTTCGATGAATTTGTAAGTAAACTCATACACGAAATCTAATTTAATTGACTTAATACAATAATTATGGTTATTTATCATGCAGATACAACGTAATTTAAGGCTGATCAGTATTGTGTCTCTGGTTTTTCTGGTGTGTTGAATAGTCCTTCTGGATGTGGACCGAGCAGACCATAAGAAATGCACTTGGAAATGCGAAGGAAATATCAGCGGACTGCGGAATTGTGGCGCAACTTATTGGATTATATTTGGTATTTCGATATGCCCAACATCAGATAACTTTTATTTCATTGAGATAACCGGTCTTGGGTTGCGTCACCGCGATCATAACGTACAAAAAAATGACGTAAGGAAATAATGGCATGACTCATGAAACAGCCTAATGGGGCCAAATGGGGACGTCCCTTCATCTGCCCGAGTCGCATATGTGCCCTACCGCACAGACGACTCACCATAAACTTCATATGATTGATCATTAGTTGACCTATCACCAATCGAGTAAGCTGTTTCAGTTGCACGCAGATCTGATGTGACGTCGTAGATTAGAAAAAGTAGTAATCCACCGTCCATAAAGGAATTAGATTTTGTGCATTGGTAGGCAGCATGGGTTAAAAATATATGATTTTGGAGTTTAGCATGAAAAAACCAGCCCGCCATTCGACCATGAAGTTCCCTAATTCCGTTCGCACGGCCGTTTTCCCCGTCGCCGGTATGGGCACAAGATTTCTACCCGCAACAAAAGCAACGGCTAAAGAAATGATGCCGATTGTAGACAAACCACTTATTCAATATGCGGTTGAGGAAGCTTTAGAAGCTGGATGTGACAGATTGGTTTTTGTCAGTGGCCGTGGTAAACGCGCCATTGCTGACCACTTCGACGTCGCTTTTGAACTGGAGTATGAGCTTGAGCGCTGCGGGAAAAAGGAACTACTCGAAGAAGTGAGAAGTATTGTGCCACGCGGAGTCAGTACGGTCTTTCTCCGACAGCCTCACCCTTTGGGGTTAGGCGATGCAGTACTGATGACTCGAGATGTCGTTGGTGATCATCCCTTCGCCGTGCTACTCGCCGATGACCTCATCTTAGCCAAGAAACCCGTGCTAGCCCAGATGATAGAACAGTATGAACACTATCATGCCGCCATACTGGCCATTCAACAAGTACCTCACAAAGAAACCAATAAATACGGCATTATTCAGTCCTGGGCGTGGGAAAATAGAATTCATCAGATATCGAATATTATAGAGAAACCCAACCCCGATGATGCACCATCTGATTTGGGTGTGGTGGGCAGATATATTTTACCTCCAAGAATATATGACTATTTAGAAAATTTACCTGCCGGAACGGGTGGCGAAATTCAACTCACCGATGGGATTGCGGCTCTATTACGAGAACGGCAAGTTCTTGGGTTCGAATTTGAAGGTCGAAGGTTTGACTGTGGTGATAAGCTTGGCTTTTTACAGGCCACGGTCGAGTATGGCTTACGTCACGCTGGCGTTGGAACATCCTTTGCTGAGTATTTGCACAAGCTCGCAACGGATGGAATTTGTTCCTATATTGCAGACAAGCCAATAGCTCTACTGACACGCAAGAAAAAATCGCGAGTAGCGTAACAAAACTTTCTGTCATGTTGCTAATTCATAAGAAAAATGTCGCAGGAAGTAGGCTGATGCAAAAACAGTGCGGGCCGAGATAAGTTGGAATTCTGCAAAAATGCGGAACAAGCCTCTGGTGATGCATTGTCTTATAACGCCAACAAAACTCTACATAGTTTCGGGAAAGCCTTGTCTTGAGGTGTGTTGATTAAAAAGGAGAAATTATCATGAATGTATGGAAAACGATGAAGACGCTCACGCTGACAATGATCATGTTGACCCCTCTGGCCCTTGCCGGATGCGGAGGCGGCCCTAGCGCTAAAGCCGAGTCAGCACAGAATGATGCACGTGCTGCCCAGGAGACGGCCAATCGGGCCTTGGCGAAAACCGATGCGCTAGAGCATAAACAAAATGAAGCATTAAACCGGGCAGACGCTGCGCAACAGACGTAAGCGTCTAAGCAACCCACCTTCCCAAATTTTCTGTCCTGACTGATCCTGATCTGCATTCAGCGCGGAGGGATGGGGATGAAGAAAGCAGAGAAAGTCGCTTATTGGCGGCAACAAGTGGATGCCTTTCAGGCGAGCGGCCTTACGGTTAAGCATTATTGTGCGCAGACGGGGATCGCCGTTGCCACGCTGCATTACTGGCGCAAACGCTTTGCTGATTCTGAGAGTAGGCCTTTGCTGGCCGCCGTGCCCGAAGGGTTTTTGCCGGTGACTCTGGCTGCACCGGTCAGGACGCCTGTTTCACCGGTAGAAATTCACC
>NZ_JACKZA010000024.1 GCF_015100155.1 Acidithiobacillus sp. HP-2 | reverse complement strand
GTACACGGGCATGGMGATAGGCTTCATGCTGGAAGAAATCCATGTGCCGCCAGGTATGGTCACGGGTATCATGTACCGGACACTCCTCACCACAGACGGAGCAAGCAAAGCGACTACCTTTGGGAAAGTTGATGTGCAGATCCAGGCGTTTCTCCTCCACCGTGAAAGTCACATGATCCACCAACCACGGCGGAACCAATCCTAACGCGAGAGAAAACAGCTCTTCAGGGACCATCAGCTAACTCCTATTCAGGGCACGACCGCTCCACAGCATTCTACCCCCTACCCACTCAATCTGACGAAGAGCCTCTTTATCTCCAAACCTTTTTTTATAGGGTATTGCCATTTTTTTTGCCAGAGGCATGTAATCAATAATCTGTGCGTTCTTAGAGATATCGAATATTTTTTTATCTTTCACTGCTTGTCCTTCTGAACTCATTTTTTATAACCACGAAGACAGACATGTCCTCATATCTAGGGCTCATTAATGAGATGACCACTGTGTATAGGTTATCCTTAAGTCATCTTCAATATTCTCATTAAACGCAGCCAATAAAAACCCCTGCAGCAAGCTTCGGGGTATTCTCCAGCTACCATAGCGTCAGTTGGTCGTCGTTACGCTTTTACTTGTGAAGCTTCTTATAGGCATTTTCTTCTTACGCTGGGGCTATCGACCTTGCCCGACGATACGGGCATCCTCTTTTCGATACCCTGTACCATGCGTTGGCGCTGCTTCATCTGGAGACGACGCTGGTGACTGCCGACCGACGATATTTCATCCAGGCGTAAAAAGAAAGACACATCATTTTGTTAGAGGATTTTTGAGGAAATGAAACGCTTGCTGACCGGTGCCTTACCCGTCATATAGATCCAAACGTTCCTGTAACGTTTGGGTCTCGAGAGCGGCCGGGGCGACGTGTATTTCATCCTCCATTATAAATTCTCCTTCTTGAGGCGCTTCAAGTTCTCCTTCTTGAGGCGTTTCTCCCATAGGTGCCAATAGGTTATGTGGATCGGGCAAGGTGCCCGCTTTCCATGCCTCGGCAAGGTCTTTTGAACCAACGGGTGGCATCCAAGCGATGACCTTTTCACAACCCAAATCACACAGTTTTTCGATCTGCCGTGCATGGGCAGCATCGGTTTTGGCCTGGGTCTCTGGATCTTTCTCATGATCCATGGCCACGTAAACCGATTCGGCTTTTTTCAGCCGCTGCTGCACATGTGGCTGGTCTAAAAACGATTGCACACCCGCCCCGCCAGAAACGATGATGCAGGGGATTGGCTTCTGATAGGCCTTGTGCCATTCAACAATGGCCAGGGCATCCATACCGCCTTCCACGACCCAGACAAAACTTGGATCATCCCCATCCCAAATGGCCGGGTACGCCTTATTGGAGTGCCGCACATCAATCTTCGTGAGCTGTTTTTCACCATCAAATGACTGGATCGGTTGCGTCAGCCGAACCGTCATTGATCGCAATTGGCCGTTATCGCCAAGGCCACAAAAAGCTGCAGACGGAACCCCGTTATAATCCACAAAACGTAAGAAACCTGCCCCTTGGGCACGGAGGATAGTCTTATGGCTGATACCGCGCTCCTCCAGATAGTGCCTCACCGGATCCGCATTACGACAGATTGGGGGTGCTGTCGGAAAACGATCCATCGGAGACCATTCTTTTGCTTGTGCCGGAACCAACCGGCTACCTGAAAGATCAACAATGGCTTGCTGAAAACGCAATCCCATTTCATCGGTGCAGAAAGCAATGGCGTCACCGCCTCTACTGTGATCCCAGGTACACCAGACGTAATGACCATCCGGCTGTTTCGTTACGCGGTAACGATCGTCAATAATCCAGTTTTTCACCCCGTCTTTTTTGACCTCTAACCCCACCGATTTCATGTAAGCCACCAAATCGGCCATGTGTGCTGTATCCCGCACTTGTTGATATTCCACCAGCCTATCCGGTGAATCCTGCTTTTGTTCTTTAGCCCGACGCTTTGCCGCAGAGGCTTTTTTGAAGCGACTATTCCAGTCCGTTACAGTAACATTCCCAGAATCATCACGATCACGATCAACGAGAGGATGGCAGTGGATGTCACCGCCATCCAAAACCACATCGTCATTTGTTGAAGCTGCTCCTGTATCTCTTCGTTGTCCGTCTGTAGATCCTGAACTTCCGTCTGCAAATCTTTCGCCTTCTGGCGAATTTCGCTGTCCATCGATTTGGTCATTCGTTCCTGCAATAACCGCATCGCCTCGGCAATCAGTGGCTCCATGATCGCCCGTTGGGTATCCAGCCCTTGATCCAAGGCTTGTGCCATTTCCTCCATCGGCTCCAGACTTTCGGTTATCCGGTCGGCTATCGCTTGCGGTAATGCCTGCAATACCGTCAGCGTTTCCAATGTCGTTTCTGACAACTGACTTGCGCTTGGCAAGTTCTTCAAAGTCTCTATCTTGCGCATAATCCACCACCCTCGATAATCTTGACCATTTATATTTATCACCCAGACTGGAACCCTTGAAACTCAGCCCACCATACGAAAATGAAAAGCCGTTCATTTTTCCGGTAGCGGCCAAATTCGCCACAACACCCACCCCATTTGCCTCCAGAAACTCCACAAATTGCATGATAGGCTGTGGTTCTTTCATGGCTTCATTGAGCAAATCCTGAAGGACCAATCGCGGCGCTTTTACGCCCAACCTCAGCCCCTTTTCCATCTCCCCCTTTTTAGGTGCTTTAATATCCGGCATCTTAATCTTCCCATCGTCATATTCCTGCCCTTTGGTAATCGTCAAAAGGTGGTCAACCTCAAGCGCTTGAATAATCCTTGTGGATTCCAGATTTTCGTTTTTACCCAGATATAAAGAACCATCCAGCGCAATTCTGGATGCCACTATATGGATATGTTGGCCGTCATCGTCATCATGTAAAACATAGCAACGGAGGTGCAAATCGCTAAAACCCATCTCGTTCATGTAGTCATCAGCGATTTTTACCCATTGTGCATGCGTTATAGATTCGCCCCAAGGAAGCCTCAAACTGTTATGCCAAACTGGTTTCTCAATCTCCGGTCGAAGGGATCTGGTCATGCCGAACTCCTGGGCAAGTGTCCTTGGATCAGTCCCTGACAGATTGCCACCCAGCAATAGGCTAGGTTCGCCCTTGTGTTCATCATCACGACCGAAAACATAAGCCAGTACACCACGAAACCCGCGACCGCGCTTAACCTTACGCATGCCCTTCATCGTCGATATCCTCCGACCCATCATCAGAATCTTCACAAACCCCTATCAATTCACGGCGCAATGCCTGAACCTGATCAAGCAAATCCTCCAGAAAGTGCAATGGGATAGGGTCTGATTTTGTGTAATGAAGTAAATTCGCATTAATGGCGGCTTGGTACTGGTTCAAATTAGAAATAACCGTAGATAAAGCTGTCCATACTTCCCGATTAATGGCCGGAATAGTCAGAGGCAATTTTCCAATGCCTAACATGCGCAACCACGCCGCACGCTGATATGGACCACGAGCGGCATTAAGTTCCGCCAGTTCAGAATCATTAAGTCGAACGTTCACGGAATGGACGCGCTTCAAAGCTGGATCTAATGGCACCGGACCATGACGACGATTTCGAGAAATATCTACAGCAATAACAGAATTTGTATCCATAATAAACTCCATTTTCAGCACACCAAACATAGTGCAGGGGTGCGGGGGTGTCGGGGGTATCCCATGACCAAGAATAAACAAGCGTAGCGCAGGTTAGCTCTTGCTCCTGAAAATAACCCCCCTCATAAATTCATGATACACAGATAAGATACACGAACAATAGAGACATTCGAAACATACGCATATGCTATTCTGAGGAAATCTTAATATCGCTTAAAAATATTGATTTGAATTAAACCGATAGAGAAATTCTGAGCATCATGCTATCGAACCATTACAGATTTCATACTCAAATAAGGTGTGAAAAATTTGCACCATCTTTCTCGACGAAATTTCATGTAAAATAGTGCAAAATGCATTCCTTTTTTTATGCAGATTAATTGCTTGTGAATAGCATTGCATTTTCATCATTGAGCATAAAAATGGACCACACTCACTCTCCCCGCCGGAAAAAACACCCCTTGGGGTCGACGCCGTAGGCGGCGGGGGGCTATATGTAAAGCCATGACAAAAGCATACACCGGAAAATTAAAACGCTTGGCTCGAAGACGATTGTTATTTGTGTGGCCCTAAAATTCCTGCCGTCGCCTGGTATTTCATAGAGCATAGAAATGGTTGGTCGTGCGCAGACTGACGATGGAAGGGAGGAAGATGCTTCGCCTAATGTCGGTTCGTCTGCGCAAACAATCCACGCGTCCAACTGGATAGAGCTGGGATTGACCCAAGGCTATCGACGCACCCCAAACGGGTCTTTATCCGGCCCCTGGTACGTGACCCTCAAGCCCGCCTGACCCATCCGGACTACACCCACCTGCAACTCACTGGAGCCCCCAATCGCATGCTCAAAGCTGAAGAAATGCGCGCTTTACCGCTCTGCTTCTCGGAGATCAAAGACCCTCGCAGGCCTCAAGGAAGACGACATCGTTTATCGGTCGTGCTGGGGATCGCCGCCGGTGCCACGCTCTGCGGCATGTCCGGTTACAAGTCCATGGCGGACTGGGCCATGGACTGGGGCAAGCCGCCCGAGAGCGTTTCGGCTGCCGGCGCGAGAACAAACGTTATGTCGTTCCCAGTGAATTTGTGATCCGCGATTGCCTGGTGCGGGTGGAACCGGGAACCTTGGATCGGGCACTCAATCTCTGGAATCAGTCTTGGGACAACCGGCGGACAGCGCCTTGGTCAATCCAGTTGCTCCCTCAATGCGACGAGTAGCCCGCTTATAGCTGAGTAGGCATTTTCTGTTCACGTAGCACCCTTTCCAGTAAGGTGTTCACTGACTGGGTAAAGTAGCCCTCGTATCCAGGCATCCCAAAGATCTTTTCATGTTTGGACCGTTCTACAAATCGGCTCATTTGTTGGCGAAACGCATGGCTGGCCGCTATTTCAGGGATCTGTGAAATAGCATGATCCAACAATCTTGGAAATTCCTGAATGCCGTAATCAGCCACCTTTTTCCAGACCATCTCCATATCGACTTCGGCACCTTGTCCTGTCAGCCAGGCGATGTCCCAAATATCCCGATAGCGAATTCTCGCGGCGGTGTCGGCGATCCCATATTCATCTATTTTTGCGATAGAGGTTGGCAGTGCGACTAACTTGTCGGCCAAAATCTCATGAATGGATTCAGCAACGACCAACGTCGGACTCACCCCATCCAAAACAGAATAATTCATCCTTAATGGCACCACTTCTCTGGTGTAGGCCGGGATATTGGCGATTTCCAGTTTGATTTTCTGTCGCGGCAAATCAGGGCGTCCCGGGTGCGTTTCTACAGACACCGTCCACTTATCGACCTGGACGTTTTGTCCCTGCTTTGCCGTACGCGGTTCACGAACGGTAACATCCAGACCAAACCGGTCACCCACTCGCTGCGTCACACAAGCCTTGATCTTGCTCACGCTATCAGAGGTAAAAGCCTTTCCTCCCGCGAAATCGAGATCCTCACTAAACCGATCTGAACCACGGCAAAGGCGCAATGACGTACCCCCTTGGAAAACCAGATTTTTCAGTAGCCCCTCAGAATCGAGCGCGTTAAATATCTCGTAATGCAATAGTTCTTTTTCGACAACCGGACGCATGGCATCCAGCCCCCGTCCCGCCATGGCCATATCAACATACCTACTGAAATCTTTGTGCTTCATTCCGTATCATCCAATTCTTCCAGATCAATCATGTCGGTATTTCTACCAACCCGATACAAATCCTGCACGGCGGCCCGCTTTTTAGCGATCCTTAAAGGGCGGCCTTCTACCACAATAGTACGCTCCAGAACTTCCGGGATGCTGCGTTTCGTGTGCGTAAACTCAATGGTTCCAAACGGTGTTTTATGCAAACCACTTGCGCCTGTTGTCATGACGGTCAGGTAGCTTACAGGAACCTGGGAAATGAGCCCATACTCAGAGAGCAAGCTTTCCAATGAAACATAACTGAGCTGCCCTGGTCGTAAAGCCCGTGCCACCGACTCAATGACCCGACCCCCGTTCCGCATCAACGCAGGCGCGTAAACATAGATCCCCCGGGCGGCCTTGATCAGTAACTGATCTTTGACCATGCGCTGCAAGGATTTTCCCATAGCCTTGTCGGTTTCATTCGGAAACATTTTTTCCATATCTCTTTTGGTAAACACAAAGAGATTACGCAGTTCCATATCAGACAATGTGCGCATCAAATCCATCCGATTCATTGGTCTATAGAAAACCCCCTTAAATATAGGTTTTTAGCATACATGATGAAGGTGCATGCCACAACCGCACAAACTTTCATTTGATTGACCCAGGCGTTGATTTCTGCTCAAACCAGTTGATCACCTTTGCTGTTTGACCTGCTCATGCTTCCCGCAGCCAGTTCATAGTGGATGTGGTAGTCACGGACGATCAGGGACAATATGAACCAAAGGACGCACATCCCCAGCCCAGTAAACTTGGGACACAAGGGAAATGGGCAGTGGCGTAGTTCGACAAGATTTTAAACTCACTGTAAAATCTATTCTTGGAGCTGGGTAGTGCCAACTTAAACAACCGCATTGCGGGATGATTTTGTCAGCGACAATTGGGAGGATTATCCCGCTTGAACGTCTATAATCGTTCTTCTCAATAGCGCGAACAAATGCGTGGATTTTTGGCTTAAAATAGATAGAAAATATGGACAATACCATGACACTGAGAACAGGAAACACAAGGAGTATTAGGGAATGACAAGGAACGATGAAGGCTGGTAACTTAATGATATAACTTTAATTTTTAAGTAATATATTGATTAATAAAGCCCAAAAATAAGCGGTTTCAGGACTTAAAATCCCTCGGTTTATACCGTGCCGGTTCGAGTCCGGCCCTGGGCACCATTCTGTAACATCAAGGATACCCTTCATGTCGATTGACTCCATAAACCCTTCCGCTGTGGCCCCTTTGAGTAACGTGATTGATGTGCGCGGAATGACATATACTGAAGCACAACCCGTTGTTTATGCGGCCAGCATTCGTCTGTCCGTCGGGCAAAAAATACAGGTGCTCACAGATTCAGATCCTGCCGCCATGATGCGTGCCGTAGCTTTTCAACTGCGGGATGCCATCTCCTGGCACATGGAAAGCGACGGCAAACTATGGCAGGTCGAAGTTCAACCCCGAGCCGAGGCAGAAGCCAAAGATGTGGTTGATCTGTTAACTTGGGACCATTATCGCCTGGATCATCAGTTTGCTCAGGTTCTTGCTGCAGCCAACGAAAACAGGATTGCTGAGGCTGAGAGTATTTTCAAGGATTACTGGATTGGTCTCCGTCGTCACGTTCATCTGGAAAACAATCTGCTGGGTCCGGTTCTTGGGGGGGGCGAAGAGCAGGGACCCTTGGCAGATATGCTTTTTGAACATGACAGTATTATTGTGCAATCGCGCCTGGTCGAAGAAACCTTTGACGAAAAAGACTATGGTATGCTGCCAGCCATCTGCGCAATGCTTTCCGGCTCACTTGCGAAGCATGAAAACCGTGAAGAAACCACTTTGTTTCCCATTTGGCAGACGACAGATAATAGTGATCGTGGCCGTGCCACTGAACATCTTGCCAGAGCAAAAGAACTTCTATCGGGTTCAGAAGATAGCCAGGTACTGAAGGTTTTTTCCTGAACAACCTGACAGCTTAGCGGTATGCTCCCATCCGCCGCTGGGCTCGTACCATATACCACCGCCCCAGAAGAATGAGTATCAACACTCCGGCGGTAATCAGGAAAGCTGCGGCAAATGCCAACATATGTGATTCTGCAAAAGGCTCGTTGATGAATGTCCAGATAACATAAGTCAAATAGCCGATTGGCTCCTTGGTCAGACTTCCGGTCCACATATAGTTTGACCAGCCAGCGGTATACAAAAGTGGAGCTGTTTCGCCCATGGATAATGCCACCGCATAAAAAAGACCGGTCATAATCGCCGGTGCGGCACCAGGTAGCAGTATCTTGAAAACAATCCGCCCCTCCCCTGCCCCTAATCCATATCCAGCCTCACGAACAGACAAAGGGATGTTACTCAGCGCCAATTCCGTGGAGCGGGCAATGTAGGGAAGGAGCATGACGGTCAGGGTGATGATTCCTGCAGCCACTGAAAACTGCCAACCCAAATAAATGACCATCGTAATATAACCCACGTAACCCAGCACTATGGATGGTACACCAACCAGAACGTCTGAGAGAAACCGCAGCAGCTTGCCAGCATTTCGATGACCATGCTCGCTCAGATAAATGCCTGCAGATATCCCGATGGGTCCAGCCAACAGCAAGCTGCCCAGAGACATGATAATGGAACCTTCAATGGCATTTTTCAGACCACCACCAATACCATTGGTAATTTCTGTCAACAATTTGATATTGAGCGCTGGCCAGGCATGTATGAGCACATCAACAATGATGGAAAGAAACATGGCTGCCAAAAAGACAAAGGACCCTGTAACCATGACAGTAGCAAAAACAGTCCTCAGCCTGCGCCATAAGGATACTTTGAATTTCCTGGGTGTACTCATTTTCGGTAATACCTGCTCTTCCAATACAGTAAATATCTCCCGGCAAAGCCGGGAGCTTTAGTTCGTGAGCCGCTCAAAGCGGCTTAAAACGGGGACGCTAACGCGGCCCCTCAGTTTTGGCGCCACCACTGGGTGGCCCGGATCAACTCCATATGTTCAACTGATCTACTCGTTCATCCTCTTTTTCCTGATGGCGAATATAATCTCGAATCATCGCCTCATCTCTACCCACCGTCGATACAAAATACCCACGCGCCCAAAAATGCTGGCCCACGAAATTACGCTTCCGTTCACCGTAAGTCCGCGCTATATGGATCGCGCTCTTGCCCTTGATGTAACCCACCACACTGGATACTGCGTACTTCGGCGGTATCGAAATCAGCATATGAACATGGTCTACCATCAGATGCCCTTCTTCTATCCGGCTTTCCTTATGCCGGGCCAAAGCCCGAAATACCTCCCCAAGATCATTCCGTAACTGACCGTACAACACCCTACGTCGGCACTTCGGAATAAATACTATGTGATATTTGCACTCCCACTTGCTGTGCCTTAGGCTCAATCCTTCGTCCATCGGTTTCTCCTTCATCGTGTGCTTGGCGGCTCACAACGTCGGTTCTCCGATGGACTCCCCTATATGTCAAACATCTACTGTCACCCCGGCAGAGCCGGGGGATTTCCTATTTTTGGTTAAAGAGCCAGAGTAAAACGCTGACTCTTAGTAAGGTATCCGGTGGAGTCAAGCATAAACACCATGAACAAACCTGAATCAATATGATACGACTTGTCGCGCTCGGTATTGTGGCACAAATCCGTCACAAAGCTATTAAACGGTTGGAACAGGAAGCCGCAATCGTCGCCAGTGAGCCAGGAGCGGTGATTCCCAGCAATCTGGCCACACTCAGAACGCTGAAACAATACGTTACAGAACGCCCTTCACAATGATCGTAGCCATAATTGGCGAAATGTTGCAGCAATTAACAAAAACATCACCAAACCGACTGTTTATTAAAGCACCATACGGCGGTTTTTATCAGTGCATTAGCAATTTGTTAAGTTATAAACTTTATTTTTACTAATTAAATAATATTATAATTTTAAGAGAATTTTTAAGGGTTAATTAAAGTTACATTTTGATTATTAATGGTACATTTTTATTTAAATAAAAAACCTTAAATTTAATTGTGTAGAAATTTATCACATTATTATTTCCATAAAAACAACAAGTAGTTAAAAATATATCAATACCATATTTCTGGCACCAAAAATGCTCACATCTTAAATGCCCTGTTTTTATTTATCAAGGCCAGATGGATAGACCACCGGGGAAATCTTGCATTTAACCGCATGGTATTTTCGGACCACTCTTTGCCTTTCAGGGAGTCGATACAATTACTGCCGCTACACAAGGAGATCTCCGATGAATCATATATACCGTCTGGTTGTAAATCATACGCTGGGTTGTTTACAGGTAGCTTCTGAGCACGCGCGGAGAGGGAAAGGCTCCGGAGGAATAGTTCGTAGTGGATGCGTAGATGGTACCGAAAAGGGTGCATATCCACAGGAAAAGGTTCTGGTGGGTCAGATACTCCAGGCGCTCAGGGGGTGGGTAAGTAAGGACAAGAAGATCATTGTGGTCGCTATGGCTGCAGCGCTTCCGTTGGCTGGTATGAGTCCCATGGCATGGGCTGTTGGTGGGGGTCAAGGTTCGAGTGCCACCATTGATATTCCTCTTATTTATTCAGCTACAGTCGGAGCTACAAATCAGGATTCAGCTGGCAACCTGGCCACTGGGGCCTCCTCCGGGGCCAGCGGGGGCAACAGCACGGCCACCGGGGTCGGCAGCAACGCCAGCAGCGGCGGCAGCAGCACGGCCACCGGGGCTGACAGCACGGCCACCGGGACCCTCGGCACGGCCACCGGGGCTGGCAGCACGGCCAGCGGACTTGAAAGCACGGCCACCGGGGTCGGCAGCACGGCCAGCGGGGAGGCCAGCACGGCCAGCGGGGTCAACAGCACAGCCAGCGGGACCGGCGACATTGCCGTTGGTGGGCTGGCCACCACACAGGTCAGTAGCGGCCCACAGACTAATGGCAATATTGCCATCGGCTCCTCTGCGGCTTACACGAGCGCGAGCGGGACAGGTGATGCAACCACTGCCAATGGCGGCAATTCCGTGGCGATTGGCACAGGGGCGCAGTCCACGGGGAATAACTCTGTGGCGCTAGGCGCGGGTAGCACGGCCGGAGCATCGAATGTGGTGAGCGTCGGCAGCGCCACTCAGACACGCCAAATCACCAATGTGGCGGCTGGTACCGTGAGTACGGACGCAGTCAACGTCAGTCAGCTGAGTTCGCTGAGCACCTCTACCAGTACAGGCATCTCCAGCAATAAGAGCAGCATCGGTTCGCTGAGTACCTCCGCTAGCTCTGGCATCGCCACCAATGCTTCAGGCATAAGCGCGAATACCGCAAAGATCTACACGAATGACGCACTTATCGCAGATAACGCAAACGCTATACTCGCGAACAGCATAAAAATCAGTTCGCTGAGCACTTCTACCAGTACGGGCATCTCCAGCAACAAGAGCAGCATCACCTCGCTGAGCACGTCCACCAGCACGGGCATCTCCAGCAACAAGAGCAGCATCACCTCGCTGAGCAGCTCTACCAGTACCGGCATCAGTTCGCTGAGCACGTCCACCAGTACGGGCATCTCCAGCAACAAGAGCAGCATTACCTCGCTGAGCACCTCTACCAGTACCGGCATCAGTTCGCTGAGCACGTCCACCAGCACGGGCATCTCCAGCAACAAGAGCAGCATTACCTCACTGAGCACCTCTACCAGTACCGGCATCAGTTCGCTGAGCACGTCCACCAGTACAGGTATCACCTCGCTGAACAGTGCCATTTCTGTGGCAGGAATTGGAAAAGGTGCTGCAAAGTATGGAACGGGGGCGATGGCTATTGGTAGAAACGCTAGTGCCGGTTCTGCAACAACCACGGCCAATGGAGCGATTGCCATAGGAGATAATGCGGTCGCGGGAACTGCAGGTTCCGTAGCTATTGGTGAGGGCGCTCAGGCAACGGGCGATCCCACCACTGCGGTGGGTAACAATGCGATAGCCAGCGGCACCAACGCAACCGCTCTTGGTGCCAACACCACTGCCACCGGGACCAATTCTGTCGCGTTGGGCCAGGGATCGGCGGCAAACCGGGCTGATTCAGTTTCGGTAGGCAATGCTCACACCGGGCTCACCCGGCAGATCACCAATGTAGCACCAGGCACTGCCCCCACAGATGCCGTAAACCTCAGTCAGTTGAATCAGTCCGTTGGTAATGCCATTACGCAAACCAACAAATTTGCAGCTTCGGGTATAGCTGCTGCACTGGCCATGCCTGGTTCACCGACCCTTTGCCCTGGTATGGGTTACGTAGGATTACAGACCGGTGAATACGATGGTCAAACTGCAGTCGGTGCGCGGTTCACCTATCAGATGAGCAAACACTGGAATGCCAATATCGGCGTATCTGGTGGCACGGGTGCCTATGGCCATGTTGCGGTCACTGCGGGCGTTGGTTATGCGTTTGGGATTGGCAAGTAATTGGCCGATCGTTCCCCCCGGCGTGAAGCCGGGGGGAACGTATTAGGGAGAATTTCATGAAAAAACTCATAGCTCTATCGATACTGGCACTTGCAGGTTGCGCGCCATACCAAGTTTATTGTCCTTTACATGAATGTAACAAACCAGCAGCAGTACCCGTACCAGTGGTTGCTCCAGTGGTTCGTCCAGACATTGCACCTGTTGAAAAACGAGTTCTGGTTAGCAAGCCGATTACCATTCAAGGTGTCAACTTCAAAGTAAATTCTGCAAAATTACTGGACAGGGATATCACAGTTCTGGATAAGGTAGCAGCATTTGCTCACAAGTATCATTCTGCAGTGCTCACGGTGAATGGATACTGCAGTCATACGGGTAGTTTTGCATACAATCAGCGTCTTTCCGTACGGCGTGCAGAGAGTGTCGCACACTATCTGGAAGCGCGCGGCGTATCCAGCAGCCGGATGATAGTAAGAGGACACTCGTACATGGATCCTGTAGCCAGTAATGCAACACCGCAGGGTCGTTTCAAGAACCAGCGTGTTGAAATTAATTCAACAATCAAAGTTCATAAGCTAGTCAAGTAAATTTTGTCATGGATAATGCTTAGGTCATTATTGTAAGTGCCGCGCATTGCACGGCACTTAATTTGGAGAAAAAATGTTTATCGCCATATCCATAGGTATTCTAAATGAACAGGAATCTTTATGGACAAATGGAATCAAACAAAATGCTTTCTTTTTGGCCAAAGCACTGCGTTATTGCTCATTTGTCGAAGATGTTGTGGTGTTCAACACCACCAGTATTCACAGCCCTACTTACTCTTTTGAAGAAATTTGGGGATTTGGAGACATAAAAGACAGGGCAGACGTAGTCATAGAACTCGGTGGACAAATTAGCGCAGAACAAACTGAGTATTTGAAAAATCGTACATGCAGATTAGTTTCGTACTGCTGTGGATTTGAATACATTCACGTCATGGAATCCATTATATTTGGGCGCGAATTATTTGGAGACAACCTATTTATTAATCCACGTTACGATGCCATATGGATGATACCACAAGTCGAATCAAATAGTCGACCATATTTTGAGGTGTTCAGAAAAATAAAAGGGTACGTTGCCCCCTTCGTCTGGGATCCGTTTTTTTTGGAAGAGGCTAGCTCAAATCTACCCAATAAAGGTTTATGGACCCCACCGGGAAAACCCGCAAGAATAAGCATTCTGGAACCAAATATCGACATTGTAAAGTTTTGTCTTTACCCGATTTTAATCGCAGAACTCGCATTTCGTCAGGATCCAGAAGCGATTGAACTTTTACAGGTAACCAACACAGAACAACTCGCCAATCATTCCAAGGAATTTACCTCCTTGATGTTGCAGTTGGATATTGTAAAAAATTCAAAGGCCGTTTTTACAGGGAGACAGAAGACACCTGTTTTCTTGGCGGAAAATACGGATATTGTTGTTTCACATCAATGGGAAAACCCTCTTAACTATATCTACCTTGAAGCTGCATGGCAAGGCTATCCGCTTGTCCATAATGCTCATTTATGTGCTGATTTAGGGTATTACTATGAAAATAATAATCTGGAAAGCGGTGCAAAACAGCTTCTGGACGCTATTCATAACCATCCAAACCACTATCAAGCATATATTGACAAACAACGATATATCATCCAAAGTTACTTGCCTGGCAATCCTGAAATGACCATGGATTATGAACGCCTTCTGCAGCAACTGAAATCCGTACCATTACGATAAAGTCTATTTTTATGAAAATTGGAATATCTATTTTTGCCGAGGAAAATGATAGCGTCTGGTCTAGAGGTATTAACCAGAATATTTTATATTTAACGATGGCCTTAAAGTCCATCTCGGCAATTCAAGAGGTTTTCCTAATTAATGGGGGCAGCGGCGATGCATTACCTAATGGCTGGCCCGTTCAATGGATGACTCCTCTTGTCAAGCCAGAAGAAGTTACTTATGACCTTGATGTGCTTATCATCATGGGTGCACGATTACCTGAACCCTGGATTCTTAGGCTCCAGGCCTTGGGTAAGAAAATTATATTTTTCGATGTTGGGCACATTTATTCTGGATTGACAGAAAGCGCAATCTATGAAATGCCTGAGCGTGGCTTATATACCACCCCAATGGATGAAACCTGGATTATTCCTTGCCATGAATCAACATGCCGTCCAATGCTTGAGACCATAACTGATAAACCCGTTTTTATCGCGCCACATATATGGTCTCCTGTTGTTCTTGAGGCTTCCATCCATAGCCTCGGAGTAGAAGACAGTTTTGGATTTGCCATCCGGCAATCGATTTCGAACCGATCATGGCGGGTAGCGACCTTTGAGCCGAATATCTCTGTAATAAAAAATTCGTATTTGCCGATGTTGATAGCCGATGGTGCTTACCGCATAAACCCTGATTCCGTAGAACTCATCGCTGCATTCAATACGTTTCACCTCAAGGAGCATCTGACTTTTAATCGGTTAGCCAGTCATCTTGATTTGACAAAAGCGGGAAAAGCTACCTATGAACCTAGATCTGCCTTTGCCGAAGCGGTAAGCTGCTTTCATATAGATGCAATAATATCTCACCAAACCGAGAACGATCAAAACTATCTTTACTATGATGCGATATATGGTGGCTATCCATTAATCCATAATTCGCTATTTCTTAAAAATTTTGATGTTGGGTTTTACTATCCAGAGTTTGAGGCTAAAAAGGGTGTCACAGTACTACTCGATGCTTTTAATAATCGTGATGATGCAGAATATTGGAGCGAATACAACATGCGTAATCAGAAATTATTAGATCACGTTCACCCATCAGCATCGATAAATATAGACGCATTTTCCAGTCTTCTAGGACTAAATTGATCGGAGCCAGTTCATGCAAAAAAATTCGCAATTGCGTATTGGTGTCACTTTGCATTATCGTGACGATCAGCAATCCATATGGGAAAATGGCATTTTCCAAAACTGTTTTTTTTTAATTCAACTTCTAAAAAAGATTCCTGAAGTTGAATTTGCATGCTTGCTCATTGACCGCGAGGAATCGGTTCGGCTTCCCGATGCCCTATGGATGGATACACTCAACCTCTCCGTTCTTGGACTGAATGATGGTATGGAACAACTGAATATTGTCATTGAAATGAGTGCACTACTCCCTGATGAATGGGCACATTCTTTTCGTAACAAGGGTGGACGTTATTATTGGATGAGAGTTGGAAATGATTATTTTTTAGACGTTGAAAGGGCAATCTACAACAAATCTCCGGCTTCCCTCGTTAGCGATAAAGTGTATGATGCTATCTGGACACTTCCAGAATATGAAAAAAGTTGCAAAGATTACTTTGAACTTGCATCCCGTGCTCCAGTATTCATAGTTCCTCATTTATGGACACCCTATTTTCTGGAGCGTGGCATTTCGCAACTACCTGAAAGTCAGAAATATGCGTATATACCTGGCAAAAAGCACTGGCGAATTGCTGTGATGGAACCCAATATGAGCATGGTTAAGACTTCTTTAACCCCTATTCTCGCCATAGAAAAGGCTTACCGGAAGAATCCATTTTTCCTTGAATATGCCCGTATATGTAATGCCTTGATCATTAATAAACATCCCGACTTTATACTTTTTACACAAAGTCTGAATATTGTCAGACATGGTTTAACCAGCTTTGAAGGGCGTTTTCCTACACCTTGGTTTATGTCTAGTGAAGCAGATGCGGTAGTTTCTCATCATTGGGAAAACGGCCAAAATTATCTTTATTATGAACTACTTTATGGAGGATACCCGCTAATTCATAATTCAGCATTTCTTGGCGATTGTGGTTATCGCTATGAAGGCTTTGACGCACATCATGCTGCAAAAAAATTATTGGAGGCCTATCAAACTCACGATCTCAGCGGTGCTGATCGCTTGTTTTCCTGGCGCAAATTAGAAAAAAATCTGAGCAACGACAATGAGGACAACATTACTGCATATAAGAACCTATTTTTCTCGTAAATAGATGTGTATATTTTCTTGAGAAAAACTGACCATTTCAGCAAAACGTGGGGGGCTGAAGTTTCACCGTTTTTTTCGCTGCACAGCGCGTGTATGCAACCAAGCAATCTTTATTTTGAGTTTTTCTGATCTGATTGACCCTGATCCGCAATCATTGAGGTTGACTTCAAAGCAATCACACAGTAAATCGGTAGCGCACTCAGTCAGAACCATACCGCCGATGCCGTCAAGACCCAGCTCCATTTCTGCTTGCTCGCCACTACTTTAACCTGCACAAGTCGGGGTTTTTCAAAAATCCGTCACATTAGACAGAAAAACAAAACGGCTAGATTTCTCTAACCGTTTTGTTTATATGGTGGAGCCAAGCGGGATCGAACCGCTGACCTCTTGAATGCCATTCAAGCGCTCTCCCAGCTGAGCTATGGCCCCGATGACGCGTAATATATGGATTTACCCCGGCACTGTCAAACACTTTTTATAGCGCGGATGCTTGCTCAATCACCATACCATCAAAAGCCGGTACGATATCTGCCGGGAGTTCCGCAGCGAACTGTGCATAATCAATATCATGGGTCATATGGGTGAAAATGGTTTGCTGAGCGGCAATACGACGGGTCCAATACAAGGCTTCCTCGACATTGAGATGCGTCGGATGAGCTTCGTAGCGCAGGCAATCCAGAATCAGTAATTTCAGATTCCTGAGCAGAGCCAGGCTTTCGTCAGGAATCGATTTAAGATCAGTCAGATAGGCTACATCTCCGAAACGGAAGCCAAGGATGCACAATTTACCGTGCATGACAGGAATGGGCGTCACCTTGAGATTGCCGAAAGTCTTTTCAGTATGGAAGCGTTCCATGGATAAAGAAGGTTTTGCCCAGGCCGCGTCGGGTGGCAAAAAACAGTAACGAAAACGACTTTCCAGCTCGCTGGCCGTACGTTCATCCGCATAACAGGGGATGACGATTTTCTGGGCAAAATTAAAGGCGCGCAGGTCGTCAATGCCGTTGATGTGATCCGCATGAAAATGGGTATAGAGCACGGCAGTCAGTCGTTGGACCTGGCCATCCAGCATTTGCTGGCGCAGATCCGGTCCCGTATCCACCAACAACACCGTATCCTCGTGTTCTACCAGAATACTGGCACGACGACGCCGGTTGCGCGGGTCCGTACTTCGACATACCGGACAGTCGCAGGCGATAACCGGGGTGCCAGCACTGGACCCTGTTCCCAGAAAAGTGATTTTCATGCGGCCACCGTCCGGGTAAAAAGATGATGAAAGTTCTCGGTTGTCTGTCGTGCTAGATCTGCAAACGACTCCGCTCGCAACTCAGCCAAAAATTGGGCGACATGACGAACATAAGCCGGTTCATTGCGTTTACCGCGCAGAGGCGTTGGTGCCAGATAAGGCGAATCCGTCTCTACCAGCAGACGATCTGCAGGCAATTTCCGGGCAACAGCCTGTAAGTCCAGAGACTTTTTAAAGGTCACTATCCCGGAAAGGGAAACATAAAATCCCATATCCAGAACAGCACGGGCAAATTCCCAGTTTTCCGTAAAACAGTGGATGACCCCCCCGGAAGCGCGGGCATCTTCGCTCCGCAGTAATCCCAGGGTATCTGCTGCGGCTTCACGGGTATGGACAATAACGGGTTTCCCCGTCGCCTTGGAGGCGGCAATATGCCGGGCAAAGCGTTCCTGCTGCCAGCGCAAATCACCCTCACTGCGAAAATAGTCCAGCCCGGTCTCACCCACAGCGACAACTTTTTCCATCGACAAAGCGGCAAGCAGGTTTTCCATGCTCGGCGTTTCAGCTTCCGGCTCATTGGGATGCACCCCGGCAGCGGCCCATATACCCGTATTTTCAGCCGCCAGAGCCTGTACGCGCGACCAATGTTTTTGCACAACGGCGGCAATCAGGATTTCCTGCACCCCGGCAGCCTGGGCACGTTCGAGAATGGCTGACCGATCTTCTGCAAAATCTTCAAAATCGAGATGGCAATGGGAGTCTACCAGCATTGTTACACCTATTTAGGGTTCTCAGTGTTTTCTGACCGGGTCAGTCTACCAAAATCAGGGCTGCATTTCCCGTTATGGTAAGAACAACAACGGCGCGGGCCAAAGTCGCGGCAAAGCCTCCCGGCTCTCTGCCGTTGTTGGGCTTAAACAATAGCCGACGTTTTCAGACTCTGTCGCTGACGGCTGGCTTCAAAAAGACAAATGCCCGTAGCGACGGACACATTGAGACTTTCAATGGCTCCGGCCATGGGTATGTGCGCCAGATAATCGCAGTGTTCACGCGTCAGGCGGCGCAAGCCCTTTTGTTCCCCACCCATGACCATCACCAGCGGCATGTTCAAATCCAGATCATAAATGCTTTGCTGCGCATCCCCGGCCATGCCGATCAGCCAGAAACCCGCCTCCTGCAAGGCCGCAAGAGCACGGGACAGGTTGGTCACCGTACAGACTGGCAGCCGTGAAGCCGAGCCAGCTGCAGCCTTGCGAACGGTAGCATTTACCGGGCAGGCATTGTCCTTGGGGAGAATGACCGCACTGACTCCAGCCGCCTCAGCGCTGCGCAAGCAGGCACCTAGATTGTGGGGATCCAGCACACCATCCAGCACCAGCAGAAAACCCTGACCATTCAGATCAGCGAGAATATCTGTAAAATCCGGCTCTGGATGCTGTAAAAGCACACCGGCAATACCCTGATGCTTATCCGTGTTGAATTTGCGGGCCAGAGCAGCATGGCGCAACTCATGAACGGGTAAATTCAGAGCCCGGGCCTTTTCCAGAAGAGGTACGATTCTCTCATCTGTGTGCCGCTCCGCAGCTACCCAGATTTCCTCTAACTCACCGGCATCCAGAGCAGCATGGACCGCATGAATCCCATAAAGTTGTTCCTTAGGCAAAAGTCACTCCGTCTTTATTCCCGCCAAAATATCCGGCCGACGTTCAGAGGGAGGGATAGTTGCGAGCCCGATACGCGCAAAAGCGGCCGACTCGGTTTCTGCCGGCAACACATCCCAACCCGGTAAATCCCGACAACAAGCTACCCAGTCGGCGGGACCGGAATGGGCAATTTGCGCAAAACCCCAAGCGGTTTTTTCGACCTGATAAAACTTGACCGGAATGCTTTCGCTACTGATGGCCTCCCGACGTCCGGGTTCATAAGAGACGAAAAGCGCACATGAACCCAGAATCTGATCCCAGCTTTCGGGCGGCAAAACGCCTTCCCTGAGAAACTCCAACCTGGGTACGGGCCAGACGTTGCGGCGCAGAGGACCCGTCCGCTCCAGACGCCAGCCTGAAGCCCTGGCCCAGCTGAGCACCTCGGCTTCAAATGCCAACCAGTCGTCACGTCCGCAAACTGGCACGCGCTACTCAGAAACTGTCGAAAATGTCATCGACAATATTGTCTGCCACCGCGAATCCGGCACCCAGCCCCAATCCGGTCATGACATTTCCCAAAAAGCCGCTACCCATGCCCGGCTGTCCCTGCATGGGCGCATTCCATGGTCGTTGCTGCATATTGGGGTTCATACCCTGCTGGTTCATGCCCTGCATCTGCATTTCCATCTGCTGAATACGCTGAGCCATCTGCTGCATCATCATGCCGACATTCTGCTGTTGTTGCTGAAGACTCATGGCCAGGCTCCGCAGTTCCATGTTGATTTCCCGGGCGGTGATGTTATCCGGAGCCAGGCTGTTCACCCGCCCGGCAACCTGCTGCAGAGCCTGCAGATTATTCTGGGTTTGTTGCTGCAATTGATTGTACTGTTGATCCAGCATTGTGTAGTCCATGATACGCTCCTGCTTCACGAGAAAACCTGATCATTAGATGGTCAAAATGAGTATATGTTCCTGCCGCATGTATTGCCGACACAAGCGAAAATTCATTCCTGGAGTCTTATGCGGCGCTCCCAGGCTCGCCACACACCGCGCGCCAGCAGTACCAGAATAGGGCCGATAATCAACCCGATCAAGCCAAAGGCTTCGGCTCCACCGAGGATACTGAAAAATACCAGAAAAAAAGGCGCCTGCGTCTGAGACCCGGTCAGTAACGGTCGAACAATCAGGTCAGCCACCGTGATCACGAAAAACCCCCAACCCAGCACGGCTAGTCCGGCTATCCAATGACCCGTAAAAGCCAGCCAGATGGTGGCAGCACCCACTACAGCGGTAGCCCCAAACGGTAAAGGTGAAATGAGCGCAGTAGCCACCAGCCAAAGGGGCCAAAGTGCCAATCCCGCCAGAGCATAGGCAATACCGATAAACATGCCTTCAATGACTCCGACCCCAATCAGGCCGATCAATACGGAACGTGCCGCATCCCGGCAGGCCGCCAAAAAACGGTCTCCCCGATCCCGTCCCCAAAGCTGGGTGGTTCCCAGTCGCAAGGCTTCGGTAATACGCTCACCATGCAAGGCCAACGCGAATACCGTCAGGGCGGCGAAAAAGGTGTGCAGGGTAAATATCCAGAGCTGATTGAGAGAATCCGTAATAATGCTGGCATGGGCACTGATAAACGAAGACAAATAGGCCCCATTCAGTGAACTCAGATGATAGCGCAGCCAATGCCCGATATAGGGAATTTGCATCACTTCAGGGGGAACCATCACCAGTGAATCTCCGGACTGCCAGCGGGCAATCAGCAAGGCCACCTTGGGCAAAATGGTATCCACAATAATGACCGAAGGAATAATGATGATGGCCACCCAGGCGATGGCATGCACCAATGATCCCAACCAGCGTGGCAAATGAAAAGCCCGCTCCAAACGCAGTTGCCAGGGCCAGCCCACCGTGGTCAATACCGCCCCCATCAACAAAGGTCCAGCGAATGGACTCAGGGTATAGGCAGCTCCGGCATAAATCAGCAGCAGCAAGCCCAGGCCCCAAAGCGCGTAGCGAGAATTTTCCTGTTCTTTAGGCACCGGCTTCCTCGGGGCAGCTACTGCGAATAGTGAATCAGTGGAAGTGAATGCCCGCTCTGGCCCAGACCGGCTCTACCCCGTCGGGCAGAGGGAGCAATTGACCAATGGCCGCATGACCGACATCCGGCCCATGAAAATCAGATCCCAGGGAACCCAGCATGTTAAGCTCTTTGGCAAGACGTCCCAAATGCTCGCGATCACCAGCAGCCTGACTGCCGGAACACACTTCGAGACCCGCACCACCGGCCTCACGGAAAGCCGTCAACAAATTGCGCAAGCGGGTAGCACTGAGCTTGTAACGACCGGGATGAGCAACAATGGCAGAACCGCCCGCACTGTTGATCCACCGCACGGCTTCAGTCATGGGAATCCAGTCGCTCGGGACATAAGCCTTGCATCCACGCCCCAGATATTTGCCAAAAGCTTCACTGGCATCCGCACAATGCCCCTGACGAACCAGCCAGCGACAAAAATGACTCCGACCTACCATGCGACTACCCGCCATGGCCCGAGCGCCCTCTTCCGCGCCGGGAATTCCGACTTGGTCTAGCAAGCGACTGATTTCAGCCGCGCGCCAATCACGAAAGGCCATGATCCGGGCCAGCCCTTCCTGCAAAACCCTATTTTCGGGATCCACAAAAAGGCCTACAATATGAATTCCCTGGGTTTCCCACTCACTGGAAACCTCTACTCCGGGAATCAGTTGAATGCCCAGTTCGGCCGCCTTGAGGCCGGCTTCCACCAATCCGGCGGTGTTGTCATGATCCGTCAAAGCCATAACCTGAACGCCGGAATCATGAACCCGCTGAACCAGATCATGGGGTGTCATGGTGCCATCCGATGCCAGCGAATGCATGTGCAAATCAATGGGTGAAAACATTTTGCTCTGTTGCATAAAAACCATTCCCGAAGTTGGCGGACACCTTCTGCTGCAGCATCCAGACTGATCCGTGCTAGCATAACACGCAGAACTTCTTTGGGCATATCAGGAGGAAACCTTGGCTCTTATTCTCGACATCTCCGCAGCGCAAAAACGCTTTGAGCAATACACCCAACCGGTTCTGGCGGCCTTTGCCAGCAGCGGAATAGCTACAGGAGAACAAATCACCCCCCCCATGATTGTCGATGCCCTGAAACAACTATTCACGTTGTTAAGTAATGACGTATCGGGATGGGACCCCAGCCTGCCCGAGGACGAACCGGAGCGCATTGCCGACCTGAGTATCGGGCTGCTCATGGATCTGTCCACCTGGGCAGACCGACTGGGTGAAAAGCAAGCCAAAATTGCGCTGGAAATGATTACGGTCAGCATTGCCGCCTGGATTTGTGCGCAGCATGGAGCCATTCATACCCTGGAACCGGTCGTCAATGGCCTGGCGGTGCTGGCTAACAGCCATAATGAAACAGAAGAACTCAAAACTTTGGCCCAGCTCATGGGAGAAGTGGTAACCGCCGCATCGGCCGATTATGCCGCAGACCTGGATAGCGCCGACCCGCAACGGCCCTGGCGTATTTTACTGCTGAACTGGGGTATTACCGCGACCCGCGCCCAGGATACGGCAGAAATGCGCAAGGCTTTTGCAGCGCTCATCCATCACTTACCTGCTGATGCGAACACTTTTTTTCAGGAAGGCCTGCAACAGGTCACCCGGGGAGATTATCCCGAAGCCGTGAAAGCCGTCATGGCCGAAGCTGCGCAAAATGCTGGACACAGCTTGCATTGATCATAAAAAAAACCCGGGGCAATCGTGCAGCCGGGTTTTTAACAAATCCTGAAAACGGCGGGTGGTAGCCGGGAGGCTTTGCCGCGACTTTGGCCCGCGCCGTTGTTGTTCTTGGCGAAATTCTGCGCCCGTCAGGAGAGCTGTCTGAGCCCAAAGGGCGAGTTCTCTCCTGACAGCAGGATGAGCCTTAGAACAACAGGCAAGGGACGTTGGAGCAAAAAGCCTCCCGGCTACCACCCGCCGTTTTCAAATCAGATACAGTTTTAGAGATCCTTGCCGTGCTTGGCCAGGAAATCTGCCACACCTTCACCGGTGGGGGTCATGCCCGCCTTGCCTTTTTCCCACTGGGCCGGACACACTTCGCCGTGCTCTTCGGAGAACTGCAGGGCATCCACCATACGGATCATTTCATCAATATTACGTCCCAGTGGCAAATCATTGACCACTTCATGACGCACAACACCCTGACGGTCAATCAGGAACGAGCCACGCAATGCCACTTCGTCATTGAGCAGCACGTCATAATTGCGGGCAATGCTCTTGGATAAATCGGCCACCATGGGCAACTGGATCTGGCCAATGCCACCCTTTTCTTCGGGCGTATTTTTCCAGGCCAGATGGGTAAAATGAGAGTCCACACTGCAGGCAATCACTTCGGTGTTACGGCTTTTAAATTCATGCAGACGATGATTGAAAGCCAGAATTTCTGAAGGGCAGACAAAGGTAAAGTCCAGAGGGTAAAAGAAAAGCACCGCATATTTACCCTTGATGTGCTGAGATAGCTGGAATTTCTCATTAATGCTGTTGTCAGGCATAACTGCTGGGGCTACAAAGTCGGGGGCGTTTTTACCTACCAATACTGCCATGGGATTCTCCTCTTGGATCAATGATGGGATAAAGTCCAGATTTGTACTGTAGCAAATTATGTGCGGGTTTACCATCCGGGACATCAAAAAGGTCTATATATGGATAGTGGGCAGGCGGGCAGCCTTGGGCTAGAATAGGCCCCCAGTTCGCCGGGGCAGCCCGGCCACCCTTAAACCGAAAAGCCAAGGAGCCCGGCCCCCATGACCTACGTGGTGACTGAATCTTGTATCAAATGTAAATATACGGACTGCGTGGATGTATGTCCGGTAGACTGTTTTCGTGAAGGTCCCAATTTTCTGGTGATCGACCCTGACGAATGTATTGACTGCACACTTTGTGAGCCTGAATGTCCTGCCGGAGCCATTTTCCGTGACGATGACCTGCCCGAAGGCCAGGAAGAATATGAAGAAATCAATGCACGTCTCGCCAAGGTCTGGCCGGCCATTATTCAGAAAAAACCGGCGCCGGAAGATGCCGATGCCTGGCTGGAAGTGAAAGACAAACGAGGCCTGCTCGAAGAGTGAGCGCGGATAGCGCTTCTGCTGCGCTGCGTTCGCAAAGCTTTCACCGTCTTCTCGGTCTGGTGCGCCCCCACCGGGGACGTGTCGCCGTAGCCATGTTCTTTATGGTGATATCTGGTGCGGCCATGGGTGCCATGGCTTACATCATTAAACCCGTGCTGGATCGGATATTCATTGATCACCAGGTCAGCATGCTGGTCTGGCTGCCCTTAGGGGTCATCCTGATCTACGCGGTCAAGGGTATTGCCGATTATCTCCAGGCCATCAATCTGGCCCGGGTGGAGGAAGAGGTTTTACGCGGTCTGCGGGAAAACCTCTTCGGCCACACCCTGCGTCTTCCCCTGGAAGTCCTCATCGATCACAGTCATGGCAGCACCCTGTCGCGGATGAGTCTGGATCTGACCCTGCTCCAGCAGGGTCTCTCCGTGCTGGCGCGCTTTTTTCTTTCCAGCTTCCAGATTGTCGCCCTGCTTTTCGTGGTGTTTTACATGAGCTGGAAGCTGGCGCTCATCAGTCTCATAACCCTGCCCATTGCTTTTTATCCCCTGATTCGCTTTGGCCAGAAACTTCGCCAGAGAGGCAACTCCCAGCAGGAACAGATGGGCGAAATCATGGATCAGTTTTCGCAAAGCCTGCGGGGTGTGGAAGTCATTAAAAGTCAGGGGGGTGAACCTTTTGAGGCCAGACGTTTTGGACACCAGGCCCGGCACTATTTCGAATTGATGATGCAGATCGCCCGGATTCAGAAAGCCACGGTGCCGGTCATGGAAATGATCGCCGCCCTTGGGATTGCCGCCATTATCTACCTGGGCGGCAGCCAGGTCGTTAATGGCAACATGAGCACCGGTGCCTTTTTCAGCTTTTTTACGGCCCTGGGGCTGATTTATGAACCCCTGCGGCAACTCTCTTCCGCCAATAATCAATTGCAGCAAGGGTTGTCAGCCGCAGACCGGCTTTTTGCCTGGCTGGATCAACCTTCGGAACAGACTGTCATTACCACTGAACCGCGTCCCTGGGGGACCTGGCAATGTCACAATCTGCGCCTGCAACTGGGCCAGGAATCCATTATTCAGGGACTGGATATTTGCATTCCACCGCTCACCACCACCGCCTTTGTGGGCCCCAGTGGCAGCGGCAAAACCAGCCTGATACGGGTGATTCTGGGCCTGCTTCCGGCCAGCAGTGGCCGTATTACCGTTGCCGGTATGGATAAAAATCAGATCCCTGCGGGAGACTATCGGAGTTATTTCAGCTTTGTAGCGCAAGAACCGGTTTTGTTCAGTGGCAGCGCCCTCAGCAATATTGCTTACGGTGAAGACACTCCCGATCCTCATCGCGCCGAAATTGCTGCCCGGCAGGCGCATGCCTGGGATTTTCTGGCCCTGAGTGGCGGACTGGACAGTCCCATCCAGGGGAATGGCGCGAATTTTTCCGGAGGTCAGCGTCAGCGTCTGGCCATTGCCCGCGCACTGTATCTGGATCGCCCCGTGCTGGTACTGGATGAAGCGACCAGCAATCTCGACAGCGAAAGCGAAGAACGCATTGCTGAAACTCTCGCAGAATTGCACGGCAAAAAAACCATTCTGATTGTCGCCCATCGACCCCGCACCACCCGTCTGGCGGATCAGATCATTCGGCTGGAACGAGGAAAAGTGATTTCCTGAATTAATTCAGTCTGAAATTCGTAGTGAGGGTAAATGCTGGCTGGACAGCTGCCGGCAACCTGCTGGTCACACGGAGGCTCGTCATTCCTGTGCTGCCGATACATCCAGCTTGCGGGCGGCCAGCGCCTCATCCAGTCGACCAACTGGCAAATGATGGGGAGCTTCCCGCAGCAATTCCGGCTGCTCCAGCGCTTCCTGGCGAATCTGCGCCATGACCGCGACAAAGCGATCCAGCGTTGCCTTGCTTTCGGTTTCGGTCGGCTCTATGAGCAAACATTCGGGCACCAATTGTGGAAAATAAATAGTCGGAGCATGAATACCAAAGTCCAGCAGCCGTTTTGCCACATCCAGCGCGCGAATGCCTGTGGCTTTGTGCAAGTCACTCACTGACAGGATAAATTCATGACTGGCACGACGTTCCGGGAAAGCCGCCTGATAACCCAGGCGCTGCAGTTCTTTAAGCAGGTAGTTGGCATTGAGGGCAGCATAGGCGGATACCCGCCCTACACCGCTACGGCCCAGTCGCCGAAGATACGCATGGGCACGCAGCAATACGCCGATATTTCCACCATGTGCACTTAAATGACCAATACTTTGTGGGAGATCTTTGGCACCCATCCAGCGCAAGGCCCCATGCGGCTCTTTCAAAACCGTGGGCAGTGGCAAAAAGGGCTTGAGGCGTTCCTGCACAGCCACAGCACCGGCCCCCGGTCCACCCCCACCATGGGGAGTGGCAAAGGTTTTGTGCAGGTTCAGATGCATCACATCAAAACCCATCTGACCGGGCTGAACTCGGCCAAGAATGGCATTGAGATTGGCACCATCATAGTAAAGTAGGCCCCCGGCGGCATGCACATGCTGGGCAATTTCTGCAATACGTCTTTCAAAAACCCCCAAAGTCGAGGGATTAGTGAGCATGATTCCCGCGACATCCGGACCCAGGTGAGCATCCAAGGCGGCCATATCCAGATCACCATCGGGCAGGTTGGGGATTTCGATAACCTCAAATCCGGCCATTTGCGCACTGGCTGGATTGGTACCATGGGCCGCCGTAGGAATCAGCATCTTGTTGCGCCCGGTATCTCCCCGCGCCAGATGATAGGCGCGAATCATGGCCACGCCAGCCAGCTCACCCTGGGCTCCTGCCGCCGGAGTCAGACTCACCGCAGCCATGCCCATTGCCGCCGCCAGCCATTCCTGCAGTTCCCAGAGAACCTGCAGCAGCCCCTGCATGGCGGGGGCCGGAGTATCAGGATGCAGACGGGCAAAACCGGGTAATGAAGCCATGGCATGGGCAATACGCGGATTATATTTCATGGTACAGGAACCCAGTGGGTAAAACTGGGTATCAATGGAAAAATTTTTCTGGGACAAGCGGGTATAATGGCGCAAAACATCCAGTTCGGAAGCATTGGGCAAATTTAGCGGTGTCTTGCGGAGTAAATCTTCGGGTATATCAGCGGGTAATTTCTGTCTTGGCAAATGGTGATCATGGGCAAAAATTGTGTCATTCGGGGTTTCTGTCACAGCTGGATTCATTGGGCCTCCAGAAGGCTTTTCAGCGCATCCCGATAAGTCAACAGGTCGGCTTCTTCCAGTAATTCCGTCGTACACACCAGCAAATCACCCGGCTCACCCATTTCCCATTCACGCAAAGGAATACCCGCGAGCAGGCCATGGCCCAACAGTGCGTCGCGAACCGTCGTGGCGGGCAGCGGCAGGCGCACGACCCATTCATGGAAAAAAGCACCCGCATAGGGGAAGCTCACCCCGGGCAGCGCGGCCAATAACTCGCGTAATTGCCGGGCGCGGGTATGGCAGAGGCTGGCGGTTTCCTGAAGACCATGGCTTCCAAGTGTCGCCATATGAATAGTGGCCGCAGTGACCATCAAGCCCTGATTGGTGCAGATATTACTGGTAGCCTTACCCCGCCGGATATGCTGTTCACGAGCCTGCAGCGTCAGACAATATCCTGTACGACCCTTAGCATCGACGGTTTTGGCGACCAGACGACCCGGCAATTGCCGGACATGGGCTTTGCGGCAGGCAAGAAAGCCAAAGTAGGGCCCCCCTCCGGTCAGCGGAATCCCCATGGGTTGGCCCTCACCCACAGCCATATCAGCGCCCTTCCCGCCCCAGTCGCCTGGAGCCTTCAACATGGCCAGGGCCAGCGGATTGACTACCGCAATGGTTAACAATCCCTGGGCATGTGCCCAGTCCGTCAGCATATCCACCGATTCCAGCAAGCCAAAGGCGTTAATCTGGGGAACAATCAAGGCCGCCGCATCGCTCGCATCGCCGGGAATCTGCAAGGTGCCGCTAATGGGATCATAAGGCACTGCTTGCAGACGGATATTCTGCATGCCTAGCACCGTATCCAGCACACTGCGCCAGCTGAGCAGAAGATTCTCCGGCACCAGGATGCTTTTTTCGCTTCCTTGAATACGCAGAGCCATCAGACAGGCTTCTGCCAAACCGGAGGCGCCGTCGTACAAGGAGGCATTACTGACTTCCAGACCCGTCAGGCGGGTGATGAAACTTTGGTACTCATAAAGTACCTGCAATGTGCCCTGACTGGCTTCAGGCTGATAAGGGGTATAAGCAGAGTAAAATTCACCCCGGGCGGCAATTTCCCAGACAATGGTGGGAATATGATGCGCATAGGCACCTCCGCCAGCAAAGCACAATAATGGCGCATTCGCCAGGGCCCGGCCTTCGAGCTCCCGACCTAAGGCCATCTCGGACAAGCCTTCTGGCAACACCATGTCATGAACCTGCAGACCGGACGGAATTTCATCGAAAAGCGCATCCAGACTATTCACGCCAACGGCGGCCAACATCGCTGCCGTTTCCTCCGCATCATGGGGAATATAGGGCATTCGGCCTATGCCTCCGCAATTTTGGCGTAAGCCGTTGCATCCATCAGTTCTGCAAACGCAGCGGATTCAGCAGCCACGACCATTATCCAGCCTGTTCCATAGGGATCTTCGTTGAGCAGTTGCGGACTGTCACTCAGTGCTTCATTACGCTCCAGAACCTTACCCGTAATGGGCGCATACAAATCCGCCGCCGCCTTTACCGACTCCAGAACACCACAAACCGTCCCGGCTTGCAGGTCTTTTCCGACTTCGGGAACTTCGGCATACACCAGATCACCCAGCAGCGCCTGGGCATGATCGGTAATTCCAATCCGGTAACGTCCATTACCCAGATCCTCGGCCCATTCGTGGGTGTCACTATAACGTAATGATTGCGGAATTTTGCTCATGCCTTCAACACTCCTCGGTAAAGGAAAAAGTAGCGGCGCCCTGACGCCAGAACGGCGGCTTGACCACCATGGCCGGTTTGCGGGCACCGCGAATGACTAATTGCAAAATGCTTCCTGCCGCTACCGGAATATCGACCCTGGCCAGGGCTATACCACATTGCAGACTCGGAGAAAAAATACCGCTGGTGACCACACCGCAAGGCGTCCCTGCAGCATCTTCCAGCACATAGCCGTGCCGGGGAATACCGGCAGGCAGGGCGATACCAATCAGACGTGGCCCTTCGCCCCGGGCCAGTTCCGCTTCGAGTGCGTTTCGGCCCATAAAATCGCGATCGGAATCGCGCAAATCCACGGTCCAGCCCAGATTGCTGGCATAGGGAGAAACCGAGGTATCCATATCCTGACCGTATAAGTCCAGGCCAGCTTCCAGGCGCAGGCTGTCCCGGGCAGCCAGTCCTGCTGGGGCAATCCCTGCTGTCAGCAAACGCCCGGCCAATTCCGGCAAAAGGGTATTTGCCGCTATGATTTCTACGCCATCTTCGCCGGTATAGCCGGTCCGGCCAATAAAAAATCCATCCTGTTCCAGCGCAGTAAAAGGCTTCAGTGACTCCAGGGCGGGTATTTGCAGCAAATCGGCCACCCGCACCCGTGCCTTCGGTCCTTGAACAGCAACAATACCCAGATCAGAGCGTTTGCTTAGCGTCACTTGCCAGGCATGCTGGTCGATGAGCTTTTGAAAATGGGCGGTATCTGCCTCTGCACCCGAAGCATTCAGGACTATCCGATAAGTATCGCCTCCCCGATAATACACAATCAGATCATCAATAATGCCGCCATCCATCTGCAACATGGTGCTGTACAGGGCTTTACCCGGGTGGGCATCCAGCTTGGCCACGTCATTGGCCAGGGCATGACGGAGCAGGCTGCGGGCATCCTTGCCTTCAATATCCAAAGGGCGCATGTGGGAAACATCAAAAAAACCCACCGCTTCACGTACTGCCTTATGTTCGGCGAGCTGCGAGGCATATTGCAGGGGCATTTGCCATCCTGCAAAATCCACCATGCGCGCCCCTTGCGCCAGATGCCACTCATACAGCGCCGTCTGTTTTGTCATTGCCTCGCCTCAGAACCTTTCGATTAATCGCGGAAATTATTGAATTGCAGGGGTAAGCCAAAATCTTCAGAACGCAAGGCAGCAATGGCGGCCTGCAGTTCGTCGCGGCTTTTACCCGACACCCGCAGCTGGTCGCCCTGAATACTGCCCTGAGCCTTGAATTTACCATCCTTGAGATGTTTGATCATGCGCTTGGACACTTCAGTTTCCAGCCCGACTTTCAAGGTAAGCACCTGACGTTCCATGCCTCCCGCTGCAGCGGCTGTTTTCCCGACATCCAGAGCCTTCAGATCCACGCCGCGCTTTACCAGCCGGGCTGAAAATAAATCAATCATCTGGCCCAGTTTGTATTCATCTTCGGCCAGCAAAATGATTTCTTTGTCTTTTCGGTCAATAGATGCCTTACTGCCCTTGAAATCGTAGCGGGTGGAAATTTCTTTTTGCGTAGTATGCAGGGCATTATCTACCTCCTGCATATCCACTTCCGAAACCACATCAAAACTTGGCATAAACTGTTTCCTCAACTTTTCTGCCGTTGGGCAGGTTTTAACTGGAGTGAAGCCGTTGATCCGGATGGGCTGAAGGTACTGAATGACTGTGCCCCTCCCGACTCCCGGCCCGACAACCCGGGCAATCTGTGACCCAGCGGGATCCTTGCGGGGTGATTTCTTTTTTCCAGAAAGGCGCAGAGGTCTTGAGAACATCTATTAAAAAACGACAGGCATCAAAAGCCGCAGCCCGGTGCCGGGACCAGACCGCCACCAGAACAATATTATCCTGAGGCTGCAACAAACCGTAACGATGAATAATGAGGCTGTCGAAAATATCGTAAGCTTTTGCGGCCTGCATACTGACGCGTTCCAGCTCCTTTTCCGTCATACCCGGATAATGCTCAATTTCCATGGATAAAATGTCGCTGGCGTCGCTGTAATCCCGCACCGTACCCACAAAAGTCACCAATGCCCCGGCTCCGCTTACCCTAGCCATTTCGGCACAGGCGGTTGACGCATCAAAATCTTCTTTCTGAACGCTAACGATCATCCATCAACCTCCGGTTACCGGAGGGAAAAAAGCCACCTCATCTTCATCTTTAACCGACGCCGTAAAGGGAACATGCTGCTGATTCAGAGAAGCCAGCAGATGGGCGTCATGCAATTCCGTCCCGGCCTGCCCCTCGACCATGGTCAGCACTTCTTCTACCGTAAAACCACCAGGCGGACAGGCCAGCTGCATTTCGGCCGACCCGACACGCTCACGCACACTGGCAAAAAACTTCACATGAATCATCTACGGAATCCATTTTCAGGAAGATTGCAGATGATAACGCCCCCAAGCCGTGAGCTTCAACCAGAAGCCACAGCCAACCTGCGTGAAGCACTTTGGACCTGGATGCATCTGGTATATAGTCGCTGCATGGAAAACTTCTTCAGTCACTACCTCACCTTTCTCGCCGAAACAGCCACCATAGTAGTCGCCATCCTGATTGTCGCCGGAGGCATTGCTGCCATCGCCCTCAGCAAGCGCAAACCCGCACCTGCAGGTCAGGTCCAGGTTACGGATTTACGCCAGCAAATTGAACAAGCGGCTGACCGTATCGAAGCGCTGCGTTTCGACAAAAAACTCCGCAAAGCGCATCAAAAAAACCTCAAGAAAATGCATAAAGCCAGAAAGGACGAAATATGTACTTATCTGCTGGACTTCAAGGGCGACATTCGCGCTTCGGCGGTGAGCGCTTTGCGCGAGGAAATTACCGCGATCATTCAGGTTGCCCAGCCTGATGATTGTGTGCTCATCCGCCTCGAAAGCGGCGGCGGCATGGTCAATACCTATGGTTTGGCGGCCGCCCAGCTTTTGCGCCTGCGTGCCGCCAAAATTCATAGCACCGTATTGGTAGATGCTGTTGCGGCCAGCGGTGGATACATGATGGCCGTGACCGCTGACCGGATTGTGGCCAGCCCATTCGCGCTGCTCGGTTCTATTGGAGTTGTCGCACAAATTCCCAACTTTCATCGCTGGTTACAGGAACGCAATATCGATTTCGAGCAGTTTACCGCTGGTAAATACAAGCGGACCGTCACGCTTTTCGGGGAAAATACCGATAGTGGTCGCGCCAAACTGCGTGAAGAACTGGAAGAGACCCATGCCCAGTTCCGCGACTTCGTGGAGCAGTTTCGCCCCCAGCTTGATCTGGAAAAAGTGGCCACCGGCGAGGCGTGGCTGGGTAACAAGGCCCTGCAACTGGGGCTGGTTGATCAGCTGGCTACCAGCGACGAGATTATCGTTGAGGCTGCAAAAAAAGGTAAGTTACTGCTTCTGAGTTACCAGCGGCCCAAAAGCCTGCCGCAAAAACTCGGGCTAGCTGCCCAGCAAAGTTGGGACAAACTCTGGTTTCGCTGATGTTCAGCACCTCAGAAATCAAGAAATAACCAATTTAACACAAGACCTTGTCATCTTCCCTCATTGTCCTATATAACATCATACTTATTAATTTATAACGGACACTCTAGTGCCCAACCAGATAAAAAATGTTACGGCCATTGAGCGTGACCACAGCGCCCTTTTTTCCGCAATGCTCCAAGCCTTAAGTGCGGTTCCCGCTGACGCAGGTGCATACGGATTTCTGAATGCGCTTTGTCAGGGCATCCTTGACAACAACAGATCCCTGAAATGGGCATGGTATGCCTTCCAGGCGCCTGGAAAGCCACTTAGACCCTACCATGAACTGGGTATTCAGAATCATCCTGACATTCTTGAGAACCCTCAGGATCCCTGCTATCAGGTTCTGAGCAGCAATACAGCAATGACTTATTCCCTGGACAATCCTGATTGCCCGGAATGGCTCCTGCCCCTGCGCAAGCAACTCTCTGAAATCATCCTGGTCCCCTTCAGTATTGAGGGACAAAAAGCGCTGGGTGTTGTGGGCAGCAGTGAGTCGGGTTACTTTGAACAAGTCGGCACCGAATTTTTTTCTGCCTTTGCCTATATGGGTGAAATGATCATAAGCCTGCAACAACATGCGCGCCGTGATCCTCTGACCGGTCTGTATAATCGCATGGAGCTGGATGATCGTCTGGAACAGGCGTTACGTATGGCTGATCAGCATCAGCGACTGCTGGCAGTGGCAATGCTTGACCTCGACAATTTCAAGGAAATCAACGAAAAGCTGGGGCGGCTGGCGGGCGACCAGATTCTGGTTGAATTCAGCCAACGTATTCAAAAAGATTTGCGAAGTCATGACACGCTCTTCCGGATGGGTGGTGATGAATTTGTATTGTTGATTGAAGACCTGGAACGCTGGGCTGATCTCGAAGTGGTCATGGAACGCATACGGATGAACTTGGATCGTGCCTTTACGGTCAATCAGTCAGAACTGCGGGTTCAAGCCAGCATTGGCGTAACCGTCTATCCCCTGGACGATGACAAGCCTCGGGATATTATTCATCATGCCAATCTGGCCCTGCATCAGGCCAAACGACATAAAACAGCGCAGTTTTATACGCTCTATGATCCCTCCTCCATTTATGACCCCGGTACCCCGCAGCTCGTAGCCCGTCAACAATATTTTCGGGGGCTGCTGGCCGAACATGTGGTTACGCTCTATCAGCCCATTATCCATACTCCGAGTAGTCGCACCCATGAACTGGAAGCCCTCGCTCGCCTGGAGGAAAACGGCACATTGCTGGAAACGAGCGAGTTTTTACCCTGGTTGGCAGCAGAAGATCGCCGCAAACTCAGTTGTACGATTTTGGAACAAGCCGCCCGGCAATGGCGATTGTGGCAAAATGCCGGCCAAAGCATTTCCATTGCGGTAAATTTCGAGCCGCAGGATCTGCTGCTTGAAGAGGTCATTCAGTTTATTGAAAGTACGCTGCTGCGCTTTCAGATGCCTGCCGGGCAGTTGATTATTGAGGTGCTGGAAGGTGACGAATTTCTGGATTACGCCTCAGCCAAAGCACAACTGGGCCGCCTCAAGGAGTTGGGAGTACGCATCGCTCTCGACGATCTGGGCACGGCTTACGCCAGTCTGCTGCGCCTCAAGGATTACCCATTTGACGCCGTCAAACTGGACCAGGCGTTCAGCCGTCACCTGGAAAAACGCCCAAGAGATCTGCATTTTCTGGCGAGCATGCTGGAAATGGCCAATGGGCTGGGAGTAGAACTCATTGTCGAGGGCATTGAAAACGCGGAAGTGTTTTCTGCCGTAACCGCTCTGGGAATTCGTCAGGTACAGGGTTATGCCATCAGTCGCCCCGTCTCAGCTGGAGAAATCAGTCAGCGCTTCCTGGGGAAGCAAATTTCAATGCAGTCGTCCAACTCCAGTTTATTGGTCAGCTTTGCCCGTTTTCTGGTACTCGCCAAGGGCTTGCGGGCCGTACTGCAAAGTATGCCGCAAAGCATTAATGTCCAGTTGTCCTGTGATAATTTATCCTGCCCTCTTTATCCGCTCATGGACACCATACCTTCCTTACGTGAACAACGTGCGCAATTACAGCTGGTCATTGCAGATATAGTTGGCAATCATTTATCCAGCGAATACAGCATGGAAATTTATGATCATTTAACGGCAGGCATCCTCAACGAGATGGCAGCATACATCGCGGCCACGCCGTGAAATCATTTGCTGAAATTCAGTTACCCGCACTCTCCCGGCCCTCGTCCCTGCGGCAGATTTTTTTACTGAATGTTGGGCTTTTTGGCGGGCACTTGCTGCTGACTGTTTTTGCGGCGCTGATTTTCAGCCATTCCCTGGCGGGTCGTTTTTGGCCCATCTGGCCAGCGGCTGGAATTGCCGCCTACGGACTCCTGGTTTGGGGACCAAGAGTCATACCGGGACTACTCATTGCGTCATTACTGGGCGGGCACTTTTTTATCCACCTCCGCTGGGGAATCAACATCTGGTTTGCCTGCAGCGAAATCATGGGTGCCTGGCTGGGCAGCCTGCTTTTACGTCGATTCTGTCCCGGTTGGGCAGGATTACAAACAGTCCGCAACAGCATCGCCTATTTATTGCTTTTTGCAGGAATCCCCGCCCTATTTACTGCCAGCCTAACCGGGGCCGGTGGTTGGTTATTTACGAAAGCCACCGGGAATATTCCTCACCTGATTTTGTTTTGGACGATGGCCAATGCGGCGGCTATCATCAATGTAAGTATTCATAAATAAATAACTTGTACTCACTATATAGCGGGTATAGTCTTGCGGCATGGAAGCAGACGCACTGATAGCCGCTCGACACCAAGCGCTCGAAGGGATACTGGATGAGCGGCAGAGACGGCTATATGCGGCAGTAGAAGCGAAGGTGCTGGGTCATGGCGGTGTCAAGCGGGTGAGTGAGGCTACCGGAGTCGCGCGGGGGTCCATCATGGCGGGTCTCAAAGAGCTCAAGGATCCGGAGAACAGGCTCCCGCAAGGCAGAGTTCGTCGATCGGGTGGCGGGAGAAAAAGGCTGGTGGATCGCGATCCGGACTTGCTGGTGGCCTTGGAGGGTTTGGT